>NZ_JBFAGK010000019.1:0-185080 GCF_040660135.1 Streptomyces sp. NPDC050997
CATGCGGTCGGTGTGCGCGGACTTCGAGTGCGAGCTGGTGGAATGCAACGGCGAGAACAACCACGTCCACCTGCTGGTGAACTTCCCGCCCAAGGCCCCCGTCACCAAGCTGGTCAACTCCCTCAAGGGCGTCTCCTCACGCCGCCTGCGCCAAGAGTTCCCCGACCTCGTACGCCACTACTGGCGGGCCAACAAGCTATGGTCGGGCTCCTACTTCGCCGGAACTGTCGGCGGCGCCCCGCTCACCGTGGTCAGGCAGTACATCGAGCAGCAGAACCGGCCGGTGTGAACACAGCCCGGCTTCGCCGGGACCAGCGATCACGGCGCTCCGCGCCGCGAATATGCCCACGCCGTGTCCGGCTCCGCGGAACCAGACACGGCGACGCTCCCCGTCACAACCATCAGATTCGCCTCACCACCGGGCTGAAGCCCGATGCACTGCGAATGAACCCCGGTAGCGGCGCTCGTTCCATCCAGGCAGCAAGGGCCCGCTGTCGGGGTCCGGTACGGAGATCATCGGCAAGTCGACCTACTGGCCGACACGTATCGCCATCGGGTGAGAGAAGGGGGCACCCACACGCCGGGCGCCCGTGCGCTCACCCGTGCCTCAAGTGGCCGAGGGCCGTCGGACGACTGATCCGACGGCCCTCGGCCGCTTCGCCGCTGCCCCCGACGAGTGACCTTGCCGCGTCTCCCGGTCAGCCCCCACGCGTGCCCGGTGATTCGTACCTAATGTGACGACATGTCAGACAACGAATCGTACGAGCTGCTCGGTTTCGACAACATCCTGCTCCCCGTCGGAGACCTCGCCGATGCCGTCCGCTTCTACGAGCGGGCCGGGTTCGTGGTGGGGTTTCGGTTCGACGAGGGCGGGATCGCGTTGCTGAAGGTCGGGGGCGAGACACCCGGGATCCTGTTGCGCCAGGAGGAGGGGCTCGGGCAGCGTCCGCCGGCCTGGCCCTCCGCGCGCGTGTGGCTGGAGGTGCCGGACGCCCGGGTGGCCGCGCGGGAGTTGACCGGCGCAGGGATCGACCTGCTCGACGAGCCGTTCTCCGTGGCGACCGGATGGACCGTCGAGATCGCCGACCCCTGGGGGAACGTCCTCGGCTTCACGGACTACAGCAAACGGCCGACGCTCGGGCGCAGAGCGTGACGTACGCCCCATCCCCAGTGAGTTGAACGTGTTCAAAAGCAGGTCTAGAGTCTGTCCTGTCAGCGTTTTGAACGCGTTCAAGAAGGGATGGGGCAATGGACCGCACCGTCGTCGCCTACGTCATCTACCTGGTCGTCAGCATCGCGCTGACCATCTGGGTGGCCCGGACTCTCAGCCGGAACGGGCGGGTCTTCCTCGCCGACGTGCTGCAGGGGAACGAGAAGCTCGCCGACGCCGTCAACCATCTGCTGGTGGTCGGCTTCTACCTCGTCAACCTCGGGTTCGTCGCGCTCTACCTGAGCGGGGACGCGACCATAGAGGACACGCGCGGCATCTTCGAGGCCCTGTCGACCAAGCTGGGCGTGGTGCTGCTGGTGCTCGGGGTCATGCATCTGGCCAACGTGTACGTGCTCAACCGGATCCGGCGCCGGAGTGTGATGGAGCGGGAGCAGGTGCCGCCCGTCGCGCCGCAGGGCTGGGTCGGGACGCAGGGCGCGTGACCACCGTGGCCACCATCGAGGACCGGGGCGCCACGCGCGTCCCGGTCCGCCGGCTCACCGTCCTGTACGACGCCCAGTGCGCCCTGTGCGGCTTCCTGCGCGACTGGCTCGTACGGCAACCGCAGTTGGTACCTCTGGAGCTGGTGCCGGCCGGGTCGCAGGAGGCCCGGCGGCGCTTCCCCGGGCTCGATCACCGGGCCACCCTCGACGAGATCACCGTCGTCGGTGACGCGGGGCAGGTGTACCGGGACACCGCCGCCTGGATCGTCACGCTGTGGGCCCTGCGCGAGCACCGGGCACTGGCGCACCGGCTGAGCACCCGGTCGGGGGCCCGGCTTGCCAGGGGTGCGGTGCTCGCCGCCGCCAAGTGGCGTGCCGGCCAGCAGGGCAGGGGCAGCGGCAGGGGCAGCGGCAGCGGTCAGTGGGGATACGGCGGCAGGTGGGGCGGGGCCGTGTACCGCCGTGCGGACGGGTGGACGTACGACCCCGGCCAGGGATGGACGTACAACCCGCCCGGACGCGGCGCCGGCCAGGGCCAGACCCCACCGGTCTGCGACAGCGGTACCTGTCCCACTGGTTAGGCTCTCTTCCGATGCCTGCGAACCATGACAGCCCCGACGAGGGCGGTACCCCGAGCAAGTCCGAGCAGACCCGCGCGCTGATCCTGGAGACGGCGATGCGGCTGTTCCAGGAGCGGGGCTACGACAAGACGACCATGCGGGCCATCGCCCAGGAGGCCGGGGTCTCCGTCGGCAACGCGTACTACTACTTCGCGGGCAAGGAGCACCTGATCCAGGGCTTCTACGACCGGATCGCCGCCGAGCACCAGGCGGCGGTCCGGGATGTCCTGGCCCGGGAGACCGACCTGGAGGCCCGGCTCGGGGGCGTGCTGAAGGTGTGGCTGGACATCGCCACGCCGTACCACGAATTCGCGGTGCAGTTCTTCAAGAACGCCGCCGATCCGGACAGTCCGCTCAGCCCCTTCTCCCCCGAGTCGGAGCACGCGCGCGTGGCGGCGATCAGCGTCCATCGGCAGGTGCTGGCCGGGGCCACGAAAACGAAGGTTCCGGAAGAACTGCGGGACATGCTCCCCGAGTTGATGTGGCTCGCCCAGATGGGGCTCGTGCTGTACTGGATCTTCGATCGGACCGAGGGACGGGAGCGGAGCTACCGGCTCGCCGAGCGGGGTGCCCGGCTCACCGCGCGGGGCGTGTCGCTCGCCCGGTTCCGGGTGCTGCGGCCGCTCGTACGGGAGGTGCACGAGCTGTTCACGGACTTCCTGCCGGGGATGACGAAGGCGATGCCGGATCCGGGGGCGAGCAAGGGGCGGGCGGAGTGATCCACGATCGGGTGATGGGACTCGAACGGGACACCTGGGACTCGCCCGCCATACGATGATTTCCTCGACAGCAGCCCACAGGAGGCACGCGATGTCTGCAGCATCCGTCGAGCGTCCCCATGACGACCGTCCGCTGATTGCGGAGGCGAACCGGATCATGGACCGCCTTCCGGGGTATCGCGTCGAGATCATCGGAGGCCTGATCATCGTGTCCCCGCCCCCCGACGGTGCTCACGCCCGCGCACTGTCCAGGATGAGGCGTCCTTTCGTCGCGGCCGGGCTGGACGGCGACGAAACCGAAGTGCTTGAAGGGATCGGGCTGTGGCTTCCCGCGGGGGCCGAAGACTTCGCGATCCCCGACCTCGCGGTTGTGGATGCCGACTTCGAGGATCACCTGGTCGAGAACAACTGCTATGACCCGATCGCCTTCCGGCTGGTCCTGGAAGTGACCTCCAGCAACTACCAGAACGACCTCCGCACCAAGGTCGCGGCGTACGCCCAGGCGAAGCTCCCCGTCTATGTCATCGTCGACCGCAGACACCAACGCCTCCACGTCCTCACCGACCCCACCGGGGACAACTACGCGAACCACCGCGTCCACGCCCCCGGCGAGATCATCGCACTGCCCGACTCGATCGGTGCCAAGGTCACCATCGATGTCGACGAGGTCCTGAAGGCCGGTCGGCCCAGAACTAATTGACCGCGTCCACCTCCCCCTCCGCCAGGTCCACGTCATGCACCACCGGACCGTCCTCGACGACCACCTGACGGGCCCGGGAGGCGTACGACGGCGCCGACGTCGTCACCAGATACGTCCCCGGCGCCGGGACCGAGACGATGTACGAGCCGTCGGCAAGCGACACGACCCGGTCCACCTGGCGTCCGCCCTTCGACAGCAGGGTGACGGCCGCGCCCGCGATCGGGTCGCCGTCGGCCGTACGGACGAAGCCGTGGACAGCCGAGGAGTGGTCGGCGGAGGACGGGCCGGCCGAGGAGGGGCCCTCCGCCTGGCTCTCGGAGGAGGCCGCCCCCGTCTCCTCCTTGGGCTCCACCGCCAGATGCGGCAGCCGCTTCTCCAGCCAGGCCGGCAGCCACCAGTTGGAGTTGCCGAGCAGGTGCATCGCGGCCGGCACCAGTGCCGTACGCAGGATGAACGCGTCCAGCGCCACCGCCGCGGCCAGGCCCACGCCCGCCATCGCCGCCCCCGCGTCGCCGCTGAGCACGAACGCCATGAAGACGCAGACCATGATCAGGGCCGCGGAGTTGATGACGCGGCTGGTCTCGGCCAGACCGACGCGTACCGCACGGGCGTTGTCCTTGGTGTTGACCCACTCCTCGTGCATTCGGCTGACCAGGAACACCTGGTAGTCCATCGAGAGGCCGAAGAGCAGGGACAGCATGATGACCGGCAGGAAGGCGTTGATCGGGCCCTCCTTGCCCAGGCCGAGGAGGTCGAGGCCCCAGCCCCACTGGAAGATCGCGACGAGGACACCGAAGGAGGCGGCGGCCGCGATCAGGTTCATCAGGGCGGCCGTCAGCGGAACCACCACGGAGCGGAAGGCGACCAGCAGCAGCAGGAAGCCCAGGCCGATGATCGTGGCGATGAAGAGCGGCAGGCGGTCTCCCGTCACCGTCGCGAAGTCCTTCGACACCGCCGTGACGCCGCCGACGTGGGCCCGCACCCCCGCCTTCGGGATCACCTCGTCCCGCAGGGTGTCGATGACCTGGTCCGTCTCCTCGGACTGCGGTGACGTGGTCGGGACGACCTGGATCACCGTCACCCCCCGCGCGGACGGCAGCGCGGCGACCTGGGCGACCCCCTTCGTGTCCTCGATGCCCTTGACCAGCGTGGCGGTGTCGCCGCCGTCCACGACCACCTGGAGCGGGCCGTTGAAGCCGGGCCCGAAGCCCTCGGCGAGCAGGTCGTACGCCTTCCTCGTGGTTGTCGACGCGTCGTCGTTGCCCTGGTCGGTGGCGCCCAGGCGCAGCGACAGCACCGGCAGCGCGAGTACGGCCATGACGACCAGGGCGATCGCGGCGATCCTGCGCGGGCGCTTCTGCACGCCCGTCGACCAGCGGGCCGAGAGCCCGCTCGCCCGGTCCGGTTCGGGCCCGGTCGCGGCGAGCCGGCGCCGCTGGCGGCGGCTGAGCACCCGGGAGCCGAGGAAGCCGAGCAGGGCCGGCAGCAGGGTCGTGGCGGCCAGGACGCTCAGCACCACGGTCAGCGAGGTGCCGATGACGACACCGTCAAGGAAGCGCAGGTTCGTCACCAGCATCCCGGCGAGCGCGATGCACACCGTGCCGCCCGCGAACAGCACGGCCCGGCCGGAGGTGTTGAGGGCGGTGACCGCCGACTCCTCCGGGTCCATGCCGCGCAGGATGCCCTTGCGGTGCCGGGTGACGATGAACAGGGCGTAGTCGATGCCGACGCCCAGCCCGATCAGGGTGGCGAGCAGCGGGGCCAGGTCGGGGATGTCCGTGACATGGCTGAGCAGCTGCGTGGAGAACATGCCCGTGCCGACGCCGAAGACCGCGACGGCGAGCGGCAGCAGCATCGCGAAGAGCGAGCCGAAGGCCAGGAACAGGACGACGGCCGCCGCCAGGATGCCGATCATCTCTGCGAGGCCGGTGGGCGGTTCCTGCACCCGCTGGATCGCCTGGCCGCCCAACTCGACTTGCAGCCCGGCGCGTTCGGCGCGCTGCGCGGTGTCGACGACGTCCTCCACCAGCTCCTTCGGTACGGCGTTCGCCTGGTCGGCGAAGGTGATCTGGGCGTAGGCGATCCGCCCGTCGCCGCTGATCTGGGCCGCGCCCGCGGCGTAGGGGCTGGTGACCCCGCCGACGCCCTTCATGCCGGCGATCTCGTCGAGCGCGGGCTGGACACGGGACCGTACCGCCTGGTCCCTCACCGACCCCTCGTCGACCTTCCACACCACCGTGTCGGTGTCGCCCGCGCTCTCCGGGAAGGCCTTCTCCATCAGGTCGTACGCGCGCTTGGAGTCCGTGTTCGGGAGGGAGAAGACGTTCGCGTAGTCCGTGCCCGCCGTAGAGGCCGAAAAGCCCAGGCCGAACAACGCTCCCACCCACAGCAACAGGACCACCAGCCGGTGCCGATAGCACCACCGTGCCAATGCCGCCACGTTCAACAGCTCCTCAGTCGATCGGTTGGTCCCCCAGGTCCTGCGCAACAGAATTGGCGGCGCCACGCGCGCGTGGGGGCGTCCCGCCATGACTCTCAAGGAACTCCAAAGCACCGAACCCGCGCGGTTGTCAGTGCCCCCGCCGATACTGGGGGCATGACGACGGGTCCAGGCACCGTGCTGGTCGTGGAGGACGAGGAGAGCATCGCCGACGTGCTCGCCATCGCCCTGCGCTACCACCGCTTCGAGGTCATGACGGCGGGCACGGTCCGCGAGGCGCTCACGCTCGCCGCGCGCACCTGCCCGGACGCCGCGCTGCTCGACGTGATGCTCCCGGACGGCGACGGCCGTGCCCTGGGCCGTCAGCTGCGCGCCGAGCGGCCCGACCTGGCGGTCGTCTTCCTCACCGCCCGCGACTCGCCCGCCGAGATAGTCGGCGCCCTCGGCTACGGCGACGACTACATCACCAAGCCGTTCAACATCGACGAGGTCGTCGCGCGGATCACGGCCGTGCTGCGCCGGACCCGGCCGGCCGACGTCCTGCCGCAGCGGCCGCCCCTGCGCTACGGCGACCTGGAGCTGGACGACACGACGTACTCGGTGCACCGCGCGGGCCGCTCCGTCGAGCTCACCCCCACCGAGTACGCGCTGCTGCGTTTCCTGGTGCGCAACGGCGGCCGGATCGTGCCCAAGGAGCAGCTCCTGCGCCATGTCTGGCAGTACGAGCACACCCCGGCCGAGTCGACCGTCGTCGAGACGTACATCAGCTATCTGCGGCGCAAGCTCGACGTGCTGGGACCGCCGGTGATCACCACCCGGCGGGGCGTGGGATACGGGCTGGCGTGATCTTCCCGAAGTGGCGAGTGAGCCTCCCGAGGCCGCCCGGCATCCGCACCGGGGTCCGCCGCAAGCGCGGCATCCACTCCCTGCGCGGCAAGCTGACGCTGGCGAATGTGGCGTTGCTCGCGCTCGGGATCGTCGCCGCGACCGCCGTGAGCGTGATGGGCATGCGGTACTACCTGCTCGACCAGATCGACACCGAGCTCGCCAAGACCCGTGACTCGCTGGGCGGTTCGCAGCTCACCCTGCGGCAGATCGACTCGCTGAGCGTGCTGGGTTTCGTCCACGACCGGCTCGCCCCGCAGGCCGGGGACGAGCAGCCGAGGCCGGACTCGATCTTCGCCGCCGTCGACAGCCGGGGCGAGCCCGTCGGCATCCTCGGGTTCAAGCCGACCGACGCCCAGCGCGGCCTGGCGGACGCCGTCGCCGACCAGCGCCAGATCGTCGAGGATCCCGAGCCGCACGATGTCTCGCTGCACGGCGCCCCCTACCGGGTGACCGGGACCCGGCTCGCCGACGGCACGCGGATCCTGCTCGCGACCTCCACCGACGCCCTCCACAAGGGCGTCGCCAAGGCTCTCAAGCTCGATCTGACCATCGGCACCCTGCTGCTCGCGCTGCTGGCCTGTCTGACGATGTTCAGCGTCCGCAGACGGATGCGGCCGCTGGAGGACATGGTGGAGACCTCGTCCGCGATCGCCGACGGGGACCTGACCCGGCGCGTGCCCTCCAGCCACCATCCGACGCAGGAGGTCGAACAGCTCCGCCTCGCCCTCAACTCCATGCTCCACCAGGTGGAGTCGGCGTACCGCACACGCGAGGACAGCGCGGCCCAGCTGCGCCGCTTCGTCGCCGACGCCTCGCACGAGCTGCGCACCCCGCTGTCCGCGATACGCGGCTACCTCCAGCTGTACGACCAGGGGATGCTGTCCGACCGGGGCGAGCGCAAGCGGGCCTGGGGCCGGATGATGGCGGAGGCCGATCGCATGAGCCGGCTCGTCGACGAGCTGCTCACCCTCGCCCGTCTCGACCAGCGGCCCGAACTCCGCTTCCGGAACGTGGACGTGAGCCGTCTGGTGCGGGACGCGGCCGAGGACCTTCGGGTGCAGCAGCCCGACCGGCCCATCACGGTCGACGCCGACGGCTCCCTGCTGGTGCGCGCCGACGAGTCCGGGCTGCGGCAGGTGCTGGGCAACCTGGTCGCCAACGTGCGCACCCACACGCCCGCGGACGTGCCGGTGCGGCTCGGTGTGGCGCGGGCGGACGGGGTCGTACGGCTGTGTGTCGCCGACAAGGGGCCGGGGCTCGGCCCGGCGGACTCGGCCCGGGTCTTCGACCGGTTCTTCCGGGCCGGCGGCGGCGCGGGCAGCGGTCTCGGCCTGGCGATCGTGCAGGGGGTGGTGCGGGCGCACAGCGGCGAGGTGGCGGTGCGGACGGCACCGGGCGAGGGGCTGACGGTGACGGTGACGCTACCGGCGGGGACGCCGGGACCGCCGTAGACCTGCGCGCATTCGTTCCCCGGTGGGCGTCATGGGGTGGCCTGCACCAGGGCCCAAACCGTCTTGCCGTGGCGGCCCCTGCTCCACACACCCCAGGCGGCGGAGACGTTCTCGACCACGTGCAGGCCGCGGCCGGCCTCCGCCGACTCGTCGACCGCCCGCAGCCGGGGCTCCGGCCCGCCGTCGTCGGAGACCTCGATGAGGGCCGAGCCGTCGGCCAGGGCGGTCACCGCCACCTCGAACTCCCGCTCCTGGAACGGCCCGTGGCGTATGACGTTGGTCGCCAGCTCGGACACCAGCAGCACCGCGTCGGCCAGCGCCTCGTCGTCCGGCCCGTGCCCCCAGTCGGTCAGATGGTCCCGGACCCGGCGTCGGGCCAGACCGACGGACGCCGGGTGCCTGGGCAGCCGGAACGAGTTGCGCCTCAACACGTTTACTCCTCACCCCGCACACGCCATCGTCACATCGTCCTGTGTGGGGATGCTGCCCGGTGTCACTCGGGCGAATGTCCGTGCCGCGAGATCGCGTCAGATCCAGGTGAGGCGCCAGAGGCGGAAGACCCCGGTGCCGTCCGACAGGTACTGCCCGCCGCCGACGGCCTCGCTGGTGACGACGTACTCCTTGGCCTGCCACAGCGGAATCACCGGCACGTCGGCCGCAACGGTCTGCTGAAGCTCGCTGAAGTCCTCACTCGCTTCGCCGCGGTCGGCGTACCGTCGGCTGTCCCGGATCAGCCGGTCGACGGTCTTGCTGCTGTAGCCGGTGTTCATCGAGCCGCCGGTGCCGACGAGCGGGGAACCGAAGGTGTCCGGGTCGGGATAGTCGGCCACCCAGCCGACCGCGTACGCGTCCAGCTTGCCGCTCGCCCAGCGCTCCTGGAAGTCGGTCCACTCGTAGCCCTTGACGGTGACCTTGAACAGGCCGCTCGCCTCCAGCTCCCGTTTGATCTCCGCGGCCTCCTCGGCGGCGGCACCGCGGCCGATGCCATAGCCGTAGGTGAAGCGGACCGGCAGGGTCACCCCGGCCCGGGTGAGCAGCTCCCGGGCCTTGTCGGTGTCCTGCTTGGGGTAGAGGTCGAAGAACGACGTGGTGTGGCCGGTGATGCCGGTCGGGATCAGCGAGTAGAGCGGGTCGACGGTGCCGTCGTACACCGTGGCGGCCAGCCGGTCGCGGTCGATCAGCCAGGCCATGGCCTGCCGGACCCGGGGGTCGTGCAGCGGTGAGCGGGCGCGGGTGTTGAGGTACAGGTTGCGGGTCTCGGAGCTGTCGACCTCGGAGACGCGCTGGGTCGGGTCGCTGGCGTTCAGTGCCGACAGGACCTCCGGCGGCAACTGCCGGGTGGCGACGTCGATCCGCTTCGCCTTCCAGGCGGCGTCGAGCTTCTCGCCGTCGGCGAAGTAGCGCAGCTCCACGGGCCGGCCGGTGCTCTTGAGGGCGCCCTCGTAGTGGCCGTTGGGCGCGAGGACCGCCTTCTTGCCCTTCGTGTACGTCGTCAGCTCGTACGGTCCGGTGCCGTCGACTCCGGTGTCGCCGCGCAGGCCGTCCGCCGGGTACTTGGTGCGGTCGACGATCGAGCCGGCTCCGGTGGCGACCTTGAAGGGGAAGGTCGCGTCGGGCGAGGACAGGTGGAAGGTGACGGTCCGGCCGCTCGCGGTCACCGACTCGAGGGTGTCGAGGAGGGAGGCGGGGCCGACCGGCGAGTTGATCCTCTTGACCCGGTCGAAGGAGTACTTCACGTCCTCGGCGGTGACCTCGCGGCCGCTGGGGAAGGTGAGGCCCTCGCGCAGTTCGCAGCGGTAGGTGCGCAGGTCGTTGCCGACGAAGGCACAGTGGTCGGCCGCGTCCGGGACGGGCGAGGCACCGCCCGGCTCGAAGGTCAGCAGCGACTGGAAGACATTGCTGAACACGGCCCAGGAGCCGGCGTCGTAGGCGCCGGCCGGGTCGAGCGAGGTGACGGAGTCACTGGTACCGACCAGGATGGCCCGGCTCTCGCCGGAGTCGTCCGGCAGCAACTGCCAGCCGCCCACTCCGACGCCCGCCAGCACGAGCAGCGTCGCCAGGATCCATATGCGAACCGACCGCATCGGTGTGCCCTCCCCAGGCCCTTCGCGGGCCCTCGGCGGGCCACAGCGCATATGCCACTCCCCGATGACGGAGGTCACATAATCACAGGTGTTTCACCCGGGGGAAGGGGGGTTTGTTCGAGTTGAGCAAGAACTTACGCAAGCGGGTTTCGACCAGGTTTCACCGCGCGCTCACAGGTCGCCCGCCGGTCCCTCTCGCTCAGGCCTGCCGCGAGGCCAGTTCGATCACCGTGATGTCGGACTCCGCGCCGACCCGGGTCGGCGGGCCCCAGGCACCGGCGCCGCGGCTGACGTACAGCTGCGTGTCGCCGTAGCGCTCCAGACCGGCGACGGTCGGGTTCGCGGCCGCCGCGATGAGGTTGCCGGGCCAGAGCTGGCCGCCGTGGGTGTGGCCGGAGAGCTGGAGGTCGACGCCGTGCTCGACGGCGTCGTGGATCTGGACCGGCTGGTGGGCGAGGAGCACGCACGCGCGTGCCGTGTCCCGGTCGCCGAGCGCCTTGGCGAAGTCGGGACCCTGCCCCTCGCTCTCGCCCGCCACGTCGTTGACGCCCGCGAGGTCGAAGTGGGCCAGTTCGGTCCGGTCGTTCTCCAGCGGGCGCAGGCCCAGCCGGCGGACCTCCTCGACCCACTGCTCGGCGCCGGAGAAGTACTCGTGGTTGCCGGTGACGAAGTACGCCCCGTGGCGGGCCTTCAGCTGGGACAGGGGCGCCGCCGCCGGGCCCAGGTCCTTCACGCTGCCGTCCACCAGGTCGCCGACGACCGCGATCAGGTCGGGCTGGGTGCCGTTGATCGTGTCGACGACCCGCTGGGCGAAGCCCCGGCCCAGGACCGGGCCCAGATGGATGTCGCTGACCACCGCGATCCGGTAACCGTGCGCCGCGCGCGGCAGTTTGGCCAGCGGCACGGTGACCCGCTTGACCGTGGGGCCGTTCAGGACCCCGTAGGTGCCGTGGCCGACGGTTCCGAGGGCGGCCACGGCGGCGCCGCCGCCGACCACTCGGGAGACGAAGAGACGGCGGGAGGGGAGGGCCGGCGCCGGCGCGGGGGACGCGGGCTGGGGATCCTGCTCGGGGCCCTGTTCGGTCTCCTGCTCCGGCAGGGACGCCGCCCCCGCCGGGACCGACTGCAGCTCCGGGACCGGCTCGGGCTCCGGCTGTCGTACGGCCGTCCCGGCGCCCGCCCGCCGCTCCAGGAACCGTCGCAGCAGCGGCCGTACGACCTCACCCACCGCCACTGCCAGCAGCAGGTAGATCGACAGCGCCATCCACAGGAAGCCCGGCCAGGCCAGGGTGCGCTGGAGCCAGAAGGGCGCGCCGGTGCGCTCGGCGACGAGGGCCGTGATCGCGAGCACCCAGCCGCCCGCGATCAGCACCGCGCCCGCGCGGCGCACCGGGCCGGGGGCCCGGGTCGTGTCGCGGAACAGCCGTCTCCACAGGTACCAGTTGGCCGTCACCAGGACGGCCAGGACGACCAGGAGAAGCAGTACGAAAAGTATGACCACGGTGTTGTGTCCCCCGTAGTGGGCGGTCGGCCCGGTCGGTTATGACGTACGGCGCAGTGCGCGCACCCCGCGCAACCCGATGCCGCCGACGACCGTCCCCAATACGAAGGAGACGACGGCGAGCGTCAGGTGCACCCAGAAGTACGCCGTGGCGTGGCCGTCGTCGAACGCGAGCCCGCTGCTGTCCTTGACCAGGTTTTTGACGAAAGTGACCCAGATGACCCAGCTCCACACCCCGAAGGCGAGCAGGAACCAGGAGACGGGGCGGCTGAGCTTCATGCGTCCAGTATCGCCGCCCGGTGTCCGGTTCCATGCCCGGGGTGGGGAGGGGGGCGGGACTTCACGCCCCGTGCCATGTACGTTCCTCACCGTGCCCGCACCCAAGAAGACCGCCAGGCGATCCCTGCTGGTCACCACCGCAGTCCTGTCGTCCCTCGCGCTGACCGCGCCCCTGTCGTACGCGGCGCCCAGCCCGTCCCCCAGTGACAGTCCTTCGGGCAGTCCGTCGGGCAGTCCCTCGGGCAGTCCGTCCGGGAGCCCGTCGGCCACTCCCCCGGCGGGGATGTCGTCCGTCGGTGGCGAACGCCTCGGCCAGGCCGGGACACAGGTGAATCTGGCGAGTGGGGTTCCGGTCCTGCCCAAGGACCTGACCGCGCGCTCGTGGATCGTCTCCGACGCGGAGTCCGGAGATGTGCTGGCCGCACACAACGCGCACTGGCGGCTTCCTCCGGCGAGCACCCTGAAGATGCTGTTCGCGGACACGGTCCTGCCGAAGTTCCCGAAGACCGAGAAGCACAAGGTCGTCCCCACCGACCTGGCCGGCATCGGTTCCGGCTCCAGCCTGGTCGGGATAAAGGAGAACGAGACGTACACCGTCCACGACCTGTGGCTCGGTGTCTTCCTGCGCTCCGGCAACGACGCCGTGCACGTGCTGTCGCAGATGAACGGCGGCATCGACACCACCGTCGACCAGATGAACGCGCACGCCGAGGAGCTCCAGGCCCTCGACACGGACGTGATCAGCCCCGACGGCTACGACGCCCCGGGTCAGGTCTCCTCCGCGTACGACCTGACGCTGTTCGCCCGCTCCGGACTGCAGAAGAAGGACTTCCGCGAGTACTGCTCGACGGTCAGCGCGAAGTTCCCGGGCCAGACGACGAAGGCCAAGAAGGGCAAGAACAAGGGCAGGACGACCCGGGAGTCCTTCGAGATCCAGAACACCAACCGGCTGCTGTCCGGCGACTCCGACGTCTCCGTCTACCCGGGTATCGCGGGCGTCAAGAACGGCAACACCACCAACGCGGGCGCCACCTTCACCGGGGTCGCCGAGCGGGGCGGCAAGGTGCTGCTGGTCACGGTCATGAATCCGGAGAAGAGCGAGCACAACGAGGTCTACAAGGAGACCTCCAAGCTGTTCGACTGGGGCTTCAAGGCGGTCGGCAAGGTGCAGCCGGTGGGTGAGCTGGTGCCGCCGAGGGGCTCGGCGGGGTCGAGCGCGCAGCCGGGCACGGGCGCCTCCGGGCAGGCCGGGGGCGGCGAGAACGGCGGTGCTTCGTCGCAGGCTTCCTCGAAGCCGGTGGCGAGTGCCACGGCCGGGGGCGGATCGGGCGGCATGGGGATCGCGCTGTCGATCGCCGGCGGGGTGCTGGTGCTGCTCGCGGGCGCGGCGTTCCTGGTCAACCGCCGCTGGCCGCTTCCCGATCTGGTACGTCGTCGGACTCGTCCGTGAGTTCGTCCTCCTTGCTCCGCGTCGCCGTCCACGCGGCGCAGAACAGCACCAGCTTCGACGTGAAGTTGATCCACAGCAGCAGGGCGACGGGCACCCCGAACGCGCCGTACATGCTCTTCGCCGCCACGCCCTGCATATAGCCGCTCAGCAGCAGCTTCAGCAGCTCGAAGCCGACCGCGCCGGTCAGCGCCGCCACGAAGAGGCGGCGCCGCTTCGGCTCGACACCGGGCAGCATCGTGAGGACGTAGAGGAGCAGCAGGAAGTCCGCGAGTACGGCGACCAGGAACGCGGCGATCCGCAGCAGGACGCTGCCCCAGCCGGCCTTGTCGATGCCCAGTTGGTCGGTTGTCCAGCCGATCATCGCGGAGGCGATGGTGGAGACGACGAGCGTGGCCAGCACGGCGCCGCCGAGCCCGAGGAGGATCCCGGTGTCCTTGGCCTTGCGCAGGACCGGGTTCTCCTCCTCGTCGGGCAGCTCCCATACCGCCCGCAGGCACTCGCGCATCGAACCGGCCCAGGTGATGCCGGTGAACAGCAGGACGGCGCCCGCGATGAGGCCGACGGTGCCGGCGTTCTGGACCAGGCCCTCGATGGTGAGCTGGTCGGATATGCCGGGCACCTGGGCGGTGATCTTGTCCTGGAGGTCGTTCTGCTGGCCCTCGCTGAGCGTGGCGGCGGCGATCGCGGCGGCCACGGTGAGCACGGGGAAGAGCGCGACGAAGCTGGTGAAGGTCATCGCGGCGGCCAGCCGGGTCCACTTCACCCGGTCCAGCCGCTCGTACGACCGCCACGCGTGGGTGGTCATCAGGCGCGCGATCAGCGGCCCGACGACGGGGAGCTTCTTCAGCCAGTCCATGATCCCGACTCTGCCCTGGCCAGTTCATGATCCAACTCCCGCCCGGACGCGGAAGACAAATGTCCTAGTACCCCAGAAACGCAGAACAGTGGCGAGCACCATGGCCGATTCCGCCCGGGACAGGGCTCGCGCGCCACCTGCTCATGCCCACTTCACCGGGACTCCGGCAATATTGAGCGACATCCCATTAATCACCCATTTTGGGGAGGGCTGGGATGTTTCAAAACTAATCGTCCACATAGGGGCGATACGGTCGCGCACATGTCTGCCGACACTGTTTCCGTCACCGGCTGGGGCCGCACCGCTCCCACCGCCGCCCGTCTGATCCGCCCACGGACGTACGAGGAGGCCGCGGCCGCCGTCCGGAACTGCGGGGCGCGCGGGGGCATTCCGAGGGGCCTGGGGCGGGCGTACGGGGACGCGGCGCAGAACGCGGGCGGCGCGGTGTTCGACATGACAGGCCTGGACCGCGTCCACGTGATCGACGCGGGCAGCGGGATCGTGCTGTGCGACGCGGGCGTCTCCCTGCACCGGCTGATGGAAGTGCTGCTGCCACTCGGCTGGTTCGTGCCGGTGACGCCCGGCACGCGGTACGTCACCGTCGGCGGGGCGATCGGCGCGGACATCCACGGCAAGAACCACCACGTGTCGGGCTCCTTCTCCCGGCACGTCCTGTCACTGGAACTGCTCACCGCCGACGGCGAGGTCCGCACGGTCGGACGCGGCACGCCCCTGTTCGACGCGACCACCGGCGGCATGGGCCTGACCGGCGTGATCCTCACCGCGACCTTCCAACTCCAGCGGGTCGAGACCTCGCTGATGTCGGTCGACACCGAGCGGGCACGGGACCTCGACGACCTGATGGCGCGCCTGACGGCCACCGACCACCGCTACCGCTACTCGGTCGCCTGGATCGACCTCCTGGCGCGCGGCACGGCGACGGGCCGCGCGGTGCTGACCCGCGGCGACCACGCGCCCCTGGAGGCGCTGCCGAGCGTCGCCCGCGCGCGGAGGCAGCCGCTGGCCTTCCGCCCCGCCCGGCTCCCGGCCGCCCCCGCCTTCCTCCCCGAGGGCCTCCTCAGCCGGACGACCGTCGGCCTCTTCAACGAACTCTGGTACCGCAAGGCCCCCCGCGCGCGTACCGGCGAACTCCAGCGGTTCTCCACCTTCTTCCACCCCCTCGACGGGGTTCCGCACTGGAACCGGATCTACGGCCGCGGCGGCTTCGTGCAGTACCAGTTCGTCGTCGGCCACGGCCAGGAGGACGCCGTACGCCGGATCGTGCGCCGTGTCTCCGAGCGCCGCTGCCCGTCCTTCCTCGCCGTCCTCAAGCGCTTCGGGCACGCCGATCCGGGCTGGCTGTCCTTCCCCGTACCGGGGTGGACGCTGGCCCTGGACATCCCGGCGGGGCTGCCCGGCCTCGGCGCCTTCCTCGACGAACTGGACGAGGAGGTGGCCACGGCCGGCGGGCGGGTCTATCTCGCCAAGGACTCCCGGCTGCGGCCCGAACTCCTCGCCGCGATGTACCCGCGGCTGGACGACTTCCGGGCACTGCGCGCGGAGTTGGACCCGCGCGCGGTGTTCACCTCGGACCTGTCCCGGCGCCTCGCCCTCTAGCCCTCAACTCGCCGGCCCTCCAACTCTCCACCCCTCCAGCCCACCAACTCCCCAGCCCTCCGGGCTTCTTCCCCCGGCATCGGGCAACCTCTAGGAGCTGTCGTGAAGGACGCCTTCGGCATTCCCCAGTCCCTGCTCGTCCTGGGCGGTACGTCGGAGATCGCGCTGGCGACCGCGCGCCGGCTGATCGCCCGCCGTACCCGTACGGTGTGGCTGGCCGGGCGCCCGACGCCCGCCCTGGAGGCGGCCGCCTCGGAACTGCGCGCCCTGGGAGCGGACGTGCACACCGTCGTCTTCGACGCGCTCGACCCCGACTCCCACGAGGTCGCGCTCGGCAAGGTGTTCGCCGAGGGCGACATCGACATGGCGCTGTTCGCCTTCGGGATCCTCGGCGACCAGGCCCACGACGAGCGCGATCCGGCCGGTGCGGTGCGCGTCGCGCAGACCAACTACACGGGCGCGGTCTCGGCGGGACTGGTGACCGCGAGCGCGTTGCAGGCCCAGGGCCACGGCTCGCTCGTCGTGCTCTCCTCCGCGGCCGGGGAGCGCGCCCGCCGCACCAACTTCATCTACGGCTCCAGCAAGGCCGGCCTGGACGCCTTCACACAGGGCCTGGGCGACGCGCTGCACGGCACGGGCGTGCACGTCATGGTCGTACGCCCCGGATTCGTGCGGTCGAAGATGACCGCGGGCCTTCCGGAGGCGCCCCTGGCCACGACCCCCGAAGCCGTCGCGACGGCCGTCGAACTGGGGCTGCGGCGGCGCTCGGAGACGGTGTGGGTGCCGGGCATGCTGCGGGTGGTTATGTCGGCGCTGCGGCACATGCCGCGGACGGTGTTCCGGCGGCTGCCGCTGTAACCAGAGGTACAGCGGCTGTAACTGTGGTTACAGCTGGCCGGTGGGCAGGGAGCCGCGCGCCGCATGGGCCGCCTGCGGGGGCACGATCGCGCCTCGGAAGGTGAACTCGCGCAGCTTGCGCCACACGCCGTCGGCGCCCTGTTCGTAGAGCGCGAAGCCGGTGCAGGGCCACTGGGCCTGGTAGTCGGCGAGCTCCTCGTAGGCCCGGTCCATGGCCTCGTCCTCGATGCCGTGCGCCACCGTGACGTGCGGGTGATACGGGAACTGCAGTTCGCGTGCCACGGGGCCGGAGGCGTCCCGGACCTGCTTCTGCAGCCAGGTGCAGGCCTCGGCGCCTTCGGCCACCTGGACGTAGACCACGGGCGACAGGGGCCGGAAGGTCCCGGTGCCGGACAGCCGCATCGGGAAGGGGCGCCCGGCGGCCGCGACCTCGCCGAGGTGGGTCTCGATCGCGGGCAGCAGCGACGCCTCGACCTCGGTCGGCGGCAACAGGGTGACGTGCGTGGGGATGCCGTGAGCCGCGGCGTCGCCGAAGCCCGCACGCCGCTCCTGGAGCTGGCTGCCGTGGGGCTCCGGGACCGCGATCGACACGCCGATCGTTACGGTCCCCACGTCATCTCCTGTCGTCGTGTCGGCATGGTCCGTGTCGGTTTTGTTCTCAGCCGTCCGACTGTCGACTGTACGGCCACGGCCGTGTTGTCGGCAGGCGCAGTCGTAGTGATGTGCAGCGCTCTGCCCGGTGGTACGCGTGCGCGCCGGCCCCTCAGTGCTTGGCGGGCAGGAATCCGACCCGCTCATAGGCCTGCGACAGCGTCTCCGCGGCGACGGCGCGCGCCTTCTCCGCACCCTTCGCCAGGATCGAGTCGAGCGTCTCCGGGTCGTCCAGGTACTGCTGGGTGCGCTCCCGGAACGGCGTCACGAAGTCGACCATGATCTCGGCGAGGTCCGTCTTGAGCGCACCGTAGCCCTTGCCGACGTACTTCTCCTCCAGTTCGGCGATACCCGCCCCGGTGAGCGTCGAGTAGATGCTGAGCAGGTTGCTCACACCCGGCTTGTTCTCCCGGTCGAAACGGATCACGGTGTCGGTGTCGGTGACCGCGCTCTTGACCTTCTTCGCGGTGGTCTTGGGGTCGTCGAGGAGGTTGATGAGGCCCTTCGGCGTCGACGCCGACTTGCTCATCTTGATCGACGGGTCCTGAAGATCGTAGATCTTCGACGTCTCCCTGAGAATGTACGGCTTGGGGACGGTGAAGGTCGCGCCGAAGCGGCCGTTGAAGCGCTCGGCGAGGTCGCGGGTGAGCTCGATGTGCTGGCGCTGGTCCTCGCCGACGGGGACCTCGTGGGCCTGGTACAGCAGGATGTCCGCGACCTGGAGGATCGGGTACGTGAACAGGCCGACGCTGGCGCGGTCGGCGCCCTGCTTGGCGGACTTGTCCTTGAACTGGGTCATGCGGGACGCCTCGCCGAAGCCGGTGAGGCAGTTCATGACCCAGGCCAGCTGGGTGTGCTCGGGGACGTGGCTCTGGACGAAGAGCGTGCAGCGCTCCGGGTCGAGACCGGCCGCGAGGAGCTGGGCGACGGCCAGCCTGGTGTTCGCGCGCAGGTCCGCGGGGTCTTGCGGCATCGTGATCGCGTGCAGGTCGACGACCATGTAGAACGCGTCGTGCGACTCCTGCAGGGCCACCCACTGGCGGACGGCGCCGAGGTAGTTGCCGAGGTGGAACGAGCCCGCGGTGGGCTGGATTCCGGAGAGCACTCGCGGGCGACGCTGCATGGCGGAGCCATTCCCCTGCGGGTCTGTGTGGGCGACGTGTGGGCGATCAGAAGCCATGCTCACCATTCTCTCAGGTGTCGGGGGCCGATCCGGAACTGGTCGGAAACAGAAGTGACACAGGTGGGAACCGATCCGCCGCGAGCGGTGTACCAATCGTGTGAGGACGCGGGAGGGGGGCCGCATCGTCGATGAGGCCGCGGTGATCGCACGCGTACGCGCCGGAGAGCCGGAGGCGTACGCGGAGCTGGTGCGGGCCCATACGGGCATCGCGCTCAGGGCGGCCGCCGCACTCGGGGCGGGAGCGGACGCGGAGGACGTGGTGCAGCAGGCCTTCGTCAAGGCGTACTGCGCGCTGGGCCGGTTCCAGGACGGCGCGTCGTTCAAGCCGTGGCTGCTGTCGATCGTGGCCAACGAGACGAGGAACACAGTGCGGACAGCGGCGCGTCAGCGCACGCTCGCCGGGCGTGAGGCGGCGTTCGCGGAGGCCGAGCCGCTGATACCGGAATCGGCGGACCCGGCGGTGGCCACGCTGGAGACGGAGCGCCGGGCGGCCCTGCTGGCCGCCCTGGAGAAGCTGAGCGAGGAGCACCGACTGGTCGTCACCTACCGCTATCTGCTGGAGATGGACGAGTCGGAGACGGCCCTGGCCCTGGGCTGGCCCCGGGGCACGGTGAAGTCCCGGCTCAACCGCGCACTGCGCAGGCTGGGCCGCCTGCTGCCGGATTTCCAGCCTCGGGAAGGGGGTGACGAGCGTGAGTGAGGAGCCGGAGCGGAGAGGAGAGCGGGCGCGGGAGCGGGGTGCGTACGGCGGTGAGGCCGCCGGTGCCGAGGGTGCCGGTGCCTCCCGGCTGCCGGAGGAGTTGCGGGCGCTGGGGAGGTCGCTGGATCCGGCCGGGGCCGCCGGGTCGGAGTCGATGGTCGAGCGGGTGCTGGCGCAGATAATCGCCGAGCGGATCCCGGCGCCGGTGGCCGAACCGCCGAGGGCGGGGGCCGGTGAGCGGCTGCGCGCGGCCCGGCGCTGGACGCGGGCGCGATGGCGCTCACTGACCGCGACGCTGTGCGGACTGCTGGCGATCCTCGCGCTCACGCCTCCGGTGCGGGCGGCGGTCCTCGACTGGTTCGACTTCGGCGGGGTCGAGGTGCGGTACGACCCGTCGGCGGTGCCGTCCGCCGGTGCGGAGGTGCCCGGCTGCGGGCGGTCGCTGTCCTTCGCGCAGGCCGAGCGCCGGGCCGGGTTCGCGCCGCTGGTCCCGCGGACACTGGGCCTGCCGGACGCGGTGACGGTGACCGGCGAACCGCGGGGCCGGTTCGTGATGAGCCTGTGCTGGCATGAGCGGGGGCGGACGATCCGGCTGGACGAGTTCGCGGCGAGCCTGGACATCACGTTCACGAAGACCGTGCGCGAGCAGCCGGAGTGGGTGGAGCTGGGTACCGAGCCCTCCACGACCGGCATGAGTGACCTCGCGCTGTGGTTCCCCCGGCCGCATGTGCTGAGTTTCTGGCTGGTGGGTGCGGACGGGGGCCGTTATACGCGCGAGGAGCGGACGGCGGGGCCGACGTTGCTGTGGACCCATGGCGGCGCGGGCGGACCGGACGTGACGCTCAGGCTTGAGGGGGTGGCCCCGAAGTCGCGGGTGACGGACATCGCGAAGTCCGTCGGCGTCTGGCCTCCGACGTCCCCGGAGAAGTCGCCGAAATAGTGCGCGCGGGGTGGGAACCCCGGCGGATCGGGCGGTGTACCAGAAGTGACACGCGGCCCGCGGCGGGCCGCACGGACGGACACGCTGGGGGCGGGATGCACGGGTGGAGGAGCAGGAGCAGCAGCGAAAGCCGGAGCAGGGGCCGGGGTCGCGAACTGGCGGCGCTGATCGGGTCGTTGGCGGTGATGACGGCGCTGATGGTGTGGGGCGCGTCGTCCGCCTCGGCCGGGGGGCCGACGAGTGTCCTGGTGACGTCTCCGGCGAGCGGAGAGGCCCACGCGCTGTACTACTCCGACGAGGGGTACGGAGAGCTGGAGCAGCTGCTCGGAGCTGCCGGCCGGGGCACCCCGGACCAGCCTCCCGAGGCTGGTCTGGCAGAGGCCCGTCAGATCAATGTGACATGGCTGGCGCACGACATATCGCCGTGGCGGCTGGACCGGGTCTTTCCTGTCGAGTCCGGTGCCGGGGCCGTCTGGATCCACACCGCGGCCAATATGCCCGACACCCCGAACGGCTACTGGCACCGCGCCGAGCACCCGGCCCAGCTGCGCGACCTGCTCAGCAAGCTCGGCGTGATGGGCAAGGTCTCGGGCGAGGGCTACACGGGCATCTTCCCGGCGCCCTGGCAGTCGGAGGCTCCGCCCGCGGCCACTCCCGACACGGAGACGGCCGGGCTGCGGACAGGCGCACCGGTGGCGTCCGACGACACCGACTGGTGGTGGGCACTGCCCGGCGCTGCGGGCGGGGCGGGGCTGGCACTGGTTCTGCGGCGGCCGGCCCTTCGGGTGCCTTGGAACCGGGTGCAGCGGGAGTCGGGGCCCAGGCAGGAGCTGCGGGATCTGTGAGGTCGGGCGCGTTGATCGGGACGGCCTGGGACATCGGGACGGCCTGGGATATCAGGAGGGGGCGGGACGGATGACGGCTCGGAGCAGAGGTACGGGGGTGCGTCTCGGGGGCTTCGTAGCGGTGGTGCTGGTGGTCGGCCTGTTCGGGGTGCGGTGGCAGGTGCCTCCCCGCGGGGGCCGGGCGGTGAGGTTCCGGATTTGCGGGGCTCGCTGTGGGGTTCCTGGCCGGGGTCGGAGGCGCGCTGCTGATACGCCGCGCGGCGGGCCGGCCGGGTGCCGGACCGCCGCGGGAGGGGCCACGCCAAGAGCTGATCGACCTCTGAGTCCCGTCACTGCCGAAACGGGAGCCGGGCGGGGTATCGGTCGAGGTGGGTCAGCCGAGGTCGATCTCCGGGTACAGCGGGAAGCCGGCGACCAGGTCGGTGGCGCGGCGGGAGATCTCGTCGGAGATCTTCGGGTCGAGGATGTGCTGGGCCTTGGAAGGGGCGCCCTTGCTGGTGGTGCCGGGCTCCGTGGTGGTGAGGACGCGGTCGATGAGACCGGCGACCTCGTCCATCTCGGCGGTGCCCAGACCGCGGGTGGTCAGGGCGGGGGTGCCGATGCGGATGCCGGAGGTGTACCAGGCGCCGTTGGGGTCGGCGGGGATGGCGTTGCGGTTGGTGACGATGCCCGAGTCGAGCAGGGCGGCCTCGGCCTGGCGGCCGGTGAGGCCGTAGGAGGACACGTCGATCAGGTTGAGGTGGTTGTCGGTGCCGCCGGTGACGAGGGTGGCGCCGCGGCGCGTCAGGCCTTCGGCGAGGGCGCGGGAGTTGTCGACGATGCGCTGGGCGTAGTCCTGGAAGGAGGGCTGCCGGGCCTCCGCCAGCGCCACCGCCTTCGCGGCCATGACGTGCGGGAGCGGGCCGCCGAGGACCATCGGGCAGCCTCGGTCGACCTGGTCCTTGAGGGAGTCGTCGCACAGGACCATGCCGCCGCGGGGGCCGCGCAGCGACTTGTGGGTGGTGGTGGTGACGATCTGGGCGTGCGGAACCGGGTCGAAGTCGCCGGTGAGGACCTTGCCGGCGACCAGACCGGCGAAGTGGGCCATGTCGACCATGAGCGTGGCGCCGACCTCGTCGGCGATCTCGCGCATGATCCGGAAGTTCACGAGACGGGGGTAGGCGGAGTAGCCGGCGACGATGATGAGCGGCTTGAACTCGCGGGCGGTGGCGCGCAGGGCCTCGTAGTCGAGGAGGCCGGTGGTGGGGTCGGTGCCGTAGGAGCGCTGGTCGAACATCTTGCCGGAGATGTTCGGGCGGAAGCCGTGGGTGAGGTGGCCGCCGGCGTCCAGGGACATGCCGAGCATGCGCTGGTTGCCGAAGGCCTGGCGGAGCTCGGCCCAGTCGGCGTCGGAGAGGTCGTTGACCTGGCGGGCGCCGGCCTTCTCCAGGGCGGGGACCTCCACGCGCGCGGCGAGCACGGACCAGAAGGCGACGAGGTTGGCGTCGATGCCGGAGTGCGGCTGGACGTAGGCGTGCCGGGCGCCGAAGAGTTCGCGGGCGTGCTCGGCGGCGAGGGACTCGACGGTGTCGACGTTGCGACAGCCGGCGTAGAAGCGGCGGCCGATGGTGCCCTCGGCGTACTTGTCGCTGAACCAGTTGCCCATGGCCAGCAGGGTGGCCGGGGAGGCGTAGTTCTCGGAGGCGATCAGCTTGAGCATCTCGCGCTGGTCGTGGACCTCCTGGCCGATGGCGTCGGCGACGCGCGGTTCGACGGCGCGGATCACGTCGAGGGCCGCGCGGAAGGCGGTGGACTCGTTGGAGAGGGGCTGCTGCTCTGACATGGCGGCCTCCGGGCGGCGTGGCTTGAAGCGGTCACGGTTCACGGGTCGGCCCAGGCGCACGGCACTTGTCACTCTCGCAGGCCGCTCCCCGATGGTCCGTCCCATCCCAGCGCGCCAGTCACGGCCTGCCGGTCAGCCTACCGGGCGCGTCGGCAGGGGAAGGTCCCGCGTCCACCATGCGAGCGACTATAGGAAGGGAGGGCAGTCTGACCTCGGGAGGTCCCGTGACCACGACGGAAGCGCTCATCGCCGCGGCGGACGCCCACAGCGCGCACACCTACGATCCGCTGCCGATGGTGGTCGCCACCGCGGACGGCGCGTGGATGACGGATGTGGAGGGGCGGCGTTATCTGGATCTGCTGGCGGGCTACTCGGCGCTGAATTTCGGACATGGCAACCGTCGGCTCGTGGCGGCGGCGAAGGCTCAGTTGGAGCGGGTGACGTTGACGTCCCGGGCGTTCCATCACGACCGGTTCGCGGCGTTCTGCTCGGAGCTCGCCGAGCTGTGCGGGATGGAGATGGTGCTGCCGATGAACACCGGCACGGAGGCGGTGGAGGCGGCCGTGAAGACCGCCCGGAAGTGGGGGTACCGGGTCAAGGGCGTGCCCGCGGAGATGGCGAAGGTCGTGGTCGCGGGAGGCAACTTCCACGGGCGGACCACGACCGTCATCAGCTTCTCCACGGATCCGGAGGCACGGGCGGACTTCGGGCCGTACACGCCGGGCTTCGAGATCGTGCCGTACGGGGATCTGACCGCGATGCGGGCGGCGATGACCGAGAACACGGTCGCCGTGCTCCTCGAACCGATCCAGGGGGAGGCGGGGGTGCTGGTTCCGCCGGCCGGATATCTGGCGGGGGTGCGGGAGTTGACGCGGGAGCGGAACGTGCTGTTCCTGGCGGACGAGATCCAGTCGGGGCTGGGGCGGACGGGGCGGACGTTCGCGTGTGAGCACGAGGGGGTGGTGCCGGACGTGTATGTGCTGGGGAAGGCGCTGGGCGGCGGGATCGTGCCGGTGTCGGCGGTGGTGGCGGGTGCCGAGGTGCTCGGGGTGTTCCGGCCCGGGGAGCACGGGTCGACGTTCGGAGGGAACCCGCTGGCCTGTGCGGTGGCGCTGGAGGTGATCGCGATGCTGCGGTCGGGCGAGTACCAGGCGCGGGCGGCGGAGCTCGGCGATCATCTGCTGCGGGAGCTGGGAGTGCTGGCCGGGAAGGGCCGGCTGACGGCGGTGCGCGGGCGGGGACTGTGGGCGGGTATCGACATCGATCCGGCGTACGGCACGGGTCGGGAGGTGTCCGAGAGGCTGATGGAGCGGGGGGTGCTGGTGAAGGACACCCGTGGGGCGACGCTCCGGATCGCGCCGCCCCTGGTCGTCTCCGAGGAGGACCTGGACTGGGGGTTGGCCCAGCTGGGTGCCGTACTGGAGGTGCCGGTGGTCAGAACAGGGCGTCGGTGAGTCGGTCGATCTGGTCGATGTCGGGGGCCCAGCAGTAGAGCATGACCTCGTCGGCGCCGATGTCGGACAGGGCGTCGGTCGCCTCGCGGATCTGCCGCGTGGTGGTCAACAGTCCGTTCGCCATGTAGTCGGCGCGGCCGGTGAACTCGTAGTAGTCGTGGAGGTTGCGGCGGGCCAGGTCCACGGTGGTCCGCGGGCCGAGGGCGACGCTCACCTGGGCGACCAGGCGCGGACGGCCGGGACGGTCGTACTTCTGCCAGATCGCCTCGACGCCACGGAACAGTCCGGACATGTGGCGGGGCGGGAGGGCGGCGCCGAGGAAGCCGTCGCCGAAGCGGCCGACCCGTTCGAGCGCGGCCGGGGCGAAGCCGCCGAACAGCACCTCGGGACCGCCGCACCGCGCGGGCGCGGGGCCGATGGGGCCGATGCCGTCACCGTAGGGCTCACCTGACCAGGCGCGGCGCAGCAGGGTCATCTGTTCGTCGAGGCGGTGGCCACGGCGGTGGAAGTCGATGCCGGCGGCCCGGCAGTCGTCCAGGCGGCCGCCGACGCCGATGCCGAGGGTGAAGCGGCCGTCCGAGAGGCGGTCGAGGGTCGCGGTCTGCTTGGCCAGCAGCGCGGTGCTGTGGTGGGGCGCGAGCAGTACCTCGGTCTGCACACGGATGCGGGACGTGGCACCGGCGAGGGCCGCGAGGGTGACGAGGGGCTCGGGGTTGTCGTAGACGAGCCGGTCGAGGAGGCCGAGGGTGCTGAAGGGGCCGGTGTCCGCGCGCCGGGCCCAGGCCGGGAGCTGGGCGGGGTCGTCGATGGGAAGGCCGAGGCCGATGTTCATGGGAAGAGTCCTCCGGAGGGCAAGCCTGATACGGGTGCCGCCCCTCCGTGGCCCCACGCGCTGTGCGTGGGCCTGCTCCCGTTCTGCGGCGATGCTTCCAGAGAGCTCTGTTTCTTCAGAGTGGGGTGACCGTAACGCGGCCGGTCCGGGCCCGGCAACGCGTTTTCCGACGCCTCCTCAGCGGACGACGTGTGGCAGGAAGCGGGCGTACTCGTCCGTGACCAGACCGGAGGACTCGCGGATGCCGAGGCCCGCCGACTCGCCCTCGACGACCCAGGCGCCGAGGACCACGTGGTTGCCGTCGAAGTCGGGCAGCGGCGCCAACTCCTGGTAGCAGCAGGCCTCTTCGCGTGGCGCCGGGGCGGCGTCGGAGGGGTTCGGCTGGTGGATCGTCACCCCCGCACCCTCCCGGCCCAGCAGAGGCTTGGCCACGTAACCGGTCGTCCGCGCCAACTCCCGCGGGCCGTCCAGGTAGGCGGGGAGCAGGTTCGGGTGGCCCGGATACAGCTCCCAGAGGATCGCCAGCAACGCCTTGTTGCTCAGCAGCATCTTCCAGGCAGGCTCGATCCACAGGGTGCTGCCCGTCCCGCCGCCGTTGTCGAGGGTGTCCAGGACGTGGCCGGCGAAGCGGTCGGTGGTGAGCCACTCCCAGGGATAGAGCTTGAAGCAGCTGCGGATGAAGCGGAGTTGGTTGTCGACGAAGCGGCCGGACAGCGGGTCCCAGCCGATCTCCTCCATGGCGATCCACTCGGTGTCCAGGCCGGCCTGCTCCGCGGTCTCCTTGAGGTAGGCGACCGTCATGAGGTCCTCGCCGAGTTCGTCGGCCGAGGAGTGGGCGAAGTACAGGGGGCTGCCGGGCGGGAGGAGGGCGGCTTGCTTCTTCCAGGCGGCGATCAGGCTTTCGTGGAGGGAGTTCCACTGGTCGGCGCCCGGGAAGCGTTCCTCCATCCAGAACCACTGGGGGGAGGCGGCCTCGACGAGGGAGGTGGGGGTGTCGGCGTTGTACTCCAGCAGCTTCGCCGGGCCCGTGCCGTCGTGGCGGAGGTCGAACCGGCCGTAGACGGACGGGAGTTCCGCACGGCGGCGCCAGGCCTCGGCGACCGTCCCGACCACCCGCGGGTCGGTGATGCCGAGGTCGGCGAAGCGGTTCTCGACGACGATGTGCTCGGCCGCCGTCAGGCACATGCGGTGGAGTTCCTCGACGACCTCCTCCAGCGCCTCGACCTCGGGGAGCGTGAAGGCGTAGTACGCGCTCTCGTCCCAGTAGGGGCGCAGGGTGTCGTCGGGGTAGCGGGTGAGCGGGTAGACGAGCCCCTGCTCCTCCACGGTCTGCTGCCAGCCGGGGCGGGGCTCGATGGTGTGGCGTTCCACGCGGGGCTTTCTGAGCTGCTTTCGGACGGGTGGCGGGGGCTCGGACGGTGGGTCAGCCGCCGGAACTCTTGCCGCCGCCGTCGCCGTCGCCCCCGCCGCCGAAGCCGCCGCGGTCGACTCCGCTGCCCCCGCTGCTGCTCGAACCGCCCGATCCGGACTTCTTGCCGGGCTTGGTGAAGGAGCCGCCCTTGACCCAGCTGCCCTGCTTCTTGCCGCCGTAGTAATAGGTGCCGTCGACGGTGGTCGCGGACTTGCAGTTCTTGTCGCCGACGACCTTGTAGCCCTTGGAGAGGGTGTAGCTGTCGCGGTCGACGCAGCGCTTGTCGGGGTCCGAGGAACAGGCCGTCAGGGCCACGGCGAGCAGGCCCACGCCGCCGAGCGCGACCGTTCCCGAGCGAAGTTGCCGACGTGCGTCCGCCATGTTCGTGTCTCCCCCTTGACCGGGCCCGGTGTACGGCCCCTGGTCAGGCCCGGTGTACGGCCCGTGTCCGATGTCCGCCGGACAGTTTAGAGATCGGCGAGAGGGCGCGGCCGGGCGGGCCGCCGCTCGCACCTCCCCTACAGTCGCTTTGTGCTCTTTGGAATGGTGTGCGCGCTCGGTGCCGCGGTCTGCTTCGGTACGGCGACGGTGTTGCAGGCGGTGGCGGCGCGGGCGGCGGACACCGGAGGGGGCGACGTCGGGGAGGCGACGCTGTTCCTGCGAGCGGTCCGGCAGTGGCGGTACCTGGCCGGCCTGGCGCTGGACGGCCTCGGTTTCCTGTTCCAGGTCGCCGCGCTGCGGTCGATCCCGATCTACGCGGTCGGGGCGGCACTCGCGTCCAGTCTCGCGGTGACGGCGGTGGTCGCGGCGCGGCTGCTGCGGGTACCACTGAGCGGGCGTGAGTGGGGCGCGGTGGGGGTGGTGTGCGCGGGGCTCGCGCTGCTGGGGATCGCGTCCGGGACGGAGGGCGACCGCGACGGCCCGGCGGCGTTGGAGTACGCGCTGCTCGGTGCGGCCCTCGCGGTGCTGCTGCTCGGGCTGAACGGGGGCCGGCTGCCGAAGCGGGTGCGGGCCGCGGTGCTCGGCCTGGGGGCCGGGTTCGGGTTCGGGGTGGTCGAGGTGGCGGTACGGCTGATCGACTCGCTCGCGGTCTGGGACCTGGTGCGGAATCCGGCGGTGTACGCGCTGCTGGTCGGGGGTGCGGCGGCGTTCCTGTCCCTGACGTCGGGGCTGCGCTCGGGCTCGGTCACGGCGGCCACCGCCGGCATGGTGATCGGCGAGACGGTCGGTCCGGCGGCCGTGGGGGTGATCTGGCTCGGGGATCGCACCCGGGAGGGCCTGGGGTGGGTGGCGGTGCTGGGCTTCCTCGTCGCGGTCGCCGGGGCGTTGGCGCTGGCCCGCTTCGGGGAGGCACCGTCTACGGCCGAAGCGCCGGAGGCCGTGAGTCCGTGAGGTCGTGAGACCTGAGGTCGTGAGACCTGAGGTCGTGAGACCTGAGGTCGTGAGACCTGGGGTCGTGAGGCCCTGACGCCATGAGGCCGTGAGGCCCTGAGGTCGTGGGGTCCAGAGGCCCTGCGGCCGGCCCCAAGGCCCCAAAGTCCCGAGGGCGCCCTGAAAGCGCCCTGCCCCTCACCCCACCGCGTCCACCGCGTCCACCGCGTCCATCGCCTCCGTGATGCCGTCCCACAGCCGGGACCTGGCCTCCAGCGCGAGGGTGGCCGTTTCGACGGCCTCCTGCCAGCGGGTGTCGTCCGTGCCGCAGAGGTCGGCCACCATCTGCAGGGCCATGGGGGTGTGTTCCTCGCCGTCGACCTCGATGTGGCGGGCGAGGTAGTCGCGGAAGAGCGGGAACCGGTCGGCGCCCTCCTCCTTGATCACCTGATCGAACATGTCAGGGATGAGGTCCTCGCGGGAGAAGGCGAAGGCGGCCGCCCGACAGTGCAGGGGCCGGTCGGTGATGATCGCGAAGGTGGTGCGGACGAACTCGGCGGCGGGGGCCGGGACTTGAGCGACCCGCAGCGCGGAGGACACGTCGTGGCCCTCTTCGGTCAGCGCGAGGAACGTGTCGATCCGGGTGGTGTCGGCCGACGCCTCGGTCATGGCCGCGCGGTACAGCTCGAAGTGGCTGCTGAAGCCGCCGTTCAGTTCGTCGCTCTCCTCGACCAGCACGATGTCGTTGATCAGTCGCCGGCTCACGGCCGAACCGCGCGGCACCCAGGGGACGTCGACACAGGTCAGCTCCCGTTGCAGGGATGTGAGCAGGGACATGAAGTCCCACACGGCGAACACATGGTGCGCCATGAAGGTCGCCATACGTTCTCGGCTGTCTATTCGCCGGTAAAGAGGATGGGCGGTGACTTCTTTTCGTGCTGGTTCGATCACGGCCCGGGCCCGGTCGATTCCCTCGTGGGTCATATTCCAGTCGTACCTGGACATGGAACTCCTTAGGTCTCGGACGGCGATCGTGCAGCTTTTCCCGACCACCCGGCAAGCGCTTCCCCGTATTTGCCAAAAGTTACCGCAGGTACTGATCGACACAAGACGCCAAGGACGTCAAAAACATACGAAGAGCCGCGTTTCGGACAGTCGAAAAACTTCGTTGAATATTTGAACGGGTCCGGTCGCCTTTCCGTACTCCACGGCGTGACCAGTAATCCCGTCACCGTGACCGTGGCTTATCACGTGGTGCCGGGCCATGAAGGGGAGTTCCACTCCTGGGGGTGGGCCATGCTGGCCGCGAGCGCGCAGCAGCAAGGCTTCCTGGGGGGTGGCGTTCTTGTCGACGGAGAGGCGGAGTGGCATGTCGTCTATCGCTTCGCCAGCGAAGGCACCGCCCTGGCCTGGGAGAACTCGACCGTGCGCAGACAGTGGGACATGCGCGCGGAGGGGTTCGCCCGACAGACGGGCCGACGGAGCGTCCGAGGCGCGAAGGTGTGGTTCGACGCCCAGAGCGAGCGCACTGCGACGACGCCTCCGGCACCTCCGGCTCCGCCGTCGAAATGGAAGCTGTGGTTCGTGAATATGAGCGCCGTGTTCCCGCCGGTGCTTCTGTTCAATCTGATCGTGCTCCCCTATCTTGGCGATCTCAATCCGTTCATTCGTACGCTGCTTTTGTGTCTGTGCGTGACGGCTCTTGTCACCTGGATTTTGATGCCGCGCCTTCAGCGTTTCTTCAAGAAATGGCTGTATCCACCGCTCCAGGCACTCCGCGGACGGCACAAACGGACCGCGTAGGCCAGAGAACGACGCAAGGGAGGTGGGCGGGTGAAGACCCTGCTCATCGACAATTACGACTCGTACACGTACAACCTGTTCCAGCTGATCGCCGAGGTCAACGGCGAGGAGCCGGTGGTGATCCTCAATGACGCCCACGCCGACGCGATTCCGGATCTGGCGGGATTCGACAACGTGGTGGTGTCGCCGGGTCCAGGACACCCGGCGAAGGCACGCGACTTCGGCATCAGCGCCCGGGTGCTGGCCGGGTCCCCGGTTCCCGTGCTCGGCGTCTGCCTGGGCCACCAGGGCATCGCCCTCGGGTCGAGCGGCCGGGTGGAGCCGGCGCCGGAGCCCCGGCACGGGCATCTGACCACCGTCCGGCACGACGAGCGGGACCTGTTCCAGGGGGTGCCGCAGGCCTTCACCGCGGTCCGCTACCACTCACTGGCCGTGCGCGAGCCGCTGCCCGAGGCCCTGGAGGCCACCGCCTGGGCCGAGGACGGCGTGCTCATGGGGCTGCGGCACCGCACCCGGCCCCTGTGGGGCGTGCAGTTCCACCCGGAGTCCGTCCTCACCCAGTACGGCCACCGCATGCTCGTGAACTTCCGGAACCTCACCGCGGACCGGGCACGCAAGCTGCGTACGAAGAACACCGCGGTCCCCCCGGCCGAGGTGGCGATCCGCCGCCCCGCGGCCACCGCGATCCGATCCGCCGCCGCGACATCCGCGGCCATCACGAAGCCGGCGGCCACGGCCACGGCCACATCGTCGACCACCACACCCGGCCCGTCCGGCGTCTCCATCCCCCGCCCTCGGCGGGCCGGTGGTGCCGCCTACCGTCTGCACACCCGTCGTATCGCGGGCGCGGTCGACGCGGAGGCCGCCTTCACCCGGATGTACGCCGCGTCCGAGCGGGCGTTCTGGCTGGACAGTTCGCTGGTCGAGCCGAGCCGGTCCCGGTTCTCCTTCCTCGGTGACGACAGCGGACCGCTCGCCGAGTTCGTGCGCTACGACGTCGACGCCGGGCTCTGCGAGATCGAGCGGGCGGGACGGCCGCCGCGCAAGGTCAAGGCCAGCGTCTTCGACTACCTGAAGCGGCAGTTGGCGAACCGTCGGGTGGACGCCACCGGGCTGCCCTTCGACTTCACCGGCGGCTATGTCGGCTACTTCGGCTACGAGACGAAGGCCGACTGCGGATCGCCGAACCGACACTCGTCCGAAATCCCGGACGCCTGCTGGCTGTTCGCGGACCGGCTGATCGCGGTGGACCACCAGGAGGGTTTCACCTACGCCGTCTGCCTGGCGGAGGACTCCCCGCAGGCGGCGCGGGAGGCCGCGGACTGGCTGGAGGGCACGCTCGCCCAACTCACCTGCGTGAAAGCCGACCCCGGCCCGACCGCCGACGTCCAGTCGCCGCCCACGGCCGCTCCTGCTCCTGACCTCCTCGCCGCCGAGCCCTGGCTGGTGCGCGACCGGGCGACCTATCTCGCGGACATCGAGGCCTGTGTGCGGGAGTTGCGGGCGGGCACCAGCTACGAGATCTGTCTGACCGACGCCGCCCGTTTACCCGCTCCGCCGGACGCGTACGACTTCTACCGCGTACTGCGTCGCGTGAACCCGGCACCGTACGCGGCGTTCCTGAGGTTCAAGGACCTCGATGTGGCCGGCTCCTCCCCCGAGCGTTTCCTGCGGATCACCCGGGACGGGGTGGCCGAGGCCAGGCCCATCAAGGGCACCGCGCCCCGCGGCGACGGACCGGCGGCGGACGCGAGGCTCCGGGACGCACTGGCGGCGGACGCCAAGACCCGCGCCGAGAACCTGATGATCGTCGACCTGCTCCGCAACGACCTGGGCCGGGTCTGCCGGACCGGCACCGTGCGCGTGCCGAGGCTGATGGCCACCGAGACGTACGCCACCGTGCACCAGCTCGTCTCCACCGTCGAGGGCCGGCTGCGCGCGGGCACGGACGCGGTGGACTGTGTCCGCGCCTGCTTCCCCGGCGGCTCCATGACCGGCGCGCCGAAGCTGCGCACGATGGAGATCATCGACTCGCTGGAGACCGAGGCCCGGGGCGTCTACTCCGGAGCCCTCGGCTATCTGGGGTGCGGCGGCGGCGCGGATCTCAACATCGTGATCCGTACGGCCGTACTCGCCGACGGAATGATGCACCTCGGCGCGGGCGGGGCGATCGTCCTCGACTCGGACCCGGTCGCGGAGTACGACGAGATGCTGCTGAAGACGGCCGCGCAGATGAGAGCGCTGCGGGAGCACACGGCCGACCGGATCCAGGAGCAGCGGGAGCAGGCCGGCCCCCGGATGCCTCGGACCGCCACCGAGGAGGCCACCCGATGACGACCGCCGCGAACCGGCACGGCACAGCCCGTGCGACGCCGACCCCCCGATCCATGACCCCGAAGCCCACGGCCCCGAAGTCCACGGCCTCCAAACCCACGGCCTCCAAGTCCACGGCTCCCCAGCCCAGGCTCGCCCCGGCCGACGCGGGCGCCCCCGGGAACCTCGCGGCGCATCTCACCGCGCTCGCCGAGCGGCGCGGATGGACCGGCCGGGCCGCCTTCCACCAGGGCCACCGGGTCTGGACCCACGGCGAGGTGCACGCTCTCGGGGCCCGCGCGGCCACCGTGCTCGCCGAGCACGGTGTGCGCCCCGGCGACAGGGTGCTGCTCGCCCTGCCGGACGGGATCGCCTGGGTGACGGCCTTCCTCGCCACCGCCCGTCTCGGGGCCGTGGCGGTCCTGGTCAACCCGGAACTGCCCGCGGCCGAGCACGCGTTCATGGCCGAGGACACCGAGGCCGTGCTGTGCGTGACCGGGCCGGGACTTGAGGACCGCTTCAGCGACCGGGCGCGGCTCGGCGCCGACCAGCTGCTCGCGCTCACGCCCACCGCCGAGCCGGCCGACGCCTACCCGGTGGACGCGCACACTCCGCTGTACGTCCAGTACACGTCCGGCACCACGGGCCGCCCCAAGGGGGTGCCGCACACCCACGGCGATCCGCGGACGTACCACGATCTGATCGGCCGGCGGCTGCTGCGGATCACGCAGAACGACGTCACGCTGTCGGTGTCGAAGCTGTACTTCGCCTACGGTTTCGGCAACGCCTTCGTCTTCCCGCTCTTCTCGGGTTCGTCGGCCGTGCTGGTGGACCGGCGTCCGACCCCGGCCGCCGTGGACGAGCTGGCCGCCCGGCACCGGGTGACGCTGCTGTACTCCGTACCGTCGGCGTACGCCGCCCTGGTCGCCGACCGGGGCAGCGGCCACGAGGCGTGCTTCGCCTCCGTACGCGCGGCGGTGTCGGCCGGTGAGGGCATGCCGACGGTGCTCGGGATGCAGGTCGCCGAGCTGCTGGGCGCGCCGGTGCTCGAACAGATCGGCTCCACCGAGGCGGGGCACGCGTTCTGCGCCAACAGCTTCGAGTACAACCGTCCCGGCACCGTCGGCCGTCCCGTCCCCGGCTTCGAGGTGGAGCTGCGTGACCGGGACGGGCATCCGGTGCCGGAGGACGCCGAGGGCGAACTGTGGGTGCGCGGGCCGACGGTGACGCCCGGCTATCTGAACCGGCCCGAGGAGACGGACCGGGCCCTGGCCGGCGGCTGGCTGGCCACCCGGGACCGGGCGTGCCGCGAACCGGACGGCACGTACCGGCATCTGGGCCGCGCCGACGACATGGAGATGGTCGGCGGCATCACCGTCTCCCCGCTGGAGGTGGAGGACGTGCTGCGGACGCATCCGGCGGTGCGGGAGGTCGCGGTCACCGCCGTCCGGGACGGGAACGGCCGCAGTCGGCTGCGTGCCTTCATCGTCCCCGCCGCGGCGGTGCCACCCGGGCTCGAGGACGACCTGATCCGGCTGGCTCAGTCGCATCTGGCCGCTTTCAAGGTCCCCCGGATTGTCAGCTTCGTGCCGTCCCTGCCCCGCACGCCGACCGGAAAGCTCCGCCGTCACCTGGTCCGCGCAGGCGCGTGGTGACCATGGCAGAAAGGAAGGGCGTCATGCCCGAACAACCTCTCCTCGCCGACCGCGGGTTCTATCTCGGCCCGGTGTTCCGGCGGGCGGCCGAGCGCCACGGGCCCGTCTTCGTCACCCTGGACCGGCCGCTGGACGTCAACCCGTCCCTCGGGGTCGACCTGAGCTACCCGGTGCTGGCCGACGTGGTGGAGGAACTGTCGGGACGGCTGTGGGAGGCAGGGATACGGCCCTCCGAGCAGGTGGTCGTACACAAGACGGACAACGTCGACATCATGCTGCTGACCTGCGCGATCTCCCGTATCGGCGCGGTCCCGGCACTGCTCTCGCCCGGTCTCGCCGGGCCCGTGGTGGGGCAGTTGCTGGCGCGGCTGCGGCGGCCCTGGCTGATCACCGACAGGGCGAAACTGGACGGTCCGCTCCAGGACGTCGACGTGTCCGCGTACGTACGGCGGACCCTCTCCGTGGACTACGCGCCCGGTGCCGAGTCGTTGGAGAAGTACGCGGGCGCCGAGCCACCCGCGCCGGTACGGCTTCATCCCCGCGAACCCGCCCTGATCACCCACAGCTCGGGCACCACGGGCGTGCCCAAGCTCGCCGTGCACTGCGCGAACACCATGTGGAACCGGCTCGTACCGCAGCAGGCGATGGGCTGGCCGACCCGTGGCGAGACGGCGGCCCTGCACATGTCCTTCGTGCATTCGCGCTTCTACCATCTGCTCGGTGTCCTGCTGCACTTCGGCAGCCCGCTGGTGCTGATCACCGACCCCGATCCGGTGCGCGTGGCGCCGCTGCTGGTGCGGCACCGGCCCGGGATCGTCGAGACGCATCCCAACACCTTCGTGCTGTGGGAGGAGTTGGCCGACGCGTCCGGCGCGCCGCTGTCCCGGGTCAAGGCGTACGGCTCCACGTTCGACGCGATCCACCCGCGGACCGTACGGCGGCTGCTGGACGCCTCGAAGCGGCGTACACCCTGGCTGGTCCAGTTGTACGGGCAGAGCGAGACGGGGCCGGTGGCGTTCCAGTGGTTCACCCGGCGCAGTGCGGCCCGCGCGGACGGCCGCCGGGTCGGGATCGGGATCCCCGGCTTCACCCGCGTCCGGGTCACCGACGCCGAGGGGAGGCGGGCGGCGCCCGGCACGGCCGGCCGGATCGAGGCACGCACCCGGGGCCGCATCCTCACCTACCTCGGGGCCCGGGAGCAGTACGAACGTCAACTCGACGACGGCTGGTGGCAGATGGGCGACATGGGGTACCAAAGCCGCCTGGGCACCCTGCATCTGATCGACCGTGAGGTCGACCAGATAGACGCCGTGCACAGCAATCTGGAGGTCGAGGACGCGCTGATGGACCGGCTGGAGGAACTCCGCGAGGTCGTCATCGTGCCCGGCGCGGACCGCGAACCGGTGCCTGTGGTGTGTGTGCGGGGCGAACGACCGCTGGACCCCGAGCGCTGGCGGGAGGCCACGGCCGGTCTGCCCGCGATGGCCGAGCCGCGGCAGTGGCGGTTCGAGGAGCTGCCGATGACCGCCACGTGGAAGGTGAAGCGGCTGGAGATCACCCGCATGCTGGCCGAGGGCGCGCGCGCATGAACCCCGTCTTGGTCGTCGGCGCCGGCCCCGTGGGGTTGTCGGCGGCCCTCGGACTGCGGGCGCACGGGCTGCCGGTCGTCCTGCTGGAGGCCGACCCGAAGGACCGTGAACGGCCGGGCAGCCGGGCCCTGTTCGTGCACCGGGAGACCCTCCGTCTGCTCGACGGGATGCAGCCGGGGCTCGCCGAGGAGATCACCGCGTACGGGCGGACCTGGCACACCCGGCGCACCCTCTACCGGGGCCGTGAGGTGTACTCCCGGACCTACCCGCCCCCGTCGGGAATCCCGCCCTTCACCAGCCTGCGCCAGGTGGACACCGAGCGCTTCCTGCGGGCCGCCTGTGAGCGGGCCGGGGTGGAGTTCGTGTGGGACGCCCGCGTGACGGACGTGCGCGGTACGGCGACCGGGGTCCGGATCACCGGCGAGGACGGACGGGTGTGGACCGGCGAGTACGCGATCGCCGCCGACGGGGCCCGCTCCACGCTCCGGCGCTCGCTGGGCATCGCCATGGAGGGCAGTCGTGGCGAGGGCTTCCACGTCGTCGTCGACGTCGCCGACATCCCGGGCGCCGAGCTGCCGCTGGAGCGGGTCTTCCACTACGAGCATCCGGGGGTGGGCGGGCGCAGTGTGATGCGGGTGCCGTTCACCGGGGGCTTCCAGGTCGACCTGCAGTGCCGGGACGACGACCGGGAGGAGGAGTACGGCACCGAGGAGGCCGTACGCCGGTGGCTGCCGTCGGTCGTGGGTGACGGGTACGCCGAGCGGATCCTGTGGGTGTCGACGTACCGCTTTCTGCGCAAGGTCGCGGCCTCGTTCACCGATCCGCACCGGCGGGTGCTGCTGGTCGGGGAGGCGGCGCATCTCTTCCCGCCGTTCGGGGCGCGGGGGATGAACAGCGGGATCGCGGACGCGGCGGCGGCGGCGCACGCCATCGCGGCGGCCGAGGGCGCCGTCGCCGCGGGGACGGCGGAGGCGGTCGCCGAGTTCGCCGCGGCGCGGCGGGAGGCGGCCCTGTTCAACAGTGCGGCCGCCGGGGAGGCGCTGGACCATCTGCGGCCACGGCGGCGGAGCGTCCGGGTCAGGCAGCGGGCGGCGGCGGCCCTCTCGCCGGTGCTGCCGTGGTGTGGGTCATGGTTGGAACACGCGCCCTACGGGCCGCGTGGCGGGGCGCCGGTGGCGGCCGGCGGCAAGTACTGAGGAGGCGTTTCGGGTGATACGACCGGCGGTTGCGGAAGGACTGTTGAGGTGGACGCCCGGCGATGGGCTGGTGCCGGTCAGTGGGCCGGCGCCGGGCGCCGTGGCGACGACAGGTGCAGCGGCCGGGAGGCAGTCGGGGGAGACAGGTGCGGCGGTGGAGACGGGGGCGGCGGTCGGGGGGCGGTTGCTCGTCGCGGACTCCTGGCTGGTGCGGGACGGGCGGGTGCGGGGCTTCGAGCGGCACCGGGAGCGGTTCCTGCGGGCGTGCGGCGAGTGCGGCGGGCCCCCGTTGCGGCGGCTCGTGGAGTTCTGGCAGGACATGACGGCGACCCTGCCGCGTACCGGCGAGTGGTTTCCCCGGGTCGAACTCGCCGCCGGTTCCCTGGAGTTGCGGTTGCTGCTGCGGCACGCGCCGCCGCTCGGCACCGAGGTGCGGGTATGGGCGGCGGGGCAGTCCGATCCACGGACCGTCCCCCGCCGCAAGGGGCCGGACCTGGACGCCCTGGCCAGGGTGCGGCGGCGGGCGTCCGTCGAGGGCGCTCAGGAGGCGGTGCTGATCGCGCACTCCGGAGTGGTGCTGGAGTCGGCCACCGCCAGCGTGCTGTGGTGGGAGGAGGACACCCTGTGCCTGCCCCCGCCGCGACTGCCCGTCCTGCCCGGGGTCACCGTCGGAATCATCCAGGAACAGGCCGCGCGCACCAGGACCCGCGTCGCCCACCGCGAGCGGACCCTGGCCGAGCTGGACGGGCGTGAGGTGTGGCTGGTGAACGCGCTGCACGGAATCCGGCCGGTGACGGGCTGGACGGGACGACCGATGGAAGCGGCACCGGCGGTGCGGGCCCCGGAATGGCGGAAATGGCTGGACGACCTCATGGAGCCACTGCCGGAGCGCTGAATTCAACGCCCCCCGACGGCGTGGCGCCGGACCGAATGAGACCCGTATTCCTGAGCCCATTCGACCCGGCGCCATAAAAGCTGCCCGAATTCAGTTTTTCTTCTGCACCGGCTGATAAGCGCCCGGCACCATCCGGGTCGCGATGGCAATCCGGTTGTAGGCATTGATGACCGTGGCCGCCCAGATCAGTGCCGCGATCTGCTCCTCCTCGAAGACCTCCGCGGCCTCGGCGTAGACCGCGTCCGGGACCTGGCCGTCGTGCACCAGCGTCACCGCCTCGGTCAACGCCAGCGCGGCGCGCTCCCGCGCGGAGAAGAAGGGGGTCTCCCGCCAGGCGTTGAGCGCGTAGATCCGCTGCTCGGTCTCGCCCTGGGCGCGGGCGTCCTTGGTGTGCATGTCGAGGCAGAACGCGCAGCCGTTGAGCTGCGAGGCGCGGATCCTGATCAGTTCCAGGAGTTCCGGTTCGACCTTGGCGTCCTGGGCCGCGGAAACGGCGGCGCCATGCAGGGAGCCCATCGCGGCGGAGACGTCGGGGGTGATTTCCTTGAGGGCCACGCGGGTTATGGAATCGCTTTTGCTCATGGGGTGACTCTATCCGCTCTTTCGGCGATCCGGATTCCAGAAAGAGAAAACAATCAGTGCGGTCCGGCCGGTTCGAGGCGGAGGGCGGCACCCGGATTGGCCCAAGGTTTCGGTCTGGAAATGGACCATGCTCCTGGGCAGCCTCGCTCCTAGGGTCGAGAGCATGACGACGAGAAGCGACGACGGCACGGCGGCCGCCACGACGGCCGCCACGGCCGTGGAGTACGCCCCCGAACACACCCCCCGACTGCGCTGGACCGAGCACGCCCCCGAGGTCTTCAAGGCGATGCTCCGGCTCGACGCCGCCGCCCGTAAGGGCCTCGACGCCAAGCTGCTGGAGCTGGTGAAGATCCGCGCCTCTCAGCTCAACCACTGCGCGCTCTGCGTCGACATGCACAGCAAGGACGCGCTCGCGGGCGGCGAGAGCGTGGAGCGAATCATCCAGCTCAGCGCGTGGGAGGAGTCGGAGCACTTCTACACCGAGCAGGAGCTCGCGGCGCTCGCGCTGACGGAGGCGGTGACCGTACTGACGGACGGCTTCGTGCCGGACGCGGTCTACGAGCGGGCCGCCAAGCACTTCGCGGAGGCCGAGCTGGCCCAGCTGATCGCCGCTATCGCGGTGATCAACGCCTGGAACCGGTTCGGCGTGACCTGCCGTCTGGTCCCGGGCCACTACCAGCCGGGGCAGTACACATGAGCCGTACGACGCTCCTGGACCGCGAGGTCGGCCAGGCCATGTCCGCGCTCAGCGCCACCGCGAAGAAGGGGCTCGGCGACCCCGCGCTCGCCGAGCTGGTGGTGATCCGGGCCTCGCAGCTCAACCACTGTGCGTTCTGCCTGGACATGCACCTCACGATCGCCCGCGGGCACGGGGTGAGCGAGAAGCAGCTCGATCTGCTCGCCGCCTGGGAGGAGGCCGAGGGGGTCTACGACGAGCGGGAGCGGGCCGCGCTGGCCCTGACGGAGGCGGTGACCGTGCTGACGGACCGGTTCGTGCCGGACGCGGTGTACGAGCGGGCCGCCCAGCACTTCGACGACGTCCGACTCGCCCACCTCATCGGGCTGATCGTCGCCATCAACAACTGGAACCGGGTGATGGTCAGCCGCCGGATCCCGCCGGGGGGTCATACGCCGTGAGCAAGGTCGAGACGTTCCGGAGACTGCACCGAGGCCGCCTTCCCGGGGATCCCCTCGTCCTGCCCGGCCCCTGGGACGCGGCCGCCGCCCGGGTACTCGCCGAGGCCGGGTTCCCGGCGCTCGCGACGCCCAGCGCCGGGATCGCCGCCTCCCTCGGTTACGCGGACGGGCAGACTCCCGCCGACGAGATGTTCGCGGCCGTCGCGCGGATCGTCCGGGCCGTGGACGTGCCGGTGTCGGCGGACATCGAGGGAGGGTACGGGCTGCCGGCCAAGGAGTTGGTGGAGCGGCTCCTGGAGGCGGGAGCCGTCGGGTGCAACCTGGAGGACTCCGTCGACGGCGTCCTCCAGGACCCGCGCGAGCACGCCGACCGGCTCGCCGAGGTGCGGTCCGCGGCGGCCGACCGGCTCTTCGTCAACGCGCGCGTCGACACCTTCGCCTGCGGGGTCGACGATCCCGAACGGGCCATCGAGCGGGCCGCGTTGTACGTCGCCGCGGGCGCGGACTGCGTGTACCCGATCGGTGCCCCGCCGCACGTCCTGCCGCTGCTGCGGGCCGGGATCCAGGGTCCGATCAACGTGGGCGCGGAGATCGGTGAGGGCCCCTCGCCCGCCGAGCTGGGCGCACGAGGGGCCACTCGGGTCACGTTCGGACCAGGGCTCCAGCGGCGGACCGCCCAGGCACTGCGGGAGATCGCCGCACAGCTGACGTAGACGTGATCAGGACAGCCACGCCTTCCAGGTGGACTCGTGGCTGTCCACCCACTTCTTCGCCGCCTCCTCGGGCGTCAGCTTCTGGTCGGCGATCATCAGGGAGACCTCGTTCTGGTCCTCGGTCGTCCAGTTGAACTTCTTCAGCAGCGCCGCCGCCTTGCCGCCGCTCTTCGCGAAGTCCGTGTTGAGGTACTTCTGCAGAGGGGTGTGCGGATAGGCGCAGGCGACCTTCGCCGGGTCGGCGTCGCAGCCCTCCTTGTAGGCGGGCAGCTTCACCTCGGTCATCGGGACCTTCTTGAACAGCCACTGCGGGGCGTACCAGTACGTCAGGAAGGGCTTCTTCTCCTTGGCGAACTGCCTCATCTGCGTGATCTGGGCGGCCTCCGAACCGGCGAAGACGACCTGGTAGTCGAGCTTCAGGTTCTGCACCAGCGCCTTGTCGTTGGTGACGTAGGAGGGCGAGCCGTCCATCAGCTGGCCCTTGCCGCCGCTCTCCGGAGTGCGGAACTGCGAGGCGTACTTGTCGAGGTTCTTCCAGTCGGTGACGTCCGGGTGCTTCTTGGTGAAGTACGTCGGCACGAACCAGCCGATGTGCCCGGTCACTCCGAGCTCACCGCCCGACGTGATCGTCTTCTTGTCCTTGACGTACCGCTGCTCCTGGTCGGGGTGGCCCCAGTCCTCCAGGATCGCGTCGACGCGGCCCTGGCTGAGCGCGTCCCAGGCAGGCACCTCGTCGACCTGGACGGTGTCGACGCGGTAGCCGAGCTTGTGCTCCATCAGGTACTGGGCCACAGCCACGTTGGCCTGCGCTCCCACCCAGGACTGGACCGAGAGGGTCACGGTCTTGGAGCCCTGGGCGTTGGCGAAGGGCGAGGCCTGCTTGGTCATGTCGGCGGCGCCGCAGCCGGTCATGGTGACCAGCAGCAGGGAGCCCACTACGGCATTCGTACGAAGTCGCATGTCACGCTCCCTTCTTCATGCGGCGTTCCGTCGGCTGGGTCACCCGGTCGAGCATCAGGCCGAGGCAGACGATGGCCGCTCCGGCCACCAGGCCGGTCGCGAGGTCGCCCTGGGCGAGGCCGAAGACGACGTCGTAGCCGAGCGCGCCACCGCCGACCAGGCCGCCGATGATGACGACGGCGAGGACCAGGACCACGCCCTGGTTGACGGCGAGCAGCAAGGACCGCCGGGCCAGCGGGAGTTGCACCTGGCGGAGTTGCTGGCCGCTGTTGGCGCCCAGCGAACGCGCCGCCTCCATCGCGGCCGGGTCGACCTGACGCAGCCCCTGGGCGGTGATGCGGACGACGGCGGGCAGGGCGTAGACGACGGCCGCCGCGACGGCGGGGGCACGGCCGACGCCGAACAGGGCGACGACCGGGATCAGGTACACGAACTGCGGCATCGTCTGGCAGACGTCCAGGACGGGCCGCAGCAGCCGCTCGAACCGCTCGCTGCGGGCCGCCGCGATACCGGTCGCGAAGCCCAGGACGAGGGTGACGGCGACCGCCGCCAGCACCTGGGACAGCGTGTCCAGGGACGGCTTCCACACCCCGAGGACACCGATGCCGACCATGGCGAGGACCGCGGTGAGCGCGGTCTGCCAGGTGCCGATCACCCAGGCCAGCGCGGCGACGATGAGCAGCACCGACCACCACGGCAGCCCTTGCAGGCCGTCCCGGACCGGGTCGAGGACCCAGGTGGTGAAGTGGCCCGCCCAGTCGGCGGTGCCGCCGACCACGGGGACCCCGGAGTACAGGTGCGCGGTCATCCAGTCGACGACCCGGTTGACCGGCTCGGCGATGTTCAGCGTCCAGGTGTCGGGCCAGTCGAGACGGCCCAGCAGCCGCCCGGCCACGGCGACCACGACGGCGGCGACGAGCGCGTACGCCCATCCCGCGCGGCCCGACCGCTCGGCGTCGTCCGATCGTTCCCCCGCCGCGGACGTGATCCGGTCCAGGACGACGGCGAGGAGCACGATCGGGATACCGGCCGCGAGGGCCGCGCCCACGTCGACGGACGCGAGCGCCTGGTAGACACGGTCACCGAGGCCGCCGGCGCCGATCACCGACGCGATGACGGCCATGGACAGCGCCATCATGATCGTCTGGTTGAGGCCGAGCAGGAGTTCCTTGCGGGCCAGCGGGAGCCGGGCGGTCAGCAGGCGCTGGCGGGCGGTGGAGCCGAGCGACTCGACCGCCTCCAGCACCTCCTTGTCGGCGCCGCGCAGGCCGAGCGAGGTGAGGCGGGCCATGGGCGGGGCGGCGTAGACGACGGTGGCCAGGACGGCCGCGGGGACGCCGATGCCGAAGACCAGGACCACCGGGAGGAGGTAGGCGAAGGCGGGCAGCACCTGCATGGTGTCCAGGACCGGACGCAGGATCCGGTCCATCCGGTCGGACAGCCCGGCGGCGAGCCCCAGCACGAGGCCCACGACGACCGAGGCGAGGACCGCCGCGACCATCAGGGCGAGCGTCTGCATGGTGGGGATCCACATGCCGAGCAGGCCGCAGGCCACGAACGCGACGGCGGTGCCGGCGGCGAGCCTCACTCCGGCGACCCGCCAGGCGACCAGCCCGGCGATCGCGGTGACACCGGCCCAGCCGACGCCGAGCAGCACCAGGTACACGGCGCGTACGGAGAGCACGACCGCGTTGCTGACGTAGCCGAAGAAGTAGAGGAACAGCGGGTGGCTGTCCCGGTTGTCGATGATCCAGTCGCTGGTCCTGGTCAGCGGCTCGGTGAGGTCGACGGTGAGCGCGTCGGGCCAACTGCCGCTGGCCCAGCGGGCGTTCGCCAGTGGCACGAGGACCGCGGCGGCGAGGGCCAGCAGGGCAAGCTTGGCGACCGCGCGTCGTTTGAGGACGCCGGGCAGGGAGAGCCGGGGAGCGGATGCGGTGGCCGTCGCCATGTCAGACCGCCTCCTTGCGGAGCTCCGTTCCGGCCACGACGTCCAGGAGCCGTTCGTTGTCGACGACCCCCAGACACCGGCCGTCCTCCACGACACAGGCCGGCTTGTGGCTGCGGGAGACGACCCCGATGGCCTCGGCGACCACCGCGTCCGCGGCGAGCGCGCCCGGGTGCGCCGAGTTGCCGCAGTCCCCGGGGCGCATGGCCGTACGGACCGTCATGACCTGCTCGCGCGGGACGTCCCGGACGAACTCGCGTACGTAGTCGTCTGCCGGGGAGCCCACGATCTCCTCCGGGGTGCCCAGCTGCACCACCCGGCCGTCGCGCATCAGGGCGATGCGGTCACCCAGCTTGAGCGCCTCGTTGAGGTCGTGGGTGATGAAGACCATCGTGCGGCCCTCCTCGCGGTGCAGCCGTACGACCTCCTCCTGCATGTCGCGCCGGATCAGCGGGTCGAGCGCGCTGAACGGCTCGTCGAACAGCAGGACCTCGGGGTCGACGGCGAGCGCGCGGGCCAGCCCGACACGCTGCTGCTGACCGCCCGACAGCTGGCCCGGGCGGCGCTGTTCCATGCCGTCCAGACCGACCTTGGCGACGATGTCCTTGGCGCGGGCCCGGCGCTCGGCCCGGCCGACACCCTGGATCTCCAGGCCGTAGGCCACGTTGTCGAGGACCGTGCGGTGCGGCAGCAGGCCGAAGTGCTGGAAGACCATCGCGGCGCGGTGGCGGCGCAGTTCACGCAGCCGGGACTTGTCCATGGCACGGACGTCCTCGCCGTCGATGACGATCGTGCCGGCGGTCGGCTCGATCAGCCGGGTCAGGCAGCGCACCAGCGTGGACTTGCCGGAGCCGGACAGGCCCATGACGACGAAGACCTCACCCTTGCGCACGTCGAAGGAGACGTCCCGGACGGCGGCCGTGCAGCCGGTACGGGAACGTAGTTCGGCCGGCGTCAGGGCGGCGAGCTCCGGGTCGGCGGGGATGCTGTCGGCCTTCGGTCCGAAGACCTTCCAGAGGCCGTCCACCGAGAAGACCGGGGTGGTGGAGTCGTCCGTGGGGGGCTTGCGGGTGGGAACTGTGAGCGCCATCAGGCGTCACCTCCGATCAGTTCAACCGCCTTCTCGCCGACCATGAGCACCCCGATCATCGGGTTCACCGCGGGCATGGTCGGGAAGACGGACGCGTCGGCGATCCGGATGCCGTCCAGACCGCGAATCTTCAACTCCGGGTCGACGACGGCCAGTTGGTCGTCGGCGGATCCCATACGGCAGGTCCCCGCCGGGTGGTACACGGTGTGCGCGACCTTGCGGGCGTACTCGCTCAGCTCCTCGTCGTCCGTGATCTGCGGTCCCGGGGCCACCTCGCGTTTGAGCCAGCCTGCCAGCGGCTCGGTCTTCGCGATCTCACGGGCGATCTTGATCCCGTCGACGAGGGTGCGGCCGTCGTAGTCGTCCTCGTCGGTGAAGTAGCGGAAGTCCAGGGCGGGCTTCACCGACGGGTCCGCGCTGGTCAGGTAGACGCGGCCGCGGCTCTTGGGCTTGGGGATGTTCGGGGTCATCGAGACGCCGTGAGCGGGGCGTTCGTAGCCCAGGCGTTCCGGGTTGTCCGTGAAGGGGAGCTGGTAGAAGTGGAACATCAGGTCGGGGCCGTGGTGTTCGGGGTCGCGGCGCACGAACAGGCCCGCGTCGGAGTCCATCGCGGAGTTCTCGGGGATGGGGCCGTTGGTCTCCCAGACGATCACCGACTCGGGGTGGTCGAGCAGGTTCTCGCCGACGCCGGGAAGGTCGTGCACGACGGGGATGCCCAGCTTGACGAGGTCTGCCTTCGGGCCGACGCCGGAGTGCAGCAGCAGCCGGGGCGTGTCGACGGCGCCGGCGCACAGGAGCACCTCCTTGCCGGCCCGTACGAGGATCTCCTCGCCGTCCTTCGTGCGGACGTGTACGCCCTCGGCGCGGGTGCCGTTCAGCTCCAGCCGGTACGCCCAGGTCTCCAGCCAGATGTGGAGGTTGGGCCGCTCGTCCATCACCGGGTGGAGATACGCCACCGAGGCGCTCGACCGCTTGTTGTTCTCGGGGTGGTAGGCGAGGTCGAAGAACCCGACGCCGTCGTTGAACGGCTTCTTGTTGAAGCCCTCGATGCGGGGGACCTCCAGCGCTGTCTGCGCGGAGTCCACGAAGTCGCGGGCGATGGCGTTGCGGTCCTTTTCGTCGACCGGGACGACGTTGTTCTTCAGCCGGGCGTAGTACGCCTCCATCGGCACCGCGCCCCAGCCCTTGGCACCGGCCGCCTCCCACTCGTCCCAGTCGGACGGCAGCGGCTTGAAGGCGATCAGGGTGTTGTGCGAGGAACAGCCGCCGAGGACCCGGGCGCGGCTGTGCCGGATGTGCGAGTTGCCGCGCGGCTGCTCGGTGGTGGGGTAGTCGTAGTCGAGTTCGCCGCCGAGCAGACCCATCCAGCGGCGCAGGGTCAGCACGTCGTCGCGGCCGACGTCACTGGGGCCGCCCTCGATGACGGCGACGGTGACGTCGGGGTTCTCGGTGAGGCGGGAGGCTATGACGGAGCCTGCGGTGCCACCGCCGATGACGACATAGTCGTAGACATGTGGGTTCTCGGGCATGGGGGGTACTCCAGGGTCTTGCGGGGCCAGGGCTTCGGGGTGGCCTGGGCCGGGGTGGCCTGGGCTTCGGAATGGCCTGGGCTCGGGGCCTGGGCTCCTGGGGCGGCAAAGGGGTGGGGATCAGCCGCCGGACCTGCGAAGGACGGGGGTCAGCCGCCGAACCAGCGGACGGGCTTCGGGGCGAGGTTCTGGTAGACGTGCTTGGTCTCGCGGTACTCGGCGAGTCCGGCGGGGCCGAGTTCGCGGCCCACTCCGCTCTTGCCGAAGCCGCCCCACTCCGCCTGCGGGAGATAGGGGTGGAAGTCGTTGATCCACACCGTGCCGTGCCGCAGCCGTCCCGCGACCCTGCGGGCCCGGCCGGCGTCGGTGGTCCAGACGGCGCCCGCGAGTCCGTACTCGGTGTCGTTGGCGAGGGCGACGGCCTCGTCCTCGGTGCGGAAGGTCTCGACGGTGAGGACCGGTCCGAAGACCTCCTCCCGTACGACCCGCATCTCGCGGTGGCAGTGGTCGAGGACGGTCGGCTCGTAGAAGTAGCCGCGTTCGGGCCGTTCCGGGGACGGCTCGGGGCGCTTGCCGCCGGAGCGCAGCACCGCGCCTTCCTTCAGGGCGGACTCGACGTACCCCTCCACCTTGGCCCGCTGCTGTTCGGAGACGAGCGGGCCGCACTCGACACCGTCCGCGGTACCGCGTCCGAGGCGGATACGGTCCGCCCGCCGGGCGAGTTCGGCGACGAAGCGGTCCCGGACCGACTCCTCGATGATGAGGCGGCCGCCCGCCGAGCAGACCTGGCCGCTGTGGATGAAGGCCGCGTTGAGGGCCTGGTCGACGGCGGTGTCGAAGGCCTCGTCGGTGCCGCAGGCGTCGGCGAAGACGACGTTGGGGTTCTTGCCGCCGAGTTCGAGGGCGACCTTCTTGACGCTCGGCGCGGCGGCCTGGGCCACCTTCGTGCCGCTGACCAGGCCGCCGGTGAAGGAGACGAGGTCGACGTCGGGGTGCTCGGCGAGGCGGGCGCCGACCGAGTGGCCGGGGCCGGTGACGATGTTCGCGACTCCGGCGGGCAGGCCCGCCTCGGCCAGCAGGTCGATCAGGGCGATCGTCGTCAGGGGGGTGATCTCGCTCGGCTTGACCACGAAGGTGTTGCCGGCCGCGAGCGCCGGGGCTATCTTCCAACTCGCCTGGAGGAGGGGGTAGTTCCAGGGGGTGATCAGCGCGCAGACGCCGACCGGCTCATGGACGACCACGCTGTGGATGTCGGGCGAGCCCGCGTCGACCACCCGGCCGGGCGACTCGCCCGCGACCAGGTCGGCGAAGTAGCGGAAGGCGTCCGCGACACAGTCGATGTCGACACAGCCCTCCTCGACGGTCTTGCCCGCGTCCCGGGCCTCCAGCAGACCGAGCTCCGCACGGTCGCGTACGAGGAGATCGGCGACGCGGCGCAGCAGCGCGGCGCGTTCGGTGACGGGAGTACCGGGCCAGTCACCCTGATCGAAGGCCCGGCGGGCCGCCGCGACCGCCAGGTCGGTGTCCTTCTCGTCACCCTCCGCGACCACGGCGAACGGCAGGGCGTCCGCGGGGTCGAGGATCTCGCGCGTGGCACCGGAGACGGCTTCACGCCATTCCCCGTCCGCGTGGATGGTCTTCCGCGCCTGGAGTTCCACTCTGTCCGCCATGATCGGTATTGCCTTCCGTTCCTGTTCAGCGCCCCTGCGTCAGACACTTGTCACTCACCGGGACCGGGATCGCATTCCCCCAAGCAGGCATTGCATGCGCAATCCCTGGCTGAAAGTGCGCCGCGCCACTGGCCATTCGGACAAATAGGGTGAAAGGCGTACAGCTGAACTACGGAAGGTGTGACTCAGTCGATCGACGCCGGATCACAGGCGTAGGGCGGGCAGAAGTTGTCCAGGGCGGTGGTGAGCAGCTCCAGCTCGTCCTCGCGGCCGTCCGAGTCGGGGCCGTAGGCGGCTATGGCGTAGATGTTGCCGTCCGCCGCCACGAACCGCTCGTCGTAGACGTGCCAGGTGCCGACGTCGGGCTCGCCCTTGATGCGGTCGGCCAGGTACTCCAGTCGTGAGCCGGTGAACTCCCCGTCGTCGAGGTTCTCCAGGGAGAGTTCGTCGAAACCGGCCGCCTTGGCGGTCTGGTCGGACAGGTACAGGTCGAACGAGGAGTCCGGGGACGGCTCGGACACCTGGTAGATCTGCAGCCGGCGTTCGCCGTCCGCGCTGCGGTAGTTGACGATGGGGATGCCGTACTGCGACGCCTTCGTGCTGCGTGTCCACCCCTTGGGCAGCGCGATCCGGAACCCCTCCTTGTCCTCGTACGACTCGTACCCCGCGGGGAGCGTCGGGGCCGAGGTGGAGGGGGGCGCCGTCTCCTCGGTGGGTGTCGGATTCGGGTCGCTCTGCTGCGAGACCTCGGCCGGCGGTGACGACTCGGACCCGCTCGCCGCGACCGTCGGTCCGTCCTTGTCGTCCCCGGACGAGACCACCAGGGTCAGCACCAGGCTCACGGTGACACCGACAACGGCGGCCGCGATCACCACGGACCACACGAGCCGCCTGCTCATCCCCCGGGGCGGGGCGGGCGCGGCGGGCTGACCGACGGGCGGCCAGGACGCACCGGGCCACGGAGCGGCGGGCCCGGCGCCGACGCCGCCGCCCGGCTCCGACGAAGCGGGGGCCCCGCCCGACACCTCGGTCGGGGACCATGCCCCATCGCCGGCACCCACCGGACTGTGCCAGCCACCCTGGCCGCCTTGCCCGGGCCAGTCACCAGGCGGAGCCGCGGCCCCAGTCCCGGCGGACGGCGACCCTTCCGCGTGCCCGCCGACCGCCGGACCTGACCCGGCCACCGGACCTGACCCTGGCCCCGTGTCGGCGCCCGGCGCCCCCTCTCCCGGCGCGAACCCCGGACGGGCCGGTGGCGGAGGCGTGACCGGGGCGGACGCGGTGTCCCGGCCGCCGGTGTCCTCCCAGCGCTGGGTCTCCTCGTTCCAGTACCGTGCTCCCCCGCTCATCGCGTCCCTCTCCGTTCTGCGGCCGGAGCCGCGCTCAGATGTTCAGAAGGCCGGCCACGGCTCCGGCCGAGGCGATCAGACCGACCAGGGCCTGGGAGTCCTGGAGGAGTTGCCGCAGGCGATCGAGGCGGGACGGCGACGGTGTCCCGGTGCGGGTGATCTCCTCCTCCGTGTCGGCGAGCGCCACGTCCAGCGCCGCCGTCTCGTCGCTGGCCCGCACCCTGGTCAGGTCGGCGCGCAACTCCCGTACGGCGGCGAGCAGTTCCTCGGCGGCCTGGTCGCGCGGTACCGCCGTGCCGTGATGACTCTCGGCGTGCGCGTGGCTGCCGATGGCGAAGGTGCTCTTCGAGACGCCTCCGCTGATGCTGACGTTGGGCTCATCCGTTGCCATCGGTGCCGGATCCCTTCTGCGGCGCGGCGCCGCCGGAAGTCGTAGCGGAAGGAGTGGAAGGCGCAGAGGTGGAGGGATCGGAAGGAGCGGAGGGGGTGGCGGACGTGGACGAAGAGGCCTTCGCGTGGCTGCCCACGGCGAACGTGCTGTCCTCGACCCCGCCCTCGATGTTCACTCCACCGCCGCTGATGTTCACGATCTTCTGGACGAACTCACCGGTCTGGTAACCGGATTCGTCCAGCGCGGCCCGCACCCCGTGGGCGACCCGGTCCTGGACGCTCTTGAGATAGCGGGACACGTCCATCGCCTGGAACGTGGACCCGGCGCTCGCCGAACCCAGTTCCCGCACCGACAGGGCCGGCCCGTCGGGCAGCGCGCCCTTGAAGCCGCCGGTCAGCAGCCGCCACGCGTAGACGAGCCCCTTGGCCAGCGAGACCAGGGAGCGGGCCGCGGATCCGGGCACCCGGGCGACCGCCCAGGCGGCCTTGCCGACCACGTTGTTGTGGCGGAAGGCATGGGCCGTACGGTCGGCGTTCTTGAAGTCCTCGCGCACCGGCAGCAGCACGTGCGGGGCGATCTCCAGCATCAGCATGCGGCCCTGGGTGTGGATGCGCACGAACACCGTGACGACCAGCTCCTCCTCCCAGCCGCCGACCCGGATGCGCAGGAAGTGCCGCCGCTTCTCGGCGCCCTCCTCGACCGCCCGCACCCGGTGGTCCTCGAAGGCCCGCGCGTTGTACGGCGCCTCCTCGCGCAGCCTGAGCCCCTCGGCGGGCAGGAACACGCACTCGTCGATCTCCAGCCAGCGCAGCCGGTCACGCACGGTGTGTCCGGCGAACTCGGCGGGCAGCCGCAGCTGTTCGAGCAGCGGGCGGATCTTCTCGAGGACCGTGCGGTTGCTGATCGGCTGCTGCTTCTTCGTGCCGGCGGGACGGAGTTCGACCGCCAGCACCCAGGTCTCGTACGCCTCGCCCGTCCCGCAGAACGGCCGCGCCTCGTGGTACATGACCAGCGGCGCGTGCTGCTCGACCCGGATGCGTTCCTTCAGCCGCTGGAAGCGCCGGCCCTCGGCCTGCTCCGCCGGGTCACCCGCGGCGTCCGAGAAACTCGCCGGGGACAGTTCGGCGGACATCGTCTTCGCGAACTGGGCCCGCTGCGCCGCGAGGCACAGCGTGATCAGCGTGAACACGCCGAGCGCGAGCCAGGCCCGCCACGGCTCGATCAGGCCGCTGACCTGGGAGATGTCCGGGATGATCAGATCGGACACGCTGGGGTTGTCGCTGGAGTACGGGTCATAGCCGGACGAGCCGTAGCCGGACGAGGCGTAGGGGTCGTCGTCCCCGCCGCCGAACGCGGCGACCAGCGTGATCACCAGGAACATCGCGAAGACGATGCGGCCCCACCAGCGGAGCAGGAAGGCGGGCAGCCGCCGGTAGACGGGCGGGTCGGCGGCACGGCCGCGGACCCAGCCGGCGACCGCGAGCAGCAGGCTCGGCCCGAGGAAACCGATCAGCAGACCGTCGGTCAGCGGCAGTCCCACCACCCACAGGAAGATCACCAGCCCGGCCCACAGCAGCTCCTGGCGCCAGGCCCGCAGGGCGTGCGCGAGGACGCGGGCCGCGTCGAAGCCGAGCGAGGGCGCGACGATCCGCTGCTCGTTGAGGTGGAGCTGCTCGATGACCCGGTCTCGGTAGCCGGAGTCCAGATAGGCACCCGCGCACAGCAGTCGGCTCGCCTCGCTGGCGTGCGGCGGAGTGGGCGGGTGCGGTGGTGCCGAGGGCGCCGGTGAAGCAGCGTCATCCGTCGACTGTGGTTGTTGAGGCACGTATGCGGTACTCACGCCGTTCCCCCGATGCGTGGAAAACCCTTGCTCACCGTGTTGTTGACAAACAATCAGCATAGAGGGGCGGGTGGGACCGGGGGAACCGGAATGTCAGGAAGCATCCGTACGGGGGAGGCTTCCCCCGTGAAGGAGCACGGGCCCCGTTCCGGCCGAAACCGGAGCGGGGCCCGTGCGGGGTCGTGAGAGAACCGTGGAGTACGGCTCAGATGAGGCCGAGGCCGCGGACCGCCTCGCGCTCCTCCGTGAGCTCCTGGACGGAGGCGTCGATCCGGGCGCGGGAGAACTCGTTGATGTCCAGGCCCTGGACGATCTCGTACTGACCGTCCTTCGTGGTGACCGGGAAGGAGGAGATCAGGCCCTCCGGGACGCCGTAGGAACCGTCCGACGGGATACCCATGGAGGTCCAGTCGCCCTCGGCGGTGCCGTTGACCCAGGTGTGGACGTGGTCGATGGCGGCGTTGGCGGCGGAGGCGGCCGAGGACGCGCCACGGGCCTCGATGATCGCGGCGCCGCGCTTGGCGACGGTCGGGATGAAGTCCTCGGCCAGCCACTTCTCGTCGCTGACGACCTCGGCGGCGTTCTTGCCGGCGACCGTGGCGTGGAAGATGTCCGGGTACTGGGTCGCGGAGTGGTTGCCCCAGATGGTCAGGCGCTGGATGTCGGCGACCGTGGAGCCCGTCTTCTTCGCGAGCTGGGTCAGCGCGCGGTTGTGGTCCAGGCGGGTCATCGCGGTGAAACGCTCGGCCGGTACGTCCGGGGCGGCGGCCTGGGCGATCAGGGCGTTGGTGTTGGCCGGGTTGCCGACGACCAGGACCTTGATGTCGTCCGCGGCGTTGTCGTTGATGGCCTTGCCCTGCGGCTTGAAGATGCCGCCGTTGGCCGAGAGCAGGTCACCGCGCTCCATGCCTTTGGTACGCGGGCGGGCGCCCACCAGGAGGGCGACGTTCGTGCCGTCGAAGGCGACGTTCGGGTCGTCCGTGATGTCGATGCCCTGGAGCAGCGGGAACGCGCTGTCGTCCAGCTCCATGGCGGTGCCCTCGGCGGCCTTCAGGGCCGGCGTGATCTCCAGGAGGCGAAGCCTGACCGGCACGTCCGCGCCGAGCAGCTGGCCGGAGGCGATGCGGAAGAGCAGGGCGTAACCGATCTGGCCGGCCGCGCCGGTGACGGTGACGTTCACGGGAGTGCGGGTCATGGCGTTCTCCGTATGACAGCTGGCGGTGGGGCGTCCCTGCCCCGGACGTTTGATCGATCTCTTGGCATCAAGACAGATCCAGCGGTCAGGCTATCGCGCATCCGGGATCCCGGACGTCCGGGGCCATGTGGCCCAGCCCACAGAGCCCGGTGCGGTCCACGAAAAGCGGCGGCCGCCTGTCCGGGAGAGGGGGACAAAGGCGGCCGCCGTGCGGGGGTACCGTTTCCGGACTCCCGTGGGGGTAACGGTCGCGTGCCCGGGTTTCCAGGAACCATGCCTACGGTTCCCGGAAAAGTTTCGCCGGGCTGTGCGGCACCCCACCTCAGGTCGTGCACCCCTCCTGCCCCGCGGCCAGCACCGCGCACGCCTTGGCCTCGCCCGCGTCCTTCACGGCCACCATCGGCGTGTACGCGATCGTGTCCCCGGCCACCGTGATGTTCCCGCTCTGCGCGGTCTTCCCCACGGTCACCCGCACCTCGTCTCCCTGCGCGGCCTGCGTGATACGTCCCCACGCCGCGCCGCAGGTCTTGCTGTAGCGGACCTCGACGACACTCGTGCCGACGGTCGCGGTCTTGGCGGTGGTCACCAGTTCGCCGCTGCAGCCCATGCTCTCCGCGTCCTTGCCTGTGCACGAGTCACCGCTGCACTTCACCCCGGTCGGCAGGTCGGCGTCGGTGCTGACGGACGGCGAGGGCGAGGGCCCCGCTTCCGGCTTCTTGTCGCCGCCCTTCGTGAGGAAGAACGCGGCGGCGACCACGACCAGCACACCGACGACGCCCGCGAGGAACATGGTCAGCCGCCGCTTGCCGCCCGCCCCGCCGGACGGGCCGGCACCGGGCCGGGGCCCCTGCGGGGGTTCGCCGTACGGGCCGACCGACGCCGGAGTCCACCCCGGGCCGTCGGCCGAGGCCGAGGACGAGGGGGCGGGCGAGGGCGACGGGGGCACCGACGGCGAGGGGGTCGGCGCGGGCGACGAGGCCCCGGCGGTACGCCCGCCGCCGCTCGCCGACGGTCCCTGGTAGCCCGCCAGCCCCCAGGAGTTCCTGTTCGACGAGACTCCCGAGGTGCCGGCCGAAGAGCTTCCCGAGGAGGTCCCCGACGAGCCCGTCGACCCGCTCGAGGACGACCCGCCCGACCCGCTCGAGCCGCCCGAGGACCCGCTCGTGCCGCCCGGGGGCAGCACCTCGCGTACGCCGCCCGCCGAGTCCTGGACCTCCGGTGCCGTCGGCTGCGGCGGCACGCTCGGGGCCACCCCGGCCGGTCCGGCGATGCCTGGTCTGACCGTGGCGCTGCCGCTCCTGCGGGCCGTCCCGCTCCCCTTGGCGCCCGCCGCGGGCGCCCCGACGTCGCCGCCGAACTCGCCGAGCGCGGCCCGCGCCTGGGAGATCCGGATGGCCTCCATGGTCATGTCGTGGCGCATCTCCGAGCGGCTCCAGGCACGCTCGGCGAGCTCCCACATCGTGGTCAGGTGAATGGGATTGGTGCCGGTGACCTCGGCCAGGGCGACGATCGCGCCCTTCGGTGCGAGAAGCCGGCCGTTCAGATAACGCTCCCAGGATGTCTTGCTGTAGCCCGTACGGTCCGCCAGGGCCGCGATACTGAGGCCGCCGCGGTCCACGAGCCGACGCAACTGGCTCGCGAACTCTCTGACCTGCGGATCGAGTTCGTCCGGCAAAGCCCTCCAACGAGGCATTGCTCCCCCTCTTCCCCCCGGTTGGTGCTGGTTGTCCCGCGCGTTCCCCGTGCGTGCGTGGTGCCGTCTGCCGAGTCCCCGTTGTGGCTACCCACAGGGATGCGCGCACTCAGGATCTCAGTTCCCGGGGTGGGGGCGCACGGGTGCATCGTGGCCGCGGGCACGCACCGTCGCACGCCCTCCGGGACGAGGCCCAGGACTCCGTCGGCAGAGGGGTCACGCTAGCCCCTATGTCGATGGACTTCGTGTCACATACGCGAACGTGTCAATACATCGACACAAGGGGAACACATGGGAAATAACGCCTGTCACAGAAGACTTCGGCTCACCCAAACGCAACCGTGCCGGCCACCCCGATCAGCAGCGTGAGAAGGAGCAGCAGCACGGCGGACAGCAGCAGCCCGCCCCGCCCACGCCCGCTCTCCTCGGGGGGCGTGTCCCACCACGGCAGCGTGGGATCGTCCTCGTACTCACCCCTTGGATCACCGCCCGTGCCCACACCCGGATCACCGCCCGCGTCGCTCCCGGAGCCGGGCGCCGGGAGCGTCGCCGGTCGGGGCCAGGCCTGGACGGCGAGTTCCCAGCGCACGCCGAACCGTTCGGCGTCCGGGTCGGCGAGGCCGGCGATCCGGCACAGGGCGACGACGGCCTGCCGGGGCGGCGGCTGCCCCGCGTTGAGGTAACGGTGCCAGGAGGACTTGCTGTACGCGGTGCGGGCGCCCAGCGCGACGAGGCTGAGCCCCGTGCGGTCCTTGAGAAGCCGCAGCTGCTCCACGAAGTGCCGCACCTCCGGCGGCAGCTCGTCCGGCAACGGCTGCCAGTCGCCCATCACCCACCTCCACGGCGTCGCCGTCTCGCCCGGTCCTGAGCGAATGACGACGTCGGACAGCTGGTCGGTTCCCGTCGCGGGCCGGGCTGTGGCAGGGCCCGGACAGCGTGGCGGAACAGTCACTTCCGTGCCACAGCCGACGGCCAGGCGTTGTACGGGCAGATCCCGTGCCCGAGTGTGGACACCGGCGGCGGCCCGTCCTCGCTCGGGGGAGAGGACGGGCCTCCGTCACAGGTGAGCGGCTGACAAGTCCTAGCCGCTGACCGTGAAGTGCAGGGTGTCCTTCAGGAAGGGGATCACCAGCCACGGGTCCGGCTGCACCATCAGCGCCAGCAGCGCGATCGCGCCGCCCAGCACGCCGTAGGTGACGATGTCGGTGAAGCGGGAGCGGACGGCGAGCATGCCGACGTCCGGCAGCAGCCAGCGCAGGAGCCCGCCGACCAGCAGCGCGACGCCGATCAGCAGGATGCCGAGGCGGAACAGGTCGAGGGCGGTGAGCAGCAGTCCGAGTCCGACCGCCGACAGGACGGCGAGGATCGGCCACTGCCGGGCGGGCGCCGGGGCGTCGCGGGGTGCGGCCCGGCCGCCGCCCTCGGGGCGCGCGGTGTCCCTGGTGAACAGCGGGAACCGGCGGGTCACCCGGCGTGGGTTCCCCTCGGCGTCGGGCGCGCTGATCGGGTCCCGCACCTCGATGTCGTCGACGGCCTCGACTCCGTCCACTTCCTCGGCGTCCTCGGCTTTCTCGGGCTTCTCGGCTTTCGCGGGCTTCTCGGGCTTCTCGGCTTTCGCGGGCTTCTCGGGCTTCTCGACTCCCTCGGCCTTCTCGTCGCCGGACGCCGGGTCACCGGACGCCCGGTCGCCCGACGCCGGGTCGGCGGACGCCGGGTCACCGGACGCCGGGTCACCGGACGCCGGGTCGGCGAACGCCGGGTCACCGGACGCCCGGTCGCCCGACGCCGGGTCGGCGGACGCCCGGTCGCCCGACGCCGGGTCGGCGGACGCCGGGTCGCCGGGCTTGCCGTCAGCCGACACTGCGCTCCGCCGCCTCGACCACGTTGACGAGCAGCTGCGCCCGGGTCATCGGGCCGACGCCGCCGGGGTTCGGGGAGATGAAACCGGCCACCTCGGCGACGTCCGGGTGGACATCGCCGACGATCTTGCCCTCGGCGCTGCGGGAGACACCGACGTCGAGGACGGCCGCGCCCGGCTTCACGTCCTCCGCGCGGATCAGGTGGGCGGAACCGGCCGCGGCGACGATGATGTCCGCGCGCTTCAGGTGCGCCGACAGGTCACGGGTGCCGGTGTGGCACTGGGTCACCGTGGCGTTCTCGCTGCGGCGGGTCAGCAGCAGCGGCATCGGCCGGCCGATGGTGACGCCACGGCCGACGACCACGACCTCGGCGCCCTTGATCTCCACGCCGTACCGGCGCAGCAGGGTCAGCACGCCGTTGGGGGTGCAGGGCAGCGGGGCGGGCTCGTTGAGGACGAGGCGGCCGAGGTTCATCGGGTGCAGGCCGTCGGCGTCCTTGTCCGGGTCCATCAGTTCCAGGATCCGGTTCTCGTCGATGCCCTTCGGCAGCGGCAGCTGGACGATGTAGCCGGTGCAGGCCGGGTCCTCGTTCAGTTCGCGGACGACCGCCTCGATCTCCTCCTGCGTCGCCGTGGCCGGCAGTTCCCGCTGGATGGAGGCGATGCCGACCTGGGCGCAGTCGCGGTGCTTGCCGGCGACGTACTTCTGGCTGCCGGGGTCCTCCCCGACGAGGATCGTGCCGAGGCCGGGCGTGACGCCCTTCTCCTTCAGCGCCGCCACGCGGGCGGTCAGGTCGGACTTGATCGCGGCTGCGGTGGCCTTGCCATCGAGAATCTGGGCGGTCATGTACCCATCCTCGCGGATGACCCGGCCCGGGTTCCAATCAGGGGCCCATTGGATGGTGCGGCATCCGTCCGCCCGTATCCCCTCATGATCAGTCATGTTGCACTTGCACAACGCATGCGGAATGCGGCTGGACAAGCGAGACGACGGTGCAGAACCATGACATGCACAGTGCCGCGGGCAGCCCATCGGGGGGACGGCCGTATCCGAAGAACTTTCCTCCTTCGATGCCGCTGCGCGTCGTCCCCGCACTTGGACATCAACGGAGGAAAGACCGCCATGAGTTACGGCGACCCGAACAACCCCTACGGCGCGCCCCAGGGCCAGCAGCAACCGCAGCAGCCGCCGCAGCAGGGCTACGGCTACCCCCAGCAGCAGGGCCAGGCGCCCGGTTACGGCTACCCCCAGGCCCCGCCGGTGCAGCAGCCGTACGGCGCCGGCGCTCCGGTGACGACGATGCCCGGCTCGGTCAGCGCGGCCCGCGTGATGCTGTGGGTCATCGTCGGTCTGCAGGTCATCGGCGTGGCCCTCTTCGCGTTCGCCGCCGTGGCCCTCGACAAGGCCAAGGACGACGCCGCCTTCGAGCAGTTCGCCGACTACCCGACCGGCGCGCTGTGGGCCTTCTCGGTGTTCGCTCTGGCCTGGCTGGTGTGGGCGGCCTTCCTGGCGACGAAGTTCACCACCGGCGGCAACGGCCTGCGTGTCACGACCCTCGTGTTCGGCGTCATCACCGCGGTCCTCGGCCTGTACCCGTTCACTCTCGTGGGCATAATCCACCTGGTGCTCGGCATCCTGATCGCCGTCTTCACCGGCAACTCCAAGGGCAAGGCCTGGTTCAACCGCCCGCGCTACTGAGGCATTTGGCCGGACTGAACAGTTCGCGCCAATCCTGTCCAAGGGCCGTGTCTCACCCGCACGAGGGGGACACGGCCCTGGTGCGTCGCCCTACTCTGACCCCTGTAGCCGTCAGGCACGGGGAGAAGCACCTTGTACAGCATCATCGTGGTACCTCCGCCGACCACGGAGGACGAGCCCCAGTACACACGACAGCGACTCGCGCCCGGCGAGCGCTTGACCTTCGGCCGCTCCGCGCGCGAGAACGACCTGGTCGTTCCGCATGACGGGGTGTCCCGCCGAGCGGGCGTGATCAGCGCGCAGGGCGCCTGCTGGACCCTGAGCAACCTCTGCGGCCACCAGACGTACGTCGTGGAGAACCCGGAGGGCGCGGGCGAACACATCAAGGTCGGGCCGGGGCGGCTGGACGCGCCGGTGCCGTTCGAGTTCTCGCGGATCGTGCTGCCGGCGGCGGGCGATCTGCTGGCGATCGACGTGTGGGCGCCCCGCCACGACTATCTGCGCACCGAGGGCGGCCTCGACGGCGACACCACGGCGCCCGCCTTCTCCGTCGACCGCACCAAGCGCTACTTCGCGGTCCTCGCCGCGCTGTGCGAGCCACGGCTGCGCGGTGAGCCGCACGCCGCGCTGCCCACGGTCGAGCAGGTCGTCGACCGCCTGCGCCCGAACTGGCCCGCGGCGTCCCGCACCACCGTCCAGTGGAACATCGACTACCTGGCCGTCAAGCTGCGCCTCAAGCCCGGCCCGGACACCGCGGAGACCGGCGCCCGGCTCAACGGCAAGAAGGAGTCGCTGGTGTCCCTGGCGCTCCGCTTCGACCTGGTCCGGGAGGACGACCTCACCGTCCTGACGGCCCCCGCAGCCCGGGGGGCACGGTGACCGAGCCGTACGCCGTGCCGGTGCCCCGCGGGTACCGGGTGGGCGCCTGGGAGGTGCGCGAGCCGATCGCGACGGGCGCGTTCGGGAGCGTGTACGAGGCCCGGCGCACCCAGGACGTCGTCGGCGGCGAGGAACTGCCCCGCACGGCCGCCCTGAAGTTCCTGCCCACCGGCACGGGCACTCCCCGACAGCTGACCCACCTGCGCGAACTGATCGAGCGGGAGGTCGAGTTGTACCGTCGGCTCAGACGCCCGCGACTGATCCGGATGTACGACACCCTCACCGTCGACGACCCGGAGCGCCCGGCCCTCGACGGTGCCACGGTCCTCGTACTGGAGAAGGCGGAGCGATCGCTGTCCGCCCTGCTCACCGCCTCGCCCCGGCCCGGCGCGGGCCCCGTCCTCCTCGCGCAGATCTGCGAGGGGCTGGCCCAGCTGCATCGCGCGGGCTGGGTGCACGGGGATCTGAAACCGGCCAACGTGCTGCTGATGAAGGACGGTTCGGCGCGGCTGGCCGATTTCAACATGGCCGCCGAACTGGAGGGCACCCACGCGTACACGCCCGCCTTCTCCACCCCCGACTACACCCCGCCCGAGCTGCTCTGGTCGGAGATCGGCGAACGTGGCCGCCGGATCCGTCCGTCCGCCGACGTCTGGGCCTTCGGTGTTCTCGCCCACCTCGTCCTCACCGACTCCTTCCCGTTGCCCGGCGGCACCCCGACGGCCCGCAGGGATGCCGCCGCCGCGTACGCCCGGGGCACGGACGAGCTGCGGCTGTCGCCGGAACTGCCCCAGCCGTGGCGGGAGATCGTGCGGGACTGTCTGGCTCGTACGCACGCCGACCGCATCACCACCGAGGCCCTGCTCCGCCGGGTCGAGACCGCGGCGGGCTCGGGCCGCTCACCCCGTCTGCCCCGGATGCCGCTGCGCCGCCGCACCGCCGTCCTGGCCGCCGCGACCGCCACGGTCGTGGTGGCCGCGCTCGGCTACGCCGTCTCCACCTGGTCGGATCCCGGCGGCACGGCCGGCCCACGCGCCGGCTCCGGCGACAACGCGAAGACCTCCGCCGGCACGGGGGCCCAGACCGTCACCTCCGCCCGCTACGGCGCCGCCGAACTCCGTACGGACAAGGGTGTCCCCGTGAAGTACCGCAAGCTGATCGTCGACTCGGCCCACAACTGCGCCCAGCCGGAGGTCACCCCGGCCCTCATCGCGGCGCTGCTCAAGTCGGAGAGCAACTTCGACCCGAACCTCTCCGACCCCGTGGCCGGCGAGTACGGCATCGCCCGCTGGACCCCGAACATCCTGCGCTGGTGGGTCCGCAACGACGGCGTCCCCGCGGAAGAGACACCCCGGCCTCCCCTCACGCCCGAACAGTCCATCCCCGCCGTGAGCCGTTACCTCTGCGGCATCGAGCCGCTGCTGAACCCCTCCCTGCCGGGCGACCGGAAGGTGCTGCTCGCCGCCTCGTACTGAACGTCCTACAAGAAGGTGAACGCCGCGGAGGGTGTTCCCCCGAAGGCTCGCGCCTACGCCGACCGCGTCGCTCACTACCTCAAGGAGTACACGCCTGAGGCCAAGAAGTGACCCTGAGACTTCCCAGGTTCACCCTCGGGCCCGCCGGTGGGAACGTGGTCCCGAGGTGGTCTCCGGCCCGATCGGGGGAAGGCCGGAGGCCACCGTCACGCAGGCTTCCGGCTCAGCCGCAGCTGCTCGTGATCCACTTGTGGGACTTGACCTTGTAAGTGCCGGCGAGGTTGCCGCCGGCCTGCTGCCGGGTACAGCCGACCCGGTCCGTGTAGTTGGCCCCCTTGTAGTACGCCACACCGGTGAAGGAGCCGGTGCCCGCGTTCCACACCGACTTCACGTTCGTCGTGGCGGCCCAGGAACACGTGACGGCGCCGGACGTCCAGTCGGGATCGGCGGCGTCCCACGCGCACTTGCTGCCGGTGAAGTTGGCGCCGGTCCAGAAGCAGATGTCACCCGTCGCGCAGTCCACGGCGGCGGGCGTGGCCTGCGCCGCTGACGCGGACGTGGGCAGAGCCAGCGTGGTGGCGACCGCCGCGCTGACGGCGAGGGCTGCGAACAGCGGTGCGGTACGGCGCGGCCGGCGTACGGAAACATGCATGGGCCTGGTCTCCCTTGGTGGTTCGTCGACTGGTGCTGCGGACAGCCAGACCGTGGCAAGTCGCGTCCGACCCGGGCAAGGAAACCGGCCGGGGTGGGATGCCGGGACGACGGGACGCCCTCTGGATGGCGCGTTCTGATGCCGTTGGGACGGCCGTGGGACGCTACTGTGACCAGCCGCTGGAACGTCTGACCAACGTCCCGTACGGCAGGGGGATACTTCGATGTCCGCGTGCACGGAAACCGAGCGGTTCGCCGCGTTTTTGCGTTCACTGAAGAACAGATCAGGCCTCAGTTACGAGGCGCTCGCCGGGAAGTCCGGAATAGCCGGGTCCACACTCCATCGCTACTGCCGCGGCACTTCGGTGCCTCAGGACTACGGCAGCGTGCACCGGCTCGCCAAGGTCTGCGGCGCGGCCCCGGACGAGCTGCGGAACCTGCACCGGCTGTGGGCCTTGGCGGACGCGTCCCGGACACGGGAGACCGAGGAGCGGGAAACCGGGGAGCGAGAAGCCGGGGGGCAGGAAACCGGGGAGCGGGAAACCGGGGAGCGGGAGACGGCGGAGGGCGGTGTCGAAGCCGCCGCGGACGTGGTGGGCGGTGCCGAGGAATCGGCGTCGGTGCCGGAGCCGGAGCCGGTATCCGAGCCGGTGGCGGAGCCGGAACCGGTGCGGGCCCGGGACCGGTTCCTCCGGCACCGGTTCCGCAACGCCGTCGTCGCCACCGCGGTCCTGACGATCGGCATCTCCGCCTGGGCTCTGTCGGCCGAGCAGCCGTCGTCCGGCAACAGCAACGTCAACGGTTCGAGCGGCGGTCCCACGGACGGCCGACTGCTCTTCTCGGCCGCCTGTCAGTCCGTCGTGGCCATGGGCCAGCAGGACGCGTGCGTCGAGGAGGTGCAACGGCTGCTGCACACCAAGGGCGCGGACATCGGTGTCGACTCGTCCTTCGGGCCGCAGACGCTGCGCCGCGTCACCGCCTTCCAGGTGTTCGCCGGTCTCCCGCCCAACGGGGTCGTCGGGGACTCCACCAAGAAGGCGCTGTACGACTCGCACGTGCGCATGACCGTATGGTCCCCGGCGAAGGTGCGGCAGCACATCCGTGCGGTGTTCACCGAGGCTCCCGACGAGGCGGTCGCCATCGCGGACTGCCAGTCCTTCCTGGACCCGCTGCACATCCTTCCCAACACCAACGGCACCCGTAACTGGGGCCTGTTCCAGATCTCCGACGCCCGCCTGCGCGAACTGGGCGGTACACCTCGTCAGGCGCTGGACCCGGAGTGGAACATCAAGGCAGCCCACCGCCTGTGGAGCAGCGCCCACGACTTCCACGACTGGCCGCACTGCGAGCGAGCCGTCAAGGACTCCCCCACTCCGCGGTGAATCTCGGGGATGAGTCTCGGGCGTCCGCCACCCGGCTCGGCCCCGGCGGCATGAACGTATGCACTCGACGTCCATGCCGCCAGGCTCTCATCCGGCACTGACAACCGCCCGGACAGGACCCACCGGACAGGACCCACCGGATATGACCTACCGGCCAGGTTCCTAGTGGAAGAAGTGCCGCGTGCCCGTGAAGTACATCGTCACGCCCGCCTTCTTCGCGGCCTCGACGACCAGTTCGTCGCGGACCGAACCGCCCGGCTGGACCACGGCCTTCACACCTGCCTCGACGAGGATCTCCAGGCCGTCGGGGAAGGGGAAGAACGCGTCCGACGCGGCGTACGCCCCCTGCGCGCGCTCTGCGCCCGCCCGCTCGACGGCCAGCTTCGCGGAGTCGACGCGGTTGACCTGGCCCATGCCGACGCCGACCGAGGCGCCGTCCTTGGCGAGGAGGATCGCGTTGGACTTCACGGCACGGCAGGCCTTCCACGCGAAGGACAGCTGCTCCAGCTCGTCCGCGCCGAGCGCCTCGCCCGTCGCAAGGGTCCAGTTCGCGGGGTCGTCGCCCTCGGCCTGGAGCCGGTCGGCGACCTGGAGCAGGGCGCCGCCGTCGATCGGCTTGACGTCGACCGGGTGGGCGGGGCTGTCCGGGACGCGCAGCACGCGGATGTTCTTCTTCCTGGCGAGGGCCTCCAGCGCGCCGTCCTCGTAGTCGGGCGCGACGATGACCTCGGTGAAGATCTCGGCGACCTGCTCGGCCATCTCCTTCGACACCGGCCGGTTGACCGCGATCACGCCGCCGAACGCGGACAGCGGGTCGCAGGCGTGCGCCTTGCGGTGCGCCTCGGCGACGTCCGCGCCGACCGCGATACCGCACGGGTTGGCGTGCTTGATGATCGCGACGGCCGGCTCGGCGTGGTCGTACGCGGCACGGCGAGCGGCGTCCGTGTCCGTGTAGTTGTTGAACGACATCTCCTTGCCGTGCAACTGCTCGGCCGCCGCCAGGCCGCCGGTGCCGGCGCTGTAGAGAGCGGCGGGCTGGTGCGGGTTCTCGCCGTAGCGCAGGGTGTTGGCGCGCTCCAGGCTGGTGGCGAGGAAGGAGGGGAAGGGCGAGTCGTCGGCAGGCGCGTAGGCGGAGGCGAACCAGGAGGAGACCGCGATGTCGTACTCGGCCGTGTGCCGGAAGGCCTCGGCGGCCAGCCGCTTGCGGGTGGCGAGGTCGAAGCCGCCGTGCTGCACGGCGGCGAGGACGTCCGCGTACCGCGCGGGGCTGGTGACCACGGCGACGGAGGGGTGGTTCTTGGCGGCGGCGCGCACCATGGACGGCCCGCCGATGTCGATCTGCTCCACGCACTCGTCGGGAGTGGCACCGGAGGCGACGGTCTCGCGGAAGGGGTAGAGGTTGACGACGACCAGGTCGAAGGGTTCCACGCCCAGCTCGGCGAGCTGGTTGCGGTGGTCCTCCAGCCGCAGGTCGGCCAGGATGCCCGCGTGGACCTTGGGGTGCAGGGTCTTGACGCGGCCGTCCAGGCACTCGGGGAAGCCGGTGAGCTCCTCGACCCTGGTGACGGGGACGCCGGCGTCGGCGATACGGGAGGCGGTGGACCCGGTGGAGACGAGCTCCACGCCCGCCTCGTGCAGCCCGCGCGCGAGGTCCTCGAGCCCGGTCTTGTCGTAGACGCTGACGAGCGCGCGACGGATGGCCCGCTTGTTGCTCTCGGCGGTGGCGGTCACTGGATAACTACCTTTCGTCCCTCAATGCGATAGCCGTTGCGGGCGAGCCGCCCCACGACCTCGACGAGCAGCCTTCGCTCGACTTCCTTGATGCGCTCGTGCAGAGCGCTCTCGTCGTCCTCGTCCAGGACCTCGACCACGCCCTGAGCGATGATCGGGCCGGTGTCGACGCCGTCGTCGACGAAGTGGACGGTGCAGCCGGTGACCCGGGCGCCGTACGCGAGGGCGTCGCGGACACCGTGGGGGCCGGGAAAACTGGGGAGGAGGGCGGGGTGCGTGTTCACGAACCGCCCGCCGAAGCGGGCCAGGAACTCCTTGCCCACGATCTTCATGAACCCCGCGGACACCACGAGGTCGGGCTCGTGGGCGGCGACGGCCTCGGCGAGGGCGGCGTCCCACTCGTCACGCGTCCCGAACTCCTTGACCTTCCGCACGAAGGTGGGGATCTGGGCGCGCTCGGCCCGCGCGAGCCCCTCGATGCCCTCGCGGTCGGCGCCCACGGCCACGATCTCGGCGCCGTATGCCTCGGTGCCGGTGGTCTCGATGGCGTCGAGCAGCGCCTGGAGGTTCGTACCGGATCCGGAGACCAGCACGACAAGGCGCTTGGCCACGGGCTTGGCGGCCACGGTGAGGCCCTTTCTCGGGGGTGCGTTTGTACGGTCGTACGAATGCTTCACGCCCCGGGATACGGGGAAGTCTACGAAGCGGCCGACCGTCAGCAACGATACCGGCACACGGGGCGGCCCCCACGGGACGGGGGCGCGGCCGGGAGGTAGCGTCTGGGGCGGGCGGGCTCGGGAACGCGGTGGTGGTGTGGTGCGTTCTCCAAGCGACAGCTCACGCCAGCCAGCCGTATCACCTAGGGAAGACGCTCACTTGATGCCGGACCGCAGTCTGCGACTCCTCACGCTCCCCCCGCAGTCACCGCAGGGAGGGGAGCGCAGCGGCGTGCTGCGTCGGGAGCGCCCCGCTTCTCCTCCCGACGCCGCGGGCACTCCGTCGGGCGGGGGCGTCGGCGGCCATGGCCGCGGGTCGTCCCAGGGTCCCGGCGACGGACAGGGCGGCGGCACCTCTCAGGATGCGAGCGGCGGACAGGGTGGTGGGTCCTCCCAGGGGCCCGGCGACGGGCAGACCCAAGGGGCGCCCGAGGACACCCGGGCCGACAATCCCTTCGCTCCGCCCCCGGAGGGCACGCCGGACAGCCCCTGGCAGCCGCGTCGCCCGGTGGGCGGCGAGGGGTCCGAGGGTTCGCAGGGGGCTCAGGGCGGGCAGGGCCCGGAGTCCGGCGACGACGGCTCCCCCTGGGGCAACCAGTGGAGCGACCGACAGCCCGGCCGTACCCCCGGCGGCTTCGGTGAGCGTCAGGGCGGCGGCGGCCAGGGAACCGGCCCCGAGGGCCCGAGCGGATCGGGCCCGGGCACCGGCAGCCGGTGGGACCCGACGGACCCGGCCCAGCGGCATGCGCGGTACGCCCTGCTGAGCGGCATGTGGGCCTTCTTCTTCGCCCTCTTCAGCTGGCCGTACGTGGCCCTGCTGCTCGGTGCGCTGGCCATGTACTGGAGCATCAGCGCGCTGCGCGCCAAGCCCCGCACCCCCGACCCGCACAGCCCGGCCCCCGTCCAGAGCGCCCGCCCCGTCACGACGTCCGCGGTGAGCGGCCTGGTCACGGCGTCCCTGGCCATCGTCCTGGTCGCCGCGGGCTTCACCGCGAAGCTGGTCTACGACGACTACTACACCTGCACGAACGACGCCCTGACCAACTCGGCGAAGCAGTCCTGCGAGGACCTCCTCCCGAAGGAACTGCGCGGAGTACTGGGCACGGACAGCTGACGTCTGAGGCTCGGCACCGACACCCGTCGAGCCCCCGAGGGCTCGCACCGGCGTAGGTGTCTCTCAGGATGCGGACCCGGGCTCCGGCGGCTCCACGGGGAGGAAGTCGTACGGCTCGTCGTCGGTGTCGTCGGCGTAGGACAGGTACGGGACCTTCGGCACCACGTCCACCACGACCTCGCCGCCGCCCCGCGGCTCCCGCTTCGACTCCACCCGAGGCTTCCCGATCGTCGCCGTCGTCTCATACTTGCCTCCCCCGCCTCGTCCCCAGCACCGCCACGCCCGCACTCCCAGCGCCACCGGCACCGCCAACGCCGCCGTCCACACCAGCGCCGCCCCTCCCGCCTGCCACCACACCGGCCCGAAGCGCGCCAACGCGGAGACTCCGAGCGGTCCGCCGGCCAACGCGGCGAGCACCGCGACCAGCACCGCACACCACACGGCCGCCATCCCCGCGGTCACGGCGGTCCGCCCGTACGACCAGGCACCCACTGCCCGTCCGCCATCGTCACCGTCCCCGCCCATCGCGGCCGTTTCCCCGGTCCGGGCACCGCCCGTCGTCGCCTCCCGTCCCGTGAACCACCCCACCGTCAGCCCCGCCGCCACCGGCACCAGAACCGCCGCCCAGTTCAAGGGCGTGCCGGCTCCCGCGTCCGGCACCGCCGCCAACAGGGGAAACGGCGGCAGCAGCGGCGCGGGTGCGGAGGAGAACGGGCTCACGACATGGCCGACGCCGAGGGTGAAGCCGGGCCCGAGCCCGTACGCCGCCGCCCACATCGCCGCGTTCGGCACCAGGGCCAGGCACAGCAGCAGAACCGCGAACCGCCCCGACCACCCCTCGGTCAGCTGCAGGAAGGCCACCCGCGCCGCCCCGCCGTGCCACACCAGCGACGCCGCCAGTGCCAACGCCCCGCCTCCGACCAGCACCGCCGCCCCGGCCCCGGCCGCGCGTCCGGCGACAACGCCGCCCTCCCACGCCTCCGGCCCCAGGGCCCGCCGCCGCAGCCCCGCCGGCAACCGGACCAGCGCACTGTCCATCGCCGCGCGCGGACAGCCGTACGCCGTCCACACCCCCCACCCGGCCGCGCTTGTCACCGTCAGCGGCAGGCACACCGCCGTCCACCCCCACGCGGGCCGCAGATCGCCGCCCGAGGCGTACAGCGCGGCGGCCAAGCCGACGGCGAGGTAGCCGAGGACGACCCCCCTCCACGCCGTCCGCGCGGCAACCGGCGGCGGTCCCTCGGCTCCTCCGGCCCCCGGGCCGCCCCCCGGGTCCTCGCTGCCGTCCACCGCGTCCCGCGCCGCCCGGTACACCAGCCAGACCGGCAGTGCGAGCAGCAGGAGCGGGGTGACTCCCACGGGCGCGGGGACGCCGGAGTGGGTGTCGGGGCGGACCAGTTCGGCGCCGTGCGCCAACAGCCACAGCGCCGCGGCGACGTGCAGCGCGCCTCCGGGGCCGCTGTCGGGATACGGCGAGCTGATCCACAGCAACATCGCGGGTGCGGCGAACAAGCAGAGGCCGAGCCCCGCGGCGACGGCACCATTCAGGAGGCTGGCAGCCTCTCCGGGCGGTCGGTCGCGCATCCGGGTGAGCAGGGACGACAACAGCGGTCGGCAAGCGGTCATCTGGATCATGACGGCCATGCTGCCAACGACACGCACTTTCTCGTCGTAACAGGCGAACACCGGATGTGTCGCTCAATATACGTTTATGTACTTTTCGGCACGAAGGGTCGCCCGGTGACCCAGAGCACTGCAACCCCGCTTCCCCCACCCAAGGAACGCCGACGCCTGCGTGAGTCCGGGGCGTTGACGCAGGCTCAGGTCGCGGCACGCGTGGGCGTCACTCGCGAGACGGTACGCGGGTGGGAGGCCGGCCGGACGACTCCGCGCGGCCGGAAACGGGAGGCGTACGCGAAGCTGCTGGCCGAGCTCACGGCCCATGCCGCCGACAGCCCCGTACGAACGGACGCCCCGTCACCTGAACCCGCGCCAAGCCCCGCGCCAAGCCCCGCACCGGAGCCGGCACCGCCATCGCCCGTGTCAGCATCTGAACCGGTCGCGGAATCGCCTGCTCTGACGCTTGCTCTGACGCCTGCTCTGACGTCTGCTCTGACGCCCGCTCAGGCCTTCGACGGGCTGTACGCGTTCTGCGCGCCCGCCCTCGTCCGGCAGGCCTATCTGCTCACCGGGCGACGCGAGCTCGCGCGCGAGTCGGTCGAGCGGGCCTTCCAACTCGCCTGGCAGCGCTGGCCCGAGGTGGCCCGCGACCCCGACCCGGCGGGCTGGGTGCGGGCGGCGACGTACGAGTACGCGCTCTCCCCCTGGCACCGGCTCCGCCCCCGCTCCCGGCACTCCGGGCCGCCCCCCGCCGACGCCTTCTCCCGCACGCTGCTCGACGCCCTCCTCAAACTCCCGCCGCCGTACCGTCGCGCGCTCCTCCTCTACGACGGTGTCGGCCTCGGCCTGCCGGAGACGGCGGCGGAGACGGAGGCGAGCACCCGGGCGACGGCGAACCGGCTGCTGCACGCGCGCGAGGCGGTCGCCACGCGTCTGCCGGAACTGGCGCATCCCGCGGAGTTGCACCGGCGGCTGGTCGAACTGGCCTCCCTGGAGCGGCTGCGCGCCGCGCGGCCCTTGGCGGTACGGGCGGACGGTGAGCGCCGGGCCCGCTTCTGGACCCGGGCCGCCATCGCCTTCACCGTCGCCCTGATCGGCGCGACGGCGCTCACGCTGCGGACGGCGCCGACGCACTACGAGCCGCCGGTGTCACCGGGTGAGACGGTGCGGGGCGTACCGCCGAAGGTGGCGCCGGGCTCGCTGTCGGCGGGGGAGCTGGCACTGCGGGCGAAGCTGCGGGAGGGAACGGCGAGCGGGCCCCAGAGACTGGTGCCGCAGGCGCGTTGAGCATGCGGCAGACGCAGGCGCGTTGAGCATGCGGAAGGGCCCGCACCCCCGGTGAGGGTGCGGGCCCTTCCGCTGAGAGACGCGTCAGCCGGCGAGGATGGCGCGCGCCAGCTTGGCCGTCTCGGTCGGCGTCTTGCCGACCTTGACGCCCGCGGCCTCCAGGGCCTCCTTCTTCGCGGCGGCCGTGCCGGAGGAACCGGAGACGATGGCGCCGGCGTGGCCCATGGTCTTGCCCTCGGGCGCGGTGAAGCCGGCGACGTAGCCGACGACCGGCTTCGTCACGTTCTTCGCGATGAAGTCCGCCGCACGCTCCTCGGCGTCGCCGCCGATCTCACCGATCATGACGATCAGGTCGGTGTCCGGGTCGGCCTCGAAGGCCGCCAGGGCGTCGATGTGCGTGGTGCCGATGACCGGGTCGCCACCGATGCCGACGGCGGACGAGAAGCCGATGTCACGCAGCTCGTACATCATCTGGTACGTCAGCGTGCCGGACTTCGAGACCAGGCCGATACGGCCCGGCTTGGTGATGTCGCCCGGGATGATGCCGGCGTTCGACTGGCCCGGGGTGATGAGACCGGGGCAGTTCGGGCCGATGATCCGGGTCTTGTTGCCCTTGGACACGGCGTACGCGTAGAACGCGGCCGAGTCGTGGACGGCGATGCCCTCGGTGATGACGACCGCGAGCGGGATCTCGGCGTCGATGGCCTCGACCACGGCGGCCTTGGAGAAGGCCGGCGGTACGAAGAGGACGGACACGTTCGCGCCCGTCTTCTCGATCGCCTCGGCGACCGTGCCGAACACCGGGATGTCGGTGCCGTCGATGTCCACGGACGTGCCCGCCTTGCGCGGGTTGACGCCACCGACGATGTTCGTGCCGTCGGCGAGCATGAGCTTGGTGTGCTTCATGCCCGTGGAGCCGGTCATGCCCTGGACGATGACCTTGCTGTCCTTGTTGAGGAAGATAGCCATGGCTGTGTCTGTCCCTCTTCCTTACTTCGCAGCCGCGAGCTCGGCGGCCTTGTCGGCCGCGCCGTCCATGGTGTCCACGCGCTGGACCAGCGGGTGGTTGGCGTCGGAGAGGATCTTGCGACCCAGCTCGGCGTTGTTGCCGTCGAGGCGGACGACGAGGGGCTTGCTGACTTCCTCGCCCTTGTCCGCGAGCAGCTGCAGCGCCTGCACGATGCCGTTGGCGACCTCGTCGCAGGCGGTGATGCCACCGAAGACGTTGACGAACACGGACTTGACGTCCGGGTCGCCGAGGATGATCTCCAGGCCGTTCGCCATGACCGCGGCGGAGGCGCCGCCGCCGATGTCGAGGAAGTTGGCGGGCTTGACGCCACCGTGCGCCTCACCGGCGTACGCGACGACGTCCAGGGTGCTCATGACGAGCCCCGCGCCGTTGCCGATGATGCCGACCTCACCGTCGAGCTTGACGTAGTTGAGGTTCTTCTCCTTGGCCGCGGCCTCGAGCGGGTTGGCCGCCGCGTGGTCGACGAGCGCCTCGTGGTCCGGCTGGCGGAAGTCGGCGTTCTCGTCCAGCGACACCTTGCCGTCGAGGGCGATGACCTTGCCGGAGGCGACCTTGGCGAGCGGGTTCACCTCGACGAGGAGGGCGTCCTCCTTGATGAAGGTGTCCCACAGGGTCACCAGGATCTCGGCGACCTGCTCGGCGACGTCGGCCGGGAACTTCGCCTGGGCGACGATCTCGCGGGCCTTCTCGATCGACACGCCTTCGTTGGCGTCGACCGGGACCTTCGCGAGGGCCTCGGGGTTCTCCTCCGCGACGACCTCGATCTCCACGCCGCCCTGGACGGACGCCATGGCGAGGAAAGTGCGGTTGGTGCGGTCGAGGAGGTACGAGACGTAGTACTCCTCGACGATCTCGGGCGCGGTCTCGGCGATCATCACCTTGTGGACCGTGTGGCCCTTGATGTCCATGCCGAGGATGTCCGTCGCACGGGCGACGGCCTCGTCCGGGGTGGCGGCGAGCTTCACGCCACCGGCCTTGCCACGGCCGCCGACCTTCACCTGGGCCTTGACGACGGATTTGCCACCAAGACGCTCAGTGGCTGCGCGGGCCGCCTCAGGCGTGTCGATGACTTCACCGGCCAGCACCGGTACATCGTGCTTGGCGAAGAGGTCCCTCGCCTGGTACTCGAACAGGTCCACGCGCTTCCGTCCCTATCAGTGATCTCGCGGTTCGTTGTCTGCGTGGGCGTGCCGCGAGGGCAACGTGACGTCCGCCGTCTGTCAGTCACAAGGGAGGCGCACACGGTGTCCGAGCGCGCGGCATGTCCGTCTCGCAGGTTATCGCTGCTTGCGGGGGGCCTCTAAATCGCGGGTCACACCTGAGCGGTGATACCTGTCACATGATGCCGCGCTCACTGGCACGGGGTGCCGTATGTGAGGGGTCGGGGCGGCACTGGGGACGTCCTGCGGCGGCATCGGGGCAGCGAGCGAAGGGCCTCACCGGGCTGGGGTTGACCCGGTGAGGCCCCTTGAAACAGCCCCTACGGGGCGAAGGGCGGTTGATCCCCACCCCAATGGGGACCACCTCGCCCTGTCCGTGAGGTTTCGGCCGGACAAGCCGATGGTTTTCGGCGATCCGGGATCTGCCGCCTCACGGAGTCCTCATGAGCGGTGGGCTCAGACGCTGTACGTGCCGCCGTGGTGCACGTAGCTCGGGGTGATCGACTCGGCGACGCCCTCGACCCCGGTGACGGCGTGACCGGCGAGCGGGCCGGCCGTCGCCCGGACGGTGCCGGTCAGGTCCTGCGCCAGGGGCGCGACCTGGCCGACGGCCCCGTACGCGAACGGGCCGACCTCTCCGACGAGACCGTCCGCGAAGGGAGCGACATCGCCCGTGACGCCGTACGCCAGCGTCGTGGCGCTGCCGCCGACGCCGTGCACGACCGGCTGGACGGTGTCGCGCAGGGTGTCGTTCACGGTCCGGGTGACGGTGTCGACGACCGGGTGGACGGCGCCCGTGACCCCCTGGGCGAACGGCGGCACCTGGCCCACGACGCCGTACACCAGGTCGGTGGCGTGACCGGCCACGCCATGCGCGAGCGGCGGCACGGAGCCGACGACCCCGGTCGCGACGGGCTGGACGTCCTGGGCGACACCGGTCGCCAGCCCACCCGCGTCCGCCACGGCCTGCCCGGCGACCGGCACCACGCCGTGTACGGCGGTGTTCACCACCGGCGGCAGAACGGCGGCCGTGGTGCCACCGGCGACCTGACCGACCAGACCGGTGGCGTACGGGTGAACGTCCGCGGCCACGCCGGCGACGACCGGCGTCACTCCGTGCACGGCGCCGGTGGCGATCGGCAGCGCTCCGTCCACGGCGGACGTCGCCACCGGCGGGGCGGCCGCGTCCACCGTCTGCCCGACGACGGGGACGACCGTGCCGGTGACGTGGCTCGGGACGCCGGAGACGGTGGCCTCGGCGGCGGTCGTGGCGGAGGTCGCCGTGTCGTGGGCGGTGGACCGCGCCTGCTCCACCTCGGGTGCGAAGGCGGCGAGGGGGCCGAAGAGGTAGTCGATGCCGTCCGCGTGGGCGTGGCCCTCGGGGGTGACGCCCACGTCGGAGACGGTGCTGGTGGCCTGCGCCGCGCGGGCGGCCCGGGCCCCCTGGATCGCGGCGGCACCGTTCACCTTGGACTTCTTGGGGGTGGCGGCCTTCGGGGTGGTGACCTTCGGGGTGAGGGCCTGCGCGTCGGAGACGAGTCCGTCGACCGTGGTGGTGGCGGTGTGGAGGGTGGCGGTGATGGTGTTCGTGGTGTTCGTCACCGCGTCGGTGGTGGTTTCGGTTGTCGCGTCCGGTGTGGAGACAGGGGTCGCGGGCAGTTCGTCCGCGCTGGCGACGGTGGAGCCGAGCGCCCACGCGCCGGTGACACCGGCGGCTATCACGATGGAACGGCGGATGTTCGTGTTCATGCGGATGTTCTTGTTCATGGCGTGCGTCAGATCCTTAGATCCACAGGAGTCCGGTGGTCCTCGATGGGAGCCGCGGGACTCGGGAAGGCTTGGGGACAATTCCGAGGGCTTGCGTCCGGAGATCGCAGGGGATCCGGACGGGCGGGCAGACCTGTTTCCGCCCCCGCGCGGCAGGTCTGCGGCGGGGGAAGGGGTCTGGCCTAGGCCGGGGAGAAGGGAATGTCCCGGTGCCTGTCCCGGGTGCCGTAGGCGTCCGCGCCCACGGCGGCGCCGGGCACGAGCCGCAGCGGCGCCCGGTGGTCGAAGGTGACGGCGTGCGCGTCGCCACCGTGCCGTGGGCTGCCGGTACCGGAGTCGCCTGCCGCCTTGCCGCTCAACGCACCACCCGGGTCGTGCGGGGGCTCCTGGTGCGCGGGGACGGGCCCCGGGCGGGCGACCCGGTGCGCGGGTGTCCGCGCCCCGACGCCGGTGACGTCGGCGTCCGCGGTGAACCGAGGCCCGTAGGCGAGCGGCGTCGCCGCGTCGGAACGTCCCTCGGAGGTCTGACCGTCCGTCGCCGTCGGGGCCGTCGGTGAGGTCGGTGACGTCGGCGAGCCCGGCTGCGGAGCCGGCGTGACCGGGATCGGCAGCGTGTGAACGGGGAGCGACGGCGCCCCCGGCAGCTGCGGAAGCCCCGGCAGGATCGGCGTGGACGGCATAGTCGGCCCGGACGGCACAGCCGGCTGGGACGGGAAGGGTGGGACCGAAGGCAGAGACTGCACGGGCGGGAGCTTTGACAGGTCCGCCGAGTCCGGCAGGGTCGTCACGTCGGGCAGCGCAGCCGCGTCCACCACGTCCGTCACGTCCGTCACGCCCGTCACGTCGGGCGGAGAAGGCGAGTCGGGAACCGCGACGGACAGCGGAGGAGGCTTGACCTCCGCCTCGTCAGCGGGGGGCCTGGGAGCGGCCGGCTTGGCCGGTGCCGCCTCCGCCGGGGTGTGCGTCACCCCGGTGACCGCACCGCTCGTCAACGACCGGACGCCATCCGCCGAAACCGACGACACCTCGGTGACCGACGCCGATGCCGCCCTGTCCGCCGCGTGCGCCTGCTCCCCGCAGAGGAACCCGAGCGCGAACAACCCGCCCACCAGCAGCACCACTTGCAGCGCACGCCGCCCGGCCGCCGTACGCATCACGCGCAGAGCGGCACCGATAAGGGCGACAGGCTGGATCAACTGGGTGTGGGTCCCTCCGTGCGACGGAACATTGCACGCCGTACGACTCGGTTCGAAGCAAGCGGAGCGCCTCGCACCGCTGATTTTCGTCGATCCTTGCACGGGACTCCCGAGGTTGCGCAAGCCCCCCTTTACCGATGGGTGGTCATGTCCGTTTTGGTGGCCGAAGTCCGCACGGAATTCACGTCAATGGGTCGACAAATCGCCCTGCCCAGGGGGGCCGTGACTAGGTCTCCGGTATCGGCAGAGGCCGCTTCTCGATCGCCGCCGCCATCACCTCCGGGAACAGGTCGGGCGTACACGCGAAGGCCGGTGCGCCGAGTGCGGCGAGCGCGGCCGCGTGCTCCCGGTCGTAGGCGGGCGCCCCCTCGTCGGACAGCGCGAGCAGCGTCACGAACTGCACCCCCGACGCCTTCATCGCCGCGACCCGCTTGAGCATCTCCTGCCGTATGCCTCCCTCGTAGAGGTCACTGATCAGCACGACCACGGTCTCCGCGGGCCGGGTGATCTGCGACTGGCAGTACGCCAGCGCCCGGTTGATGTCCGTGCCGCCGCCGAGCTGTGTGCCGAACAGGACGTCCACCGGGTCGTCGAGCTGGTCGGTGAGGTCGACGACGGCCGTGTCGAAGACGACGAGCCGCGTGTTGATCGACCGCATCGACGCCAGCACCGCCCCGAACACGGACGCGTAGACGACGGACGCCGCCATCGACCCCGACTGGTCGATGCACAGGACGACCTCCTTCTTCACCGACTGGGACGCGCGCCCGTACCCGATGAGCCGCTCCGGCACGATCGTCCGGTACTCCGGCAGATAGTGCTTGAGGTTGGCCGCGATGGTGCGGTTCCAGTCGATGTCGTGGTGGCGGGGCCGGTTGATACGGGCGCTGCGGTCCAGGGCGCCGGTGAGGGTGGCCCGGGTGCGGGTCGCGAGCCGCTTCTCCAGGTCCTCGACGACCTTGCGGACGACTGCCCGTGCCGTCTCCTTCGTGGTCTCCGGCATCGCCTTGTTGAGGGAGAGCAGCGTGCCGACGAGGTGCACGTCCGCCTCCACCGCCTCCAGCATCTCCGGCTCCAGGAGCAGCGTGGACAACCCGAGCCGGTCGATGGCGTCGCGCTGCATGACCTGGACGACGGTGGACGGGAAGTAGGTCCGGATGTCCCCGAGCCAGCGCGCCACGGACGGCGCCGACGCTCCGAGCCCCGCCGAACGGTCCCGGGCCGAACGCTCCTTGTCCCCCTTCCCGTAGAGCCCGGCCAGTGCCCCGTCCATCGCGGCGTCCCGCCCGGAGAGCTCGCAGCCCGTGCCGTCGGCCGTGTCGCCTCCGAGCACGAGCCGCCAGCGCCGCAGCCGCTCCTGCGCCGGGTCGACCGGCTGGGTCGTCGTGTGCGGGTCGGTCGTCATCCGCGTACCTCCGTGCGAAGCCGTTCCCAGAGCGGGATCACCGGCACGGTCGTCGCCGGGCGGTCCTGCGCCGCCCGCGAACCGCGCCCGTCGCCGACCACGCTCACCCCTTCGGCCCGCTCCCTCTCCCTCGGCCCGCTCAGGCAGTCGGTCGTCATCGCGTCACCCCCACCAGGTCGTTGCCCGCGTCCTCTTCCATTCCGTCCGGTCCACCCAGGCCGTCCGGTTCACTCAGTTCATCCAGGCCCAACAGCAGCCGCACGACCGGCCGGACCGCGTTCGCGCGCTCACCGTCGAGGTCGGGTGCGAATCCGGGGATGCCGGACTGGGCCGCTCCTGTGCTCCGGCGGCGGGCCGGCCCTCGCCGGACGAGTTCACCGAGGGTGCGGCGCACGCCCGGCTCGTACGCCGAGAACGTCCGCCGCAGCAGCGGCAGTACATCGATGAACGCCTCCGCCGGCACGCCGGTCAGCCAGGTGTCGACAAGGCTGAGCAGCCGCTCGTCGTGCACCAGCAGCATCCCGCCGCCCGCTCCGCCGCCGACGAAGCCCTCGATCCACGCGGCCGCGTCTCCCGGCGGCGTCCCCGGCGACAGCGCGAGCCCCATGAGCCGCGCCGCGTCGCTCTGCGCCAGCTGCCCGCCGTCCAGCAGCAGGCGCACCGCCCGGCCCCGGATGACACCGGGCACGGTGTCCCGCCCGGACAGCACCCCGAGCACCGCGTGCCAACGCCCCCGCAGGTCGCCGTGGGCCGGTACGGCGGCGTCGTCCAGCATCCCCACCGCCCCGTGCACCGCTTCGACATGGCGCCGCATCTCTTCGGCCGCGTCCGTGTCGAGCGCGGCGCAGGCGGGCGGCAGGCCGACGAAGATCCGCTCGGCGAGGCCGGCGGCGACCTCCGTCAGGGCCGCGGTGTCCGTGCCGCGTACGTCGCCGTAGCGCAGGGAGCGGACCAGGGCGGGCAGGGCCTGGGCGAGGTGGCCGACGTCGGCGTCGAGGGCCGCCCGGTCGGCGAGGATCCGCATCACCGTGGGGAGCGCGTCCGGCAGTTCGGCGAGCAGGCAGCGCTCGGCGAGTGCCGTGACATCGGCGAGCCCGTGCGCGGCGACCGCGTCGGACTCCGCCTTGGCGGTCGCGGCGGCGAGCACGGTCGTCCCCCACACCCCCGCCTCCGCGACCCGCACGGCCAGCTCCGGCTCCCACCTCAGCCGCCATGTCTCCCGGAACGTGCCCGTGCTGCCGCGCGAGGCGATCGGTTCCCCCCAGGCCACCACCAGCAGCCGCAGCCGGTGCAGCAGCCGGCTGCGCTCGGCGTCGTTGTCCTTGCGCAGGTCGAGTTCCAACTCCCGTTCCCGCGCCTCCGGTTTGAGCCGCAGGCGGCGCTGGATCCGGTCGAGGTCCCGCTGCAGGGGCACCGCGGGCGCCGTCGGCGGCACCTCCCCCAGCACGTCCCCCACGACGAGCCGGTCGTGCACCAGCGCCAGCGGTACGTCCGAGCCGTCGCACATCACCGCCCGCACGGCGTCGGTCGTCTCGCTCAGGCCGGCCAGCGGGCGGCCCCGCATCGCGGCGAGCGTCCGGGCCAGCCGTACCGCCTCGATGACATGCGCCGAGGAGACCATGCGGTCCTCGTCGCGCAGGAGCCCCGCGACCTTGGTCAGCCATCGCTCGACCGGCCGGTCCGGCGCCCCGAACAGATGCCCGTACCAGCCCGGGGAGTCGATCCCCGCGCCGTACCCGCTGCGGCGCGACAGCCTGCGGTGCGTCCACGGCACCCAGGTCATGTCCGTCCTGACCTTGGGCAGTCCCTTCAGCAGTGCCTTGTCGGCGGCGACGGTGGTCCGTCGGCGCAGTGCGGGCACGTGCCAGGCGCCGCACACCACGGCCACGTCGTCCCCGAACTCGCGCTGTGCGTCCCGCATCTGGAGCCGCATGTACGCCTCCCGTACGAGATCCCGGTCGTGGCCCCCGCTCCCGTACGTCTCCCGCAGCACCCCCATGGCCTCCTCAAGCGCGACGAACGGAGCGAAGGGGTCCCCCGCGCCCGGTCCCCGGTGTTCGACGACGTCCTCCCACCAGCGCTCGGCGTCGTCATAACCGGCGGTCTCCGCGAGCACGGCGAGCGGGTCCACCCGGACGTCGACGCGGACGTCCGGCTCGGCGCCCTCTCCCTGGTCCTTTGCCGCCCCGCTCGTCTCCCCTTCGGGCTCTACGCCCCCGGACTCCTCCCCGTCCCGCCCCCACGCCAGCGTGTGTGCCGCCGGCAGGTCGATGAAGTGGGCCGGGACGTCGTGTTCCAGGGCCCAGCGGATGGCGACCCACTCCGGGGAGAACTCGGCCAGCGGCCAGAACGCCGAACAGCCGGGTTCGTCCACCGCGTGGGCGAGCAGGGCGACCGGTGGCCGCATGTCCTCGTCGGCGGCCAGCGGGATCAGCGCGTCGGCCTCGGGCGGCCCCTCGATCAGCACGACCCGCGGCCGGGCCGCGGCCAACGCCGCCCGCACGGCCCGCGCGGAACCCGGCCCGTGGTGCCGCACCCCGAGCAGCAGCGGCCCCGCCACCCCGGCCCCTCGCCCCCCGGTCTCGTCAGCGCCCGTCACTTCGACCCCCTCCCTTCCGAGACAACCGAGACCACCGAGACCAGAGCGAGTCCGCACCCGCACGCCCACCCGCGCCCGCACCCGCACCCGCACGCACACCCGCACCGGAGCCCGAGCCCGCGCCCACCCCCGCGAACAGCGCGCTGAACTCCCCTCCCGCCACCGGATCCCCGCCCGCCTCCGTTCACGCGCTCACCTCACGGCAGGCGCGGTAGAAGTCCGTCCAGCCGTCGCGTTCGCGGACGACCGCCTCCAGGTACTCCCGCCAGACGACCCGGTCGGACGCCGGGTCGCGGACGACCGCGCCGAGGATGCCCGCGGCGACATCGCCCGCCCGCAGCACGCCGTCGCCGAAGTGCGCAGCCAGGGCGAGGCCGTTGGTGACGACGGAGATCGCCTCCGCCGTCGACAGGGTGCCGGTGGGCGACTTCAGCTTTGTGCGGCCGTCGGACGTGAGACCGTCACGCAGCTCACGGAAGACCGTCACGACGCGGCGCATCTCGTCGATGCCGTCGGGGGCGGCCGGCAGGTCGAGTGAGCGGCCGATCTGGTCGACGCGCCGCGAGACGATGTCGACCTCGGCCTCGACGCTCTCCGGCAGCGGCAGCACCACCGTGTTGAAACGGCGGCGCAGGGCGCTGGACAGCTCGTTGACCCCGCGGTCACGGTCGTTGGCCGTCGCGATCACGTTGAAGCCGCCGACCGCCTGCACCTCCTGGCCCAACTCCGGTATCGGCAGCGTCTTCTCCGACAGGATCGTGATGAGGGAGTCCTGTACGTCGGCCGGGATACGGGTCAGTTCCTCGACGCGGGCCGTCATCCCCTCGGCCATCGCCCGCATGACGGGGCTGGGGACCAGGGCGTCCCGGCTGGGGCCGTGCGCGAGCAACTGCGCGTAGTTCCAGCCGTACCGGATGGCCTCCTCCGGGGTACCGGCCGTGCCCTGGACGAGCAGGGTGGAGTCGCCACTGACCGCGGCGGCGAGGTGCTCGGACACCCATGTCTTCGCGGTGCCGGGCACCCCGAGCAGGAGCAGGGCGCGGTCGGTGGCGAGAGTGGTGACGGCGACCTCGACGAGGCGGCGCGGGCCGACGTACTTCGGCGTGATCACCGTGCCGTCGGGCAGGGTGCCGCCGAGGAGATAGGTGGCGACGGCCCACGGCGACAGCTTCCAGCGGGCCGGGCGCGGGCGGTCGTCCTGTGCGGCGAGCGCGACGAGTTCACCGGCGAAGGCGTCCTCGGCATGCGGACGCAACGCCTCGGTCGGCTCCTTCTCACGCACGTCAGCGGACGTCGGTTCTACAGACACAGTCATGGCTGAGTCCCCCTCCAGCTCGGCCGGTTCGGATCTGGTGTCCACCGTGCACCACGCCACTGACAATGCGATCTGACCTGCACAAACGCGCTCGCAGGGCCGATTGTCAGTGGTGGGATCTACCTTCGATGACATGACTCAGCAGGGGGTGCGCTGGAGCGCGGACCAGGTGCTGTCACTGGCGCCTGACGCCGCTTCACGCAAAGCGGGCAGCAAACTCGGCGCGGCCGGACCGTGGTCCGAGGCGGGCAGTTCCGGGGAGGGGACGGTGTGGGGGCTGTGCAAGGGCAGCGGCAGCAAGCCGTATCAGACGGTCGTGGACGTCGCGGACGCGTCCGGACCGGCGTACAAGTGCAGTTGTCCGAGCCGGAAGTTCCCGTGCAAGCACGCGCTCGGGCTGCTGCTGCTCTGGGCGGGCGGGGACGGCGCGGTGCCGGCGAGGCAGCCGCCGGAGTGGGCCGGGGAGTGGTTGGAGGGGAGAAGGAAGCGCTCGGCGGAGAAGCATGCGGCGGCCGCCGCTTCACCGTCGGGCTCCGGTGATCCCGAGGCGGCGCGGCTCCGGGCGGAGCGCCGGGCCGCGCGGATCACCGCGGGCGCGACGGAGTTGGAGCAACGGCTGGTGGATCTGCTGCGCGGCGGCCTCGCGGGCGCGGAGCAGGCGGGGTACGGGCTGTGGGAGGAGACGGCGGCCCGGATGGTCGACGCCCAGGCCTCCGGACTGGCCGCGCGGGTGCGGGAGTTGGGGGCGATCCCGTCGTCCGGGCCGGGCTGGCCGGTGCGCCTGCTGGAGGATTGTGCCCTCCTCCATCTCCTCGACCAGGGCTGGCTGCGCCGGGAGCGGCTGCCCGACGACCTGGCGGCGACGGTCCGTTCCCGGGTCGGCCTGCCCACTTCGGCGGGTGGCCCGCCGCTGCGGGACAGCTGGCTGGTCCTCGCCCAGTACGACACGGCGGACGCCCGGCTGACGACCCGCCGGATCTGGCTGTACGGCGCCGCGTCCGGCCGTACGGCGCTGCTCCTCTCCTATGGTGCCGCCGGCCGCGCGCCGGAGCTCGCGCTGCCGATGGGGCTGGCGTTGGACGCGGAGGTGTCGGCGTATCCGGGTGCCGGACAACCACGGGCGGCCCTGGGCGAGCAGTTCGCCCCGCCCGCTCCCGCGGCGATACGCCCGCCGGGGGTGACACCGGCGGAGGCTGTCGCGCGCTACGGCGAGGCCCTGCGGGACGATCCCTGGCTGGACTCCGTGCCGGTGACGCTGGACAGGGTCGTCCCGGCCCCGGACGGCGACTCCTGGCAGCTGGCGGACGCCGACGGGAACACGGCGCTGCCGCTGACGTCCACCGCGCGGTCCCGTCCGGGCCTGTGGCGGCTGGTCTCCGTGTCCGGTGGCGCTCCGGTCAAGGTCTTCGGCGAGTGCGGCCACCGCGGCTTCACTCCGCTCACGGCCTGGCCGGAGAGCGCGGGCGAGGCGGTGTCCCTGTGCTGACGCGACCGCTGACACGACCCCTGATACGACCGCTGACCCGACCGCTGACCCGATCACTGCCCGTCCCGGTGTCCCTCCCATTGTCCCGATCTGCCACGCATGTCTCCCGGCTCACGGGACACCCGCATCAAGTGACCCTTCAACCACTTCCCGGCGCCCCAGGGAGTGGAACGGAAAGGAACACATGACCAGGACTTCCGCTCCTGTGGACGCGCCCACGCCGGGCGTCTGGGAGGAACTCGTCACGGCGGCCCTGCTCGGAACGGAGCGACGCACCCCACCGGGCTGCCCGCCCGGCCGGGAGGCACCGCTCGCCCTGCTGGACGCGGCGGCCGCGGAAACCGTACGGCGACGGGCAGGCCTGCGACCGGGACGGGCGGCCCGGCTGCCGGAACCGGTGGGCGAGGACCCACGCCCGCCGCTGCCGGCCGCGGCGGCCCGCCGGCTGGCGATGCTGCTGGCCGACCGCCCCGGCACGGGCGGCGGTGGCCGCCGGGGTACGGCACCGGACCTGATGGAGTTGCTGCCGCAGTGGCTCGCGACGGCCAACACCCGCGGTTTCGCCGCTCCCCCCGAGCAGTTGCCGGCCCTGCTGGACGCGGCGCGGGGGCGTACGGACCTACGGCCGTCGGCGCTGACGTTCGCGGGGCCACGCGCGGTGTGGCTCGCCCGGCTGAACCCCGACTGGCGGTTCGCCCTGCGTGCGACCCCGGGCGGGGGCACGACGCTGCCGCACCCCGAGGACACCGAGAAGATCCGACAGCTGTGGCAGGAGGGGCTGTTCGCCGAGCGGGTCGCCCTGCTCTCCGCGATCCGTGCCCGTGAGCCCGCCGCCGCGCGCGAGCTGCTCGCGACGACCTGGGCGACGGAACGGGCCGAGGACCGGCTGATGTTCCTCGACTCCCTGCGCACCGGACTGACGGCGGGCGACGAGTCGTTCCTGGAGCAGGCGCTCACCGACCGCAGCCGCAACGTACGGGCGACGGCGGCGGAGTTGTTGTCGGCGCTGCCCGGCTCGGCGCTCGCCGCGCGGATGGCGGTGCGGGCCGGGGCCTGCGTGGCCGTCGACCACACCGGGGACGCACCGACCCTCTCGGTCGAGGCGCCGCACGAGTGCGACGCGAGCATGGAGTGCGACGGTGTCGTACCCAAGCCCCCGGCGGGGCGGGGAGAACGGTCGTGGTGGTTGGGCCAGTTGGTGGAGGCGGCACCGCTCGGAACCTGGCCGGGGCGGCTCGGTGGCCGTACGCCCCAGGAGATCGTGGCGCTGCCCGTGGCGGACGGCTGGCAGGGCGAACTGCACGCGGCCTGGTGCCGGGCGGCGGTGCGACAGCGGGACGCCGAGTGGGCGCGGGCCCTCCTCGGGGCGTCCGCGGCACCCGAGGCCGGCGGCCCCGGAGCGGTGTCCCTGGCCGAGCGGGCCAAGCTGCTCGGCACCCTGGGCGCCACCGAACGGGCCGAATGGGTGGCCAGGTTCATCTCGGCCCACGGACTGTCCGAGGCGTTCCAACTGCTCGGTGTGTGCGCGGTGCCGTGGGCCGCGCCGCTCGGCCGGGCCGTGGTCGACGCGCTCAACATCGCACGAGACGCGGGGAGTTACCCATGGAGCTTCAGCGGAGTGATGGGGCTGGCGGAGCGCTGCCTCGATCCCTCCGAGGCGAGCCGCCTCAACGGGCTGCTGGCGGTGCCGGACGAGACGGAGAACGCGAGCCCCGGGGCCGGGGGGTACTGGGCGGAGGCGTTCCAGCGCCTGGTCACGACGTTGCGGCTGCGGGCGGCGATGCAGGAGGAACTGGGGGTGGTGCGCCCCCGCAGCGCGTCCGGGGATTGAGGCCCGGGCCGGTCGGACCGGACGGGGAGCGTGGAGGCGGGGCGAGTGGAGGCGGGGTGAGTGGAGGCGGGGTGAGTGGAGGCGGGGCTCCTGGGAACCGCTGCCCCTGCCCACCCGCGCGGACCTACGACCGCCCAGGCATGTCGGGCGTCGAGAGCCCGGCCAAGATCTTCAGTGCCTCCCTAGGCCCCCGCGGGCTCCTGTGCGTTCGCGCGCACCCAGTCCACGATCGACGCCGTCGTCGCGCCCGGGGTGAAGATCTCCGCGACGCCCTTCTCCTTCAGCGGAGCGATGTCCGCCTCGGGGATGATCCCGCCGCCGAAGACCAGGATGTCCTCCGCGTCCCGCTCCTTGAGCAGGTCGATCACCGCGGCGAAGAGGGTGTTGTGCGCCCCGGACAGGATGGACAGTCCGATGGCGTCGGCGTCCTCCTGGATCGCGGTGTCGACGATCTGCTCGGGCGTCTGGTGGAGCCCGGTGTAGATGACCTCCATACCGGCGTCGCGCAGCGCCCGCGCGATCACCTTGGCCCCGCGATCATGACCGTCGAGCCCCGGCTTGGCCACCACGACGCGGATCGGACCGGCTGCCACACCCATCACTGCCTCCATGAAGCGACTACATCCATCCGTACGGATTCATCCATCCATACCGACAAGTACCGCACCAGCCGGAAAAGTGAACGACCGTTATCGCCAGCATCCCTCAACCGGCAGTTTCGCGGAGGATACCGAAGGGGAAATCACACGATGGGACACGTTCGGGAGCCGCTACGAGGTCGCCTCACCGCCGCGCCGCAGGCCGCGCGCCGCGGCGGTGAGGCGTATCGACTTGGGCGCGAAGGGCACGCAGGGCAGGTAAGGCACGACAGCGGGGAGCCTCGTCGCCACACCGGCAGGGAGCCTCACCAGGCCATCGGACCGACCCGCCCCGCTCGCGCCCCGTCGACGACCTCCGCCGCGCCTCCCCACAAGGGCACACGGGGTAGGGAGCAGTCCTCCCGCGCGCCGACAGGAGGTCGGCCATGAAGGTCACCAGGGCAGCGCTGCCCCTTCTTCCGCTCTGCCAGCGCCTGCTTCCGAGCAGACTGGCGGGCTTCTCCCTGACACTCCTGAAGGCGACCGCCCTGGAGATCGCGATCCTCGCGGGCCACCTCCTCCTCTATCCCTCCGGCATCACCCAGGAGCGCCGCGCCCCCGTGCCCCCCATCCCCGCCCCGGAGGACAGCGCGACCCAACTGCCCAGGGAGGCCAAGCCGCCGGTCGTGCTGCTGCACGGGTTCATCGACAACCGCTCGGTGTTCGTCCTGCTGCGCCGCAGCCTCGCCCAGCACGGCAGGCAGCAGATCGAGTCGCTCAACTACTCGCCGCTGACCTGCGACATACGTACCGCGGCAGCGCTGCTCGGGCGGCACATAGAGGAGATCTGCGAGCGCACGGGCAGCCGGCAGGTCGATGTCGTCGGGCACAGCCTGGGCGGCCTGATCGCGCGCTACTACGTGCAGCGCCTCGGCGGTGACATCCGGGTGCGCACCCTCGTGACGCTCGGCACCCCGCACTCCGGCACCCGGGTGGTGCCGCTGGCGAACGCGCACCCGATCGTGCGTCAGATGCGCCCCGGCTCGGAGCTGCTCGAAGAGCTGAACCGGCCCTCCCCCGGCTGCCGGACGCACTTCGTCAGTTTCTGGAGCGACCTGGACCATCTGATGGACCCGCTGGAGACCGCCTGTGTCGACCACCCCGACCTGACCGCGGACAACATCCGGGTGACCGGGATCGGACATCTGGCCCTGCCCGTGCACCCCGCCGTCGCGGCCGGGATACGGCGGGTTCTCGACGCGGCGCGCCCGGGCGAGGAGACCGCCGCGCGCACCGACGGACTGACGGTCGCGTAACCCGGCGAAGGAGCGACCCACGACCGTCCCAGCCGGCCCGCACAGCAAAAAAACAGCCACCCGACAGCACATCAACATCGAACACGCTTCGAACGCAGGGCCAAACCCTCGTCCACAGTCCCCCGAAACACGGCCGATTGCCCGTTTCCTGCGCGCGGGAAACCTGCCGAAGATTGTCGTGCCCGCATACCGCCGGGTACAGTCGCCGCACTGCTCTGGCAGCCCCTGTTGTCGAGGCGAAAGAGAAGTTGGTGAACGACCGTCACCCGTCGGGGATCACAACCACCCCGGCTCCGGCTTCCGACGCCGCCTCCACGCACCACCCGTCCTACGGCGCCCAGGAAGCCCAGTACGGCGACTTCACCACCTACGGCGGCTATGACGCCCCCGGTTTTGACGCCTCGGGTTCCCTGAACCCGGGTTTCGACGCCGGCGCCCATGCCACGGCGACCTTCGAGTCGGACCCCCTCTTCGGCAGCCTTCCCGGCGACGGCACGGGCTCGTACGACTCGTCGGCCTGGCCCACGGGCGGTCACCAGACCCTGAACTACGACATATACGCGGCGCAGCACCACGCCACCTACGACACCGGCGCGTACGACAGCACTGCCTGGACCGGCGAGCACCAGCAGCTCTCAGCGATCCCGCCGCAGGCCACCGGCCCCGACACCAGCGGCCAATGGGACGCGAACGCCTGGCTCCAGCCCGGCCAGTCCGGCGGCCCGGCCGACCAGACCCAGCAGTGGGAATGGGGCACGCAGGCCTTCGACACCGGGGCGTACGACGCCACGCAGTGGAACTCCGACGGCCCTCACGCCGCGACCGGCACCGAGGAGTACGCGCCGCACGGCGAGCCCTTCGAACAGCAGGCGACGGCGACCTTCGACCAGGTCACGTACGGCGAACCGACCCCGGGTGACGGCGAGTTCATCGGCGACGGCGAGTTCACCGGCAACGCCGAGCTGCCGGACGGGTCAGAGGCGTCGCCCGCGTCCGACTCCGCCCACTCCCCGTACGCCGCTGACTCCCCGCACTCCCCTCTCCTCGACGACCAGGAAGAGGTCGCCCCGGCCCCGGCCCCGTCCTCCCGCGCCGCCTCCCGTAGCGGGTCCCGGTCCCGCCGCCGTGTGCCCGCCAAGCGGTCCGCGCTGCTGACGGTGGCCGTTCCCTCGGCGTGTGTGATGGGTGTCGCGGGGATCGCCGCCGCCTCCGTCGGCACGATGACCGGCGGCGACCAGGAGACGGCGAAGACCCTTTCGGACGTCAGCGCCGTGCAGCCGGCCGCCGCGAACAACAAGCTGGACACCCAGTTGCAGAGCCTCTCCGCCGAGGCGGACGACTTCAGCGACCGGGTCAGCCGTACGCAGGAACGTATCGACCTCAAGGCCCAGCAGGCGGCGGAGAAGAAGCAGGCGGCCGCGGATGCGGCGCGTAAGGAGCGGCTGCGCCCCAAGTACGCGCTGCCGGTCGCCCAGCAGGGGCTCAGCGCCTACTTCGGCCAGTCCGGCGTCAACTGGATGTCCGTGCACACCGGCATCGACTTCCCCGTCTCCTACGGCACGACCGTGATGGCCGCGACCGACGCCACCGTGCGGACGCAGTGGAACAGCGCGTACGGCAACATGATGATCCTGATCGCGAAGGACGGCACGGAGACGTGGTACTGCCACCTCTCCAGCTACCGGGTCTCGTCCGGTACGACCGTGAAGGCCGGCGACCCGATCGCGTACTCCGGCAACTCCGGCAACTCGACCGGCCCGCACCTGCACTTCGAGGTACGGCCGGCCGGCGGCGCGGCGATCGACCCCCTGCCGTGGCTGCGCAGCCACGGGATCAACCCGACGTAGGCACCACAACTCCCCCTGTGCCCCGCTGAGCCCCGGCCGTTCGGCCGGGGCTCATGGCGTGAGAACTACAGCTTCTCCACCGGCGCGTACCGCAGCAGCAGTCGCTTCGGCTTCTCTTCCCCGAAGTCGACCGACGCCTCGGCGTTGCCGCCCGTGCCCTTCACGGCCACGACCGTTCCGAGCCCGAACTGGTCGTGGGTGACCCGGTCCCCGACCGCCAGCGCCACCACCGGCTTCTCCGAGCCCCGGCGGGTGGCGAAGCCGGACGCCCCGGACGCCGACGAGCGGGAGCGGGACGACGACAGCGAGGCCGCCACCCCGGACACCGGGCCGGAGGACACCGGTGATGTGGCGCCGGTCCGCTTCCAGTCGACGTGCTGCGGCGGGATCTCCTCCAGGAAACGGGAGGGCGGGTTGTACGACGGCTGCCCCCACGCGCTCCGCAGCGACGACCGTGTCAGATACAGCCGTTCCCGCGCGCGCGTGATGCCGACGTACGCCAGCCGGCGCTCCTCCTCCAGTTCCTTGGTCTGACCGAGGGCACGCATGTGCGGGAAGACGCCGTCCTCCATGCCGGTCAGGAACACCACAGGGAACTCCAGGCCCTTGGCGGTGTGCAGGGTCATCAGGGTGATGACTCCGGAGCCGTCCTCGTCCTCGTCGGGGATCTGGTCGGAGTCGGCGACAAGGGCCACCCGCTCCAGGAAGTCGGAGAGCGAACCGGACGCCTCCCCCTGCGCGGCCTCCTGTTCGAACTCCAGGGCGACGGCGGCGAGTTCCTGAAGGTTCTCGATCCGGGTCTCGTCCTGAGGGTCGGTGGAGGCCTGCAACTCGGCCAGGTAGCCGGTGCGTTCGAGCACCGCCTCCAGGACGGTCGCCGGGCCCGCGCCGGAGTCGACGACGGTACGGAGGTCCTCCATCAGCGTGTTGAACCGCTTCACGGCGTTCGTGGAGCGCGCGGCCATGCCGTACGCCTCGTCGACCCGCTTCAGTGCCTGCGGGAAGCTGATCTTCTCCCGCTGGGACAGGGCGTCGATCATCGCCTCGGCGCGTTCGCCGATGCCGCGCTTGGGCACGTTCAGGACCCGGCGCAGCGGTACCGAGTCCTCCGGGTTGGCGAGGACCCGCAGGTAGGCCAGGACGTCCCGGACCTCCTTGCGCTCGTAGAAGCGGACGCCGCCGACGACCTTGTAGGGCAGGCCGACGCGGATGAAGATCTCTTCGAAGACACGTGACTGGGCGTTCGTCCGGTAGAAGACGGCGACATCGCCGGCCTTCGCGTCGCCCGCGTCCGTGAGGCGGTCTATCTCGTCGGCGACGAACTGCGCCTCGTCGTGTTCGGTGTCGGCGACATAGCCGGTGATGCGGGCGCCCGCGCCCGCGTTGGTCCACAGATTCTTGGGGCGGCGGGACTCGTTGCGCTCGATGACCGCGTTGGCCGCGGTGAGGATCGTCTGCGTCGAGCGGTAGTTCTGCTCCAGCAGGATCGTCGTCGCGTCCGGGTAGTCCTCCTCGAACTGGAGGATGTTGCGGATGGTCGCGCCGCGGAACGCGTAGATCGACTGGTCGGCGTCACCGACCACGCACAGTTCGGCGGGCTGGAGGTCGTACTCGCTGGGCGGCACGTCCACCGGGTGCTCGGAGATGCCGACGAGCTCCCGGACCAGGGAGTACTGGGCGTGGTTGGTGTCCTGGTACTCGTCGACGAGGACATGCCGGAAGCGGCGGCGGTAGTACTCGGAGACGTCCGGGAAGGCGCGGAGCACATTGACCGTCGTCATGATCAGGTCGTCGAAGTCGAGGGCGTTCGCCTCGCGCAGCCGCGACTGGTACATCGCGTAGGCCTGGGCGAGGGTCTTCTCGAAGCCGTCGGTGGCCTGGGCGGCGAAGTCCTCCTCGTCGATCAGCTCGTTCTTCAGGTTCGAGATCTTGGCGCTGAAGGACTTCGGCGGGAAGCGCTTGGGGTCGAGGTCCAGGTCACGGCAGACCAGGGCCATCAGACGCTTGGAGTCGGCGGCGTCGTAGATCGAGAACGAGGACGTGAAGCCCAGCCTCTTCGACTCCCTGCGCAGGATGCGGACGCACGCGCTGTGGAAGGTCATCACCCACATCGCGTTCGCGCGCGGGCCGACGAGCTGCTCGACGCGCTCCTTCATCTCGCCCGCGGCCTTGTTGGTGAAGGTGATCGCGAGGATCTGGCCCGGATGCACGTTCCGCTCGCCGAGCAGGTACGCGATGCGGTGCGTGAGCACACGGGTCTTGCCCGAGCCGGCGCCGGCCACGATGAGCAGCGGGGCGCCGGAGTGCACGACAGCCTCGCGCTGGTTCTCGTTCAGCCCCTCCAGGAGCGCGGCCGGGTCCACCGCCGGGCGGGGGGCGCCGTCGCGGTAGTGCGTGTCCCGGTCCGGCGGCGCGTCGAACTTCCCGCCGAACAGATCGTCCGGAACGGGCTCCGGTACGTGATCGTCTTCGGGCGGCGGCGGGGGTTCCTCCTCGTGCCCGCGAGGGGTCTGGAGGTTCGCCAGGAAGCTGTCATCAAAGAGGCTGCTCATCGCCCTCCGAGTCTAGGACCCCCCACTGACAGCCCGCCGCCACCCCGAGAACATCGCCGGAATCCGGCGGCGGGCGCGGACCCCGAGGATCTTCCGGTGCCGGCCGCCCGGCAGCCTCCCACCCTGCGGGGCGAAGCCGTCACGGTCCGCGATCGACCAGGCCGGTCACGAAGGGGCGGACGTCACCACTCCGACGAAAACACGTGTAAGCCGATGCATATAGCTTAGATCGCGTATATCACTCAGATCGCTTCAGACCGTTTCAGAGCACTCCGGATCGACCACGACCGGCGACGTCCTGACTGAAGGTCACGAAAATGTATCGGGCATATCGAACATCAACCTTCACAGCGGCCACACGAGTTGGCTACCGTGCCGCACAGGCCGTACGACCCCCACCGGCGAACCTCGCCGGGCCGCGCGGCCCCCGCCGAATCCGCAGCGCCGCCGCGCGACTGGAACCGGGGACCCACCGAACATTGGGGTGAATCGGCCCAACTCCCTCTGGGACAAGGCCGTAGGGCAACCCTTCCTAACCACCCGCCCGAACCCGACAGCTAACTCGGTAGGCGGAACGTGGAAGGAGTCGCCTCCCTTGGCGTCGCACCGCAAGTCGCGTCCTCCGGGTACGCGCGTAGCAGGCATACGGACCCCCGCCCTCGCCACGGCGGCCCTCACCTCCGTCGCCCTGCTGTCCCAATCGGCGCAGGCCGCCCCCGTCGACGACAGACCCAGCCTCGAAGAGGTCGAACAGAAGGTCGACGACCTCTATCGCCAGGCGGAGTCGGCGACCGACAAGTACAACGCGGCCAAGGAGAAGACCGGGAAGCAGCGCAAGCGCGTCGACACCCTCCTCGACGACGTCGCCCAGCGCACCCAGAAACTCAACGAGGCACGGGAGGAGCTGGGTTCCTTCGCCGCCGCCCAGTACCGCACCGGCGCCTCCGCACCCGACACCGCGACCTTCCTGCTCGCGGACTCCCCGCAGGACTACTTCGACCAGACCCAGCTGATGGGTCGGCTGACCAACAGGCAGAAGGGCGCGGTCGACGACTACACCGTCGAGCAGTCCGCGACGATGGAGAAGCGCAAGGAGGCCACCGAGAGCCTTCAGTCGTTCACCGAGTCGCAGGGCGACCTGAAGACGGCCAAGGCGACCGTCCAGAAGAAGCTCGCCGGCGCCCGCGCCCTGCTGTCGCAGCTGACCGCCGAGGAGAAGGCGCGGCTCGCCGCGATCGAGGAGAAGAAGAAGCAGGAGGCGGAGCGCAAGGCCGCCGAGCTGGCGGAGCAGCAGGCCGCGGCGGAGCAGAAGGCCCGGGAGGAGGCGGCTCAGCAGCAGGACAGCGGCTCCTCGACGGGCTCCACGTCGTCGGGATCCTCGTCCACGTCCGGCTCCGCGTCCGATTCCGCGCCCGACGCCTCGTACGCCACCAAGGCCGAGAAGGCGCTCGCCTTCGCCCGCGCGCAGATCGGCAAGCCGTACGTCTGGGGCGCCACAGGCCCCGGATCCTACGACTGCTCCGGCCTCACCCAGGCCGCCTGGAAGGCCGCCGGCGTCTCCCTCCCGCGCACCACCTACGATCAGGTGAACGCCGGCACCACGGTCGCCCTCTCCGCCGCCCAACCCGGTGACCTGGTCTTCTTCTACGACGACATCAGCCACGTCGGCGTGTACATCGGCAACGGCATGATGATCCACGCCCCAAAGCCGGGCGCGTACGTCCGCGAGGAGTCGATCTACTACGACGGCGAGTCGTCGATCTACCGCGTGGTGCGACCGGCCTGACCCTGCCCATCCGGGGGCGGACGGCGTTCGTCCGCCGCCTCCTCCGGAGGCGGGGCGGCTCTCCTGCGGCTCGGCGCGGGCGTGGTCCTGTCGGCCTACGCCGCCACCCGCGCGGAGGTCACGTCCACAGCACCGCGATGAAGATGTTCGCCGTGGTCAGCGCGCCCACCAGGCCGAACATGCTCTTGTCCACCCGCTCGTCGTCCCGCTTCACGTAGACGAGGCCGAGGATCACGACCAGCAGGGCCAGCTTCACGCCGATCTTGATGTTGTTGACGGGCTGGTCGTCGGCCTGGTTGAGGCCTACCAGGATCGCGCCGGTGACCAGCATCGTCAGGGCGCCGTGCAGCATCGCCGGGACGAAGCGGGCGGTGCCCTGGCCCATCGCCTTCATCTGGGTGAGGAAGCCGCCGAGCAGCGAGGCGATGCCGATGATGTGCAGGCCGACGAAGAGATGGATGAGTACGTCCATGAGGCCGGAGCCTAATCAGGGGTGCGGGAGGCATCTGACACCGGGCCGCCCCACTGGACCGGATCTTGCCCGACCAGATCTTGCATATATGCGGCCCATAGCACCTGGCGACTCCCCTGTGCCGCGGATTCCTCACCTCGGTCATCGCTCTGCGTGAAGTCGACGACGCCAATGGCGGATCACGGTCACATACGGTCACCAGACGGCCTACACGCGGCACTTCCGTACATCGCGTTACCGTGCCGTCACAGTCCGGTTTAGCGTCCTCAACCAGGTGACCGGCTCCCCACCGCCGCCCGGGCCAGGGGCGGCAGTCGGCCACCACCGCCGAGAAGTCCGGCGGCGGTCCGTTCCCCCTGTGCGGGCCGCCGCCGGACGCGTCATCCGCCTCCGGGCGGCCGTACGTCCGCTCCGCTTGGCGTTCGTACGGATGAGGCGGTCGTACGAAAGGACGTGCAGTCCAGTTGGCAGCGCACCGCAAGCCCCGACAACGTTCGGTCAGCGGCAACACGGCCCGCACCGCGGCGACGATCGCCCTCGCGGGCGCGGCGACGGCGACGGGTTTCGACGGGACCGGACACGCCGAGCCCCAGCTGACGCCGACGCAGGTCAAGGCGAAGGTGGACAAGCTGTACCAGGAGGCGGAGGTCGCCACCGAGAAGTACAACGGCGCCAAGGAGAAGGCGGACAGCGCGGAACAGCGCCTCTCGACACTGCGGGACGAGGCCGCGCGCCGGACGGAGAAGCTCAACTCGGCGCGGGACTCGCTGGGTTCGATGGCCAGGGCGCAGTACCGCGACGGCGGCCTGGATCCCGCGCTGCAGCTCGCACTGTCCGACGACCCTGACCAGTACCTGGACGGGGCCGAGTTCGTCGAACGGGCCGGCACCCGGCAGGCCACGTCCGTCGCGAACGTCCGCGGACAGCTGCGGGAGATCGAGCGGTTACGCGGGGCCGCGCACATCGAGCTGACCTCGCTGAAGTCCCGGCAGGCTGAGCTGAAGCGGCACAAGGACACGGTCAACGGGAAGCTGGACACGGCCCGACAGCTGCTGTCCAGGCTGCCCGCCGAGGAACGGGCCCGGTACGGGGCCGGCGGCGACGGGGCCCGCGCCGCACGGTCCGCCGGCGCCGCGCGGGACACCCTGAAGGCGACGGGGACGGCCACCTCCGAGGCACCCGACTCCCGTGCCGCGGCCGCCGTCTCCTTCGCCTACTCCAAGCTGGGCAGCCCCTACGTGTGGGGCGCGACCGGCCCCGCCGCCTTCGACTGCTCGGGCCTCATCCTCGCCGCGTACCGCTCCGCGGGCGTCTCCCTACCGCGCACCACCTACGCCCAGATCGGCGCCGGCCAGCGCGTCTCCCGCTCCGAACTACGCCCGGGCGACCTGGTGTTCTTCTACTCCGGCATCAGCCACGTCGGCCTGTACGTGGGCAACGGCCAGATGATCCACGCCCCGAACCCCTCGGCCCCGGTACGCGTGGCACCGATCGACGAGATGCCGTTCGCGGGGGCTACGCGGGTGGCGTGAGGTGGCGTGCGCACTCCGCGCTGTTCTCACAGCTTGTGCGCGGTGGTGAGGAAGTCCAGGACGAGGGGGCCGGCGTGGGCGCGGAACTCCTCGAAGTAGGCGTGCCGGGCTTCGGGGATCAGGTGGAGTCGGGCGCCCGGGATGCGGTCGGTGAGCAGGGGTGCGTTGGCGGTGGGGTTGAGCAGATCGTCGCTCCCGTGGACGACCAGGGTGGGTGCGCTGACGTCCGGGAGGATGTCCCAGGCGTCGTGCCGGTTGCTGGCCGCGAGGTGGCGGCGCCGGGCGTAGGTAGGCATACCGGGGTCGCCGAGGGTGTGGTGCGGGCCGGGATGGGAGGCGAGCCACTGGGGTGTGTACATCAGCTCCAGCAGGGCCTGTCGCGCGGCTCCAGGCTGAGGTTGCGCCAGGGCTTGGCGGACGTCGTCGTCCCGTTCGACACTGTGCGGGCCGCCGGGTGAGGTGCAGCCGAGAACCAGGGCGCCCACCCGGCGGGGGTGACGGGCCGCGAGTTGCTGGGCCACCCGTCCGCCCATGGACGTGCCGTAGACGTCGGCCCGGTCGATGCCGAGTGTGTCGAGGACGGCGATGACGTCCTGGGCGAACAGTTCGGTGCTGTAGGGGATGTCGGGCTTGTCGCTGGCGCCGGTGCCGCGGTAGTCGAGCGTGAGGGTGCTGCGAGCGGGATGGAAGTCGGCGCGAATCGCGTCCCACCAGTGATGGTTGTTGGCCTGGCCCGCCAGCAGAACCAGCGGCGTCCCCCGGCCCTGGAGCTGGTAGGCGATGCGGGTTCCGTCCGGTGTCATCGCGTGCGTCATCTGCCGGAAGAAGTACCGGCCCGGCCCTCAGACACCGGCTGCCACCGCGGCGCCCAGCCCAAGCAGGACGACGCCGGTCGTCACACTGAGCCCCCGCAGGACCGTCGGCCGTGATACCAAGGCGCGCCCTCGGCCGACGGCCCAGGTGAGCAACAGGTACCAAGAGGCACTGACGAGCGCCCACAGAGCTCCCAGGGCGACGGTCGACAGGAACACCGGGCCCTTCGTCGTCACGAATTGGGGCAGCACCGAGACGGCGAACACGCCCGCCTTCGGGTTGCCGAGGTTGGTGCTCAGGCCGGTGAGGTATCCGCCCCCGAAGCCGGTGCGGCGCCCGCCCTCGCGGGGCGGACGGGCGGCGACGGTGGTGAGCGCGGTCCGCAGCGTGTTCACCCCGAGGATCATCAGCACGATGCCGCCAGCGATCCGTAGCACCGCGTACGCGCGCGGGCTGGCCAGCAGGACAGCGGACAGCCCGGCCGCGGCGGCCGTGGACCACAGCAGGAAGCCGGTGGCGTTGCCCGCGAGCGTGCCTCGGACTGTGCGTTGCCCGCCTTCCAGAACCTGCCGGATCATCATGGCTGTACTCGCGCCTGGCAGCATCGCCAGCAGCAATGTGGTGGCGATGAAAACGGGCACATGCGTAGGCATGGGGAGAGAACCCTTCCAGGGACCGCGGCCGATGGGTGCACCACCAGGCTTCCCCTCCCGCACCTGTAAGAGAAGTTAAAAGAGAAGGGTGCAGCGTTAGGATTAGTGAATGGTGGTGGACCCGGCGCAGCTGCGGCTTCTCGCGTTGATCGAGCGGCACGGCTCCTTGACGGCGGCGGCTCACGCCCTCCAACTCACGCCCGCGGCGGTCACACAGCAGGTGGTCAAGGCCGAGCGCGACTGGCAGGCACCCCTGGTCATCCGTGGTCCTCGCGGAGCAACGCTCACCGCGGCCGGTGCGCTGCTCGCCTCCCACGGTCGAACCGTGATGGAGGCGTCGGACACGGCCGAGGCGCAACTGGCCGCACTGCTCGGCCACCTCTCCCTACGGCTGCGGATCGGAACGTTCCAGGCGGCTGCCCTGCACCTGCTGCCACCCGCCCTGACGGCCCTGCGGCACCGCCATCCGGACGCCGACGTCTCCGTCGTAGACGTGGTGTCCGGACGCGGAGCGGACGAGATCAGCGCGGGGCGCCTGGACGTGGCCATCGTCGCGTCGTGGGGCACGCCGCTCGCGCCGCCCCCACACGTACGGGCACACTCGCTCCTGTTGGACCCGATGGTCGTGGTTCTCCCCGATGACCATCCGCTGGCCACCGGGCAGCCCGCGGACACCGAACTTCACCTGGAACAACTGCGCGACGAATCATGGGTTTCCATCCTGGCCAGCCATGCCGCCCGCGAACAGTTCCACGACGCTGCCCGCGAGGCCGACTTCACTCCCTCCGTGCGGTTCGAGACCGAGTCCTACGACGTTGTCCAGGCCCTCGTCGGCACGGGCAGCGCTGTGGCTCTGGTATCGCGCTTGGCCCTGACCCATGCGCCCGGCACCACCCATCGCGAACTGGCCCACCCCAGGCCCTACCGCCAGCTCTACGCCCTGACCAAAACCGACGCCGGCCTCACACCACTCGCAGACATGCTCATCGGCCTCCTACGCGATGTCGCCCGCGACATCACCGCCACCTGGGAGGCTCCCGCATAAGATCGGCGATCCGCTCCCGCAGTGCCTGGCGCGGGTCCGTGGTGACTGCTTCGATCATTCGCGACGGTTGGGCAGGTCATCCCGTCAAGGGCAGCACCGGCACGCCGAACCCGCGATACGCGCCAGGCTCCGTGGTGGCGACTTCCCAGCCGGTCGCCATGCTCACCGCGGCCACGTGTACGGCCGACCACCCCTGCTCGGGGAAGAGCGTGGCCGCGATACGCCCCATGGTGTCGGCGACGATCCGGTCGACCGATGCCACCTCCACGGCGGGAAGCTGAGCCAGGTGACCCGCGATACCGGGGCGACTCCTCGTCGCCTCGGCCAGGCTGAGAGCTGGAACCACCACCGTGTACAGCGGGTCCTCATGCGCTGCCACGATGAACCCGGACAGCACGCGATGCCCGCGCCCGAGGGCAAGTAGACCGTGATGGTCCAGAATGACGCCGTCGCTCACGCCGCCGTGCCCTTGCGGCGGGCGTCGGTGCGGGCCTTGCTCGCGGCCAGCATGCCGCGCGCCTCGACGAGCTCCTCGTCCGTCAGCGCCTGGCCGCCGAGCAGGGTTTCCTCGACGTACTCCCGTGCCTGTTCGGCTCGCCGCCGGCGTTCGACACGGCTTCGCAGGGTCTCGTTGATCACGGCTGAGATCGAGGTCGCCTCGCCTGCCTCGACGAGCCGCTGCAGCTCTTCGAGCACGTCCGGGTCGAGAGTGACGGAGATGGGCTTCTTGGCTGCCATGATGCGAGGGTATCGCATGGTCATGCGAGAGACTCCTATTGAGGGTGATGGACAGGTTGTGGGCCGTGCGCGGAAACGGCTCAAGCGCGCAGCGGCATACGGATCGTCCCGCGCACCTGTGCGGCTCGGACATGCACTGCCGTCGGGGGTAGCGCCCGCGGCGCCTCGGCCGTGGTGCCGCCGCGGCAGGCCCGGCAGAGACCTCCGGGCAGGGCCTCCGGGCGGCCGGGGACGCGGCACTCGGTGCACTCCATGATCAGCCGTGCGCGGAGAGAGGGGCGTTCCTCCGGGGCTGGCAACTCGGGCGGCATCTTGTCGCGCAGTCTCCGGTGCACGAGGGCGCGGGGTGAGTACACCGGCTCGGGGAGCCCGGCAACGAGGGACTGCGTCAGGCTGGCCGGTGTCGCGCCACGGGCGAGCCATGCGGCGGCAAGTTCTTCGAGGGCGGCACAGTCGGTGGCGGAGAGCGCCAAACGAGGTTCGGTGCGGCCGAGTTGGGCGAGGGTTTCGTAGGCGACGGAGGAGCGCGGCCGTACTGCGGGCTGCGGTGCGTCGGCATCCTCGGCCTGGTTGGGCTCCGGGGCCGGTACGTCGCCGGGGGCCACCGGAGCCGCAGAGGCGGGGCATGTCTCTGCTGGAGTCTCGGGCTGCGCCTCACTCGGTACGTCACCGGCGAGGAACCGGGCCCACCATTCGCTGTCACGTGCGGTACGGGACCAGTAGGTGTGGAACACCCAGCGGGTCACGCCATCGGCGCCGTCACCGGTAGCCCCGCCTTCCGCTCGGCGGCGTACGCGGCGGAGGTGACCGGCCCGGGACAACTCGTTGAGGGCGGTGCGGACAGCCTGTTGGCCGTAGAGGGGCAGCGCCTTGGCGAGGGTCTTGGCGTCCATGGCTGCGCCCTGGGGGAGCCGGTCGATGAATGCGGCGACGTAACGCTCACGGGGCGGAAGGTGATCGAAGCAGCCGGAGCGGAACGGGAGTTGGTCCGGGGCGGACCGTTTGCCGTAGCCGGGGTTCGCCATGGGGTGTGCGGGCGCGGGCATGGCCGCGTTAGGGTCTTGGTAAGCCACGAGATCGTCCACTTCGATCTTTGGGTGAGACCCCGGTCTGGTGCTGGTAACACCTGCCGGGGTCGTTTGTTGCTGCGAACGCTAGACGTTCGCCACGGCGCGTGGCAAGCCGGTCACGAAAAGTCATGTGCGCTGGTATGCGCGGGGGTTGGGAGGGAGGGTGGGTTGAACCCAACCGCCCATTCCTCACAAACAGAGCTCGGGTCTCGGCGCCCGAAGCACGGGGTTCAAGCGCCGACGACTCAGACGCTGCGGGCGTTGGCGACGAAGGCAGTCCAGGCGCTGGCTGGAACCGCGAGCTGGGGGCTCCGAGCGCCGAGTTTCGAGTCTCGGACGTGGATGGTGTGGGGGCAGGGGGCTACTTCGAGGCAGTCGCCACCCTGGCTGTCGCTGTGGCTGGACTTGTGCCAGTCGAGGGCTACTTCGAGGCAGGCGCCACCCTGGCTGTCGCTGTAGCTGGACTTGTACCAGATCAGGCGTTCGCTCATCGTTCCTCCGCCACCTTTCTGATGAACGTGGCCGACTCTTCCACGCTGAGGCAGTGCATGCGGATCATCGCATGAGCCTGAGTCAGAGCACTCAGCTTGCCGGGGCTCGCATGCAGCACGCTGACCTCCGGCGCCTCGATGTATCCATAGTGCTCGTGCTCGGGTGTCTCCAACAGAACGATGCTGCCGTTGAGAGCAACTCCGCTACACCGCCCGAAGGGCAGGACCTGAATGGACACATTGCGTGGTCCACCCACGGCCAAGAGGTGCTGGAACTGTTCGCGCATCACCTCCGCCCCACCGACGCTGGTACGCAGAGCCGCCTCGTAGATCACGAAGCCGTACATCACTCCGACCTTGCGCCGCAGTGCGTCGGCCCTACGGAGTCTGGCTGCCACACGTTCGTTGACCGTCTCATCATCAAGAGGAGGTGAGCTGTCGCCGATCAGCGCTCTGGCATATCCCTCCGTCTGCAACAAGCCTGGAATGAGCAGCGGTTCATACCAGGAGACGGCAATGGCCTCGGCCTCAAGCGCCATGAACTCCTGCGACCGCGCCGGGAACGGCTCCGGCTTCAGGTAGTCCTGCGCAGCGACGAGCTTCCCACCGGCCCCACACACCTGATCGGCGATCTGCAGCAACCGCAGCGTGGGCCGACGGCGGCCGTTCTCCATGGACTTGACGTACTCGTAGTCGTATCCGGACTCCTTGGCCAGCGCCTCCCGCCCGATACCGGCTTCCGTACGCCACAGCTTGATCTGGCTGCCGCAATACCGCCACGCGATCGGCGGCTGGGAGTTCACCTCGGTCGACACGCACACCTCCGCCGGGTCCACGACAGGTACAACCACCCGCTGTACCCGCGCCGTTACTCGTGAGGCTACGCGCGCCCCGGGACCGTGATCCCACGAAACGTCAGAACATCGACGCAAGGGATGAACAGCGCATGCAGACCCCGTGGCCCCCGCTCCCCACGACGGCCGCCCCGAAGGACATCGAGTGGCGCCTGCCGCGTCACGCGCGAAGCGTGAGCAGGGCACGCGCGCTGTTCCGAGAACAGGCGGTGTCCTGGGGCCTGCCTCAAGACGTGACGGACACGACCGAACTCCTTCTGAGCGAGCTGATGACAAACGCGTACCGCCATGCGAAGGTCCCGGCCGACCGCGAGATCTGGGCGCGCTGCGTGGTCACCGAAGACCGGGTCCGGGTAACGGTCACCGACGCGAACGCCACGCTCCCGACGCCGAGCGCGGCATCCTCGGACGACGAATCGGGCCGAGGCCTGGCACTGGTGGCCACGCTGGCAGACAACTGGGGCGCGGCCCCTCGCGAGCACGGCATCGGCAAGACGGTCTGGTTCGAACTCGATTGCCGGCTCCGCGGCCCACACGGCGACGAACCGTGACGCAAAGGATCTAGCGCACCGCGCGAGTTCGAAAACCCTGCATGTCGCCACCGAGTGGTGAACTGAGCGCCGAGTCCAATCAGGGCTTGTCGGTGAAGACCTGGTACACGATTTTCCCGTTGAACTCCGCGAACCCGAGCGACTTGTAGAAGGCGCGCGCGCCAGGATTGACGCGGTCCGTCATCCACTCGACACGGCTGCACCCGGGACGCGCGGCGGCTACAGCACGGATTTCGTCCATGAGGCGGGCGCCGACGCCTTGCCGGCGGAGGGTGTCGCGGACGTAGAGCTCCTTGAGGAAGAGGGAGTGCGTGGAGCCGGCGCTGGGCCAGAGGAACGAGTAGGCGGCGAGGCCGACGATGTCGCCGGTTTCGTCCTCGACCAGGAGTGCGGACGCCAGGGGCGGGGAGCCGAAGAGGGCCTCCTCCACCTGGGCCCGGCGTTCCTCGAACGGCTGGATCTCCGTCGACTCGTAGAACCGCTCGATCTCCTCGATCAGCTCGGCCACGGCCGTTACGTCCCGCTTGCCGGCGGGCCGAATCGTCACGCTCATCGGCATCTCCCGTCCTTTCTCAGTCTCTTCGGTCGCTTCACTCACTCGCTCCAACGCACGATTCCATCGTGGCCCACAACACGGTTACGGCGGCGGAGCATCCGACGCGTGGGTGTCCTCCCAGCCGTGTCGGCGCAGCGAGCCCTGGACGTGCCGGATGACGTACTCCAGGTCCGCGCAGTAGACGGAGCGGTTGCGGTAGCCGCGGTCGGCGCTGAAGCGATGTGGGAGATACCCGCCGCCGCAGACGTCCACCAGCGGGCAGCTCTGGCACTGTTCGGCGAGCGCGGCCTTGCCGTACTGCCGGTGCATGAGCTTCGGATGCCGAAGGGCATCGTCGAAGGACTGGTGGAAGACATCGAGCCCGAGCCAGGAGGCGCCCTCCTCGACGGAGCGCAGGGTATCCACGCCCTCGATGGTGCCGTCGGACTCGACGACGACACTCGTCGGCGGGGCCAGGCCGAGGGTCTCCACCGAGCCGCGCACGCCGGAGCTGAGTGCCACGATGTCTTCCAGCATCCGGACGCTGTGCTGGTACTCGGGACGGGCGATCCAGGCGTCGTACACCCGGCTCATCCACAGCCCGTACTCGTTGGGCACGCTCGGGTCGCGGCGGTGCGGCGGGTCGTCGTGGGTCCCGTGCGGCAGGCCGAAGTCGATCACCGGCGGCTCGAAGGAGGCCAGGTAGTCGTGGACTTCCACGGGGTCGTTGGCCAGGTCCACGACAGCGAGCAGTCCCGCGAACAGGTGCGGGCGGGAGCGCAGGAGTTCGATGCCGCGCACGGTGGTGGCTGAGCTCGACCGTCCGGCGTGCGTCAGCCGGTGTCGGTCGTTCGCGGCCGACGGCCCGTCGAGACTGACGCCCACAGCAACCTCGTACTGCTCGAAGAGGTCCAGCCACGCTTCGGAGACAAGCGTGGCGTTGGTCTGGAGCTCGAAGCGGACCTCCGCGCTGTCCGGGATCGCCTCCCGAACGGCGTCCAACAGGTCAGCCGTGTGCCGGGGGCCGGCGAGCAGCGGCTCCCCGCCGTGCAGCACGACATGGACAGTCGACAGGCCGTGCGTCCTGACGTGGTCGCCGATCTGTCGGGCCGCGGCTCGGGCTACGTCCAGGTTCATCCGGGCGGGCAGGTGTCGCGCCGCCTGGTCCTTGGAGTTGAAGACGAAGCAATAGTCGCAGTCGATGTTGCAGCGGTTGGCGACCTTGAGGATGAACGTCCGGAAGGGGGCGGTGTCTTCGAGCAGGGTCATCGAGCGACAGCGCTCAGACAGGCCAGGGCCAGATGAGCGAGGCCGCGTGGGAACCGTCGCCGACACGGTTGGTGGCGGCCTGCTCGACTGCCAGCCTCTGCCGTACGCGGGCGGCGACGCGGTCCAGGACCACGTTGTCCTGCGCGGCCCCACCGGTGGCGGCCGTGGCGTGCGGTGCGGGAACGGATGTGCGTGACGGCATTCAACGCTCCTCGTGCTGCGTGATGGACGTGCCCGGGGGCCGACGTCGGCACGGTGTGATGGCGGTTGAAACGACAGATCGGCTCGCAACGTAACAGCTCCGCCGCTCACCGCGACATACAGAAACTGGTCACGTATTTCGCTCCGACTCACCCCGCCTGCGACACCAAAAGCCGCTCGATGTCGTCGACCACCGCGCTCACGCCCAACTGCCGGTACACGGCGACCGCTTCCCTCAACGGCCCCCCGGCCCGGGCGGGCCCGTGGGTCCCCCACTCACAGCGGCCGATCCCCTCCAGTGCCCTCGCCTCCTCCAAGGGACAGCGAACGTCCCGGGCCAGCACCAGCGCCTGCTCAAAGCATCCACGCCCTGCCACCGGATCACCGGTCGTACGCAGAAGGGCTCCCCAGTGGTTCAGCACCTCCGCCTCGCCGCAGCGATCACCGAGCTCACGTAGGATTTCCACGCTCTGCCGGAGCCCCTCGACGGCACCGTCCTGTGCACCGACGAGCCCGCGGGCAACGCCCAGCTCGCTCAGCGAGACGGCTTCGCCGCCGCGGCTGCCGAGATCGCGATACGCCTCCAGAGCCTCCTCCAACACACGGATCGCCGCGGCAGCGTCCCCGGACAGACGATCAAGCACCCCAAGATGACGGATGCTGTTCGCTCGGCCGAAGCGGTCGCCGAGATCGGTGTAGTGCTCCAGCGCCTGAGCATGGACATCGCGGGCACCTTCGAGATCACCGGTGAGCCGCCGTACCACGCCCAACTCGTTGAGGGCATACGCCTGGTGGTTCCGGTCGCCCAACTCCGCGTAGATGTCGAACGCTTCGCGGTGCCGCCGAGTGGCCAGGCCGTACTCGCCCAGGAGACAGTGCACGATGCCGAGGTCCCGGAGAGAGTTGGCCTCTCCATAGCGGTCGCCGAGCTCACGATAGATGGACAGCGCTTCGGACTGTGCCTCGACCGACGCGTCGAACCGGCTCGTCTGCCGACGCACCATGCCGAGGTCCGCGAGGCAGTTGGCCTGTCCGTGCCGGTCTCCCAACTGGCGGTAGAGGGCAAGAGCCTCGGTCTGGGCGCGGGCACCGGCTTCGTTGTCCGCAGTCAGATACCAGACGATGCCCACCTGGTTGAGGGCGCCCGCCTTGCCGCGCCGGTCGCCGACAGCCTCGTACTGCGTCACCGCCTCGTTCAGGGCTTCGGTTGCCTCGGGGTAGGCAGCCATGAAGCGCCGTACGACACCGAGTTCGGTCAACGCGCCGGCCAGCGCCTTCTGATCCCCGGTGTGCCGGGCGGACTCGGCCGCGGTCCGGTGCAGCCCGACGGCCTGGTCCCAGGGCCCGGCCTGCCGAAGGAATGGAGCCATCGCCGCGGCCAGCGCGATCACGAGGTCGTGCAGGGCGAGCCTCTTCGCCTCCCGGATGCAGGCCAGTACGTTGGGACGCTCGTTCTCCAGCCAGCCCAGAGCCGCCGTACGCGATTCCATAGGTGGGGTCTCCACCTGCGACGAGCGGTCTGGCGGAGGCGTTCCGCCCGCGCCGTCGCGAACGATGTGTTCGTTCGCCACGGCGAGAGTGGCCAGGTAGTAGGCGCACACACGCTGAACGGCTTGTACGTGGTCCATGCTGTCCCCTTCATCAGCCAGACCGCGGGCGTAGTCGCGTAGGAGGTCATGGAGCCGGTAGCGGCTCCCGGGGTGTTCGTCGATCAGATGGGCGTCGTAAAGCGCGTCGAGTTGCTGACGGGCGACCACCACCGGGACCGCGCCGAGCGCGGCCCCGGCGTACGCGTCGAGATCCGTACCGGGGTAGAAGCCGAGGCTCTGAAAGAAATGTTGGCGCTCTGGAGTGAGATCCCGGTACGAGAGGTCGAACGTCGCGGCGACAGCACGTTCCCCGGCCCGTAGCTCTCCCAGTCGGTCGCGGGCGGCAATCAGCCGTTCGCGCAGGTCCTCGGCGCTCCAGGACGGATGGTGCCGCAGCCGTGCCGCGAGCAACGACACCCCCAGAGGCAGGTACCCGCACAGCCGCACCAGTTCCTTGAGCACGTCACGGTCGAGGGTGTCCGCTGGCCGTCCGCTTAGCCGCATGAACAAGTCGACCGCGTGATCCGGCGGCAACGCCTCCACCGCCAGCACCACCTCCTCGTGGGCAGCGAGCCGCTTGCGACTGGTCACCAGAACCAGACAGCCGCTCCCGCCGGGGAGCAGAGGCTCCAACTGCCGGTAACTAGCCGCGTTGTCGAGGATGAGCAACGCCTTCTTCCCTGCCAGCCGACTCCGCCACATGGCGGCGCGCGCCTCCGTGATCGCACCCACGTCGTCGCCGACGGGTATCTGCTGAGTCGGCACGCCGGCCGCCGTGAGAAGCGAGGCCAGTGCCTCGGACGCCTGCACGGGATTGCGGCCCGTCGTGTGCCCGTTCAGGTTCACGAAGAGCTGCCCGTCGGGGAACCGCTCGGATAGCACGTGCCCGGCGTGTACCGCGAAGGTCGTCTTCCCGACGCCAGGCATCCCGTCGATCACGTGGACGGGCAGGGACTCCTCGTTCTCCTGCGCGGCGCGCACCGAGCTCACCAGTGAATCCAGCTCGGCGGACCGGTCGGTGAACGCCGTGGTGTCGCGGGGGAGTGAGCGGAGGACCAGTGCGGCGCCGGGTGGCCCTGCCCCGTCATCCGGGCGCACCGCTGGGTCCGGATTCCGGCTCGGTGTACTGCGATCGTCCAACGCGGCAAGTACCGCCGTCAGCCCGGCCGTGACGACCGCAAGCATGACGAACGACAGCCAGGGGTGCGCCTGCAGCCAGCCCAGCCAGGAAGGCCAATGCGACTGCGCTGACACGGCGTTCGTGACAAGGCCCGCGAGCATCGTTGTCACCGCGCCGACGCCGGCGACGACGGCAATCGCTGCCCCCCGCCGCATCCTCACGTGCGTACTTTCAGCCAGCCCACAACACGCAGGTCCGCTCTCGGCACGCAGGCCACCCCCAACTTCGAAACCCAGCCCAACTCCCCAAGCGGACCAGCCTTCATGGGCCTTGGTCAAGGTCATCTCCGCGCCATCACTCCAAAGGCGCGAGCACGGACCGCCTGGCTTGGGCCGCGGCCGTAGCCAGGCCACTTCATGGAAGCTCCCCGACGACGTGACGGAGACGGCGGTCCTGCTGCTCAGCGAGCTGACGACACACGCCCGTTCGCCGGCGCTCTACTCGGGTCGCGGGGTCTCCCGTGCCCGGGCCTGGTGGCGGCGGGCTTTGATGCGGTTCCCGCAGGTCTTCATGGAGCACCACCGTGCGGTGTTGGCACGGCTGCGGTCCAAGAGGAAGAGGCGGCATTCAGAGTTCTCGCACGGCCGCAGACGGCCGGGCATGCGCTCTTTGACGTCCGCCCACGCGAGGACGAGTTCCACGGCGAGCCTGCGCTCCGGCGGTACTTCCAGGTGCCACTCGATGCCCGACGCGCTGGGCTGCGGGACCTTGCGAACGCCTGCGAGGACTCGGCGCAGACGGGGCTCCGCCGACGTGCCCGACTCCACCGCCTGGAGCGCGTCCCGGGCGGTGCGCAGCCAGCGGCGCTCCTCCTCGCCGGCGAGGCCCCCGTGCTCACGCGCCCACGTGTCCACGTCATGGTCGTCACGCCACAGGTCCTGGCGTCGGCCCTCCACAACAGGGGTGCTGTTCAGCGCCTGCATCAGGGCCTGGTCGTCCAGCACGGACCCCACCTTCCCAGCTAACTCCATCAAGACGTTTGACAGGTTACTCCAAGGGCGGTCTACTGGATGCCACGGAGTAACCATCAAAGGACGTCGAAGGGGTTAGCCATGGTTGAGATCCGCCACCAATACGCGACAGTGCGGGGACATCGCGTCTTCTACCGCGAGGCAGGACCCCGCGAGGCGCCCACGCTTGTACTCCTGCACGGATTCCCCACCAGTTCCCGCATGTTCCGCCACCTCATTCCGGCGCTGGCCGATCGATTCCACGTCATCGCCCCCGACCACCTCGGCTTCGGCAACTCCGATGCCCCGTCCGTGGACGCGTTCACCTACACCTTCGACTCCCTGACCGACATCACCGAAGCCCTGCTGGCCCAGCTCGACGTCACCCGCTACGCCGTGTACGTCCAGGACTACGGCGCGCCCATCGGCTGGCGGCTTGCCCTGCGCACCCCGGATGCGATCACCGCGGTGGTCACGCAGAACGGCAACGCCTACGAGGACGGCTTCGTACCGGATTTCTGGAAGCCGGTATGGGCGTACGGCGAGAATCCGGGCCCTGAGACCGAACCCGCTGTCCGTAGCGCTCTCTCGCTCGACGCCATCCGCTGGCAGTACCTGCACGGAGTCGACCGACCCGAGCTGGTCGATCCCGACACCTGGGCCACTGACCACCGCGAGGTCAACCGGCCGGGCAACGACCTCGTACAGCTCGCCCTGTTTCGCGACTACGCCGGCAACCCGCCCCTCTACCCTCAGGTGCACGCCTACTTCCGGGAACGCCAGGTTCCTCTCCTCGCGGTCTGGGGCGCAGGCGACGAGATCTTCGGCCCGGACGGAGCACGCGCCTTCACAAGGGACCTGCCGGACGCGGAAATCCACCTGGTTCCCGGAGGTGGACACTTCCTGCTCGAAAGCCACCTGGACACCGTGGCCGGTTACATACGCGGGTTCCTGACCGTCGCCGCATCACCGGCGTGACGCCCGCGAGAAGTCAGTTCACCGTCACACCAGCCGACGCGCCGTAGCCCACCGCGTCAGCTCATGCCGGTTGGACAGCTGGAGCTTGCGGAGGACCGCGGAGACATGGGACTCGACCGTCTTGACCGAGATGAAGAGCTGCTTGGCGATCTCCTTGTAGGCGTAGCCGCGGGCGATCAGGCGCAGGACCTCGCGTTCGCGCTGGGTGAGGCGGTCGAGGTCCTCGTCGACGGGAGGCGCGTCCGTGGACGCGAAGGCGTCCAGCACGAAGCCGGCCAGCCTCGGGGAGAAGACCGCGTCGCCCTCCTGGACGCGGAAGACGGAGTTGACCAGATCCGTGCCGGTGATCGTCTTCGTGACATAGCCCCGCGCGCCGCCCCGGATCACCCCGATCACGTCCTCCGCCGCGTCCGAGACGGACAGCGCCAGGAAGCGGACCGGCCGCTCGGCGTCGGCCATCAACGGGGCGCAGCGGCGCAGGACTTCGACGCCGCCGCCGCCCGGGAGGTGGACGTCGAGGAGGACCACCTCGGGGCGGGTCGCGGTGATGACCGTGACCGCCTGGTCGACGTCCGCGGCCTCGCCGACGACCTCCACGCCGGTCTCCTCGGTCCGGCCGATCTCGGCCTGGACTCCCGTACGGAACATGCGGTGGTCGTCGACGAGGACCACGCGCACGTGCCGCGTGTCCGCGCCGGTGCCGGAGCCCTTCGCGGACTCGGCCGCCGCCCCCGCTCCCGTCGTGCCGTTCTCCTCGGTCGGGTCGCTCATCACGTCTCCGCCCTCTCCATCTCCAGCTCGACCTCCGTGCCGCCGTCCGGCACCGCGCGCAGTCGCGCCGTGCCCCCGTTGCGCTCCATGCGGCCGATGATCGATTCTCTGACGCCCATACGGTCGGCGGGTATCGACTCGAGGTCGAAGCCGGGACCTCGGTCACGGACGGACACGAAGACCGTCTTTCCCTCGACTTCGGCGAAGACCTGGACCGCGCCGCCCTCGCCACCGTACTTCGCCGCGTTCACCATAGCTTCGCGCGCTGCCTGCATCTGTGCGCCGATTCTGTCGTCGAGGGGGCAGTCGCCGACGACCACGACCTCGATGGGGACGCCGTGGTTGTCCTCGACCTCCGCCGCGTTGCGCCGCACCGCGTCGGCGAGGGTGGTGGGCTCGTCGGCCTCGTCCTTGCCGGTGCCCTCGGGTTTGTAGAGCCAGGTGCGCAGGTCGCGCTCCTGGGCGCGGGCGAGGCGGCGCACCTCGCCCACGTTCTCCGCGTTGCGCTGGATCAGCGTCAGGGTGTGCAGCACCGAGTCATGGACGTGCGCGGCCACCTCGGCGCGCTCCTGGGCACGGATACGCATCAGGCGCTCCTCGGAGAGGTCCTGGGTCATGCGCACGAGATAGGGGCCGGCGAGGAGCGTTATCCCGACGAGGACCGCGAGGGCCGCCTGCAGGACCGCGCCGAGGTGGGCGGCGGAGCCCTGCAGGACGAAGATGCCGGAGACACCGGCGGTGACGAGCAGGACACCGCCGCCCGCACGCAGCAGGGTGAGCGTGCGTCGGCGGCGGCCGGCCTCGACCCAGCGGGCCCGCCGGGCGTTGTCCGCCTGCCGCCAGACCAGGGCGACACCCGCGCCGACCAGGACGATCGGCCAGAGGTAGGCCTTCGCGCCGTTTCCGAGGTTCACGTTGCCCACGAAGACCATGGCCACGACGACCATGAGGAGCAGGGCCACGATCTGACCCTTGTCCGGCCTGCGGGCCACGAGTTTGCGGCGGCCGTCCGACAACGTCTCGGCGGTGACGAGGGACGGGGGCCTCTGACCGCCGACGCCGCCGATGCCCAGGGGTACGAAGAACCAGAACGCGGCGTACAGCAGGGCGCCGAGGCCGTCCGCCATGAACAGGCCGACGAAGACCAGCCGCACCCAGATCACGGGCAGCCCGAGGTGCCCGGCGAGCCCCCGCGCCACACCACCGAGCCAGCGTCCGTCACTGCTGCGGTAGAGCTTGCGCGGCGGCCGCGGTTCGACGAGGGGCGCTGCTGCGGCTTCCGGCATGGCAACGATGGTCACACGACGGGAGGGCCGGGGCATCAGGGTTGTCCCCCGAGACACCCCTGATCTTCGACAGCTCCGACGGGCGCTCCCTTCGAACGCCTCCCGGGCACCGACTCAGGGGCGATATCAGGGTCCGGCCAGGGTCGTACCGACTGCCGCTGCGGCGGCTCGCCCGTCACCATGGACACATGACAGAGCACCAGCACGCCGCGGACTCCGTGCCCGACGCGGGCACCGAGTCCGACGCGGGTCCCGAAGCCGCCGCGGGTCCCGAAGCCGCCGCGGAGAAGGAACCGCGCGCGCACGGGCGGGCGGACGCGCCGACGGGGCAGGGTGCGGGGGGACGGGCGGACACGGCTGACGGGGCGGGGCCGACCGGGGCGGACGGGGCGGACGGGGCGGACGCAACCGAAGCCGGACCCCCCGGCACCCCCGACGCGGCCGGCACCCCCAGCACCCCCCTCGCCCCCGAGCTCCCCCGCAAGTTCCGGCGCGACCGGCGGCACAAGATGCTCGCCGGGGTGTGCGCGGGGCTCGGACGGCAGTGCGACATGGACCCGGTGATCTTCCGGATCACCCTCGCGGTGCTCTCCGCGACCGGCGGTATCGGCCTCCTCTTCTACGGCTTCGTGTGGCTCTTCGTCCCGTTCGACGACGAGGACGAGAACGAGGTCCGCAAACTCCTCACCGGCCGCGTCGACGGCCAGGCACTGACGGCCGTACTGTTCGCGCTGATCGGCTGCGGGGTGTTCCTGACACTGCTGAAGAACGGGGGGGTGCTGGCCTTCGGCGTCGTCCTCTCGCTGCTCCTCGCCGGTGCCGGCTACTGGTCACGGCATCGCGGCGCGCCCGACACGGACCCGCTGGCCGCGCAGGCCGTCGTCGACGCCCCGCCGGAGGCCCAGGCGCCACCGGTGCCCGCCGCCTACTCGTCCTGGTGGCGGGACCCCATCGCCAAGGACGGCACCCATGTGCGCGGCACGGGCTATCTGTGGGGCCCGAGGGACTCCCACGACCGGGACATCGCCGCGGCCGTCAACATCAGCCTCGGCACCACATGGGCCGACCGCCAGGACATACGCACCCCGCCCACGCGGTCGCCGAAACCGCGCGGTCCCCGTTGGATCGGCGGCCGGGTCTTCCTCCTCGCCCTCCTCGCGGGCGGACTCGGCACCGGGACGACGTGGGAGGAGCAGCCACTCGGCACCAGCCTCCAGACCGGCCTGGCCTGCGCGCTCGCCGTGCTCGGCGTCGGCATCGCGGTCAGCGCGTTCCTGGGGCGCACGGGCGCGGGGTCGGTCTTCGTGGCGGTCATCACGGCGGGCCTGCTGGCCGGCGCGGCCGCGCTCCCCAAGAACATCGGCACGGACTGGATGCGCACGACGTGGCGGCCCGCCGCAGAAGCCGACCTGCAGCGGAAGTACAACCTGGGCACCGGCGTCGGAACCCTGGATCTGGGACAGCTGCGGCTCGCCAAGGGGCAGACGGTGGAGTCGGAGGTCGAGGTGGGCGTGGGCCGGGTGCGGGTGATCGTGCCCCCGGACATCACGGTGAAGCTGCAGATCGACGTGGGGGTGGGCGACATCAAGTTGCCGGGCGACGAGAAGAAGGACGTGGACGTGGCGCCGGGCAAGTTCAAGCAACTGACCCTGACACCGAACCCCGGCGTCAAGAACACCGGCACGATCGACCTGGACCTCCAGGTGGGCGTGGGACAGGCGGAGGTGAGCCGTGCTGCGTCATGAGTTCCAGCCCGGAAAGCTGGTCGCCGGATTCTTCATCGCCCTCGCGGGCCTCATCTACGCGGGTGACGCCGGCGGCCTCTGGGACACGCCGTGGTTCGCCGTGATCCCGCTGGTCGTGGGAGGCCTGTTCCTGGCGGGTGCGGTCGGATACCTGACCCGGACCATCCGCAGACGCCGGGGAGCGGGCCGTACGGAACCCACCCGGACACCGACGGACTCCCCGAACTGACCCCTGCGCGGCCCTGCCCCCGCCCCCTAGAACTACCGGTAGGCCCCCGACCGCTGTCGTCGTCGGGAGCGGAGGGCCGCGTCCAGGGACACGACGGAGGCGCCGGCCAGGACCAGGGGGATCCAGGCCATGAGGTAGGCGAGGTCGTTGCCGTAGTAGTACGGGTCGGAGGTCCAGCTCACGGTCAGCCACAGGCTGAGCGAGATCAGCGCGCCGCCGAGCGCGGCCAGACGGGTGAGCAGACCGACCAGGGTGCCGAGGCCGACGGCGATCTCACCGAACGCGATGGCGTAGCCGAAGCCGACGGGGTTCTTCAGGGCCAGGTCGACCAGGGCCGGGATGGCGGAGGAGTCGCGGACGGTACGCATCAGATCGCCGATGGAACCGGAACCGGATTCCTTCAGGAAGGCGTTGTCCGTGAGTTTGTCCAGCCCGGCGTAGATGAAGGTGACGCCGAGGAAGACCCGGAGTGGGAGCAGCGCGTAGCGGGTGGCGGTCTCCCGCCAGTCGCGGTCGCCGTCGAGGTAAGGGGGTTGCGTGTCCCTACCCATGCCGTGAGTCATCGCTCCAAGCCGCCTCTCGCCTGCCGTGCAGTGACCCCTTGAAAGACGATACGTATGCCAGGGGAGTCGCGCTCAATCCTGTTCCGGCCAGTCTCTCCGATTTGGGCGGACATGACGGCTACTCGGTCACGTCGATCTCGTATCGGTTGGTCTCCACCCCCGCCGCGGTGACGACCTGGACCTCCACCCGGCCCGGCTCCACGTCCGCCGGCACCGGCACGGTGAGCACCGCGTCCGTCGGGTTGCTGAAGCCTCCGGTGACCGGTACGAGGGGAACGCGGACGTTGACCGCGCCGATCCGGACGACCATGCGGGACAGCCGGTCGGCGTGCTGGCCACCCGGGGGGACGAATCCGGCGCCGCGGATCTCGACGTCGTCGCCGGTGCGGATCGGCCCGTCCAGGTCGCCGGCCTCCCGGGCCCGTACGACGGACAGGATCACCGGGCGGCCGCCCTCCGCGTACTTCCCGGCGAGGTAGGTCCCGGCCGACACCAGCACCACCACCGCCAACCCCCAGGGCAGGTCCGGCAGTTGGTCGGGGCGCCGGGCGAGCCGTACCGCCGCGAACAGCAGGGCCACCGTGCTGATGGCGACGTACTGGATGTCGGCGAAGGCGCCCCGGCCCGCGTCGTCCGTCAGCAGGTCGGCCGCTCTCGGCCGGTCGGCGCGTACCTTCTGCAGCCGTTGCCCGAGCACCCGCAGCCCGACCACGCGGCGCACCAGCACGGCGATCGCGCACACCACGGCGAGCACGGTCACCACGCCCGCGCCACGGGCGAGTTCGAGCCCGGAGATCAGCGTGTCGCGTTCCGTGTGGTCGGAGGCGGCGGCCAGGCGGCACACCAGTACGAGCACGGCGTAGGCGACGAAGAGCACCCAACCGACCGCCACCGCACGGGAGGTGGACAGGCGGTTGTCCTCGCCGATCACCGGGGCCAGCGCGCCGCCGCGCGCCCGGTGGAACCAGGAGGCGGCGGTCAGGGCGCCGGCCACCAGGAAGGCGGAGAGCAGTCCGGCCGTGCGCGCGGTCGTCCAGCCCGCGCCGATCGCGGTGAGCGCCTGCGCCACGAGCAGCAGGACGACCAGCGCCCACACCACGACGGCCGTTCGGCGCCAGAGTAGGGCCAGCCAGGCCTCGCCCTCGGCCCGGCCGCGTTCGGCGACGAGTTCCGCGGACTGGGTCAGCTCCTCCGAGACCCACTGCCGGGAGGCCGAGGCCGAGTGGGCGACGCCGGCGGGCAGTCCCTCCCCCACCGCGAACCCGTCCCGTTTCAGCAGAAACGCGGCGACCGCCTGCCGGTGTCCCGCACGCGCCCCATGCGGACAGTCCCCGCAGGTACAACCGCCCCCGTGCCCGCCGTCGGCGCTTCCCCGCGCGCCCCCGACCGCGCCCTGTCTGGCCTCCTGCACCGCCACGTCCGACGTCCGCCTTCCCAGCCCCGCAACTCCCCTACGATGACAGCGAATTGTGCCCTACCCAGCACCGTCCGCGTCCGCCAGGTCCGGTCAGTGCGGGGTGAAGCGCGGGCCGACGTGTTGACCCGGCTGCGAGAATTTCCCCATGGCCGAGATCATCCAGCGCGACGGGACCTGGGCCTTCGACGGCAGCACGGTCCGGATCACGCCGGGTCTGCACCGCTCCGTGCCGCTGTTCCGGCAGACGTACGGGGAGATCGCGGTGCCTCTGGAGGCCGTCGCGGGCGTCGTCTTCGAACCCGAACGCAAGCGTGGGCGGCTGCGTATGCGGCTGCGTGAGGGCGCCGACCCGCTGCTCCAGGCGACCGGCGGACGGCTGCCCGATCCGGCCGACCCGTACCGGCTGCTGGTGGACGTCGACCGGGCCGGCGTCGCCGAGTACGTGGCGGAGGAGATCCGCCACTCCCTTCTGCTGGACCAGATCCCGCAGGAGCCGGCCAAGGCCTATCTCCTTCCTGGGCCGCCGGTCCCGGTCTCGGTGCGCTCCTCGGACGGCACGGTCTCCTTCGACGGCACCCAGGTGCGGATCGACTGGTCCGACACCTCCGACCGGGTCAAGCGGGCCACCGGTCCGCGGATCATCGGCATCGGGGACGTCGTCCAGGTCGAGTGGCTGCCCAACTCCGGTTACGAGGACGGCTTTCTGCGCTTCGCGACCCGCGAGACCGCGTTCTCCAAGCTGCCGCCCGAGAAGGACCCGTACGCCCTGGACCTTTGGGGCAGCCCCCGCCGTGACCTGCTCACGGCGATCGTCGCCGCCGCCGTCACGGCCAGACTGCCGCACCCCTCCGCCCGCTCCGGCGTCGAGGACGGCGAGCGGCGTGCCGCCCCGCCCCGGCTCACGTCGGCCGACCGGCCTCCGGCCGACCATCACGACGTACTCCTGCGACGACTGCGGGAGTTGGGCGAGCTGCACCGGGACGGGGTGCTCACGGACGAGGAGTTCGCGATGACGAAGGCCGCGGTGCTACGCGGGTTCTGAAGCCCCCGCCACAGTCATCCGAAGCCCCTGTCTCAGGGCTCTGGAGCCCCCGTCGCGGGGCTCTGAAGCCCCCTCACGACAACAGGTCGGGCTCGCTTCTGCTGATGTCCTGCCACATTGGCTGGTAGTTGATCCACGCCACCAGGTCCCCGCCCAGCTGCTCCCGGGTCGCGACCGCCATCCTGTGGTCGATCAGGATGGGCCGTCCGGCCGCCTTCGCGGTCAGCTGGACCTGACAGGACCGTTCCAGGGACAGGAACCACCAGGCCGCCGCGTCCACCGAGTCGCCGACCGTCAGCAGACCGTGGTTGCGCAGCACGAGCGCCTTGCGGGAGCCGAGGGCGCCCGCGATACGGCGGCCCTCGCCGGCGTCGACGGCGACGCCGGAGTAGGCGTCGTACAGGGCGTGGTCCTCGTAGAAGGCGCAGCTCTCCTGGGTGATGGGGTCCAGGAGGTCGCCCAGCGCGGACAGCGCCCGGCCGTGCACCGAGTGGCAGTGGGCGACGGCGACGACGTCGGGGCGGGCGGCGTGCACCTGGGCGTGCACGGTGAACGCCGCCTGGTTGACGTGGTGACCGCCCTGGATCACCTGCCCGTCGGAGTTGGCGAGCACCAGGTCACTGACGGTGACGTGCTTGAACGGCATCCCGAACGGGTTGACCCAGAAGCAGTCGCTGAACTCCGGGTCACGGGCGGTGATGTGTCCTGAGACCCCGTCCTCGAAGCCAAGGCGTCCGAAGATCCGCAGCGCGCCCGCGAGCCGCTCTTTTCGATGCCTCCGCTCGTCGTCCAGCGATTCGTGCATCGGCGGCATCGCGAACCGCAGCCGGTCGGTCGGCAGCGGCAGCGGCGGTGTGGGCCCGGCTTCGGGCGTCCCGTGCATGTGTCGTCCTCCAGCACTGGGTGGGTGTTACGGGGCGGAAGTTACCGTCGGTCAGCGCAAGAGAACAGCGCTGGTTTGTAAAGATGACGCACGCAAGCGATACACGACAGAAGATGTCGGGTATCGACGGAACACTGTCCGATATGGACGCTAGTACGAACTGGGCAGCTTTCTCCTCCGCGGAACCCGAACTCGCCAAAACGGTCGAGGCGCGCTTCGCCGCCTTCACGCACCACACCCTCGCGACCCTGCGCCGGGACGGCGCACCCCGCACCACCGGTCTGGAGGTGCGCTTTCTGCGCGGTGAGCTGTGGCTGGGCATGATGCCGAACTCGCTCAAGGCCCTCGACCTGCGCCGCGACCCGCGTTTCGCGCTCCAGGCGAACCCCGGGGAGGGCACCGGCATGGGCGGCGGCGATGTCCGGATCAGTGGTCGGGCGATCGAGGTGGAGGACCCGGAGGAGAAGGCCGGATACGTCGAAGAGGTGGAACCGCCGCAACCGTTCCACCTCTTCCGCACCGAGCTGACGGAGGTCGTACGGACCTACGTCGAGGACGACACGTACCTGGTCGCCGAGGTCTGGCAGCCCGGAGAGCCGGTGCGGACCCTCAGGCGGACCTGATGGACCTGATCCCCAGGACAGGTCCCAGGAGAGGCCCCAGTGGGCCCCAGGAGGGGCCCCAGGAGGGGCTCACTCCCACTCGATGGTGCCCGGCGGCTTCGACGTCACGTCGAGGGCCACCCGGTTGACGTCCGCGACCTCGTTGGTGATCCGGGTCGAGATCTTCGCGAGTACGTCGTACGGCAGCCGCGACCAGTCGGCGGTCATCGCGTCCTCGGAGGACACCGGGCGCAGGACGATCGGGTGGCCGTAGGTGCGGCCGTCGCCCTGGACACCGACGCTGCGGACATCCGCGAGCAGGACCACCGGGCACTGCCAGATGTCCCTGTCCAGGCCGGCCGCGGTGAGTTCCTCGCGGGCGATGGCGTCGGCGTCACGGAGCAGGTCGAGGCGTTCCTTGGTGACCTCGCCGACGATACGGATGCCCAGGCCGGGGCCGGGGAACGGCTGACGCTGGACGATCTCGTCCGGCAGGCCGAGCTCCTGGCCGACCCTGCGGACCTCGTCCTTGAACAGCTGGCGCAGCGGCTCGATCAGCTGGAACTCGAGGTCCTCGGGCAGTCCGCCCACGTTGTGGTGGGACTTGATGTTGGCGGTGCCGGTGCCGCCACCGGACTCGACCACGTCCGGGTAGAGCGTGCCCTGGACCAGGAAGGCCACCTCGGGGCCCGCGTCCGCGATGATCTCCGCCTGGGCCTGCTCGAAGACCCGGATGAACTCCCGGCCGATGATCTTCCGCTTCTCCTCGGGGTCACTGACCCCCTTGAGCGCGGTGAGGAAACGCTCCTCCGCGTCGACGACCTTCAGCTGCACGCCGGTCGCGGCCACGAAGTCCTTCTCGACCTGCTCGGTCTCGTTCTTGCGCATCAGGCCGTGGTCGACGTACACGCAGGTCAGCTGGGCGCCGATGGCCTTCTGGACGAGGGCGGCGGCGACCGCCGAGTCCACTCCGCCGGACAGACCACAGATCGCCCGCTTGTCGCCGACCTGTTCGCGGATCGCGGCGACCTGCTCCTCGATCACGTTGCCCGTGGTCCAGTTCGGGGTCAGGCCCGCGCCCCGGTACAGGAAGTGCTCCAGCACCTGCTGGCCGTGCGTCGAGTGCATGACCTCCGGGTGGTACTGGACGCCGTACAGCTTCTTCTCGTCGTTCTCGAAGGCGGCGACCGGGACCACGTCCGTGGACGCGGTGACGGTGAAGCCCTCGGGGGCGGCGGAGCAGGCGTCGCCGTGCGACATCCACACCGACTGCTCGTCCGGGGTGCCCTCGAACAGGGTCGAGCCGGACTTCGAGACGTGCAGGGGCGTACGGCCGTACTCGCGGGCGCCGGTGTTGTCGACGGTGCCGCCGAGGGTCGTGGCCATCAGCTGGAAGCCGTAGCACATGCCGAAGACGGGGACGCCGGACTCGAAGAGCTCGCGGTCGAGGCGGGGGGCGTTCTCGGCGTACACCGAGGAGGGGCCGCCGGAGAGGATGATCGCCGCCGGGTTCTTGGCGAGCATCTGAGCGACCGGCATGGTGCTCGGCACGATCTCGCTGTAGACCCGGGCCTCGCGGACACGACGGGCGATGAGCTGGGCGTACTGCGCGCCGAAGTCGACGACCAGGACGGTGTCGGGGGCGGGGGTCGCTGATGACACGGGGTGCCTTCCGGCGGTCGGGCGGGGGTCTGTGGTTACCGATTCTAACGGGGTGTGCGGGGGACACCGCCCGGATGTGCCATGGCATACTGGCGCCCATGCTCACGCACCCGACCTTCCTCTTTACCTATGGCAACCGGCCCGCCGGCTGCCATGGTCGTGCTGCTTGAGCAACTGACAAGCGACTTCCCAGGCGCCCCGGGCCGACAAGGCCCGGGGCGTCTGTCGTTTCCCGGGTCCTGCCGCTCCGGGGCACCGCATCGCCCCGTCCGACGAGGAGCCCCCGACATGACCGCCACCGCCACCACCACCGCCGCCGCCGCCGCCGCGGAGAAGACCGGCGCCCACACCAGCGAGGCCGTCGAGGTGATCACCGGCGCCCGTGAACGCATCGACGCCCTCGACGACCGGATCATCGGGTTGATCCAGGAACGGATGGCCGTGTCCGCGGTCGTCCAGGAGGCCCGGATCACCTCCGGCGGCCGGCGCGTGAACCTGTCCCGCGAGATGGACATCCTCAACCACTACAGCGAGGCGCTGGGCAGGCCCGGCACCTCCCTCGCCATGACCCTCCTCGAACTGTGCCGGGGTCGCATCTGAGTTCGGGCCCGCTCTCACCCGTACGGCGCGTGACCGGGGCGCGCGGCGCTTCGTTGGTGTGGTGTCCGCGCCAGCCAGGGGCGGGTCCGAAAGAACCACGCGTGGCTCACTGGAGCGATGAGACGTACGGATCGTGCTGTGCGTCGTGGGACCTCGCTCCAGGTAAGTGACCGGACGGCAGGGGACAGCAGCCCGGTCACCCAAGAGATCGGTCGGCTCCGGGGACGCCCGGAGCCGACCGACGGAAGTACCAGAGAAGTACTGAAGAAGCAGTAAGACCGGGTCAAACGGTTGCGACGGCCGCTGCCATCCAGCACGATGCGTAGAAAGCCCCCAAGTCCCGCCGTCCACAACCGCCTTAACTGCAGTGCCCCACTGCCAAAGGTCGAGACCATTCACGCGCTCCGCACGCGCCGGGTCGCCGACCCGGCGCACTCGGACCACCAGGGCATTCGGACAAGCGGCGCAACCCCCCGGCGCCGCTGCGAGGCACCGGCGCTGCCCTGACGTCGGTGCTGACCGAAGAAGGGCCCCGCGGCTCCGTCCCGCGGGGCCCTTCTCATGCAGCCGTTCGCGTGCCCGAACTCCGGGCCCGTGCGCGGGCCGCGCGTCAGGTCCGCGACACCGTTCCGCACGGCTCCGACCCGTCGGCCCCCAGCTCCTGGCTGCGGTCGTACGGATCCGTGGTCGGGCCGGTCGCCGGGCTGCCCGAGGGTTCGGCCGACGGGAACCGCGGGTGCAGGTAGCCGTCGTAGATCCCGCAGGCCGTGTTGCCGACGTCCCGGTCGTGGTGCAGGACGTTCAGGCGGCCGGGAGTGGCCACATAGCGGGCGGGGTCGAGGAGTTCGACCTCCAGGACGCGGCGCACGATGGTGCGGGTGACCTCGGGCGAACCGTCGGTGCGGACGACCGGGTAGACGAAGGTGTAGTCGGCGCGCACGTCCACACCTCCCTGATCCCCCTTCTTGAACGTCATCCGGCCGCGTGTCTTGATCACGTCACCGACGAGCCGTACGTCGGCGGGGTCGAAGCGGCTGAACATGCTCAGTGGGTCGTGGTCCTGGTCGGGCGTGCGCAGGGACCGGTTCAGGTCGTCGAGCAACTCCGGCTGCTTCGGGTCGAGTACGGCGAGGGCGGCCGCGGGGCGTTCGCCGCCTACCGTCTTCGGGTCCAGGTTGGATCCGACCAGCAGCTTCTTGGTCAGCTCGAGCGCCGTTTCGACCCGGTCCTCGGATATCCCGCCGACAGCGGTCGCCTTCGGCGGGACGATGCCGGACGCCCCGTCGGCCCACCGCAGAGCCGGGGAACCCGCGAACGGCTCATCCAGGGTGGGGGTTTCGGGGTCCGTGGCGGCGGGGGCCCCGGTCGGAGCCGCGGTTTCGTCGGGCAGCGGCGAAGCCGCGGCGGTGTCCGACTCCGAGCCGAAGGGGTCGCCCGGCAGCAGCGACGGTTTCAGCGCGACGAGGGCCACGGCTACGGCGAGGGGTACGCCGATGACGGCCCAGAGCCTGCGACGCCGGCCGGCGCGATCCTTCGCTCCCTGGGCCGGGTTCGTGCGCCAGCCCTCGGGCAGTTCACCCCGCGCCTCCTGCTGCCGCAGTCGCTCGGTCACGAGGCGGGCCCGCGCGGAGGGCTCCTTCGGCGCTGAGCCGCGAATGTCCCGTTCGGTGTCGCGGGCGAACTGTTCCCAGACTTCGTCGGGGATCTCCGGTGTCGAGGACGGCTCCTCGGACGGCTTGTCAGACACGACGGACAGTTCTAGACCGTGTGAAAGCGCATTCACAAGGCGATCCGGAGATCCGGGGTGTGACTCAGCCCACATAAAAATTCTGTGAATGCGGAGGCAACCATTCACACGCTTCACGGATCCAACACGGCGAACCAAGGGCCACTCCCGCGCCCCACACGCGGAGGCCTCTCCCACACGTGCCGCGAGTTCGCGGCACATCGGATTTCCGAGGTCTTCATGAAGCTTCGTCGTGCCATGGTGGCAGCGGCCGCAACCGCCGTCATAGCCCCGCTCACCCTGCTCTCCGCTCCGGTCGCGTTCGCGACGGACGAGACGCCGACCACCTCGACGAGCACCCCGGCGGCCGAGGACACCACGCCCGCCGCCGACGAGAGCACCCCCGCCGCCGAGGACAGCACCCCGGCCGCGGACGAGACCACGCCCGCCGCGGACGAGAGCACCCCGGCGGCCGAGGACAGCACCCCCGCGTCCGACGAGAGCACGCCCGCCGCCGACGAGAGCACCCCGGCCGGCGACGAGAGCTCCCCGACCGTCTCCCCGTCGCCGAGCGCCAGCGAGAGCACGCCCACCGACGACCCCGAGCTCTGCACCGACGAGGACGGCGGCAGCACCGCCGAGCTCAGCGCCGACCTGCACAGCGGCCTGTCCAACCTGCCCGAGACGATCGTCGCCGGCAGCGGCTGGACCGCGTTCTCGTTCAACGTGTCCAACCGCGGTGACGACGAGATCAAGGACATCAAGCCGCTGATCGGCGTCGCCGCGATCGGCTGGAACGACGCCGAGGACTACTCGGGCAAGATCACGGTCCAGGTCTTCGACAAGTCCTCCCGCACCTGGCAGACCATCGCGAACGCGGCCGGCGAGGGCGGCACGTTCCCCGCGTTCTCGCTCGACGCCGGTCGGTCGGTCTCGTACCAGCTGCGGCTGAGCGTCAGCGGCCAGGTGCCGGACTCCCTCGGTCTGACCGGCGGCTTCGCCGAGTACGCGGACGACGAGGGCTGCTGGATCGCCGACGACCCGAACGGCTGGCTGTACTTCTTCGACATCCTGGCCGCCGGCTCCGACGCCGGTGACCCGAACGACGCCAAGCCGCAGGGCGGCAAGACGGAGCTGACCGACGTCAACGAGCTCTCCGCCACCGGCTCTCTCGCCGAGACCGGCTCGAGCTCGGCGCTGCCGATGATCGGCCTCGTCGGCGGGGTCGCCGTCGTCGCCGGTGCGGGCGCGGTGTTCGTGGTGCGTCGCCGCAAGGCGGGCGCGGCTGCGTAAGCCCCCGGTGGCTCCGCGAGGCTGACCGCAAGACAGAGAAGGACCTGCGCTCGGAGGGGGGTGCAGGTCCTTCTCCTTGCCCTGGGTGCCTTACTTCTTCGGCGGCAGCGCCGGCATCCCCAGGAACGGCAGTTTCAGCGCGCCGAACGCGTCCGCCGGGACGGCCGGTGCCAGCGGCTCGACCGGCTTGAGGCGTTCGTAGGAGTGACCCTGCGCCGGACGCGGGTCCGCCTCGCCCTTGTTGGGCCAGTACGACATCGCCCGCTCCGCCTGGGCCGTGATGGTCAGGGACGGGTTGACGCCCAGGTTGGCGGAGACCGCGGCGCCGTCGACGACCGAGATGCCGGGGTGGCCGTAGAGGCGGTGGTACGGGTCGATGACGCCGCTCTCGCGGGAGGAGCCGATCGGGCAGCCGCCGAGGAAGTGGGCGGTGAGCGGGGTGCCCATCAGCTCACCGACGTTGGAGCCGGCGAAGCCGTTGATCTCGGCGGCGATGGCGGACGCGCCCTGAGAGGCCGCCTTGATCTGCTTGGGGTTCGGGGAGCCGTGGCCCTGGCGGGCGGTCAGCAGGCCCTTGCCGACGCCGTCCGGTTTCAGGTACGTCGTCAGGGAGTTGTCCAGCGACTGCATCACCAGGCCGATGATGGTCCGCTCCGACCAGCGGTGGTTGGAGAGGGAGCGCAGGACGAGGACGGGATGGCGGGCCGCGTTCCGCAGCCAGGCCAGCGCCCGGGAGGAGCCCTCGGCGTACGGCACCTGGAGGATCGACAGGCCGCCCATCGAGTTGGAGCCCTTGCCGTAGCGGACCGGCTCGATGTGGGTGTTGTCGTCCGGGTGGATGGACGAGGTGATGGCCACTCCGCGCGTGAAGTCGACCTTCCGCTCCCCCGTCGCCCTGCGGTAGCGGCGGTTGTTGGTCTGGGCGCCGACCAGCGCCTCCGAGTTGGTGCGGGTCAGCTCGCCCAACCTCTCGGACACGTACGGCAGTTGGCCGCCCGACTTCATCCGGTGCAGCAGGGTCTGGGTGCCGTAGGTGCCGGCCGCGAGGACGACCCGGCGGGCCTTGAAGGTCCGGCCCTTCGTCTTGCGGCGGTCGTCGGTGGGGAGGGTGGTGATCGCGTAGCCGCCCTGCGAGTCGTCCGTGACCGAGACGACCGTCGTCAGCGGGTGCACGACCGCGCCCGCCTTCTCGGCGAGGTACAGATAGTTCTCGTTGAGGGTGTTCTTCGCGCCGTGCCGGCAGCCGGTCATGCACTCGCCGCACTCGTTGCAGGCCTTGCGGTCCGGGCCGGCGCCACCGAAGTAGGGGTCGTCCACCTGCTCGCCGGGCTTGGCCCTGGTGGCGCCGTCGGCGTCCTCACCGTCCCCGAAGAACACGCCGACCGGGGCCATGTGGAAGCTGTCGCCGACGCCCATCCGCTCGGCGGCGGCCTTGAGGTGCACGTCGGACGGGGTCATCGTCGGGTTCAGCCGGACGCCGAGCATGCGGCGCGCCTGGTCGTAGTACGGCGCCAACTCCTCCTGCCAGTCCGTGATGTCACGCCACTGGGGATCCTCGAAGAAGGGCTTCGGCGGTACGTAGAGGGTGTTGGCGTAGTTGAGGGAGCCGCCGCCCACGCCCGCGCCGGCCAGGACCATGACGTTGCCCAGCAGATGGATGCGCTGGATGCCGTAGAGGCCGAGCTTGGGGGCCCAGAGGTAGTTCTTCAGGTCCCAGGAGTTCTTGGGGAGGGACTCGCGGGTGAAGCGGCGGCCGGCTTCCAGGACGCCTACGGTGTAGCCCTTTTCGCTGAGGCGCAGGGCGGTTACGGAACCGCCGAAGCCGGATCCGACGACGATGACGTCGTAGTCGTAGGCGTCCTGGGACACGTGCTCTCCTCGTTGAGAACGGGTGCGGTCTAGCGGAACCGGAATGCCTTCATCAGGCGGAGGCTCCGGCTCATGAACTGCGCGTACTTCTCGTCGTCCATGCCCAGCGAGGGCGCCATCGGCAGCAGTCGCTGCTGGGCCACCGTCTGGGCCTCCGTGTACTTGAGGATGCCCTCGGAGCCGTGGCGGCGGCCGAGGCCGGAGTCCTTCATGCCGCCCATCGGGGACTGGACGCTGCCGTAGGCGGGGGCGTAGCCCTCGTTGACGTTCACGGTGCCGGTGCGCAGGCGGGCGGCGACCTCGCGGCCACGGCGGCCGTCCTTCGTCCAGACCGAGGAGTTCAGGCCGTACGGCGTGGAGTTGGCCTGCTCGACCGCCTCGTCGTCGGTCCCGAAGCGGTAGATGGAGACGACCGGGCCGAAGGTCTCCTCCGTGCACACCGACATCGGCTCGGTCACCCCGTCGAGGATGGTCGGCTCGAAGAAGTACGGGCCGATGTCGGGGCGGGCCACCCCGCCGGCGACGAGCTTCGCGCCCTTGGCGACGGCTTCGTCCACATGGCGGGTGACGGTCTCCAGTTGGCGTTCGCCGACCAGGGATCCCATGTCGGCGCCGTACGCGAGGGACGTACCGAGGCGCATCGCCCTGGTGCGGGCGGCGAAACGCTCGAGGAAGGCGTCGGCGATGGACTCGTGGACGTACAACCGCTCGATGGAGATGCAGAGTTGGCCGGCGGAGGAGAAGCAGGCACGGACGGCGCCGGCGGCCGCTTTGTCTATGTCTGCGTCCTCGAGGACGAGCATCGCGTTCTTGCCGCCGAGTTCGAGGGAGACGCCGATCAGCCGGGCGGCGGCGCCCCGCGCGACCTCGCGGCCGGTACGGGTGGAGCCCGTGAAGGAGACGTAGTCGGCGTGCTTGACCACCTCGGGGCCGACCACCGGGCCCTCGCCGAGGACGACCTGGAAGACGTCGGCCGGCAGACCGGCCTCGATGAGCAGGTCACGGGCCCAGAGCGCGGTGAGGCAGGTCTCCGTGTCGGGCTTCATCACGACGGCGTTGCCCGCGACGAAGGCGGGGATCGCGTCGCCCACCGACAGTTCCAGCGGGTAGTTCCAGGGGGCGATCTGGCCGACGACACCGCGCGGGTGACGCAGCTCGGTGACCTTGGTGAGTGTGGGGACGGCACCGGCGTGCCGCTTCGGCCCGAGATAGGCGGGCGCCTTGCGGCCGTAGTGGCGGGCCGCGACGGCGACGGCCTGGACCTCCTCGTGGGCGTGCAGACGGGCCTTGCCGGTCTCCAGCTGGATCAGGTCGAGGACCTCCGCCTGACGCTCCAGCACCAGGTCGTGGAAGCGGAGCAGTACGGCGGCCCGCTGCCGTACCGGAGTCCTCTCCCACACGGCCTGTGCCCTGCGGGCCGCGTCGAAGGCCTTCTCCACGTCCTCGGGGGTGGACTCGGGCAGGTCCGCCAGCTTCTCGCCGGTGAACGGCGTGTGGTTGGCGGTCCGGCCCGAGCCGACCACGCCCTTGGTGAGCTGGGCGATCAGCTCGGGAGTGACCACGTCGGCGGCGGTACGGGCGCCCGCCGGGGCGGGGGCGATGGGGTTCGTGCCGGTCTTGGCCGGGGCCTGCGCGTCCGTCATGTGCCGCAGGGTATTCCGCGGCGGAGGCTTTGGGTACCCGTCAGTAATCGGGATTCACCGAGTGCTCACACGACGCCAGTGATCACTGGCAAAGAATGCGCTGATCAGGGCGTAGTGCAGCGACGATCACCGGCGAACACCCGGTGTCGGATTGCTTCCGATCTCCAGCCGGGTGCGGGCCTCCTTGAAGAGGGCCGTGCCCTTCGCCTCGTCCGGTGTGCCCTTCGGCATGTCCACCCGCAGCTGGTACATACGGCCGTCGTCCGTGCGGACGATCAGTTGCAGGACGCGGGTCGGCCTGCCGCGCGGATCGTAGGTGACGTCGGACAGTGCGGCCTCGTCGCCGTGGAAGCTGGTGGCGGTGTACTGGCCGGGGGACCGTTCGTGCCCCTCCCAGGCGAGCGCCGTCTTCCTCGCCTCCGTCAGAGGGGAGCCGGGCGACGTGTCCCGCTCGATGAGCCGGACCTGGATGGTTTCGTCGCTGTAGGCGGTCATACGGAAGTCGTCCTCCGCCCCGCCCACTTCGGGCGTCCGCTGGTACCGGCCGGGGAGAAAGAGGACAGCGTTCGTCCCCTGGTCACGGTGGGCCACCCAGCCGTCCTGCGGGGCTGTTCCGTCGGCTGTTCCATTGGTTGCCCGGTCGGTTGTCCGGTCGGTTGCCCGGTCGGCTGCCCCGTCAGCTGTTCCGTCGGCGAACGACGTGCCGAGCCATATGGCGCCCGCGAGCAGGACGCCGAGGAGGGCACCGGCGGTGCGGGCCAGGGGGCGGTGTCCGGGGGGCGGCTGTGGGGGCGGGTCCGGGTGCGTGGGCGGCTGTGGGTCCGGGCCAGGGAGCGGGGGCGGCTGCGGGTTCGGCTCGATGACCTGTACGTCCTTCTCCGCGTCCCCCGCCTCCGGGTCCGGCCGTCGCTCACCCGCCACGGACTCCAGTAACCGTGCGACCTCCTCCGCGTCCGGACGCTGCTCGGGGTCCTTCGCCAACAGCCCTGCTATGAGCGGCCGGAGGGGTCCGGCGCCCTCCGGCTCGGGCGGGTCGGCGGCGAGGATCGCGGCGAGGGTGGTCTCCGGTGTCGTACGGCGGAACGGGGAGCCGCCCTCGACGGTGGTGTACAGCAGGACGCCCAGGGACCACAGGTCGGAGGGAGGGCCGGCGCCGGTGCCGGACATCCGCTCGGGGGCGACGTACTCCAGCGAGCCCACGAAGTCGCCGGTGGCGGTGAGGGATTCCTCGCCCTGGACGTGGGCGATGCCGAAGTCGGTGAGGACGACGCGGTGATGGGGGCCGAGCAGGACGTTGGCGGGCTTCACGTCCCGGTGCACGATGCCGACGGCGTGCGCGGCGCGCAGGGCGCCGAGGACCGCGAGGCCGATGCGGGCGGCTTCGGGCGGTGGCATCGGGCCACGGCGCAGAGCCTGGTGCAGGGACTCGCCGCGGACCAACTCCATGACGATCCAGGGGAGTCCGTCCTCCTCCTCGACGACCACGTCATGGATGGAGACGGCGGCGGGATGGTCGACCCGGGCGGCGGCACGGGCCTCGCGGTAGAGCCGGTGGGCGGCGCGGCGGTGTTCCTCGTCCTCCGGATCGCCCGGCAACCGCGGCTGCTTCACGGCGACTTCGCGCTCCACGAGCTCGTCGCGCGCCCGCCAGACGGTCCCCATACCGCCGCTGCCTATGCGCTCGACCAGACGGTACCGCCCGCCGAGCAGCGCGTCCCTGGGGTCCGCGTCATCCCTGGGGTCCGCGTCGTCCCCGCCGTTGCTCATGCCCCATGAGTACCGTGCTCGACGTCTCCTTGTCGACGCGGCCTCCCGGTCACAACGTGTCGACGTCCAGGTTGGCGAGCGCCGTCTTCGCCACCGCGCGTCCGCGTTCGGTGAAGTCGCCCCTGCCCGGATAGCTGACGGTGAGTTTGTACATGTCGCCGCCCTTGGTCTTGTAGTAGAGGATCCTCATCTCCCGGAGACGAGGGTTCTCGGTGTCGTCGGTGGTGTAGACGACCGTGTTCTGGGCGGCCTTGTTGCCCTCGTAGGTCGCGTCGTCGGGAGAGGTCTTCGCCTTCTCGGACATGTGGAGGGCGTAGCTGCCGGTCTCCTTGAACTCGGTGTCGTCGTCGTACATCTCGGCGGCCGCGGAGTTCGCGATGGTGTGGCTGGTGTCCTCGGCCTTCCGGTCCAGGGTCAGGCCGATCGAGATGCTGCCGCTCCAGTCGGTGTACGTGACCCAGTGCCCCTTGTCGGTCTCCCGGTCGGGCAAGGAGCGCTGGTAGTCGACGGGCACCGCCAGGGCCGCGGCGACGTCCTTCTCGTGCTTGGTCGTCCAGCCGTCGGGCAGCGGGCCCGCGAACGGGTCCGCGATCACCAGGTACGCCGTCACCGCCGCCGCGACGAGCACGGCACCGGTTCCGATCCAGGCCTTGCGGCCGAGCCGGAGGCGGCGCGGCGGGGAGTCCGTCCGCACGAACTGGGTGGTGCGGGCCGGCGCCGGCGGGTTCACGGCCGCCCCCAGCATGGCCCGGACCTGGGCGGCGTTGGGGCGGCGCGCCGGGTCCTTCTGGAGCAGGCCGTTGATGGCGTCGGCGAGCGGGCCCTGCGCTGAGGCGGGCGGCGCGGGAGTGGCGTTGAGGACGGACTGGAGGGTGGCGGGGGTGTTGCTGCGACGGAACGGGGAGACGCCCTCCGTCGCCGCGTACAGGACCACACCGAGGGACCAGAGGTCGCTCGCCGGGCCGGGGCGCTGGCCCAGCACCCGTTCCGGCGCTATGTACTCGGGCGAGCCGACGAAGCCGCCGGTGTCGGTCAGGTTGGTCTCGCCCTCGATCTGCGCGATACCGAAGTCGGTGAGGACGACCCGGTCGTGACGGCCGAGGAGCACGTTGTCCGGTTTGACGTCCCGGTGCAGGATGCCCGCCGCGTGCGCGGCCTCCAGCGCGCCCAGCACCTCGAGGCCGATTCTCGCCGCCTCGCGCACCCCGAGGGTGCCCTCCTGCAACGCGTCGCCCAGCGAACGCCCCTGCACCAGCTCCATCACGATCCACGGGCGGCCGTCCACGACCGCCACGTCATGGACGTTCACGACGGCGGGGTGGTCGAGCCGGGCCGCGGCACGTGCCTCGCGGCGCATGCGCTCGAAGGCGTTGGCCCGTTCGCGCTCGGGAAGGTGGTCCGGGAGGCGGGGTTCCTTGACGGCGACCTCGCGGTCCACCGTCTCGTCCTTGGCCCGCCACACCGTGCCCATGCCGCCGTGCCCGAGCTTGGCGAGCAGCCGGTAGCGGTCCGCGATGAGGCGTCCGACGCCGGAGGCCGGTGCGGGAGGGGAGTCCGACGTGGGGCGGGGGTCAGGCGCGGGTTGGGCACCCGGCGCGGGGCGGGGGTCCGGCATGGAGTGGGGCTGGGGTGGCACCGCCTGGGCGGGAAGAGCGTACGGGTTGTTCGGGTGCGGCACCGCAGCCGGCGGGCCCTGCGGGGCCAGGTGACCTTGTGGGTTCGGCGGGTTCGGCGGTTGCAGACCGAAACTCGTTGGCTCGTCGGACCCGTGAGGGGCTCCCCCGTTGCTGCTCATGGGTCCATCATTTCGCGCCAAGCGGTCCGGAATCCACCTCGAACGCTTTCCGGTCACCGACCCGTGACCAAGGTGTCGACCGCGACGTCGAAGTAGTCCCTCGCCTCCCGCACCTTCCCGACCGGCGCCGACACCCACACGTCGTACAGCCGCCCGTGCTCCTCCCAGCACAGGTCGTACGTGTGCCGGGGGCCCTCCGCCGCGCTGAAGCCGTCCCAGGTGAACTCCCAGAGCGCGGCGGGGCGTCCACGGTGCGCGGTCGTGGTGACCCGGCTGTCGCGGTAACCCGGGTTGGTCTCCGGGCCCTTGGTGGCCGCCCGCCGCAGCACGGTCAGCGGACCGTCCGCCACGGGGTCGACGACCCTGATACCGAGGCGGAAGATCCGCCCCGGTGACATGTAGAAGATCCGCTCACCCTGGGGTACGCGAGTGAAGCCGTCCGGCACGGCCAGCGCGAAACCGGCGGGGTCGTCGGCGAAGCGGTAGCCGGAGGGGGCGGCGGGATGCGGGCTCGGGGCTGAACTCGGGCTCGAACCGGGGCTCGTGGGGGTGTTCGGGGGCGCCGAGGTGTGCGTGGGCGCAGAGAGTGCCGGCGTCCCCGTCCCGTCGCCGCCCCCGTTCATGAGCAGCGCCGCCGCGGACACCCCCGCGCCGGCCATCGCGGTGACCAGCAGCGCGGTGACCAGCACGCCTCGCGGGGAGCGTCCGGGAGGAGCCGACGGGTGCAGGGCGGGCACGTCCCGCTCGGACGCGGGGGCGTACCCGGACGGCCGGTCCGGCGGGCCCTCCGGCGGGCGGTCCGGCGGTGGCTCCGGCGAGTGGTCGGCAGGGGGCGGCGGATCGAACGGCTCGGTGGACGTAGGGCCGGGTGCCTTGGCGCGGGTGCGGCCGAGTGACAGGGTGCGGCTGCGCCGGGGCGGCAGAGCCGGTGTGCGGCCGGTGTCCCGGAAGGTCCGCAGCATCCGCTCGGCCCGCTCCGCGTCGAGCCGTCGCTCCGGATCGCGTTCGAGGAGGCCGCGTACGACGGGCAGGATCGGTGTGGCCTGGGCGGGCGGCCGGATCTCGGCGGAGACGACGGCGTGCAGGATGCCACCCAACGAGTCGCGACGGAACGGCGACTCGCCGCTCAGGACCGTGCACAGCAGCGCGCCCAGCGACCACAGGTCGGACGCGGGCCCGGTTCTCGACTCGGACATCCGCTCGGGCGCGGTGTACTCGGGCGAGCCGACGAAGGACCCGGTCTCGGTGAGCGTGGTGGCGCCCGCGACCTGGGCGATGCCGAAGTCGGTGAGGACGACGCGATCGGTGCCGTCCTCCACAAGCACGTTCGCGGGCTTGATGTCGCGGTGCAGGACGCCGGCCTCGTGCGCCGCGCGCAGCGCGCCCAGCAGGGCGACGCCGATCCGGGCGGCCTCGTCGGCGTCCACCGGGCCGTGCGCGGCGATCCGCTCGGCGAGCGAGGCCCCCTCGATCAACTCCATGACGATGTACGGGCGTTCGTCGTGCTCGACGACGTCGTGGACCACGATGATGTGCGGATGGCTCAACTGGGCGACCGCACGCGCCTCGCGCAGGCTGCGGTCCCGCTGCCGCCGGGCCCCCTCGGCGGAGAGGGTCTCGTCGAGAGGGAGCTCCTTGACCGCCACGCTCCGGCCGAGCAGTTGGTCGGTCGCCCGCCAGACGACCCCCATGCCGCCGCGACCGAGCCGCGCCTCAAGCCGGTAACGGCCGGCGATCACACGGGCGCTGTCCCCCTCGGTCCCCATGCGCCTCATCATCCCGCACCGGACGGACTCCTTCCGGGGCGGCGACCGGCCAAATCCGCCGGGTCGGCCTCAGGAGGTCCTTTCCTCCCAGCCCTGCAGCACCGCTGCGAACTGCTTGCTGGTGGTGGCCCAGTCCTTGGCGGGCGAGGACATGTAGATGGCGTACTCGACGCCGTCCCGGGACATGTACGTCTCCTCGACGGCCCGGCGCGGCCCGGGGTAGTCCGTGTCCTTGGCCAGCGCGGTCCACGTGTACTCCCACCGGGCGCCATCGCGATCCCGGTAGAGGTTGTCGTGCAGGGACACGCGCTCGTAGTCGCGCAGCCGCAGCAACTGCTGCTCCAGGTCGAGCTGGTGGGCTGTCGGGTCACTGAAGTCGGGCGAGGTGTCGATGGCGATACGGAGGAAGTGCTTGCCGTCGTCCGGTGAGTAGTCGATCTGGGTGAGGTCGCCGTCGACGCCGAAGACCTGCCGGTCCCAGCCCTTGGGCAGGTAGACGCTGAAGCCCACGGGGTCCTCGTGGCGGACCCAGGAGGCCGGAACGCCCCCGCCGGAGCGCGGCGTGCTACTGGTCTTTGTGGGACCCGGCGAGGCGGACAGGTCGGCGTCCTGCTGCCGCGACTCGTCCCACGCCTGCATCCCCACGGCCGCGCCCGCGCCGATGACCGCGGCGAGGGCGACGACGAGAGCCGCCGTCCGCAGTCGGCGGCGCTTCGGCGGACTCGTGACGCCGGTGGCAGCGTTGTCGGCGAGATACGGCGGACCGAGCACGGTGGGGCCGGTCGCCGGAGGGTACGGCGTGCCGGTGACCGACATGGAGACCGGGGCGTTCGCCCCGGCGCGGGCCTCCGCCTCCTGGTGGGACCCCGCGTAGTGGGACCCGGCGTAGTGGGGGCCGGAGTGACCGGGACCTGGGTGGCCGGGACCTGTGTGACCGGGACCTGTGGGCTGGGGGCCTGTGGGCTGGGCGCCCATAGGACCGACGCCGGTACCCATGGGGTGGGCGCCCATAGGGCCCGTACCCATGGGGTGGGAATCCACGGTCCGGGAACTCACATGTTGCGTGGGCACATACGCCTGTGCCGCGTTCGGCCGTCGCCCCTCCGCCGCCTCCGCGAGCATCTGCTCCGCGGCGGCCAGGTCGGGCCGTACGGCAGGGTCCTTGTACAGCAGCGCGGTGATGACGGGCGCGAGCGCACCGGCGTACCGCGGCTCCGAGGGTTCCTCGTCCACGACGGCCTGCATGGTGGTCAGCGGTGTCGTCCGACGGAACGGCGACCTGCCCTCGACCGCCGTGTACAGCGTGGCGCCGAGCGCCCACAGGTCGGAGGAGGCTCCCGGGTCGTGGCCACGGATCCGCTCCGGGGCGAGGTAGTCGACCGAGCCGACGACCTCTCCGGTACGGGTGATGGTCGAGTCGCCCTCGATCTGGGCGATGCCGAAGTCGGTGAGGAGGACGCGGCCGTCCCGGCCGATGAGCACGTTGCCGGGTTTCACATCGCGGTGCAGCACCCCCGCGGTGTGCGCCGCGCGCAGCGCCCGCAGCACCCACAGCCCGATGCGGGCGGCCTCGGTGGGCTCGATGCGGCCCTGTTCCCTGACCGCGTCGGCCAGCGAGTGACCCTCGACCAACTCCATCACGATCCACGGCCGGCCGTCGTGGTCCAGCACGTCGTGCACGGTGACGACGGCGGAGTGGTTGATCCTGGCGGCCGCGCGCGCCTCCGCCCGGGTGCGGGCGAGGAGGACGGCCTGGTCGCCCTCGGACACGTACAACGCGGCCGTCAACTCCTTGATCGCGACGGCTCGGTGCAGCACTTCATCGTGGGCACGCCACACGCGGCCCATGCCGCCCTTGCCTATCGGGTCGGCGAGCCGGTAGCGCCCCGCGAGGAGCTGGCCCTGCATCTGATTCACGTTGCCCCGCAATGCTCTTGACAGTGTCAGAGTAGGGACCCGTCCTCGTCGAACGGAACCAGGGGGGCGTCACGGTGACCGCACTGTGACGGTTGTCGCTTCGGGAGGCGGTGGTGAACCCTCCAGCCCTGACCGGCGCCCGGCCCTCACCGAACGTCCCCTGCGGGCCCTCTTCTCAGCCGGTGACCTGGTACGTGGCCGACGCCTGCTCGTACAGCCGGCTCACCTCGTCCCGCTCGGCCTCCGGGCCACGTAACTGCACCACGTGGTACTTCCCGCCGATCAGCATCGCGATGTTGCGCACATACAGTTCGCGCCCGTCGTCGCCGGTCCAGGTGAACTGCCCCTCGGCCATGGTCCGCCCGCCCACCTGGATGGTCTTCAGCCCGGTCGCGGTGGCCCAACTGGAGTCCCGGTAGGGCTGCAGTTCCGGTTCCTTCTCCCGCTGGTACACCATCGGGTCGCTGCCGTCCTCGGCCGCGCTGTCCCGTCCCGGTACGACGACGAGCTCGAAGTTCCCGTGCGTGTACACGACCTGGCCGCGCCCGTTGACCGGTGTGCGGTCCCAGCCGTTGGCGACGGCCACCTGGAAGCCCTCGGCGTCCTTGCGCAGGGCGAAGCCGTCGGGGACGTCTGGCCCGGTGGTCTGTGTCTCGGTGGACCCGGCGGACGAGGAGGGGCTGCCCTCGGACCCCGGGGAGGTCTGTTCGGGCCGGGGCTCGCTGCTCGCCTCCGAGGAGGGCTCGGGCGCCGGACTCACCTCGCCGGCGGCCCCGGTACGGTCCCCGGTGCCCCCCGTACCGGAGTCGGACTTGGGCATGAAGAGCATGGCGTACGCGATCGCGCCGGCCAGCAGGAGCAGGATCAGCAGAAGCAGGGTCCGGCCGAGCCTGCGGGGTGAACCGGCCCCCTCCCGCGCCCGCTTGTGCCGCCCGTGGTGCGCGGGCAGTCCGGCTCGCCGCCTGCGCACCAGCTCGCCCCGCCGCCGTACGACGGGCAGTCGGCTGGTGTCGGCGGGCGGCGCGGCGACGACGTGCGCGCCGGCCTCCGGCTCGGGCGCCGAACGCACCAGTGAACGCAGCCAGCCGCTCAGTTCCTCGAAGTCGAGCCGCTCGGTCGGATCCTGCCGCAGCAGCGACTCGACGACCGGCCTGAGCGGTCCGCACTCCTCGGCGAAGGCGGGCGGCTCCGCGCACACCAGCTGCACCAGCTCGGCGGTCGACTCCTCCGGGTAGGGCGCGTGCCCCTGAACGGCCCGGAACAGCAGCGCGCCGAGCGCCCACAGGTCGGTCGCGGGCCCGATCGGCGCCGCGAGCTGCCAGTTCTCGTGCACGGGTCCGGCCTGCTCCGGCGCCCATCGCTCGGTCACGGGCCCCACGACAGCCATCCGCGCCTGCCGGGCCCGCTCGGCCGCCAACGCGGTCGTCGGCCCCCGCCGCGCGGGCGCGCCGGCGGCCGGCTCGTCCCAACGGCCGGGAGGCAGCGCCGAGGGTCCGCCGGCGTGCACACCGCCGACGCCGACGCCTCCGGCAGGAACGGGGCCGGACGCCAGTCCGGGGCGGGGGCCGCCGGTTCCTCCAACTCCTGCGGAAGGCAGCGCCGTACGCCCCCGCCCGCCTTGTCCGACGCCTCCGACCTCCGGCGCCCCGGCGTTCCCGCCACGGGGCGCGGCACCGTGCCAGGAGGCGCCCCCCACGCCATAGGGGTCGGCGATCTGCCCCGGCGGCCCGGAACCGGAGGACTCCTGGGCACCGTTCGCGCCGGGATACGGCTGCTGCTCCATCCCGTTCGCGCCGGGATACGGCTGGTGCTGAGCACCGTTCGCTTCGGGGTACGGCGGCTGTTCAACGCCGTTCGCGCCGGAGTACGGCTGCTGCTCCATCCCGTTCGCGCCGGGATACGGCTGGTGCTGAGCACCGTTCGCGCCGGAGTACGGCTGCTGCTCCATCCCGTTCGCGCCGGGATACGGCTGGTGCTGAGCACCGTTCGCTTCGGGGTACGGCTGCTGTTCAACGCCGTTCGCGCCGGGATACGGCGGCTGGGCACCGTTGGCCGTGGGGTACGGCGGGTGCAGGGCGGAGCCGTTGGCCTGGGCGGCGGTGTCGCCCTCGGGAGCGGAACGTGCTCCTGGCAGGGCCGCCCGGCCGCTCTGCGCCTCCTGGACCCGGGCCGCGGCCCTGGCCCCCGCGCGATACGCGGCGATCGCCCCGGCCCGCGCCGCCCGGATGTCCGCGCCGGTGTCGACAGCCCTGCGGGCCGGTACCGTCGACGCCCCGTTCGTCGTCTCCGCCCCGGCAACCGGCAGCGCCCCGGCAGCTCGCGCCTCGATCGCGGCCCGCCGAGCGGCCTCGGCCTCCGCCCCCTCCAGCCCTACGGCACTCACCGGGCCCTGGGCGCCACCAGCGGGACCACCTGGTCCAAGAGGACCACGCGAGCCGTACGCGGCACCGCCCGAACCCGCGGCTCCCCCCGCAGGACCTCGTCCGGCACCGGTCTCACCGCCCCCGGCGTCCCATTCGGCGTCCTCGGGCGGCACCGGGTCGTACCCGCACAGCGCTTCCTCGGCCGCCCCCACCGCCAGACCGGTCAGCATCACGCGGCCGTCGTCGCAGATGAGCACCGTGCGCGCGGTGACATTGCGGTGGACCCAGCCGTGGGCGTGCAGGACCCGCAGGGCCATGAGGACGTCGGCGGCCACCTCGGCGGCCCGGTACGGCGACAGCGGCTTCTCCACGAGCAGCGTCGCCAGTGACCGAGCGGGCACCAACTCGCTGACTATCCACAGCGAACCGCCCTCGGCGAACACGTCGAAGACCTGGTCGAGCCGCGGGTGGTCGGGTATCCGCGCCGCGGCCTGCGCGGCCTCGACCGCCCGCCGTACGGCTGGCTCCGTCGGGCGTCGCACGCCCCCGCCCTCGGACCCGCGCCGTCCCCCGCGCTCCCGCGCTCCTCGCGGATCCCTGGCCGTGAAACCGTCCGGCAGCCCTTCGGCGTCGAGCACCTCCGCCTCGACGACCTCAGGCAACGGCACCTGCCTGACCAGGACTTCCTGCCCGCTGTAGGTGTCGAAGGCGCGGGTCTCGGTGAGTTCGTACTCATCGGTGGGCGGCAGCGGCAGGCGGTAGCGGTCAGCGAGTACCCGACCCGCGTAGTCCTCCACGTTGCCTCCCCCCGGCCACCCGGTCGGTCAATTCCGTTCGCCTCGCGGCCCGTTCCGCACTTGTTCCTGGATGCGTACGGTCCGCGAGCATTCACGATACGTGCCGGAGGCAACCCGCAAAGTGTGGATGCCAGATCTCACGCACCAAACCGGAGATCGAACAGGAGATCGATCACCGCACCGCTCCTCATGACTTGGGCGTGAACGTCTTCGCCAGCGTCTTCCAGGTGGTCTCGCGCAGCTCGCTGTCCCAGTTCGCGGCTTTCGCCGTGTACATCAACGCGTATCCGAGTTGGCCGTTGACGACGAATCCCCGGTCGATCGTCCGGAACTTCGTCCCGCCGTCGACATAGGTGAACTCCCAGTCGGCCGTGTTCCAGCCGCGGTAGTCCACCTTCTCTATTCGGACCCTCTGGTACTGGGAACGCGTCATGGAGCGTTCCTGGTTCTGCCAGTCCGTCACCGGGTCGCCCTTCGGGGTGGACGTCCAGGCGACGAGCAGCTTCTGCCCGTCGGGCCCGGTGAACCGGTCCCCCGCCGCGTCCGTCGACCCGTACTTCCAGCCCTTGGGCAGCCCTATCGAGTACCCCTGAGTCCCCTTGTGCGTCGACGCCACCGCGTTGTCGCCGGAGCCGGAGGACCCGTCGGATCCCGACCCGCTGCCGTCGCCCGCGCCCGCCTCGCTGCTGGGCGTGCTCCGCGCGTCCGACTCCGCCGCCGCGGACTTGGAGGCCGAGCCTTCCGTACGGGCACCGCCGCCCTTGTCCTCCTTGGTGTCGGCGCTCCCGCTCGCGCTGGCCGTCACCTTGGCGCCGCCGCCCTGGGCCCCATCCGAATCGTCGTCACCACCGATGGTGAGCGCCAGTACGGTACCGATCACGGCGAGCGCCACGACCACGGCGATGATCACCAGGGTCCTGCGCGGCACCACATCGGTGAGCGGCGCCCTCGGCACGGGCCGCGGCGGCAGGTCCGGCGGGGTCATCACCGGCCACCCGGAACTCTGGCCCCCGGTACCGCCGTTCGCCCCCTGCGCACTTCCGCCCCGAGGCCCGGGCACCCCGCCCGACCGAGAGCCAGCCCCCGAAGCCGGAGCAGTCCCCGAAGCCGAGGCGTGCCCACTCGATGTGCTCTTCCCCGAAGCGGAGACCCCGGCCGCCCCCGACACAGCCGTACCACCACGAGAACCCGAGGCGCCCGCACCACTGCTCGCCCCCGGTCCGGCCGAACCGCCGCCGGAACCACCGGAACCCGAGCCTGCCGAACCGGCACCGGCCGCGGACGCGGGCCCCGTCCCGGAACCCGCCGTGTCGCCCCCGGACTTGGTGCGCGCCGCGGCCGCGGACGTCGCCGCCGCTCCCGCCGCCCCGGCGGCCTTCCGCACGGAACGCAGCGCCCCGCGGAACCGCTCGCCGGCCTCCTCGCCCCGCCTGCCCGCGCTTCCGCCCGAACTCCTCTTGCCCGCGCCCTCGTCGGGCTGCGGCGGCAGCGGCACGACCTTCGTCGCGTCCAACGCGAGCTCCGGCTCGGCCTTCGGCTCCGGCGCGTGGAGCACGGCGTTGAGCATCCTCCGCGCGCCCGCGTCGTCGAGCCGCTGGGCGGGATCCTTGGTGAGCAGGCCGTAGATGACGTCCTTCAGCGGACCGGCGTTCTTCGGCTCCTCCAACTGCTCGGTCATCACCGCGGTCAACGTCGCTATGGCCGAGCCCTTGTCGTACGGCGGGGCACCCTCCACCGACGCGTACAGCAGCCCGCCCAGCGACCACAGGTCGGCCGCCGGACCGGGCTTGTGCCCACGGGCCCGCTCCGGGGAGATGTAGGAGGGCGCGCCGACGAGCATGCCGGTCGACGTGATGGACGGGTCGCCCTCGACCTGGGCGATGCCGAAGTCGGTGAGCACCACCCGGCCGTCCTCGGAGATGAGCACGTTGGACGGCTTCACATCACGGTGCAGGATGCCCTCGCGGTGCGCGGACCGCAGCACGTCCAGGATCGCCAGGCCCACTTCGGCGGCGCGCCTGGGTTCGAGGAGGCCGTCCTCCCGGATGGCCTCGGCGAGCGATTTGCCCTCGACGAGCTCCATCACGATCCACGGCCGGTCGTCTTCCTCGACCACGTCGTAGACCGTCACCGCGCTGTTGTTGCGGATCCGCGCGATCGCCTTGGCCTCGCGCAGCGTCCGCGTGATCAGGCGCCGCTTCTCTTCCTCGTCGATGTTGGTCGGGAACCGCAGCTCCTTGACGGCGACCGTGCGGCCCAGAGTCTCGTCCTCGGCACGCCACACCGTGCCCATGCCGCCGCGACCGAGCACGTCTCCCAACCGGTACCGCCCGGCAAGAAGACGCCCGTTGTTGTCCTGACGAGTGTCCTGACGGGATGTCCCCGCCCGCTCCGGCTCCGACATGCGTCCCCTCATGCAACCCGCCCTGACAGAGCCTCCATTGTCCCTCACCCGACAAGTGCCCGACGCCCAGGGTGCCCCTGGGGGCACCGGGCCCACCGTGCGGCCCGGGACAGCCCGGCCCCCGGCCCCGCCGCCCACGGCGCCGCACGCCGCCGGCGACCCCGCCGGCACCACCCGACCGCCGCCCCGGAGCCGCTGCGGATCCCCCACCAGGGACCCGGAGATGATGGGCCCCTGACGGGCCCCTCCGCTCAGATCCCCTCCACCGGTCCCCGCGCCAGAAGCCCTACAACGGCACTATGTCCGGCGCCCCGATCCGCGCCGCGTCCGCCGTCAGATCGTCAGGCTGCCGCTGCGACTCCCGCTCCGCCTCCACCCGCTTCTCGTAGTGCTCGACCTCCCGCTCGATGTGGTCCTTGTCCCAGCCGAGCACCGGGGCCATCAGCTGGGCGGCCTCGCGGGCGCAGCGGGTGCCGCGGTCGAAGGTCTCGATGGAGATGCGGGTGCGCCGGGTCAGCACGTCGTCCAGATGCCGCGCGCCCTCGTGCGAGGCGGCGTACACGACCTCGGCGCGCAGATAGTCCTCGGCACCCTGCAGGGGGTCGCCCAGCGAGGTGTCCGCGGCGACCAGGTCGAGGAGCTCCTCCGCCATCGCACCGTACCGATTCAGCAGGTGTTCCACGCGCACCACGTGCAGACCGGTGCGAGCGGCGATCCGCGCCCGCGCGTTCCACAGGGCGCGATACCCCTCCGCCCCGAGCAGCGGGACATCCTCCGTCACGCACTCGGCGACCCGCAGGTCGAGGCCGTGCACCGCCGCGTCCACCGCGTCCTTGGCCATCACCCGGTAGGTCGTGTACTTGCCGCCCGCCACGACGACGAGCCCCGGCACCGGATGCGCCACGGTGTGCTCGCGCGACAGCTTGCTGGTGGCGTCCGACTCGCCGGCCAGCAGGGGCCTGAGACCGGCGTACACACCCTGGACGTCGTCCCTGGTCAGCGGGACCGCGAGAACGGAGTTCACATGCTCAAGGAGATAGTCGATGTCGGCGCTGGACGCGGCCGGGTGCGCCTTGTCGAGGTCCCAGTCGGTGTCCGTGGTGCCGATGATCCAGTGCCGGCCCCAGGGTATGACGAACAGGACGGACTTCTCGGTGCGCAGGATCAGCCCGGTCGAGGAGTGGATGCGGTCCTTGGGGACGACCAGGTGAATGCCCTTGGACGCCCGGACGTGGAACTGGCCGCGCTCGCCCACCATCGCCTGGGTGTCGTCGGTCCACACCCCCGTGGCGTTGACGATCTGCTTGGCGCGGATCTCGTACTCCCCGCCCGCCTCGACGTCCTGCACCCGGGCGCCGACCACACGCTCGCCCTCGCGCAGGAAGCCGGTCACCCGCGCGCGGTTGGCGGTCTTCGCGCCGTACGCCGCCGCCGTGCGCACGAGGGTGGCCACGAAACGGGCGTCGTCCATCTGTGCGTCGTAGTACTGCAACGCGCCCACCAGCGCGTCCTTCTTCAAGGCGGGTGCGACTCGCAGGGCGTGACGGCGACTCAGATGGCGGTGCGTGGGCAGGCCCCTGCCGTGCCCGCGGGCCATCGACATCGCGTCGTAGAGCGCGACGCCCGAACCTGCGTACAACCGCTCCCAGCCCTTGTGCTGGAGGGGATAGAGGAACGGCACCGGCTTCGCCAGGTGCGGGGCGAGCCGCTCCAGCAGCAGACCGCGTTCCTTCAGCGCCTCCCGGACCAGTGCGAAGTCGAGCATCTCCAGATAGCGCAAACCGCCGTGGATCAGCTTGCTGGACCTGCTGGACGTGCCCGAGGCCCAGTCACGCGCCTCGACCAGGCCCGTGGACAGTCCGCGGGTCACAGCGTCGAGAGCGGTGCCCGCACCGACCACGCCCGCCCCCACCACCAGCACGTCCAGTTCGCGCTCGGCCATGGATGCCAGTGACTCGGCGCGTTGCGCCGGCCCCAGTGTCGTTGTCCTCACCGTTGCCTCCCGCTGTCGGTCGTGCCGGTCTCACCCTGGAGGAGTGGCCCGGTTCGCATCCCCCATGCCCAAATTCTGACCGGCTTGCCCAAGTCCAGCCACCACTCACCCCCAGCCTGTGGACAACTTTCACGGACACCCGGGACAACACCCGCAGACCTGCGGGAAGACACACGTAATAAATCCCGTAAATCGGTCATATTTACTCCTAGTCTGACATTGCGCTGGCCCATCCTGTCCACCGGACTTGCGCACCTGTCCCACTTCGGCTACTGGGAAGGACGGCCCACGCCATGCCCGCAGATCTCGCCGTCATCGGACTCGGCCCCTACGGACTGCCCCTGGCCCAGGCCGCCGTCGCCGCGGGCATCTCCACCCTCGGCTACCGGACCGGACCCGAGCCCGGCTCCCTCAGCCCCGCGGAACTGCGCCGGATGCTATCGGGGGGCTTCCGGCACGCGACCAGCCCGGCCGAGCTCGGCCGGGTGCGCACCGCGGTCATCTGCGCCCCCACCCCGCGGGGCGCGGACGGCGGGCTCGACCTGGGCCAGGTGGAGTCGGCCGCCCGCACCCTGGCCGCACAGTTGCGCCCGCACACCACGGTGATCCTGGAGTCGCCCGTGCGCCCCGGCACCACCGAGGACGTCCTGCGTCCGCTCCTCGAAGAGGGGTCCGGGCTGCGCGCGGGCCGCGACTTCCACCTCGCCTACTCCCCCAGCCGCGTCGACCCCGGCAACCGGGACTTCACTCCCGCCAACACCCCCAAGGTGATCGGCGGCCTCACCCCCGCCTGCACCGAGTCGGCCGCCGCCTTCTACGGCCGCCTCACCGACAAGGTGGTACGCGCGCGCGGCCCGCGTGAGGCGGAGACGGTGCAGGTCCTGGAGACCAACTACCGGCACGTCAACATCGCCCTCGTCAACGAGATGGCCGTCCTCTGCCACGACCTCGGCGTCGACCTGTGGGACGTCATCCGCTGCGCGGAGACCAAACCGTTCGGCTTCCAGGCCTTCCGCCCGGGCCCCGGCGTCGGCGGCCACTCCCTCCCGCAGGACCTGGCCGGCAGCCACTCGGGCCGCACCCTGCGCATGGTCGAACTCGCCCAGCAGGTCAACAGCCAGATGCCCCGTTACGTCATCCAGCGCGCCGCGACCCTCCTCAACGAGCACGGCAAGTCCGCGCGCGGCGCCCGGGTGCTGCTGCTCGGCGTCACCTACAAGCCCGACCTCGCCGACCAGCAGGGCACGCCCGCCCATGAGGTCGCGGTCCGGCTGATGGAGCTGGGCGCGTCCGTGAGTTACCACGACCCGCACGTCCCGTCCTGGAGCGTCCTGGACCGCCCGGTCCCGCGCGCGGACTCCCTCTACGAGGCCGCCGCCGACGCCGATCTGACGATCCTGCTCCAACAGCACCGGACATACGACCTACAGGGCCTGTCGGTGAAGGCCCAACTGCTGCTGGACACGCGGGGGGCTACGCCTACGGGGGCGGCGCATCGGTTGTGAAAGGGGGCGCGCGGGGTGCGCGAGCCCGGGGGCTGGTGGCGAGCGGCAGAGCTCGCCGGTAACGTACGAAACAGGTGGAGCCCACCGCAGGGGTCACTGCGGCAGGCTCCTGGATGGATCACGGAGTGTCCACCCCTAGGTCTTATAGGGGTGGCCGCTCACCATCCGAAAATCCGCAAGATCCACCTCCTCCGGCACTTCACCATCCGAAGACGGATCCGATCCCAGCGAGTGGGCTTGCGGTGGCGTCCCATGGGCGCCCCCTTCCACGACGCCGCCCATTGACCCGGTAGGCGGTCCGTTGGAACTCGGGCCGGGCCCCGACGGCCGGGGTCCGGAACCATGTCCTTGGAAGGGGGCGCTCCAGAAACCTGGGGCGCCGAACCGGACGCTATCGCCTGCGACCCCGCTGACCAGCCCGAATTCGCCCCGAAGGCAACCGTGCGCCCCCACCCCGCGTCACCCGCCCCCGCAGGCTCGCCCGGACACGCGAAAGGGGCCGGTCACTCACCCAAGTGAGACGACCGGCCCCTTCACGTTCTACGGGGACTACGGGGACTACGGGGACTACGGAACTACCGCCGGTGCACCGAGTCCGCCACCGTCACCTCGACGCGCTGGAACTCCTTCAGCTCGCTGTATCCGGTGGTGGCCATCGCGCGGCGCAGTGCCCCGAAGAAGTTCATCGAGCCGTCCGGGGTGTGGGACGGGCCGGCGAGGACCTCCTCGATGGTGCCGACCGTGCCCAGGTCGACCTTCTTGCCCCGGGGCAGCTCCTCGTTGACCGCCTCCATGCCCCAGTGGTGGCCCTTGCCCGGCGCGTCGGTCGCGCGCGCGAGCGGGGAGCCCATCATCACGGCGTCGGCGCCGCAGGCGATCGCCTTGGGCAGATCGCCGGACCAGCCGACACCGCCGTCCGCGATCACGTGCACATACCGGCCGCCGGACTCGTCCATGTAGTCACGGCGGGCCGCCGCCACGTCCGCGACCGCGGTCGCCATCGGGACCTGGATGCCCAGCACGTTGCGCGTGGTGTGCGCGGCGCCGCCGCCGAAACCGACCAGGACACCCGCCGCGCCGGTACGCATCAGGTGCAGGGCCGCGGTGTACGTGGCACAGCCGCCGACGATCACCGGGACATCGAGCTCGTAGATGAACTGCTTCAGGTTCAACGGCTCGTGCGAACCCGACACGTGCTCCGCGGAAACCGTCGTACCCCGGATGACGAAGATGTCCACGCCCGCGTCGACCACGGCCTTGGAGAACTGGGCCGTGCGCTGCGGGGAGAGCGCGGCCGCGGTGACCACGCCCGAGTCGCGCACCTCCTTGAGGCGCTGCCCGATCAGCTCCTCCTTGATGGGAGCGGCGTAGATCTCCTGGAGCCGGCGCGTCGCGGCGTCCACGTCCAGCTCGGCGATCTCGTCGAGCAGCGGCTGCGGGTCCTCGTACCGCGTCCACAGGCCCTCGAGGTTCAGCACGCCGAGGCCGCCGAGCTCACCGATACGGATCGCGGTGGCCGGGGAGACGACCGAGTCCATGGGGGCGGCCAGGAAGGGCAGCTCGAAGCGGTAGGCGTCGATCTGCCAGGCGATCGAGACCTCCTTCGGGTCCCGCGTACGGCGGCTGGGGACGACGGCGATGTCGTCGAAGGCGTACGCCCTGCGGCCGCGCTTGCCGCGCCCGATCTCGATCTCAGTCACGTCAGTGGCCTTTCCCTGTGCGTTTCAGCGTCTTCCAGTATCGCCGACGGGTACGACGAGGGCGGCCCCGGAGTACCCGGGGCCGCCCTTCGGAAGCCTGGTGACTACTTGCTACGACTGTAGTTCGGGGCCTCGACCGTCATCTGGATGTCGTGCGGGTGGCTCTCCTTGAGGCCCGCGGACGTGATCCGGACGAAGCGGCCCTTGGTTTCCATCTCCGCGATGGAGGCGGCGCCCACATAGCCCATGGTCTGGCGCAGACCGCCGACGAGCTGGTGCAGCACGTTGCCCAGCGGGCCGCGGTAGGGCACCTGGCCCTCGATGCCCTCGGGCACCAGCTTGTCGTCGGACGCCACCTCGGCCTGGAAGTAGCGGTCCTTGGAGTACGACCTGGCCTGGCCCCGGGACTGCATGGCGCCGAGCGAGCCCATGCCGCGGTACGACTTGAACTGCTTGCCGTTGATGAACTGCAGCTCGCCGGGCGACTCCTCGCAGCCCGCGAGGAGGCTGCCCAGCATCACCGTGTCGGCACCGGCGGCCAGCGCCTTGCCGATGTCGCCGGAGTACTGCAGACCGCCGTCACCGATCAGCGGGACACCGGCCGGCCGGGCCGCGAGGGAGGCCTCGTAGATGGCGGTGACCTGCGGGACGCCGATACCGGCGACCACCCGGGTGGTACAGATCGAGCCGGGGCCGACGCCCACCTTGATGCCGTCGACGCCGGCGTCGATCAGCGCCTGGGCACCGTCACGCGTGGCGACGTTGCCGCCGATCACGTCGACGCCGACACCCGACTTGATCTTCGCCATCCAGCTGAGGGCGTTGCTGTTGTGACCGTGCGAGGTGTCGACGACCAGGAAGTCCACCCCGGCCTCGGCGAGCGCCTGGGCGCGCTCCAGGGCCTCGGGGCTGGCGCCCACGGCGGCACCGACGATCAGACGGCCCTCCGCGTCCTTCGCGGCGTTGGGGTACTGCTCGGCCTTCACGAAGTCCTTGACCGTGATGAGGCCCTTGAGGACACCCGCCTCGTCGACGAGGGGAAGCTTCTCGATCTTGTGGCGGCGCAGCAGCTGCATGGCGTCGGATCCGGAGATGCCGACCTTGCCGGTGACCAGCGGCATCGGCGTCATGACCTCGCGCACCTGACGGGAGCGGTCGGTCTCGAAGGCCATGTCACGGTTGGTGACGATGCCGAGCAGCCTGCCGTCGCCGTCGGTGACCGGCACGCCGCTGATGCGGAACTTGGCGCACAGGGCGTCGGCCTCGCCCAGCGTCGCGTCGGGGTTGACCGTGATCGGGTCGGTGACCATGCCGGACTCGGAGCGCTTCACGAGGTCGACCTGGTTGACCTGGTCCTCGATGGAGAGGTTGCGGTGCAGGACGCCGACGCCGCCCTGACGGGCCATCGCGATCGCCATCCGGGACTCGGTGACCTTGTCCATCGCCGCCGAGAGCAGGGGGATGTTCACCCGTACGTTGCGGGAGATGCGGGACGAGGTGTCGACCGCGCCGGGGAGTACTTCGGATGCGCCCGGCAGCAGCAGCACGTCGTCGTAGGTGAGCCCGAGAGTCGCGAATTTAGCGGGCACTCCGTCGACGTTGGCAGTCATGACACCTTCCCCAAATGGCCTTGATCGGTGCGGATGTCCATGCTAACGGGAAGCAGGGGTCCCGAATTCCACGGTTCCGAGTGACTCTGGGCCTCGTGTGTTCGTACGGAAGCACCGCACCGAGCGTTCAGGCAGGGAGCAGCCCCCAGGAACGAAAACCGCACACTGCCTGCGCGAACAAGGCGCTACTGCTCAGCCAGCGCCCGCAACCTGCTCAGGGCCCGGTGCTGGGCCACTCGGACCGCACCGGGTGACATTCCCAACATCTGACCCGTCTCCTCCGCCGTCAACCCCACCGCGATCCTCAGCAGCAGCAGCTCGCGCTGGTTGTCGGGGAGGTTGGCCAGGAGTTTCTTGGCCCATTCGGCGTCGCTGCTCAGCAGCGCCCGCTCCTCGGGGCCCAGCGAGTCGTCCGGCCGCTCGGGCATCTCGTCCGAGGGGACGGCCGTCGAGCCGGGGTGGCGCATCGCCGCCCGCTGGAGGTCGGCGACCTTGTGCGCGGCGATGGCGAAGACGAACGCCTCGAAGGGCCTGCCGGTGTCCCGGTAGCGCGGCAGGGCCAGCAGGACCGCGACACAGACCTCCTGGGCGAGGTCCTCGACGAAGTGCCGAGCGTCGCCAGGAAGGCGGGACAGACGGGTGCGGCAGTAGCGCAAGGCCAGGGGGTGGACATGGGCGAGCAGGTCGTGCGTGGCCTGCTCGTCCCCGTCGACGGCACGGTGGACGAGCGCACCGATCGCCCCTGGGGCAGTGCCCGCCTCGTCGTCGCGCATCGGTCCATGGTGCCTTGGCGGCGTGCGATCCGTGACATCGCGCTGGTCGTTGTGCACCGAAGCGTTATGAGCAAGTGCGCCGGAACTCATTCCCTGCGCCCTCCCCTTCCGCTCGACCGACTTGTTCCCGAGGAACTCCACACCTCAAGGATGCGGCATCCGCGGCGAAACGAGCAGCGGGCGCCGAATGGGCCGCTTGAACAGCGTCGCGACCGCGCCCCCAAAGAGGCGCGGGAAACTGCGCGACCAGCATGAACGACCCGCAGCCATACGACTGCCTGTATGACCGAGCTCTCAGCGAACCAGGCCCCACCGGAACCCGAGCGCCACAGCGTGAGCCCGGTCCGAAGCACCGAGCTTCTTGAACAACCGCCGCGCGTGCGTCTTGACCGTGTCCTCGGAAAGGAACAGCTCACGACCGATCTCCGCGTTGGAGCGACCGTGGCTCATGCCCTCCAGCACCTGGATCTCACGCGCGGTGAGTGTCGGCGCCGCCCCCATCTCGGCGGACCGCAGCCGACGCGGCGCGAGCCGCCACGTGGGGTCGGCGAGCGCCTGCGTCACCGTGGCGCGCAGCTCGGCGCGGGAGGCGTCCTTGTGGAGGTATCCCCGGGCGCCGGCGGCGACCGCGAGGGCCACGCCGTCGAGGTCCTCGGCGACCGTGAGCATGATGATGCGCGCACCGGGATCGGCGGACAGCAGCCGCCGGACGGTCTCGACGCCGCCCAGACCGGGCATGCGTACGTCCATCAGAATCAGGTCCGAACGGTCGGCGCCCCAGCGGCGGAGGACTTCCTCACCGTTGGCCGCGGTCGTCACGCGCTCGACGCCGGGCACGGTCGCGACCGCGCGGCGGAGCGCCTCTCGGGCAAGCGGGGAGTCGTCGCAGACGAGGACGGATGTCATGGCCGCCCTCCGCAGCTGATGCACGTCACCTTGAGCCTCCAGGCTGGTACGAAATCGTCACCTGTGCGGTCGACCGACTCGGACGCCTGTCCGAGCGTTTGTGTTTTCAACCGCCTCCGCACTCTTAACGACGGTCACTCGAAAGAGTTACGGGGCCGTGTGCCATCTTCGGCACTCTACGTGAGGGCGCGGACACGGTGCAGACATGCGCGGCGGACCCGCAGCGTTTCATCACAACCCGTGCCCCATTCAGACCCTTTTCCTCCCATTTTCTGGTGTCTGGAGCTAGATTCGCAATGAGTCATATTTTCATCTCCTTAGATCGTAGATGTACGGTCGTGGACACCGCTGAGATCGACAACCTCCCAGATCGGTTACAAGGGGTCACGCAATGGCAGATTTCTCCCGACTTCCCGGACCGAACGCAGACCTGTGGGACTGGCAGCTCCTGGCCGCCTGTCGAGGGGTGGACAGCTCGCTCTTCTTCCACCCGGAGGGAGAGCGCGGGGCGGCCCGGAGCGCTCGCGAGAACTCGGCCAAGGAGGTCTGCATGAGGTGCCCGGTGCGCGCACAGTGCGCGGCGCACGCACTGGCGGTGAGAGAGCCGTACGGCGTCTGGGGCGGGCTGACCGAGGACGAGCGCGAGGAATTGATGGGGCGGGCACGCCACCGGCTGGTGTCGGCGTCGGCGACCGCCGGGGACAGTGTCTCGAACACTTGAAGGAACGTTTCTGCTATCCCGGGCACGCTCACGCAGCGTGCCCTTACTGTTCCCCGGCGTGCTTTTCCACGTTTCGCTGGCGGGCCGCCGCCCGCGTCAGCTGGTCCAGCGTCGCCGCCACCGCCGGCACCTGCGCCAGGTCGGGCAGCGTGAGCGCGACGATCTCCCGCCGCACCGCCGGTTCCAGCGTCACGGTGCGTGCCCCTCGGGGCCGGACGGACTCGATGGCCAGCTGGGGCAGGACGGCGACGCCGAGGCCGGCGCCCACCAGGCCCACCACCGCCGGATAGTCGTCGGTCGCGAAGTCGATGCGGGGCGTGAAGCCGGCGCCCTCGCACACCTCGACCAGTTGACCGCGGCAGCGCGGGCAGCCCGCGATCCACGGCTCCTCGGCCAGCTCGCCGATGGCGACGGACCCCGAGGTTCCGGCGCGCGCGAGCCGGTGCCGTTCCGGGACGAGGGCGACGAGCCGGTCGGTGAGCAGGGGCCGTACGACGAGGTCGTGCCACTCCTCCGCGCCCGCGGCCCCCTCGTAGCGGAAGGCGAGGGCCACGTCGCAGTCGCCCTCGCGCAGGAGCTCGACGGACCGGGGCGGCTCGGCCTCCTCCAACGAGACGCGGGTGCCGGGGTGTTCGGCGCGCAGGGCGGCCAGGGCCATCGGGACGAGGGTGGAGCTGCCGCTGGGGAAGGAGACCAGCCGGACCCGCCCGGCGCGCAGCCCCGCGATCGCTGCGACCTCCTCCTCGGCCGCGGTGAGCCCGGAGAGGATCCCGGCGGCGTGCCGGACCAGGGCCTCGCCGGCCTGGGTCAGCCGCATCTCGCGTCCGCTGCGGATCAGCAGGGGCGTGCCCACGGAGGCCTCCAGGGCCTTCATCTGCTGACTGACTGCGGGCTGGGTGCAGCCCAGTTCACGCCCCGCCGCCGAGAAGGAACCGGTGGTGGCGACGGCACGCAGAACACGCAGATGACGGGCCTCGATCACGGGACCGAGCATAAGCGGGCCTTGGAGGTGATGCCGAATAATGCGTGGCCGCTTTCGCCGACCGCCTCGTACCGTGCCCTCATGAAGCTTCTGTCTGTGAACCTGGGCCGGGCGAAGGCCGTGCCGTACACGGATAACCCGGAGGGTGTGACCGGCATCGACAAGCAGCCGGTGCGGGAGGCGGTGCGGGTGGCGGCGCCCGGCCCCAAGGGCATCGCCGGGAGTGGGCTGGCCGGGGACGCGGTGTGCAAGCGACAGCACCACGGCGGCGACGACCAGGCGGTGTACGCGATGGCGCGCGAGGACCTCGACGGCTGGGAGCGTGAGCTGGGGCGGGCGCTGCCCGACGGTTCGTTCGGCGAGAACCTCACCACCGAGGGTCTCGACGTGTCCGGCGCGCTGATCGGCGAGCGCTGGCGCATCGGGGCGGAGGTGGTGCTGGAGGTGACCTGCGGGCGGATACCGTGCCGCACCTTCCAGGGGCACCTGGGTGAGCGGGGCTGGGTGAAGCGGTTCACGCGGAAGGGCGCGCCGGGTGCGTATCTGCGGGTGATCCGGCCCGGGGAGATCAGGGCCGGCGATCCGATAGAGGTCGTGCACCGGCCGGAGCACGACGTGACGGTGGCCCTGCAGTTCCGCGCGGTCACGACCGAGCGGGAACTGCTGCCGCGGCTCCTTCCGGCGGGCGAGGCGCTGCACCCGGAGGTGCTGGCCGATGCCCTCAAGTACACGGCGGCGCAAGGCTCCTGACGGTCACTCAGGAACATCCGATACGAGGCTGTCGCGACGGTCGCTCACAAAAGGGCGGTAGGCCCGGTCTTCACGCACCGGGAGGCCCTGTGCAGGGAGCGGACGGGCACAGTCCGGGTCACTAACCTTGCGTCATGACAACGGCTCTCATCACGGGATCGACCGCGGGCATCGGTGCCGCGTTCGCACGGCGGCTGGCATCGGACGGGCACAACCTCGTCCTGGTCGCCCGGGACACCAAGCGACTGCGGGAACAGGCGACCGAACTGCACGACCGGCACGGCATCGAGGCGGGGGTCCTCACCGCCGACCTGGCGACGGACGACGGCATCGAGGCGGTGGCCGCCCGGCTCGGCGACCGCAAGAACCCTGTCGACCTGCTGATCAACAACGCGGGCTTCGGCAGCAAGGGCCGCTATCTCGACGTACCCATGGCCGAAGAGCTGACCATGCTCAAGGTGCACTGCGAGGCGGTGCTGCGGCTGACGTCGGCGGCGACCGAGGCGATGCGGGAGCGGGGGCGCGGGGGTGTCGTCAACGTCGCCTCGGTGGCGGCGTTCGTGCCGCGCGGGACGTACGGGGCGTCCAAGGCGTGGGTCGTGCAGTTCACGCAGGGCGCGGCGAGGGACATGGCGGGCAGCGGGGTGCGGCTGATGGCGCTGTGCCCGGGGTTCGTGCGCACGGAGTTCCACGAGCGGGCCGGGATGGGGACGGACAACATCCCGGGCTGGATGTGGCTGGACGCGGACAAGCTGGTGGCGGCGGCGCTGGCGGATCTGGCGCGCGGCAAGTCGTTGTCGATTCCGGACCCGAGGTACAAGGCGCTGATGGGGCTGGTGAAGGTGACGCCGCGCTCGCTGCTGGGCGGGATCTCCTCGAAGACGGGGCGTAAGTACGGGCCTCAGTAGCGGGCGGGTGACGTCGCCCCTCCGGTGGGACAATTGTCGGGACGGAAACCGTGCCCAGGGGGGCCGGAGGCGACGTCATGACGTTCGTACAGCTCATCGATTGCAGGACCAGCCGGTTCGACGAGGTGGACCGGCTGCTGGACACATGGGTCGAGCAGACCAAGGGGAAGCGGACCGCGACGCACGCGCTGGTCGGCAAGGACCGCGCCGACGCGTCGCACCTCATCGAGATCGTGGAGTTCCCCTCCTACGAGGAGGCGATGCGGAACTCCGGACTGCCGGAGACCGACCGGATCTTCCGGGAGATGGTCGCCCTGTGCGAGGAGAGGCCGACGTTCACGGACCTGGAAGTGGTGCGGGACGAGCAGTTGTACGCGGCGAACGCGCGGCGGTTCTTCGAGGCGCTGGCGACCGCCGGCGATCTGCCCCCGATGAACGACCTGCTCCGGGAGGACATCCACAGCCACAATCCGATCAACCCGCAGGACATGATCGGGCTGGACTCCGCCCGCGCCGAGTTCCGGATGTGGCGGGCCGCCTTCGACTTCGTGTTCACGGTCGACGACCTGATCACCCAGGGCGACCGGGCCTGCGCACGGTGGACCTGGAACGCCACCCACAAGGCGGACTTCATGGGGATTCCCGCCACCGGAAAGCGGGTCACGATGACCGGGACGACCACGTTCCGGTTCGCGCCTGACGGGAAGATCGCAGAGACCTGGTGGCAACACGACCAGCTGGGCCTGATGCAGCAGCTGGGTGCGCTGGACGCATTGGAGAGGTAGCTCGACGCGAAGGTCCTGCACCCCGCAGGGAGACTCGGGGACCGCCGCCGAGGGACGACGGTCCCGGCAGGGCACCGTGACCCGCGAAGGGGAAGGGCCCCGTTCCGGCACCTGAGTGCGGAACGGGGCCCTCTGCGAGCGGGGTCCTCAGTGGGAGTGACCGTGGCCCCCGGCAGCCGGCTCTTCCTCTTCCTTCTTCTCGACGACCAGGGTCTCGGTCGTCAGGAGCAGGGAGGCGATGGAGGCGGCGTTCTCCAGGGCGGAGCGGGTGACCTTCACCGGGTCGATGACGCCGGCCTTGACCAGGTCGCCGTACTCACCGGTGGCGGCGTTGAAGCCCTGGCCCTTGTCGAGCTCGGCGACCTTGGCCGTGATGACGTAACCCTCGAGGCCGGCGTTCTCGGCGATCCAGCGCAGCGGCTCGACGGCGGCCTTGCGGACGACCGCGACACCGGTGGCCTCGTCGCCGGTCTTGCCGAGGTTGCCCTCGAGGACCTTGACGGCGTGGACCAGCGCGGAGCCACCACCGGAGACGATGCCCTCCTCGACCGCGGCGCGGGTCGCGGAGATGGCGTCCTCCAGACGGTGCTTCTTCTCCTTCAGCTCCACCTCGGTGGCGGCGCCGACCTTGATCACGCACACGCCGCCGGCCAGCTTCGCGAGGCGCTCCGAGAGCTTCTCGCGGTCCCAGTCGGAGTCGGTGTTCTCGATCTCGGACTTGATCTGGGCGACGCGACCGTGGACGTCCTCGGTCTTGCCGGCGCCGTCGACGATCGTCGTGTCGTCCTTGGTGATCGTGACGCGGCGGGCGGAGCCCAGCACCTCGAGGCCGACCTGGTCGAGCTTGAGGCCGACCTCCTCGGCGACGACGGTGGCGCCGGTCAGGACCGAGATGTCCTGGAGCATGGCCTTGCGCCGGTCACCGAAGCCGGGAGCCTTGACCGCGACCGCGTTGAAGGTGCCACGGATCTTGTTCACGACGAGGGTGGAGAGGGCCTCGCCCTCGACGTCCTCGGCGATGATCAGCAGCGGCTTGGAGGAGTTGGTCTGGATGACCTTCTCCAGCAGCGGCAGCAGGTCCTGGATGGAGGAGACCTTGCCCTGCGTGATCAGGATGTACGGGTCGTCGAGGACGGCCTCCATGCGCTCCTGGTCCGTCACGAAGTACGGCGACAGGTAGCCCTTGTCGAAGGCCATGCCCTCGGTGAAGTCCAGCTCCAGACCGAAGGTGTTGGACTCCTCGACGGTGATGACACCGTCCTTGCCGACCTTGTCCATCGCCTCGGCGATGAGCTCGCCGACCTGGCTGTCCTGGGCGGACAGGCCGGCGACGGCGGCGATGTCGGACTTCTCGTCGATCGGTCGGGCGGTCGCGAGGAGTTCCTCGGACACGGCCTTGACCGCGGCGTCGATGCCCTTCTTCAGGGCGGCCGGGGAGGCGCCCGCGGCCACGTTCTTCAGGCCCTCGCGTACGAGCGCCTGGGCGAGCACGGTGGCGGTGGTGGTGCCGTCACCCGCGATGTCGTTGGTCTTGGTCGCCACCTCCTTCACCAGCTGGGCGCCGAGGTTCTCGAACGGGTCCTCGACCTCGACCTCACGGGCGATGGTGACGCCGTCGTTGGTGATGGTGGGAGCGCCGAACTTCTTGTCGATGACGACGTTGCGGCCGCGGGGGCCGATCGTCACCTTGACCGTGTCGGCGAGCTTGTTGACGCCGCGCTCGAGGGCGCGACGGGCGTCCTCGTCGAACTTCAGGATCTTCGCCATGGGAGCGTGAGCCCTCTCGGAAATCTAGGTGAAATTAGCCGCGCCCCTGGCACCCGGCTCACTAGTGATCGCGGGGGGCCAGGGGCGCAGCTCAATGCAATGTGCTTCGCGGTGAAGCGAAGCGAGGTGAACTACTTCTCGATGATCGCGAGCACGTCGCGAGCCGAGAGGACGAGGTACTCCTCGCCGTTGTACTTCACCTCGGTACCGCCGTACTTGCTGTACAGCACGATGTCGCCGGTCTTTACGTCGAGCGGAAGTCGCTCGCCGTTCTCGAAGCGGCCCGGACCGACGGCCAGGACGACGCCCTCCTGGGGCTTCTCCTTGGCGGTGTCCGGAATGACCAGGCCAGAGGCGGTGGTCTGCTCAGCGTCGAGCGGCTGGACCACAATGCGGTCCTCGAGCGGCTTGATGGCAACCTTGGAGCTGGTGGTCGTCACGATCCGACCTCCCCCTTCGGAGATCTCACGGGGTTAACTGTCTGAGGTGGCGACCAGGTGGATCCGTCGTCGCGGGTGCCGGACCTGCCCGTCGCTAGTTGGCACTCTCCAGTGGGGAGTGCCAGGTCCGAGACTATGACCGCGATTAGCACTCGGTCAAGCGGAGTGCCAATTCGTGCGGCGCGCGGCGCGGTTTTGGTCCGGTGTTCACCGTCCACGGGCCTGGTGCCGGAGCGCCTGCCGCCCGGGCTCCCGCTACCGAACACTTGCCCAGTGCTCCACCCTTCAGGGTGGAGGTGTAGGGCATCCTGCCCGTAGTGGCCCGGAGGGGCGCAGCGGCATGGCTAAGATCGCCTTGTCCGACAACGGAGTTGTCGGACCTACCGCCGGACGGGCGGGAAGTCAGGCCTGCGGAGGCCGTGTAAGACCGACCCTCACCGGTCGGCGGTGGCCTGTGAAACAGGAACCCATGGTGGTACCGCGATGGGGGTCCCCCCTGCTCGAGCGAAGCCGAGAGCTGGGGGAGGTACGGACCGGAATCTCCTGCCTTTGGGCAGGAGAGGGCGTCAAAGGTAGTCCTCCAGCCTCCCCACCGTCAGGCCCGCCTCCCGGATCTCCCTCAGCAGCCGTACCGTCCGCTCCCGCAGCGGCTCGGCGGCGGACTCGCCCGACGCCACCGACACGATGTCCCCCGCCCGCAGCCGGCTCTCCCCCTTCGCGAAGGTCAGCCGCTCGCCCTCCATGGACGCCCGCCACAGGACGACCGCCGCGACTGAGCAGTCGGTGGCCGCGCGCAGGGTCGTCGTGTCGTACGCGCCGTAGGGCGGGCGGAAGAGGTGGGGGCGGATGCCGAAGCGGGACCTGAGTTTGTCCTGCTGGCCGCAGATCTCGGCGCGCTGGCCGGCGTAGGGCAGCCCGCGCAGGGCGGCGTGGTCGAGGGTGTGGTTCTGGATGCTCGCGCCGACCGCCTGCAGACGCGCGAAGTGGCCGTACCCCGGTCCGACGACACTGTCCGTGAGGAACATGCTGACCGGGAGCCGCAGTTCACGGACCAGGTCGACGAACCGGGGGTCCCTCTCGGCGCCGTCGTCGTAGGTCAGGAAGACGACCTTGTCGGTCGTACGGACACGGTCCACCACGGGCGTCAGGCCCGGGCCCGCGGTGTGCGGGGCGGCGGGCCGGGCGGGAGGCCGCGGGGCGGGCGGCAGTGGACCTGCCAGGCCCCAGCGGCGGTACGCGGGCTCCCCCACCCCGGACGGGCCGAGCGAGCCCACCCGCCCGGCCGCCTTCTCACCCAGCCGTTCGATGGGGTCGACGGACTGCGCGCAGCCGGCGAGGAGAGTCAGCGCCAGGACCGCGGCCGCCGGCGCCCACCGCCTCACAGGTAGTCCTCCAGGCGGCCCACGGCGTACCCCTCGCGCGTGACCTTGTTCAGGAACCGGCGGACCATGTCCGGCATCGTGCCCTTCCAGCTGCCCCGGCCCCGGAAGTGGGTGAGCACGATGTCGCCGGGGTGGAGGCCCCGGCCCCACTCGCGGTAGTCCCAGTGGTCGACGAAGACCTCCTCGTTCCACAGCGGGGCGTACCGGACCCCGCAGCTCTTCGCCGCGCGCAGGGTGGCCCTGTCGTAGCTGCCGAAGGGCGGGCGGAAGAGCCTGGGCCGCTTGCCGTAGCGCTCCTCGATCACGTCCTGCATGCCGCAGATCTCGTACTTCTGGCGGGCGTACGACATCCCCCGCAGGTAGGGGTGGTGGAGGGTGTGGTTGTTGAGTACGACCCCCCGGTCCCGCATCTTCCCGAAGTAGCCGTAGTCGCCCTTGATCAGGTAGTCGCTGAGGAAGGCGGTGTACGGGATCCGCAGCTCGCTCATCATCCGCAGGAACTCCGGGTCCTTCTCGGCCCCGTCGTCGATGGTGAGGAAGACGACCTTCTCCTTGGTGGGGACCGTGGTGAAGACGGGGGGCAGGTTCAGTTCCCGGTGGCCGTCGACCTCGAAGCCCTCACGGGTGGTGATCCTCGGCTTCACCGCCGGGGGCGCCGGTGCCATCAGCGGGACCTTCTTGAGGCCCCAGCGCTCGGCCACCGCCATCCGGGCCCGGTGCGCGGCGCGCAGCCTGGCGGCGTACTGGTCCAGGGCGCGGGCCGGGCCGGGAGCGGGCGGCGCCTCGACGTCGCCGTCCTGCGCGCAGCCCGAGACGATGGCGGCGGTGGCCAGCACGGCGATACCGCCCTTCACCCACAGCGAGGACCGAAGCTGCCGGGAGGACCACGGGGGTTGAACGGATCGGAGCCGCCGAGAAGACCAATTACGCCACAAAGACCTGTTGTTGTAATTTTGTCCTACTGACCGCATGGTGCCGGATCCTCGCAGGCCAGCGCCGCGAACCCTCGGTGACACCGCCGCCGGAGGCGGACCATCCACCGACTGGCCCACAATGAGCCGGTGAACGACCTCGCTCCCCTCCTCACCCCCGAGGGCCGCGCCCTCCTCGACGAAGTGCGCGGCACCGCCCCCGCCGACGAACTCGCCGTCGCCACCCGGCTGCGCCGCGACCATCCCGCCGCCCTGGTGTCGGCGGCACTCGGGCAGGCCCTGCTGCGGCAGCGGGCGGCGGCGAAGTTCGGGGCCGAGGACGCCGGGCGGATGTTCTTCACCCCGAACGGGGTCGAGCAGTCGACCCGGGCGAGCGTGGCGACGTACCGCGCGCAGCGGCTCAAGGCCCTCGGTGTGCGCTCCGTGGCCGACCTGTGCTGCGGGATCGGCGGCGACGCGATCGCGCTCGCCAGGGCGGGGATCAGGGTGCTCGCCGTGGACCGGGATCCGCTGACGGCCCACACGGCCCGGGCGAACGCCGACGCGCTGGGCCTCGCCGGCCTCGTCGAGGTGCGGGAGGCGGATGTCACCGAGGTGGACACGGCTTCGTACGACGCCGTGTTCGTCGACCCGGCGCGGCGGAGCGGCCGGGGCCGGATCTTCGATCCGGAGGCATACTCGCCGCCCCTGTCGTGGGCCGTCCGAGCCGCACTCCAGGCCCCGCACGCGGCCCTGAAGGTCGCCCCGGGCATCCCGCACGAGGCCGTCCCCGCCGAGGCGGAGGCCGAGTGGATCTCGGACGGCGGGGACGTGAAGGAGGCCGTGCTGTGGTTCGGCACCGAGCCGGGCGCCGTCCGGGCCACCCTGCTGCCGGGACCGCGCACCCTGCTCTCCCGAGGTCTCCCCGACCCCGAGGTCCGCCCGGTCGGCCGGTTCCTGTACGAGCCCGACGGCGCCGTCATCCGCGCCCACCTGGTCGCCGAGGTCGCCGAACAGCTCGACGGCGGGCTGCTCGACGCCACGATCGCTTACATCACGGCCGACGAGCGGCATGTGACCCCGTACGCCTCCGCGTACGAGATCACCGACCAACTCCCGTTCAACGTCAAGAAGTTGAAGGCCCTGTTGCGGGAACGCGAGGTCGGCGTCCTGACCGTGAAGAAGCGGGGGTCGGCGGTGGAGCCGGAGGAACTGCGCCGCAAGGCCCTCCCCAAGCAGCACGGGCCGAACTCGGCGACCGTGTTCCTGACCCGGGTCGCGGGAGCCCCCACGATGCTTCTTGGGCACCCCGCCTGACGAGGCTCAGGACGCCTCGGCCGCCCGGTTCAGCAGCAACTCCCGTTCCCGTTCGTTCCGCGTCAGCTCCGCCGCCCGTACGAACTCCGCCCGCGCCTCCTGCGGGCGGCCCAGCCGCAGCAGCAGATCACCGCGCACGCTCGGCAGCAAGTGGTAGTCGCGCAGGGCGGGTTCGGCGGCGAGGGCGTCGACGATCTCCAGGGCCGGGCCCGGACCGTCCGCCATCGACACGGCGACCGCGCGGTTGAGTTCGACGACCGGGGAGGGCGCGCGGGCGGCGAGCAGACCGTACAGGGTGGCGATCCGGGGCCAGTCGGTCTCCTCGTAGGAGCCCGCGATCGCGTGGCAGGCGGCGATGGCGGCCTGGAGGGCGTAAGGGCCGGGGGCGCCGCCGGTGGCGTCGGCGCGGCCGAGGGCGGTGATGCCGCGGGCGACGAGCAGACGGTTCCAGCGGCTGCGGTTCTGGTCCCTGAGGAGGACGGGCGCGCCGGACGGGCCGGTGCGGGCGGCCGCGCGGGACGTCTGGAACTCCAGCAGCGCGGTCAGACCGTGCACCTCGGGCTCCTTCGGCATCAGGCCGGACAGCACACGGGCCAGCCGCAGGGCGTCCTCGCACAGGCCCGGGCGCAGCCAGTCGTCGCCGGCCGTGGCCGCGTACCCCTCGTTGTAGATCAGGTAGATGACGTCGAGGACGGAGCCGAGGCGGGCCTCGCGGTCGGGGCCGTACGGAACCTCGAAGGCGACGTTCTTCGTGGCGAGCGTGCGCTTGGCCCGGACGATGCGCTGCGCGACCGTCGCCTCCGGCACCAGGAACGCGCGGGCGATCTCGGGCGTGGTCAGACCGCCGAGCAGCCGCAGCGTGAGGGCGGTGCGGGCCTCGGGGGACAGGACCGGGTGGCAGGCGGTGAAGACCAGCCGGAGCAGGTCGTCGTCGATGTCTTCGGGGTCGGCGGGCTCCTCGGGCGGTGCCGCGTACGACAGGTCCCGGCCGATCTCGGCCAGCTTGCGGGCGTAGTTCTCCCGGCGGCGGATCAGGTCGACGGCCCGGCGCCGGGCGGTGGCCGTCAGCCAGGCGCCCGGGTTGTCGGGGACGCCCTCCCGCGGCCACTGCTCCAGGGCCGCGACCAGCGCGTCCTGGGCCAGTTCCTCGGCGATGCCGATGTCCCGGACGATACGGGCGACACCGGCGATGATGCGCGGGGACTCCATGCGGAAGACGGTCTCCACCGTTGCGCGCGGGTCGGTGGCGGAGGGCTGTGTGGTCACAACCCTCCATGCAACACCCCGCGAGGCCCGAGACCAAGGAGACTCGGAAGGAGACTCAGCCCTCCACGATCTCTCGCACCTCGCAGGTGACCCGCCACTGCTCCCCGTGGATCTTCAGGAACCGCTTGGTCCACTCGAGTGCCTCGGCGCGGTCCTTGCACTGCATGAGTGCGTAGCCGCCGATGACCTCCTTGGCCTCGGTGAAGGGCCCGTCGGTCACGGTCGTTCGCTGTCCGTCCCAGTGCACCCGGGTCCCCTGCGCCGACGGGGTCAGCCCGGCGGTGTCGAGCATGACCCCCGCCTTGGTCATCTCCTCGATCAGCTCGCCCATCCGCTGCATCAGCTCGGGGCTCGGTCCCTCGGTGGGTCCGGCGTTCTCGTCGGTCTTCACGAGCGACAGGTAACGGGGCATGGTGACTCCTCGTGCCGTACGGGCCGGGTCGTTCCCGGCCTCTCACCCCTGCGTCGATCGGGAGACGCCTGGATCGACACCGTCGCGGAAATTCTCCGAGGATTTTTTCCCGGTCACCGCAGCGACTTCCACAGGTCGCTCGCCTCCGGCTCCTTTGCGACCACCCGGTTGGGATTCGAGGGCGCGGTCACGACCGGCATGGTCACCGTCGTCATCTGGCTGGACGACAGGCCTTTCAGGCTCTGGCCGAGGCGCATCAGCTCGGTCAGCGAGTCCAGGCCGGTGTCGGTGGTGAGGCTGCCGGTGAACGAGTCGGCGACCTCGTACAGCCCGGCGGGATCGGTGAGCAGGTTCGTGGAGGCGATCTGCTCCAGCAGGGCCTTCACCAGCTTCTGCTGGAGACCTATGCGGCCGAGGTCGCTGCCGTCCCCGATGCCGTGCCGGGTGCGGGCGAGGGCGAGGGCCTGGTCGCCGTCGAGGTGGTGGGTGCCCGCCCGCAGGGTCAGATGACTGTCGTCGTCGTCGATGTCCTCGTCCGTCGTGACCGTGACGCCGCCGAGGGCGTTCACCAGCTTCGCGAAGCCCGAGAAGTCGATCTCCACGTAGTGGTCCATGCGGACGCCCGTGAGGGACTCGACCGTCTTCACCGCGCACACCGGGCCGCCCACCGAGTACGCGCTGTTGAACATCGCGTTGTACGCCACCGCCGTCGACCCGCCCGACGACAATGGACAGGAGGGCCGGGTGACGAGCGTGTCGCGCGGGATGCTGACCACGGTGGCCTTCGTCCGGCCCGCGTCCAGGTGCACGACCATCGCGGTGTCGGACCGGGCGCCCTCGCTGTCCCCGCCGCCGAGCGCCTGGTTCTCCTCGCCGCTGCGCGAGTCCGAGCCCAGGACCAGGATGTTCAGGGACCCGGTGGGCAGCGGGGCGGCGGCGGAAGCGGAGGGGGACGGGGTCGTCACCGCCCTGGGCGGACGGTCGTCGCCGAGCGCGCTGTTGATGTCGACGCTCTGGATGTTGTTGTTGAGATGCCAGTACGCCCAGCCCGCCGCCGCGATGCCCAGGACAAGGGCTCCCGTCAGGGTGAGACCGGCGGCCCTGAGCGCTGTCGACCGCCGGCCTCTTCGTCTGCCCGCGTTCCCAGCCCCGTCGTTCGCGTCGTCTGCCGTCACAGGGAAGAACGTACGTCCGAATTATTAGGGGATTGTTAGGAACGGCGGCGAGCGGCGGTTTTCTTCGGAAAATCTCACACTTCTCAACACGGACCGCCATCCATCTCCGAAAGTTTCGACCATACAACCGACTGGCTTCGGAGCAGCGTGGAGAGCGGCTACGCCCCAGCGGGCGCCCCCGTGCTGGCCCGCACGACCAGGCTCGTCGCCAGCTCCACCCGGGTCGCCGCGGGAGTGCCCTCCGCCCGCCCGAGGTCGAGGACCAGCTTCGCGGCCGCCTCCGCCATCTCGGTCAGCGGCTGTCGTACGGTCGTCAGCGGCGGCCCCACCCAGGGCGCCACCGGCAGGTCGTCGAAGCCGACCACGCTCAGGTCCTCCGGGATCCTGAGCCCCAGCTCGCGCGCGGCCTCGTACAGCCCGAGTGCCTGGAGGTCGTTGCCGGCGAAGACGGCGGTCGGCCGGTCCGGGCGGCGCAGCAGTTCCAGTCCCTGCCGGTAGCCGGCCTCGTGGTGGAAGTCGCCGGTCGCGATCAGTTCCGGGTCCACGGGCAGCCCGGCGGTCTCCAGGGCCGCCCGGTAGCCGTCGATCCGGGCGCGGCTGCACATCATCCGGGAGGGCCCGCTGATCGCCCCGACGCGGGTGTGCCCGAGTTCGACCAGATGCCGGGTGGCGGCGAGCCCGCCCTGCCAGTTGGTGGCGCCGATCGAGGGCACGTCGGCCCCCGGATCGCCGGCCGGGTCCATCACGACGAACGGGATGGACCGGCTGTTGAGCAGGGCGCGCTGGGACTCGTCGAGGCCGGACAGCACCAGGATCACGCCGTGCGGGCGGCGGGCGGCGACCTGGTCGGCCCAGGTCCGTCCGGGGGTGAGCCGTCCGGCGCTCTCGCTCAGCACCACGCTCAGCCCGGCCTCCCGGGCCACGTTCTCCACGCCCCGGATGACCTCCATCGCCCAGGCGCTCTCCAACTCGTGGAAGACCAGGTCGATCAGGGGCGAACGGCTCGCCTCGGCACGACGGCGCCGATAGCCGTGGGCGCGCAGCAGATCCTCCACACGGCTGCGGGTCGCCGGGGCCACATCGGCGCGGCCGTTGAGGACCTTCGAAACTGTCGGCGCCGAAACGCCGGCCTCCCGGGCGATCTCGGCGAGCGTCGCGGTCTGCGCGGACCGTCCGGCTGTCGGGGCTGTCGACCGGGTTTCAGCGGGCTCCGGGGGTGTCATGGCGGCGATCGTATCCCTGCGCGACCTCTTGACGAACCCTTCTCCCCGCCCTAGGTTCCCAAAACATTCGACTTGCATCTCGAAACATTCGCGAGAGGGCCTTCCACCCCGACAGGAGTTTCATGACCACCGCCCCCTGGCGTGACCCCGCCCTGCCCGCCGCCGCCCGCGTCGACGACCTCCTCTCCCGGATGACCCTGGAGGAGAAGACCGCCCAGCTGTACGGCGTCTGGGTGGGCGCCAGCACGGACGGCGACGGGGTCGCCCCCCTCCAACGCGAGATGACCGCCGGCTCCTCCGCCCATGAATGGGACGAGCTGATCACCCATGGCCTGGGCCAGCTCACCCGCCCCTTCGGCACGGCGCCCGTGGACCCGGCGCTGGGCGCGCAGGCACTGGCCCGCGCCCAGCGCCGTATCGTCGAGGCCGGTCGCTTCGGCATCCCCGCGCTCGCCCACGAGGAGTGTCTGGCGGGCTTCACCGCCTGGCAGGCCACGGCCTACCCGGTGCCGCTGGCCTGGGGCGCGACCTTCGACCCCGCTCTGGTCGAGGAGCTGGGCCGCCGCATCGGCGACGACCTGCGCTCGGTCGGCGTCCACCAGGGCCTCGCACCGGTCCTGGACGTCGTACGGGATCCGCGCTGGGGCAGGGTCGAGGAGACCATCGGCGAGGACCCGTACCTGGTCGGCACGGTCGCCTCCGCCTACGTCCGCGGCCTCGAATCGGCCGGGATCATCGCCACCCTCAAGCACTTCGCCGGGTACGCCTCCTCGGCCGGCGCCCGCAACCAGGCTCCCGTGCGGGCCGGGATCCGGGAGCTCGCCGACGTGACGCTCCCGCCCTTCGAGATGGCCCTGCGGGAGGGCGGCGCCCGCTCGGTGATGGCCGCGTACACCGACACGGACGGCGTCCCGGCGTCGGCGGACCCGGGCCTGCTGACCGAACTCCTGCGGGAACGCTGGGGGTTCACCGGCACCGTGGTCTCCGACTACTTCGGCATCGGCTTCCTGCAGACCCTGCACCGGGTCGCCGGAACCGAGGCGGAGGCGGCACATGTGGCGCTCACCGCGGGCATCGACGTCGAGCTCCCCACCCTGAAGTGCTACGGCACTCCGCTCCTGGACGCGGTCCGGGCGGGCGAGGTCCCGCAGGACCTGATCGACCGGGCGGCCCACCGTGTCCTGCTCCAGAAGTGCGAACTGGGCCTCCTGGACGAGGACTGGCGGCCCGAGCCGACCGGCCGGATCAACCTGGACTCGACGGCGAACCGTGCCCTGGCCCGCCGCCTGGCCGAGGAGTCCGTGGTTCTGCTGGACAACCCGGACGGCCTGCTCCCCCTGGCCCCGGACACCCGGATCGCGGTGGTCGGACCGCGCGCGGCGGACTCCCTCGCCATGCTCGGCTGCTACTCCTTCCCGTCCCACGTCCTCACGGAGCACCCCGACGTACCGACGGGCATCGAGATCCCGACCCTGCTGGAGTCGCTGCGCGCCGAACTCCCGGACGCGAAGGTCACGTTCGCGGAGGGCTGCGAGGTCTCCGACCCCGACACCACGGGGTTCGAGGAGGCGGTAGCCAGGACCGCCGAGGCGGACGTGTGCGTGGCGGTGCTCGGCGACCGGGCGGGACTGTTCGGCCGGGGCACCTCCGGCGAGGGCTGCGACGCGACGGACCTGCGACTGCCGGGCGTCCAGGCCGAGTTGCTGGACACCCTGGTGGCGACCGGCGTCCCGGTGGTGCTGGTGCTGCTGACCGGCCGCCCCTACGCGCTCGGCCGCTGGCAGGGCAGACTCGCCGCGGTCGTCCAGGCGTTCTTCCCCGGGGAGGAGGGCGGCCCCGCGGTCGCGGGTGCGCTGTCGGGCCGCGTGAACCCCTCCGGCCGCCTCCCGGTGAGCGTCCCGCACATCCCCGGCGGCCAGCCCTGGACCTACCTCCAGCCCCCGCTGGGCCTGCGCGCCGAGGTCAGCAACCTGGACCCGACCCCGCTGTACCCCTTCGGACACGGCCGTTCCTACACGGAGTTCGTGTGGGAGGACTTCACGGGCGGCGCCGAGCCGGCGCGGTTCGACACGGACGGGTCGTACGACATCTCGCTGACGGTCCGCAACACGGGCGACCGCACGGGCGCCGAGGTCGTCCAGCTGTATCTGCACGACCCGGTGGCGAGCGTCACGCGTCCGGACGTACGGCTGATCGGCTACCAGCGGCTGTCCCTCGAACCCGGCGAGTCAGCCCGTGTCACCTTCCGCTTCCACGGGGATCATTCGGCCTTCACCGACCGTTCCGGCCGAAGGGTGGTCGAACCGGGCGCGCTCGAACTACGGTTGGCAGTGTCCAGCGCGGACGTACGGCACACCGCCCGGCTGAACCTCACAGGTCCGGTACGGGAGTTGGGCCCGGACCGTCGGCTGCGCTGTGAGACGGAGGTGTCGGACGTGGGGTGATCCGGCACCGGGGCATCGGGAACACGGGGGATGCGATGGTCCGGTACGTCCACTTCGAGCTGAGGGCGGCCATCGGCGCGGCGGCCGCCCTGGCCGTCACGGCGGTGGTGCTGTGCGTGGTCCGCGGACTTCCGGAGCTGTCCGGCACCTGGTTGCTCCCCTTCGCCGTGGTGACCGTCGTCGTGGCTCTGTGGGCGGGGGTGAGGTCGTCCCGGCTCAAGGTGGTCGGCAGGACACGGACCTACGAGGCGGCGGTCCCTCTGGCGGACCCGCCCGCGGACGGCGACACCCTGCGTCGTCGCCCCTTCAGCCCGATGGCCTTCGTCGGCTTCCTGACGGTGGCTCTGACGCTGTCCCTCTTCTGGGACCCGGTCGTGATCCTGGTCCTGTGGTGGATGGCGCTGGACTGGCTGAGCGACGGCCTGGTCGCCGCCCGCTGGGAGCGTCGGAACGGGGTCCTGTTGTGGCGCAACGACTCCAGGGACGAACCGTGGCGGCTCGCGTACTCCCCGGTCAGCCCGCCGCCACCGACTCGAACCGCCACCGGTGCACCGCCCGCGTGACCAACTCCCCGTCCGGCTCCGGCAGTTCGGGCAGGTCGGCGTCGTACGCCGCGTCCCACCACGTGATGACCAGCACCCGGTCCCCCGGTGCCCGGAGGGTCTCCCGGCGCAGCGGCTCCTGGGCGAGGTCCTGCGCCCGCGCCCAGGCCAGCAGCTGCTCGCCCCGCCCGTCGACCGCCCGCGCCTCCCACATCAACGCGACCGTCACGGGTACAGGTTCTCCTTGCTGACCTCGTGAACGTGGTCGTGGCCGGGGACATGCGTCTCCGTCACCGGCAGCGAGGAGTCCGCCGAGAGGTCCCAGCCGGACGCCGCCCGGTTGCGCGCCACCATCTCCGCGCCCAGCGCCGCCACCATCGCCCCGTTGTCCGTGCACAGCTTGGGCCGGGGCACCCGCAGCCGGATCCCGGCGGCCTCGCAGCGCTCCTGGGCAAGCACCCGCAGCCGGGAGTTGGCGGCGACACCGCCGCCGATCATCAGGTGGTCGACGCCCTCGTCCTTGCAGGCCCGCACGGCCTTGCGGGTCAGCACGTCCACGACCGCCTCCTGGAAGGAGGCCGCCACGTCCCGCACCGGCACCTCCTCCCCCGCCGCCCGTCTGGCCTCGATCCAACGGGCCACGGCCGTCTTCAGACCGGAGAAGGAGAAGTCGTACGCCGCGTCGCGCGGCCCGGTCAGACCGCGCGGGAACGCGATGGCCGACGGGTCGCCCTCCTTCGCGTACCGGTCGATGACCGGACCGCCGGGGAAGCCCAGGTTCAGCACCCGGGCGATCTTGTCGAAGGCCTCGCCGGCCGCGTCGTCGATGGTCGCGCCCATCGGCCGTACGTCGGAGGTGATGTCGGACGACAGCAGGAGCGACGAGTGGCCGCCGGACACCAGCAGCGCCATCGTGGGCTCGGGCAGCGCCCCGTGCTCCAGCTGGTCCACGCAGATGTGGGAGGCGAGGTGGTTGACGCCGTAGAGGGGCTTGCCGAGCGCGTAGGCGTACGCCTTCGCCGCGGAGACACCGACCAGCAGCGCCCCGGCGAGCCCCGGGCCGGCGGTCACGGCGATGCCGTCGAGGTCTCTCGCGCTCACCCCCGCTTCCTTCAGCGCGCGCTCGATGGTCGGCACCATCGCCTCCAGGTGCGCCCGGCTGGCGACCTCCGGCACGACCCCGCCGAAGCGGGCGTGCTCGTCGACGCTGGACGCGATCGCGTCGGCCAGCAGGGTGGTGCCACGGACGATGCCGACACCGGTCTCGTCGCAGGAGGTCTCGATGCCGAGGACGAGCGGTTCGTCAGCCATGGGTCTCGGTTCCTTGTACAGAGGTCGGTCCCGCGGCGGCGCCGCTGTCGGATGCCGGGGTCAGACGCATCACCAGGGCGTCCACGTTGCCGGGCTGGTAGTAGCCGCGCCGGAAGCCGATGGCCTCGAAGCCGAAGCGTTCGTACAGCTTCTGGGCGGGGAGGTTGTCGACCCGGCACTCCAGCATCACTTCGGCGCACTCGAAGGCGGTGGCGGCCCGCAGCAGTTCGGTCAGCAGCACGCGGCCGAGCCCGGAGCCCTGGAGGTCGCGGGCGACGGCGATGGTCTGTACGTCGGCCAGCTCCCCGGCGGAGGCCAGTCCCGCGTACCCGACGATCCGGCCGTCGGCGGTCTCGGCGACGACATACCGCCGGTTCGCCCGGGAGCCCCGGGAGTGGGCCAGCTCGGACCAGAACATCCCGCGCGACCAGGCGTCCTCGGGAAAGAGGTCCCGCTCCAGTTCCAGCACGGCGTCGATGTCCCACCAGCGCATCTCGCGCAGTCGCGAGGTCTCGGTCGATTCGGTCACTTGGGGGTGACCACCTTGTAGTTCTTGGGGACCTGGGCGTCGGGCCTGCGCAGGTACAGCGGCCGGGGCGCGGGGAGTTCCTCGCCCGCGCCGAGCCTCTCGGCCGCCAAGGCGGCGAGGGCGGCGGCCGAGACGTGCTCGGGTTCGTGGACGCTGGGGAAGGTGTCCGGGTACAGCAGCGCGCCCGCGCCGACGGCGGGCAGCCCGGCGACCCGGTCGGCGATGTCGGCGGGCCGGTCGACGGCGGGGTCGGTGAGCCGCGTACGGGAGTCGGCGTACGTCGCCCAGTAGACCTCCTTGCGCCGGGCGTCGGTCGCCACGACGAAGGGGCCCTTCTCGATGTCGGCCGCGTAGGCGAGTCCGTCCAGCGTGCACACACCGTGCACGGGGACGCCGAGGGCGAGTGCGAAGGTGTCGGCGGTCATCAGTCCGACGCGCAGTCCGGTGTAGGGGCCGGGACCGGTGCCGACGACGATCCCGGTGACCGCGTCGAGCTTCAGACCGGCCTCGGCGAGCACCCGGTCCACGGCCGGCAGCAACAGTTCCCCGTGCCGGCGCGCGTCCACCTGACTCGACGAGGCGACGACGTCGGCACCGTCGTGCAACGCGACGGTGACGGCGGGGGTGGCGGTATCCAGAGCGAGCAAGAGCACGCAAACAGCCTACGGCTCCGCGGGCGCCGTGTCGGACGTCCGGGGCAGGCGGTCACCTGCTGCTACCTTCGCCACGAAGCTGGCGTACGACACAGAGGTGGACGAGCGTGACAAGCAGCAGCGCCGGGTTCGTGGCCGGGCTCACGGTGGTGGCCCTCGCGGGCGTCGGCTTCCTCGCCTACCAGGCCTCCGCGAGCGTCCCCGCCGACCTCGCCGGACCGCACCCGAGCGGCACGCCCTCAGCGGCCACCGCGAAGACCTCCACGAGGAGCCCCGCCGACCTGCCCGCCGCCTCCGGCAAGGGCAAGCGGGTCGTGTACTCGCTGGGCAAGGGCCAGGTGTGGCTGGTGGGCGGGGACAACAAGGTCAGGCGTACGTTCAAGGTCACCCCGGGCGACCTCGACCCGGCGCCGGACACCTACGCGGTCACGTCCCGCTCCAACTCGGTCACCGGCACCGACGGCACCCCCATCGAGCACGTCGTCCGCTTCACCAGCGTGGACGGCGTGACGGTCGGCTTCAGCGCGGCGGTGGGCGCCCCGAAGTCGGCCCCCGCTCCGAAGGTCAGGACGGGTGGCATCCGCGAGTCCCGCGCGGACGGCGACGCGCTGTGGCGGTTCGCGACGATCGGCGAGAGGGTCGTCGTCATCCGCTGACCTCGCAGGGTTGTTCAGGCTGCCTTACGGTGCTCGGCGGGTCGCTCCACCGCCTGCGGGTCGGGCACGCGCGGCGGAGTGGAGACGGCGTTCGCGGCGGCGCACGACGCCAGCAGGTCACGCATGGACACTCCGGCTACCGCGTTCGGCTGCGGCTGCGGCTGCGCCTTGCTCTCTGTGGCCGACATGGACGCCTCCTGAAGTTCGGGGGCGGGCGTAGTTAGGTAGACCTAACTACGGACTGGATACCATGTGACCACGTGCGAGACACCGAACGCAACATCTTGCCGACGTCTTGTCGGAACATTCATCAAGTCGCTGCGTCCATGACGTCAGGCGGTGCGTCCATGACGTCAGCCGCTGCATCTCTGACGTCAGGCGGACAGCACGCTCAGGTCCACCCTCGCCCAACGCTCCCCGAGCCCGGCCAGCGTCACGTGCCGCACCTCGTCCACCTCCGGGGCCCCCGCGGTCTCCCCGTGATGCGGCGCGGTCCCGACAGTCCGGTGGATGAGGACCTCCAGCCGGTCGTCGGTCAGCTCCTCGACCTTGCCCTCGCCCCACTCCACGACCATCACCGACTCGGGCAGCGAGACGTCCAGGTCCAGGTCCTCCATCTCGTCCAGCCCGCCACCGAGCCGGTACGCGTCGACGTGCACGAGGGGCGGACCGTCGCCCAGGGAGGGATGCACCCGGGCGATCACGAACGTCGGGGAGGTCACGGCACCCCGGACCCCGAGCCCCTCACCCAGTCCCCGGGTCAGCGTCGTCTTGCCGGCGCCGAGCTCCCCGGTGAGCATCACGAGGTCGCCCGCGCGCAGTAGTTTGGCGAGCCGTCGGCCCAACTCCCGCATCTGCTCGGGAGAGGTGACGGTCAGCTCGGTCTCAACCGGGTCGTGCGACGCCGCTGGTGCTTCCATAGCCACTTACGGTAGCCCCTGCCGGGACGGCACCCGAGCGGGTGAGCAGGTCGGCGAGGCGGTCGGTGACCACCTCAGGGTGTTCCAGCATCACCAGGTGCCCGGCGTCCGGGACGAGCACCAGTTCGGCGTCCGGCAGCAGGTCGGCGATGGCCTCGCTGTGCTCACTGGGCGTGACGAGGTCCTGGACCCCGGCCAGCACCAGCACCGGGATGTCCGCGAAGTGGGCGAGCGCCTCGGTCTTGTCGTGGTCGTTGAACGCCGGGTAGTACTCGGCGACCACGTCGATGGGCGTGCCCTCGATCATCCGCTCGGCGAACCGGGCGATGGCCGGGTCGACGTCCCGGGACGCGAAGGAGTACCGCTTGATGATCCCGGCGAACAGGTCGGCGGTGGCCCGCCGCCCCTTCTCCACCAGGGCCGCCTGCTGCCCCAGCGCCTTCAGCACGCCGGGCAGCACCCGCCGTACGGCGTTGACGCCTGCCACCGGCAGCCCGAAGTGCACCTCGCCGAGCCGCCCGGACGACGTACCGACCAACGCGACCGCCACCACCCGCTCGCGGATCAGCTCGGGGTACTCGTCGGCCAGTGCCATGACCGTCATCCCGCCCATGGAGTGTCCGACCAGCACGATCGGTCCCTCCGGTACGGCGGCGTCGATGACGGCCTTCAGATCGCGGCCGAGCTGCTCGATGCTGACCGGCGTCCCGTCCTGCGTCTGGGCCACGCCCCGCCCGGACCGCCCGTGGCTGCGCTGGTCCCAGTGCACGGTCCGCACGACGCCCCTGAGCGCCGCCCGCTGGAAGTGCCAGGAGTCCTGGTTGAGGCAGTAGCCGTGGCTGAAGACGACGGTGACGGGTGCGGGCGCCTTGCGGCCGAAGAGCCGACGCCGCCGGGGTGCCGAGCCGCCCTCCGGCTCCACGTCGTCGACCTCGTAGTACAGCTCGGTGTCGTCGTCGGCGTACGCCTTGCCGGGCGTGCCGCGCAGACCGCCGTACGGGCCGGTCGAGTCCAGCGCGAGGCGTGCCTTCCTGCGCATGCCGCGGCCGACGGTGAGCCGCTCGATGGCGACGCCCGCGGCCGCGCCCGCGGCGACCACTCCTATCGCCGCGCCCGCGAAGCCGGTCGCCCTGCGCCAGCTTCCGGCTCCGGCCGCCCCCGTGGCGGCGGCGACGGCCGCGGCGGCGTCCACGACGGCCTCCGCACTGCTCTCGCTCACGTACCGCTCCTCCTTGCCGGACCCTCTGTCGTAGCGCGCTCTGTGCGCTTACCCCGCTTGTTGCTCATTCACATGGACGCATTACATAGACCCGTTCGGGCAGACGCGTCGACCCGTTCAGGAAAACGCGTCCAGGCGGTCATATCCAGGCAGCCGCATTCACACAGACGCATTCACATAGACGCGGGGGACGCGCGTTCCGATCCGGGTGACGATCTCGTACCCGATGGTGCCCGCGGCCTGCGCCCAGTCCTCGGCGGTGGGCTCACCGCGGTCACCGGGCCCGAACAGCACGGCTTCCGTGCCGGCCGCGGGCTCGGCGCCGCCGAGGTCCACGACGAACTGGTCCATGGCGACCCGCCCGGCCACCGTCCGCCACTTGCCGTCGACCAGCACCGGTCCGGTCCCGGAGGCGTGCCGCGGGATGCCGTCCGCGTAGCCGACGGGCACCAGGCCGAGGGTCGTCCCGCCCGGGGTGACGTAGTGATGCCCGTAGCTGACGCCATGGCCTCCCGGAACGCGCTTCACCAGCGCGAGGGACGCCGACAGCGTCATCACCGGACGCAGCCCGAAGTCGGCGGAACTGCCCAATTCGGGGCTGGGCGAGAGCCCGTAGACCGCGATCCCGGTCCGGACGAGGTCGAAGTGGGACTCGGGAAGCGTGAGCGTGGCCGGCGAGTTGGCGATGTGCCGCACCTCGGGCCGTACCCCCTGCCCCTCGGCGTGCGCCACCATCTCCCGGAACAGTTTGAGCTGGGCGGCGATGGAGGGATGCCCGGGTTCGTCGGCGCAGGCGAAGTGCGACCAGAGCCCGGTGATACGCACCAGCCCGTCCCGCTCGGCACGCAGGGCGGACGCGACCAGTTCGGTCCAGTCCTCGCCGGGCTGGCATCCGTTGCGCCCCAGCCCGGTGTCGGCCTTGAGCTGTACGCGCGCGGGCGTGCCGGCCAGCCGGGCCGCCGCCGTGACCTCCTGAAGGGCCCACATCGCGCTGACGGACACGTCGAGGTCGGCCTCGATCGCCTCCCGCCAGGGTCCGCCGGGCGTCCACAGCCAGCACATCACGCGGCCGGGCAGCCCGGCGGCCCGCAGCGCGAGGGCTTCCTCGGGCGTCGCGGTACCCAGCCAGTTCGCTCCCGCCTCGACCGCGGCGCGGGCACACGGCAGCGCCCCGTGGCCGTACGCGTCGGACTTCACCACGGCCATCAGGGCCGCGTCCGGCGCATGGGCGCGCAGGGTCCGCACGTTGGTCCGCAGGGCGGCCAGGTCGATCTCGGCGCGGGCACGCAGGGGCGCGCTCCGCGGGGCTGCTGTCTCACTCATCGCGCCCCCAGTGTCTCAGAGGGGTCGGACAGACCTTCGGGACGCCCAGGACAGGTCCTAGGTCAGGTCGGCGTGGGCGGGTCCGGCGGGGGCCAGGGCCGCTGATCATGCGATCAGAGAAACGTGAGAGTGGTGTGCGTGGGGGGCGCCGCGCGGCGGGGTCACCTGTTCAGCCCGCCTTCAGCCCGTCCGGCGTTTGAGGACAAGGCCCGTTCAGGGCCGGAGCGGGGGCCTGGGGGCGGCAGCCCCCAGAGTCGGGACGGGAAGGGGCGGCGGGGGCGTAAAACCGCCAACGCGCACTCCCACCGGACCGCACCTACCCCTCCACGTCCCGCACATCCCGCCAAGCCCCCGGAATCGCCGCCGCCACATCATGCGCCCCCATCGGCGCCCCGTCCGCCGCGAACCGACCGGCCAGCCCGTGCAGATACGCCCCCACACTCCCCGCGTCCAGTGCGGACAGCCCCGCCGCCAGCAGCGACCCCGTCAGCCCCGACAACACGTCACCGCTGCCCGCCGTGGCGAGCCAGGACGTCCCCGTGGCGTTCACCCGCACCGCCCCGCCCGAAGGCCCCGCGACCAGCGTGGTCGAGCCCTTGAGCAACACCGTCGCCCCGTACCGCCCCGCCAGCTCCCGCACCGAGGCAAGCCGAGCCGACTCGACCTCCTCCCGCGCGACACCGAGCAGCGCGGCGGCCTCTCCGGCGTGCGGGGTCATCAGGGTGGGCGCGGTACGGGCCCGTACCGCACCGGCCTCCGCCAGCCGCAGCCCGTCCGCGTCGATCAGCACCGGTACGTCCGCCGCCAGCACCTGCGCCACCGTCGCGGCGTCGTCCCCGGCGCCCGGTCCGACGACCCATGCCTGCACACGCCCCGCCTTCTTCGGCCCCTGGTCCGACACCAGCGTCTCGGGGAAGCGGGCGACCACCGCGTCCCCGGCGGGCCCCACGTACCGCACGGCCCCGGCGCCGCCCCGCAGCGCCCCCGACACGGCGAGCACCGCCGCGCCCGGATAGCGCGCGGACCCGGCGGCGATCCCGACAACACCCCGCCGGTACTTGTCGCTCTCCGCGGACGGTACCGGCAACAGCCGCGCCACGTCCGCGTGCTGCAAGGCCACCAGATCGGGCTCGTCCGGCAGTTCCAGCCCGATGTCGACCAGCCGCACCGACCCGGCGTACTCCCGCGCCGGATCGACCAGCAGCCCCGGCTTGTGCGTCCCGAAGGTGACGGTGAGGTCGGCCCGTAGCGCTACCCCGGTCACCTGGCCCGTGTCGACGTCGACCCCGCTCGGCAGGTCGACTGCGACGACGGCGGCCCGGGACCGCTCGGCGGCGGTGGCGAGCGGCACGGCGTCCGGCCGCAGTCCGCCCTTGCCGCCGATCCCGACGATGCCGTCGACGACGAGGTCGGCCCGCTCGATCAACTCCTCGGCCGCACCGGTCCCCGCGACGCTCCCACCCGCTCGCCGCAGGGCCGCCAGTCCCCCGGCGTGGGTCCGCTCGGGCGCGAGCAGCACCGCCGTGACACCGGCCCCGCGCCGGGCCAGCCGGGCCCCGGCATACAGCCCGTCACCCCCGTTGTCGCCACTGCCGACCAGCAGCACGACCCGGCTGCCGTACACCCGCCCCAGCAGATCCGCGCAGGCAGCGGCAAGCCCGGCCGCCGCCCGCTGCATCAACGCCCCGTCCGGAAGCCGCGCCATCAGCTCCCGCTCGGCCGCCCTTACCGTCTCCACGCTGTACGCAGTACGCATGCGGTCGAGTCTGCCGCATAGACGCTTCGCCGCGGTGACCCCACCACTGCCCCGGAAAGCAACAGCGCTTCGGCGAGCGACATGCCGCCGCTCCCCGCTGGGCAGCAGCAACTCGCTCTCCATGAACAGCCGTTTCGCCATCCAGGCGTCCGCTTCAGCGATGTCTCGATGCCTCGAAGCGATCGATCGCGGCTACGTCGATACCGACCCGATGATGCTCATCCGGGCTCTCTATGATCTGTCCGGCGACCGCGGGCTCGTCTCCCCCGTGACCAGGTCGGCCTGCTGCGTCGCGGTGAGGGCACGATCCAGGAAGCGGGTCAGCTGCTGCGCGTCATGGCACAGATTGACGCCGCGATGGAGTTCCTTGGAGAACCCGACACCGCGCGTGTCCAGAACACGCAGTACCGCTGCCGCCCAGGCCGAGAGATACCCGGCGGCGAAGCCTGCGGCCCACTGTTCGGGTGCGTCGCCCTCCCCCACCGCGTAGGCGCGCACCCGCGCCACGTCCTCGACGCGAAGAATTCCGCGCTGCCTGAGTCCCTCCAGCCCGAACAGGAAGTCACCGGCCACCCTGTCCTCGGGGATGCCCAACGCGAGACACGTGGTCGAGAACCGGTAGAGATCGAGCAACTCCGGCGGCTCGTCCGGCGACCTGCCTTGCTGGTCGTCCTGCTGGTCGTCTGGCTGCTCGTCCTGCTGGTCGGCCAACGCTCAGGCCTGTTCCGGACTGATCCCCGAAGCCTCCGGGTCCTCGACGAACAGGTCCTCGGCCCGCTCGACCGTGCGGGAGCGCTCCAGCCAGGCATCCATGCGGTCGAGATCGGTGCAGGCGGTGAGGCGCTCACGCACACTGTCCGATACGGAGATGCCGCGCACCTCCAACACAAACAGGATCCCCTTGGCCTCCCCCTTGGCCTTGCCTTCCGCCTTGCCCTCCAGGTAGGCCGTCTCACGGACCGTTCCCCGGCCGGGGAAGTAGCTGACAAACGACATGATCTCCCTCAGTTTCTCTCCAGCTGGGGTGCTACCCAGGTTGATTTCCAGGAACTCGAAGGAGTACCCAGCGGTCTCGGGATCCGATTCCTGGAGTTCCTGAAGGGCAGTAATGATCGCCTTCAGTATGGCCTCACAGTCGGCGCTGCGGGCGTGTGCCAAGGCGGAGAGTACGGCCAGTGGGAGGTTCTTCGCCGCCGTCCTGGGAGGTGAGGTTGCCGGCCTGGTCCCAGCGGTAGTACAGCCACGACGCCGTCCGCGTGCCCGCCGCATCGGCCTCCAGCGCGTAGGACAGCCGCTCCTGACTGTCGTAGGTGTACGACGTCTTGCGCCCGGTGGCGTTGTCGGTACGAGTGCGGATCCTGGTCGTGTCCTGCCCTTGAAGTCGTTCCGCATACGAGCCGGAATCAGCCCTACCTCTTTACTGGCGAATAACGGGATAAATATCCGCACACTCCCCCTCCAGAGGTGCGGAATGATCAATTCAGGCCAGCTATCGGGCAGTCGAGGTGTCCGGAAGTTCAATTCCTTCCAGGTCAGGACGCCGAACATGAGCCTCACCCGACAACTTCCAGCCATATTCATCACCGTTCCGCACCCAAGCGTGAAGCGCTTACCAGGGGTAATCACGGACTTGCTGGCATATGCCCGGACCTGGGGTTGTCTCAGATGCCCCGTGCGCCACAAAACACCCCTGGGCAGGCGGCTGCACGAAACGCACACTTAGGGCGTTCGGCGAGCGCAGCCGCAAGCCGCAACCGCGGCCGGCGCCCATTCCGTGGAGGACTTTCCCGCGATGACCGATCCGGACAGACTCGACAGACCGGATGGGCCAGATAGGCCGGATGGACCCGTCGGCCCCCTGACCCGAGGCGTCCGCTACGCCGGACGCCTGCTGTGCTGGAGCCTGGGCGCCGGCATGGCCACAGACGCCGTCGACATCACCATCGCCCCGCACTCCCCCTGGTGGCAGACCCTCTGGCCGCTGCCCTGGTACACCGTGTGCGCGTCCGCACTCGCCTGGGCCCTGCTCCGCGCCCGCGAGAAGTCCGCCGGCGCACCCGTCGGCGGCGACGACGACCCGCGAACCGACGAGGACGTCCGCACGGAGTGGGATCAGGCCGCCTGAGCCCTGGGCCCTACCCCGCCCCGCCCCTCTTCCGACTCGCCGAGCTTCTCCAACACCCTCGGCGGCTCCGGCGACTCCGGGTCCGCGTCCCACGCCCCGATCCGCAGCACCCCGTGACTTCATCCATCGGCTGACGAAAGAGCTCTGAGGCACCCATGGACAACTGGCGCAAGTCGTCCTACTCAGGCCCGGACGACGGCAACAACTGCGTGGAGATCGCGACCTCCCCCACCCACACAGCCGTCCGCGACACGAAAACCCCTGCCAGGGCAACCCTCACCCTTACCCACCGCAGCCTTCAGCGCCTTCGTCGAAGCCCTGAAGGCCGTGGCGGCTGTCTGACGGAACGTCGTCGTGTAGGGCACGTGCGGTCATCGTCGCCAAACCCTGTTGAGATGTCGCCGTACGTCGGACAGGGTCTGCGGGCATGGAGTTCTTCTGCTACCACCGCGACCGACCCGGCTCCCTCAATTTGCGCAACGAGATGGGGGAGAAGCACTGGTCCTACATGGACCAGTACGCCAAGGAGTTGATCGCTCGCGGCCCGACCTTCGCCGATGACGGCGAAACACCCACCGGCAGTGTGCACATCGTCGACCTGCCGGATCCCGCCGCCGCCCGCGCGTTCGCCTTCGACGAGCCCAACTACCAGGCCGGCGCGTACCGGGACGTCCTGCTACGCCGGTGGCGCAACCTGCTGGGGCGCACCATGTGGGATTTCCCTGGCGGCCGTACCGGTGGCAACCGGTACCTGGTGCTGGGTCTCGGCTCGGGGCAGGCCGCCGACCTCGTCGTGCCGCCCACCCGGGACGAGCTCATCGCGTACGGGCCACTGCTTTCCGACGACGGCACCACCTGGCTGGGTACGGCGGTGCTGCTCAGGGCCTCCGCCCCGGACACGGCACGCGCCGTCCTGACGCCGGACCGGTATGCCGACATAGAAGTCCATGACTGGGAGTTCGGCGGGCGCAGGTAATGAACCACGGCGGAGACCCGTCGGCGACGACGACCGCCGGACCGACGAGGACGTCCACAGGGAATGGGATCAGGCCGCGTGAGCCCTGGGCGCTACCCGGCCCTGCCCTGCCCAGACGTCACCCCTCCGCGATCACCACCGCCGAGGCCACCCCCGCGTCATGACTGAGCGACAGATGCCAGGACTGCACCCCGAGTTCCGCAGCCCGGGCCGCGACCGTCCCGGTCACCCGCAACCGCGGCTGCCCGCTGTCCTCGACGTAGACCTCGGCGTCCGTCCAGAGCAGGCCCGCCGGGGCACCCAGCGCCTTGGCGAGCGCCTCCTTCGCCGCGAACCGCACCGCGAGCGAGGCGACACCACGCCGCTCCCCGCTCGGCAACAGCAACTCGCTGTCCCGGAACAGCCGCTCCACCAGGTTGGGCGTACGCTCCAGCGACGCCCGGAACCGGTCGATCTCCGCCACGTCGATCCCGACGCCGATGATGCCCATGCCCAGCACCTTATGACGAGAACGTGAGGCCGGATCAGATGACAGGACCCGGCGGCCGGACGGGCCGGTCCGCCGGGTCCTGAATGGAAGCTGCGGTCTGGTGCCTCGCGGGTCAGCCCGCGTACACCCTGCCCTGCTTCACGACGTAGTGCGTCGGCTCGGAGCAGCCGATGGACGGCGTGATCTGCAGGCTCACGGTGAGGGGCGCGGGCTCCGTGCTCGCGGTCGAGAACTCGCAGACGGCACCACTGCCCGTGAGCGGGTACCAGAACCACCCGTCGACGTCGCCCACGGTGACCCGGTCGGACTCCTTCCAGGCGCCGCCGGTCTGGGTGTAGACCTGCAGCCGTACGGAGGCGGCGTACTCGTCCTCTGTCGACCGCAGCGCGGTCAGCGTGATCTTGTAGTCGCTGCCGAGGGTGGACGAGGCGATCTGCCGCGTCTGCGGTGCCGTGGCGGCGGCGCTGGACGCCCCGGCGGCGGCGGACCCGAGGCCGGCCGCCATCAGGAGGGTGACGGCTGCGGTCGCGGCGCGACGGGTGCGGTTGCGGTACTGGTTGCGAACCATGTTCATGCGTTCCCCCGTTGGAACGAGTTGTGCCGAAAGGTCGGTTTGGATCCTACGTTCGTAAAGACCCGTCACACGGCTCCCCGGTTGTACGGCGATTCGTGCGTCATGCGTCATGCGTCATGCGTCAGCAGAAACCGCGGGCGATGAAGCTCTCCATCTCGTCGTTCCTCCACAGCTCGGGGATCCGCTGGTGCGGCGCGACGCACCCCATGAAGCCGGTGAGGTTGTCGTTGTCGAACATCACGATGTAAAGGCCGGAGGCGTTGTCGACGCTGCTGATCTCGTTGTCGCCGTTCCACCCGTCGATGTCGTACGGCCCACCTGCGGTGACATCCACATACCGGCTGCCCTCGTAGTTACCGTCCTCCCACATGCAGACCCGTCCGGCCCCGCAGTAGCCGTCCGCCTGAGCCTGGCCGGCGAACCCGACGGTCAGCGCGGGCACGGCCGACAGGGCGACGAGCCCAGCCTTGGTCCTGGTGAGCATGGCGTTCTCCTCCCGTTGCGGCCGCCCGCCCCGTTCCCCCCGGGACCAACAGCGACCGTCCCACCACGCTCCCCCACTCCCTCCGCGCACGACACCTCAGAGATCCGAGGTTGCGCGGGGTCGCCCCTTCAAGCCGCGGCAAGTTCGCACCACACGAACTTCCCCCGATTCCCGTGCCTGGCCAGCGGATGCCACCCCCACAGGTCGGCACAGGCCCGCACCAACGCCAGCCCCCGCCCCTCCTCCGACTCGCCGTCAAGCAGCCCCAACACCCCCGGCGGCTCGGGCGGCTCCGGATCCGCGTCCCACGCCCCGATCCGCAACACCCCCGCCGCCCAGCGCACCCTGAGGGCAGCAGGCCCCTTCGTGTGACGTACGGCGTTGGAGACCAACTCCGTCGCGAGGAGTTCGGCCACATCGACCAGTCCGATCAGTCCATGCATCGTCAGGATCAGTCGGAGTGTGCGGCGACTGACGGTGACAGCTCGCGGGTCGTTCGGGATGTAGAGGGAGTACTCCCAGGGTTCGGCTTCGCTTTCGGGCATGCGTGAACTCCGTTCAGGTGGTGGGGGGGTTGGCACGGTCGACGGGCGGTGGCATTGCCGCAACCGTCATGGCAGGACGGGGCGGTGCGCTTCCGGTACCCCGGCGTTTCCGCAGCGTGTGCGTCGCATCACTGACGGTAGGGCCATAATTTGGGACTGCGCAAGCCGCTGCCGTAATCTTGCCCCCGAACGGGTCGCTGCCTCATGGCAGTTGAGAGCAAGGAGGATGCCGTGCCACGCAGGCGACAGCCCACCGCCCGACAGCAGCGCCTAGGCGCTGAGCTGCGCAAACTGCGCGAGGCCGCCGGGCTCAGCGGGCGGGATGCGGCGGCGATGCTGGGAGCGGACTCGGCTCAGGTGAGCCAGATCGAGTTCGGTACGGCGGGGGTGAGCGAAGAGCGAGTGCGACGAATCGCCGCTCACTGCTCGTGCACAGACGCCGAGTTGATCGACGCCTTGGTGGCCATGGCTACCGATCGGACACGCGGCTGGTGGGAGGAATACCGCGGCCTGCTCCCCACGTCTTTCCTGGATCTGTCCGAGCTGGAGTATCAGGCCGCCTATCGATGGGACGTGGACTTCCTTCACATCCCGGGCCTGCTGCAGACCGAGGACTACGCTCGGGCGCTCTTCTCCCGCCGGGTCCCCGAGCTCCCCGCGGACGAACTCGAATTGCGTGTCCGGCACCGGATGCAGCGGCGCGTCATCATCGAGGACGAGCCGCCGGTCCCGTACACGGCCGTGCTCCACGAGGCGGCGCTGCGCATCAAGGTCGGCGGTCGCGCCACCTCACGGCTCCAGCTCGCTCGCATCCTGGAGCAATCCGAGACGGGCCATGCCACCGTCCGCGTCATCCCCTTCGACCTGGAGGACTTCGCCGATCTCGGGAGCGCAATGGTGTACGCGGGCGGTGCAGTCCCCAGGCTCGACACCGTCGTACGCGACGCCCCTCACAGCACGGTCTTAATCGATTCCGAAGCCCAACTCGGCGTATTCCGAACGCACTTCCGTAGGGTGGAGGAGGTCTCACTCGAACCCGCACGTTCGCGCGACCTCATCCACAGGCTGGCAAAGGAGCTGTGAGACACCCATGGTGAACCCCGAGCACTGGCAGAAGTCGTCCTACTCCGGCGGCGGCGACGGCAACGCCTGCGTGGAGATCGCGAAGTTGGACGCCCACGTCGCCATCCGCGACTCAAAGACCCCGGCCAGGGCAACCCTTTCCTTCCCGCCCGCCGCCTTCACCACCTTCGTAGCCGCCCTGAAGACTCAGACACCACCCGCTTCCCAAACGTGATCGCTCGGCAACCGGAAAAACTGCCTGGGCGCACCGGCTCAGCGGGCCATCCAGCGGTCCATCTCCCGCGCCCGCGTGTCCAGCGCGGTGACGACGGCGGCTGACGCGGTCCGGGGATTGCCGGGAACCTGCACGTCACGCTGGTCGGCACCACACACATGGCCGGACCCCGGTTCGGGCATCTCCACCTCGATTCCCGCGCGCCGCGCGAGTGCGACCACCGTCGCCACGAACCCCTCGGAGAGCGCGAGGATCACGGAGTGCCCCGTCCGGCAGTGCCAGGCCACCAGGCCGTGCGCGAACTTCGCGTACACGGCCGGATCGACCTCGAGTGTGTCCGGGTCGCCCGCATACTTGCCCGGTCCGATTCCCGACGGCAGCTTGAGCTCCGCCTCGAAGACCTCGACCTGCCGCAGGAAGAGGCGGCCGGCACCGTTCGACGGGTTCCACAGCGTCTCGTCACCGATGTCGAAGTACATACTCATCGCGGATCTCCCCTGCTCAGCAGCCCGGGACAGGATAGGAGATCGGGCGGGGGGCAGGCACCGTTGAGCAGCTCGTGCCCGACCGAGACTGTCCCCGAGCCCACCGCACCGCGTGACGCACCCCACCCCCCACCCCGTTCAAACTCCGTTAACAATGGACTGTGATCTCTCCGGTCTCCCCGATGCCCCGGAGCGCCCACCGGCACAGGCCGGAGGCGACTCCCTTCGTCGACCTCACCCGAGCCGAGTGGAGCGTGCTGAGAGAAAAGACGCCGCTGCCGCTCACCGCCGAGGAGGTCGAGAAGCTGCGTGGCCTCGGCGACGTCATCGACCTCGACGAGGTGCGGGACATCTACCTCCCGCTCTCCCGGCTCCTCAACCTCTACGTCGGCGCCACGGACGGCCTCAGAGGGGCGCTGAACACCTTCCTCGGCGAGCAGGGCTCGCAGTCCGGCACCCCGTTCGTCATAGGGGTGGCCGGGTCGGTCGCCGTGGGGAAGTCCACGGTCGCCCGTCTCCTGCAGGCCCTGCTCTCCCGCTGGCCCGAGCACCCGCGCGTCGAGCTGGTCACCACGGACGGCTTCCTGCTCCCCACCCGGGAACTGGAGGCCCGCGGCATGATGTCGCGGAAGGGTTTCCCCGAGTCGTACGACCGCCGCGCGCTGACCCGTTTCGTCGCCGACATCAAGGCGGGGAAGGACGAGGTCACGGCGCCCGTCTACTCCCACCTGATCTACGACATCGTCCCGGACCGACGGCTCACGGTCCGCCGCCCCGACATCCTGATCGTCGAGGGCCTGAACGTCCTCCAGCCCGCGCTGCCCGGCAAGGACGGCCGTACCCGGGTCGGTCTCGCCGACTACTTCGACTTCAGCGTGTACGTCGACGCCCGCACCGAGGACATCGAGCGCTGGTACCTCAACCGCTTCAAGAAGCTGCGCGCGACGGCCTTCCAGGACCCGTCCTCGTACTTCCGCAAGTACACCCAGGTCTCCGAGGAGGAGGCCCTCGACTACGCCCGCACGACCTGGCGGACCATCAACCGCCCCAACCTCGTCGAGAACGTGGCCCCCACCCGCGGGCGCGCCACCCTCATCATCCGCAAGGGCCCGGACCACAAGGTGCAGCGGCTGAGCCTGCGCAAGTTGTGACCGTTACCCTGCCGCCATGCTGCACCTGCGCCTCATCACCCCCTCCGACAAGACCGACGACGTAGTCCGCCTGATCGAGACGACGGTCGGCACCACCCACCTCATCGTGCTGCCGGGCACTGCCCGCAACCCCGCCGGGGACGTGGTGATGTGCGATGTCGCCCGTGAGGCCGGTGACGAACTCCTCACCGGACTCCAGGCGTTGGGCCTCGACAGCAGCGGTTCCATCGCCGTCGAGAACATCGACCTGTCGCTGTCCGAACGGGCCGACCAGGCCGAGGAGGACGCACCCGGCGCGGGCGCGGACGCGGTCCTGTGGGAGCACCTCACCGACGCGACCCACGAGGAGTCCACCCTCTCCGTCACCTACCTGGCGTTCATCACGCTGGCCACGATGATCGCGGCCTGCGGTGTGGTGCTGGACAACGCGATCCTGATCGTGGGCGCGATGGCGGTGGGCCCGGAGTTCGGCCCACTCGCGGGTATCTGCACGGCGGCGGTCCAGCGAGCCCCACGACTGGCGCTCCGCTCACTGATCGCGCTGCTGGTGGGCTTCGCGGTGGCGATGGCGGTGACCGTGGGCTTCAGCCTCTTCATGGACGCCGTCGGCCTGTTCTCCGAGGCCCAGCTCAAGGCCGACCGCCCCAACACCGGCTTCATCTACGCCCCGGACTGGTTCTCGTTCGTCGTGGCGGTCCTCGCCGGAGCCGCCGGCACCCTCTCCCTGACGTCCGCGAAGTCCGGCGCCCTGGTCGGCGTGGCCATCTCCGTGACGACGGTCCCGGCCGCCGCCAACGCGGCCGTGGCCCTCATCTACAGCGACACCAACCAGGCCTGGCGCTCGACGGAGCAGTTGCTGCTGAACCTGCTCGGCATCCTCCTGGCCGGCACACTCACGCTACTGCTCCAGAAATGGCTCTGGTCCACCCAGCGCAAGCGCACAGCCGTCTAGAACGCCGAGTACGGCAACGCCCCCCAGGGACGCGGGGCCGCATCGATATGCGGCTCCGCCGCGCGGGCGCGACCAGCCACACCACACCCGCGGCCCGCCCCCAACAGAACCCCCCACTCCGAACCCGGCCCCGCCAACTACCCCAGCGCCGACTTCACCGCATCAGCCAGCCGCCCCGCCACGGACCCCGCCTGATCGATATCCGCGGCCTCGACCATCACCCGAACCAACGGCTCGGTCCCCGAGGGCCGCAACAGCACCCGCCCGGTCTCACCGAGCTCCCGCTCGGCGACCCCCACGGCCGCCGCAAGCTCCGCGGACGTACCGACCCGGGTCCGATCCACATCCGGCACGTTGATGAGGACCTGCGGCAGCCGCTCCATCACAGCCGCCAGCTCCCGCAGGGACCGCCCGCTCTCCGCGACCCGAGCCGCCAGCAGCAGCCCGGTCAGCGTCCCGTCCCCGGTGGTCGCGTGATCAAGAATGATCACGTGCCCGGACTGCTCCCCACCGAGCGCGTAGCCGTGCTCCTTCATCTCCTCCAGCACATACCGGTCACCGACCGCCGTCTGGATGATCTTCAGCCCCTCCCGTTCCAGGGCGAGCTTGAAGCCGAGGTTGGACATGACGGTGGCCACCACGGTGTCGGCCCGCAGCACACCCCGCTCCTTCATCGCCAGCGCGAGGACGGCCATGATCTGATCGCCGTCCACCTCCGCACCGGTGTGGTCGACGGCCAGGCATCGGTCCGCGTCCCCGTCGTGAGCGATGCCGAAATGCGCGCCGTGCTCGACGACCGCGGCCTTCAGCAGACCGAGGTGGGTGGAACCGCAGCCCTTGTTGATGTTGAGGCCGTTCGGCTCGGCACCGATCGTGACGACCTCGGCGCCGGCCCGCGTGAACGCCTCCGGCGACACCCGGGCGGCAGCGCCGTGCGCCTCGTCGAGGACGATCTTCAGCCCGTCCAAGCGGTTCGGCAGCACGCTCAGGAGGTGCGCGACGTACTTGTCGGCCCCTTCCTCGTACGACCGCACACGCCCCACGCCCGCACCCGTCGGCCGGTCCCACGGCGCCCCGGTGCGGTGCTCCGCGTAGACGGCCTCGATCCGCTCCTCCAGCTCGTCGTCGAGCTTGTGCCCGCCGCGGGAGAGGAACTTGATGCCGTTGTCGGGCATGGCGTTGTGGCTGGCGGAGAGCATGACACCGAGGTCGGCGCCGAGCTCGGCGGTGAGGAACGCGACCGCCGGGGTCGGCAGTACACCCACCAGCAGGACGTCGACGCCGGCGCTGGCGAGGCCCGCGACCACCGCGGCCTCCAGGAACTCCCCGGACGCGCGCGGGTCCCGTCCGACCACGGCGGTCGGCCGGTGACCTTCGAACGTGCCCGCCTCGGCCAGTACGTGCGCCGCGGCGACGGAGAGGCCGAGGGCCATCTCGGCCGTCAGATCCGCGTTGGCAACACCGCGCACGCCGTCCGTGCCGAAGAGTCGTCCCACTTGTCCTCCTGAGGAAGCGTCAGTGACGGAAGAAGTTCCGTTCGATGCGGCTGTTCACGGCTCCCGCATCCCAGGCATTCCATGCCTGAACATCCGATCACACAAGCCTTTGAGCCTCTTGTGCCGTTATACGCCCAAGCCTGTGATAAACGAACGCCCCGACGGCACAATGGCGTGCCGCCGGGGCGTTCGGAGTACGTGCTGAGCAGGCTCGTAACAGGGTACGTACGAGCAGGCTCGTAAGACGTACGAGCAGGCAGCGAAGCTTAGCGCTTGCTGTACTGCGGGGCCTTGCGGGCCTTCTTGAGACCGGCCTTCTTGCGCTCGACCGCACGGTCGTCACGCTTGAGGTAACCGGCCTTCTTGAGGGCGCCGCGGTTGTTGTCCACGTCGGCCTCGTTCAGCGCGCGGGCCACGCCGAGGCGCAGGGCACCGGCCTGGCCGGAGACGCCGCCACCCGAGATGCGGGCGATGACGTCGTAGCGGCCGTCGAGCTCGAGCACCTTGAAGGGCTCGTTGACTTCCTGCTGGTGGACCTTGTTCGGGAAGTAGTCCTCGAGCGTGCGCCCGTTGACCTTCCACTTGCCGGTGCCGGGCACGATACGAACGCGCGCGATGGCGTTCTTGCGACGGCCCAGGCCGGCGGCCGGCTGCGGGTCACCGAAGCGACCGGCGAGCGACTCCGAGGTGTACTCACCCTCGACGGGGACCTCGGACTCGCTGGTGTAGCTCTCGATGTCGACGTTCTCAGTCTCGGTCTCTTCGACCGGCTGCTCAACAGTGGTCTCGGCCACGATGCTCCTCAGATTCTTTTCTGTCTTAGGGGGTGGCCGGAACTACTGCGCGACCTGGGTGATCTCGAACGGCACCGGCTGCTGCGCAGCGTGCGGGTGGACGTCACCCTTGTAGACCTTCAGCTTCGAGAGCATCTGTCGGCCCAGCGTGTTCTTGGGAAGCATGCCCTTGACGGCCTTCTCGACCGCCTTCTCGGGGTTCTTGTCGAGCAGCTCGTCGTAACGGACGGAGCGCAGACCACCCGGGTAGCCGGAGTGGCGGTACGCCAGCTTCTGGGTCCGCTTGTTGCCGGACAGGTGCACCTTGTCGGCGTTGATGATGATGACGAAGTCACCGGTGTCGACGTGAGGGGCGTAGATCGGCTTGTGCTTGCCCCGCAGAAGGGACGCGGCGGTAGTGGCGAGACGACCCAGGACAATGTCCTGAGCGTCGATGACGTGCCACTGGCGCGTCACATCGCCGGGCTTGGGGCTGTACGTACGCACGGTTCGTAGCCTTCGCTTCGAGTGAATGGTCCTAGACAAGGTCACCGAAACGATCACGACAGCCTGGACCGCACTACGGCGACGCATACCGCGTACGTGGGGTCGCTGGTCATCGGCCCGGTGGACCGGTGTAAGGGCCCGTCCCGTGAGAATGAGCAAGCCAATACACAACGAACATGCAGGATACCTGCGGCGCCTGTGCCGGGTCAAAACGAGGTGTTTCGCAACGGGACAGGGCCGTCCATCAGTCTACGTCCACCCGGTCGGCCCCTCGCACCCGTCGCGGGGCGACGACGAAACCGGGCGCGGTGAGAGGCCGGGGGCGGCGGGCGCAGTGGACCGCGACGGTGGCGGTCAGGACACACAGGGTGACCGCGTCCCGGAAGGCCCGGCGGTGCACCGGTTCCAGAAAGGGCCAGGTCAGGCCCGGGATCTGCGGGGTCACAGCGAGCCAGGACCAGCGCGGCCAGGCCCCGCCACTGCCGCGCGAACAGGAACAGCAGCGCCATGGGGGCCAGCAACGGCTTCAGCGCGATCGCGGCACCGATGACGGCACCCGCGCCCGCCCATCGCCCCCGGCTCGCCGGCAGCAGGGCCGACGGCAGAGCCGGCGCGGCCGTCGCCGTCCAGTTGCCCAGCAGGACCAGATGCCCGAAGGGCGCGAAGCACACCGCCGACGCTCCCAGGCCGAGAACGGCGAGGCGGCTGCGCAGCGGCACCCGGTGCAGCCTGAGCGCGCAGGCCCAGCCGGCCACCAGGCAGCCGGTCACCGCGAGCGGCACCAGGACCCGCAGCGCGACCGGCGGCAGCAGGACCTGCGGGGCCGCCGCGAGCACCGCGCTCGGCAGATAGAGGAAGTGTGGATCGTCATACGGGGAGCCACCGGCCCACCAGGTGCGCGCGGCCCTGACGACGATCGCGTTGTCCATCCCTCCGTCCGAGGTCAGCCGGGTGTGCGAGCCGCCGTCGCGCCCAGTACAGCTACGAGCGCCACCCACAGATGCCGGCTCGCCCTTCGTACCAACCACCCGGAGATGTCGCTTTTGCGGTCGCTCATCGACCGAACGCTAGGTGTTCCAGAGCTTGTTGAGGAGGACCGGCACACCCCACACCCCGTCTAAGATGCGGCCCATGAGCTTTGGGCAGCAGCAGGGGCCCCAGTCCCAGTGGGATCCCTGGAAACCACAGTCCCAGCAGCAGCCGTGGGACAACGGCACCGACCGGACGCCCGACTGGGCGTCCCTCGCCGAGGCGTCCGAGACGCGCAACAAGCGGCGCAGGCTGCTGTTCATCGGCGGCGGCGCGCTCGCCACGATCGCGGTCGGTACGGCCGTGGCCATGGCGGTGGTCTCCGCGAACGGCAACGACGAGGCGTCGAACAAGCCGACCTCCCAGCTGCCGGTGAACGGGGACATCCCGAGCGGCTCGGGCACCGCGGCCCCGTCGTTCGAACCGACCAGCGCCCCGCCCCCGCTGGATCCGAAGGACTTCGTCGCCAGCAAGACCAAGGACACCGCGCCGCTCGGCCCGGACATCCTGTTCCCGGGCCGGCAGCTGACCATGGGCTCGACGGTGTACAAGAAGGGCCCGACGGCCGACACCAAGAGCTGCGCGGCGGCCGCCAAGGGCACCCTCGCGAAGGTCCTGAACGACAACGGCTGCACCCGCCTGATGCGCGTCACCTACACCAAGGACACCATGGCGGTGACGGTCGGCGTGGCGGTCTTCGACACCGAGGCGAAGGCGGTCGCGGCGAAGAAGCAGGCGGACGAGAAGAGCATCGTCGCCTCGCTGGCCGGAAAGGGCGTCAAGGCCTTCTGCGACGGTGCCTTCTGCCGCTCCACCACCAACGCCTACGGCCGCTACGCCTACTTCACGATCACCGGCTTCACGGACGGCAAGGACGTGACGACGAAGGACACGGCCGCCTTCTCCACCGGAGACGACCTGGCCGAGTTCACCTTCCGCCAGATCCGCCGCCGCGGCGAGGCACAGGCATCGGCCGCGGCGAACAGCTAGGACCTGTCCTGGTGCGTCGGGGGCCGGTTCAGCAGCAGCCGGCCCCGGGCAGCGACCGCTTGTTCCGCGCCTCCTTGTTCCGCGCGGCAAGCAGCTCGTCGGCCGGGTAGCCGACCTCCTCCAGCGTCAGCCCGTGCGGCCGTACGACATGCACGGCCGAATCCCGTACGCCGGCCGCGAGCACCTTCCCCGGCCAGTCGGGCCCGCGATGCCCGTCCCCCACGAACAGCAGCGCCCCGATCAGCGAGCGCACCATGTTGTGGCAGAACGCGTCGGCCCGGACGGTGGCGGTGACGATCCCGTCGGCGCCCCTGTCCAGACTCAGCTCCTGGAGCGTACGGATGGTGGTCGCGCCCTCCCGCCGCTTGCAGTAGGCGGCGAAGTCGTGCTCACCGAGAAGTTGCCCGGCCGCCTCGTTCATGGCGTCCACATCGAGCGGCCAGTCGTGCCAGAGGACGTGGCCGCGCAGCAGCGGGTCGACGCCCCCGGGGCTGTCGGTGACGCGATACGCGTATCGCCGCCAGATCGCCGAGAAGCGGGCGTTGAAGCCCGCGGGGGCCTCGGTGAGGGTCCACACCCGCACGTCCTTGGACAGCCGCCCGGCGAGCCGCTTGAGCAGCTTCTCCCGGTGCTCGGCCCACAGCTCCCCGGGCAGATCCACATGCGCCACCTGGCCACGTGCGTGCACCCCGGCGTCGGTCCGCCCGGCCACGGTGAGCTCGTACGTGGTGTCCTTCGACCTCGTCACGGTCCGCAGGGCGTCCTCGATCTCCCCCTGCACGGTCCGCCGTCCCCCGGCCTGCCTGGCCCAGCCGGAGAACTCGGCCCCGTCGTACGAGACGTCCATCCGGATACGGACATGGCCGGGCGCTGCTTCATCACTCACGTGGAGATCCTCTCAGGAACACAAGAACGGGCCCGCCCCGATAAAGGGACGGACCCGCAATCGCCCCAAAGGGGCGCGGGGAACTGCGCGACAAGCCACGACGAAGCCGCACCCGCCAACAAACAGCCCCCGGCAGAACGCTTACGCGTCCTTGGACTCCTCGGCAGCGTCCTCGGCCTCGTCGGCCTTGGTCACGTCGACCTTGGTCTCCTCCGCAGCCGGCGTCTCCGCGTCCTTGGCGGCACGCTTGGTCGCGGCCTCGGCCTCACCCGTCGCCTGCTGCGAGACGGTCAGCGCCTCGACCAGCTCGATGACAGCCATGGGCGCGTTGTCGCCACGGCGGTTACCGATCTTGGTGATGCGGGTGTAGCCACCGGGACGGTTCTCGTAGCGCGGGCCGATCTCGGTGAAGAGCGTGTGCACGATGCTCTTGTCCGTGATCACCTGGAGCACCTGACGGCGGTTGTGAAGGTCGCCCTTCTTCGCCTTGGTGACCAGACGCTCGGCGTACGGACGCAGCCTGCGCGCCTTCGCCTCGGTGGTGGTGATGCGGCCGTACTCGAACAGCGACTTCGCGAGGTTCGCGAGAAGCAGCTTCTCGTGCGCGGCACTGCCGCCCAGACGAGCACCCTTGGTGGGCTTCGGCATGGTGTTTCTCCTCAGTGTCTGCCCCGGCCGTATCAGGTACCGGAGTCAGTGTCCGAGCGGGCGATTACCCGTCGGAGATCCGGGCGCCTTTTACAAGGCCCCCGGAGGATCCGCGCCCCCGAAGGGGCGCGGGGAACTGCGCGACCAGCCACGACGGCCCCGCAGCCAAAATCCGACCGTCTCGCGGAGCGACTAGTACTGCTCGGTCTCCACAAAGCCCGCATCCGAATCGTCATCCGCGCCGAAGGCGTCAGCCGCAGCGGTCGGGTCGAATCCAGGCGGGCTGTCCTTGAGCGCCAGACCCATGCCGGCCAGCTTCGCCTTGACCTCGTCGATCGACTTCGCACCGAAGTTGCGGATGTCGAGCAGGTCCGCCTCGGAACGAGCCACGAGCTCACCCACGGAGTGGATGCCCTCACGCTTGAGGCAGTTGTACGACCGAACGGTGAGCTCCAGCTCCTCGATCGGCAGCGCCAGATCAGCGGCAAGGGCGGCGTCCGTGGGGGACGGGCCCATGTCGATGCCCTCGGCGTCGATGTTCAGCTCACGGGCCAGACCGAACAGCTCGACCAGGGTCTTGCC
>NZ_JBFAGK010000020.1:0-184527 GCF_040660135.1 Streptomyces sp. NPDC050997
TGCAGGGGGGACCCTGTGGGAGAGTAGGACGCCGCCGAACAATTTTTGGGAAAACCCCCGTGCCTTGGGCACGGGGGTTTTCTGCGTTCCAGGGGTCTTTCACGACGGGATTCAGTCTTTTCAGGACGGATTCACCAGTCTTGTGTCGTAGGCCAGAATGACCGCCTGGATACGGTCCCGGGAACCCGTCTTCGAGAGAATGCGGCCCACGTGGGTCTTCACCGTGGATTCGGCGAGGTGGAGACGAGCGGCTATCTCGGTGTTCGTCCAGCCCAGGCCGATGACCGTGAGGATCTCGCGTTCGCGGTCCGTGAGGGATGCCAGGCGGGGGTCCGGCTGTTCCGGGCCGTCGGTGTGGGTATCCGCCGGCGGGAGGTGCTGGGCGTAGGCGTCCAGGAGGCGGCGGGTCAGGCCGGGGGCCACCACCGCGTCGCCCGTCGCCACCGAGCGGATACCGGAGAGAAGGTCCTCCGGCTGGGCGTCCTTCACCAGGAAGCCGGAAGCGCCGGCGCGCAGCCCCGCGTACGCGTACTCGTCCAGGTCGAACGTCGTGAGGATCAGGACGCGGGTGCGGTCGCCGACGGCGGTGATGCGGCGGGTGGCCTCGATGCCGTCCAGGCCGGGCATACGGACGTCCATCAGGACGACATCGGGGTGGAGTTCGGCGGCCAGGCGGACCGCCTCGCTGCCGTTCGTCGCCTCCGACAGCACCGACATGTCGTCCTGGCTCTCCAACAGCATGCGGAAGCCTAAGCGTTGGAGGGGCTGGTCGTCGGCGATGAGGACCGTGGTCACTGCGGGGATTCCTCCGGGAGGTGAAGGTGGACGCGCCAGCCCCGGTCGGGGGGTTGGCGGGGGCCGGCTTCAAGTGTGCCGCCGTACAGGGCCGTTCGCTCGCGCATGCCGGGAAGGCCGCGGCCCGCGGTGCCGTCGGGTTCGCGGCCGTGGCCGGTGTCGGTCACCGTGACGGTGACGGCGCCCTGGGCCTCGTAGGACAGCTTGATGTGTGAAGTGGCTGCCGGGCCGGCGTGTTTGAGGGTGTTGGTGAGGGCTTCCTGGATGACTCGGTAGACGGTGAGCTGGCGGCCCGGGGGGAGGGTCGGTGTGCCGTGGATGGTGGTGTGGACGGGCAGGCCGGCGGAGCGTACGCCGGCTATCAGGGGGTCGAGGTCGGTCAGGGTGGGTTGCGGGGAGAGTTCCGGGGCGGCGGGGTCCTTGTCCTCGTCGCGGAGGACGTCCAGGAGGCGACGGAGTTCCGTCAGGGCCTGGCGGCTGGTGGTGGAGATGGCGTTCAGGGCCTCGGCGGCGCGTTCGGGGGCCTTGGCCGCGGCGTAGCGGCCGCCGTCGGCGAGGCCCGTGATGACGGAGAGGTTGTGGCCGATGATGTCGTGCATCTCGCGGGCTATGCGGGCGCGTTCGGCGGCGGCGGCGAGGCGGGCCTGCTGGTCGCGTTCGATCTCCAGGCGGCGGGCGCGGTCTTCCAGGGCCTCGGTGTAGTTGCGGCGGGTGCGGACGGTGATGCCGATCGCCGCCGCCACGATGATCGACATCAGCACGGAGAAGATGCGCTGGTCCAAGCTCTCGCGTGGGTGGCGCAGGGTCGTCAGGGAGTCGATCGTGAGGATCAGGGCCGTTGTCCACCACAGGGTGCGCGGGTGGCGGCGCAGGGCGAGGTGGAAGACGACGAGCATGTGGAGCATGGAGACCTGGAGGGCCGCTCCGCTCCAGGCGTTGACCAGCGCGAACGGGGCCATCGTGAGGAGTACGGACCTGGGGTGGGCGCGGCGTTGGAGGAGGGGGAGCGACAGGGCCAGGCTGAGGGTGAGGAGCAGCCAGCCGGGGGTGTCGGGGTTGCGGGTGACATTGCGCCAGCCGCCGCCCAAGTAGTCGATCAGGGCCGCCGTTACCCAGAAGCCGGTGAGGTGCAGGTCCCAGAGGAGGGGGTGGCGCCGGTCGAATTCGCGGACTCGTCGGCTGACGCGTTGGACGTACTCGGTGAGGGGTTCTGCCGCGCGGTCCTGAGTCACCGGGGTCTGTGCCGCCGGGTTCCGCGTCGCCTGTTCTTCCGCCACGAGGTCCATCGTGAAGGGTGCGGTTGCCGTCGTCACAGGTCCGGGGCTGTATTTGCGGTGAGCGGTGTAGTACTGGGGTACTAGCGTGGACGTATGAGTAGCTATGTGATCCGGTCCGTGCGTGCCGGCGAGTGGGCTGCCGCCAAGGAGTTGCGGCTTTCGGCGCTGCGGGATCCGGTCGCGCACCTCGCCTTCCTGGAGACCTACGAAGAGGCGGCTGCCAGGCCGGACTCCTTCTGGAAGGAGCGGACGGCGGGCGGCGCCGAGGGGGCGCTCGGGACGCAGCAGATCATCGCCGAGGGGCCGGACGGGCACTGGGTGGGGACGCTGACCGTGCTGCTGGAGGAGCCCGGGACGACGGACTGGGCCGGGCTTCCGGTGGAGCTGCGGCAGGGGCACGTCGTCGGTGTGTTCGTGCGGCCCGAGGAGCGCGGGAGCGGGCTGACGGAAGTGCTGTTCGACGCCGGGCTGGAGTGGGCGTGGGGGCGTGAGGCGGAGCGGGTGCGGCTCATCGTGCACGAGGAGAACGGGCGGGCGCAGCGGTTCTATCGCCGGGTGGGGTTCGTGCCGAGCGGGCGTACCGTGCCGTTGCCGATGGCGCCGGGGGAGAACGAGTTGGAGTTCGTCCTCGAGCGGGGGCGGGACTGACGCGGGTGCGTGGCCGAGGCGTTACGACGGGAGGTCGGCGTTCGGCCAGCGCGTACGGGCCTGTTCGCGGGAGCGGAGCAGGGCCAGGGTCGGCAGCCCCCGGTTTGCTCCGGTGGTCAGCAGCTCCGGGAGCTGGGGAAGCGGGGCCACGGCGGCGACGTCGTCCAGGACGAGGGTGAGTGGTGGGTCGAGGCGACCGGAGGATGACCGTTCGGCCATGTGCCGGCCGCGCTCGACCACGCTTGAGGTGAGGGCCGTGAGGAGTGGCATCGCGCCCGGGTTTGTTCGGGGGTCCTCGATGGATTCACCCACCACGTAAAGCGTGCCCCCTTCGTCCACGAAGGAATCCAAGGCGAGGGCATCACTTCGGTTGGGAGTGCAGGCCTCGCGGATGTTGACCGTGGAGAGGGCGGAGAGGGCTCGGGCGGCCAACTCCTGGGCGATGTCCCGGCGTTCGGGGTGGGCGGTGAGGGCGGCCTCGAGTTCGCCCGCGGAGCCGGAGGCCGCCTTGGGGTTCGTACGGAGGGTTCGTACCGCGTCCTGGATCTGGATGCCCTGGGACCAGCGGTGGACGTGGCGGATCGTGCGGCCGTCGATCGCGGCGGCGTGCAGGTAGCTCCGTAGGAGCGTTTCGGCCACGTCGGTGACGGCCTGGTCGATTTTCGCGGTGGGGCGGATGGGGGCGAGGAGCGCGGTGGCTGTGGCCGCCGCGGTCTGTTTGTTCTCGCAGCCGGCCGTGGGGGACCAGTGGAGGCGGGCCGGGGTGTCGCAGAGGTGGGTGGGGTCGTAGACGTGGACCGGGCCGAGTTTGGCGCGGGCGTCCTTGGTGTCCTGCCACACGGCGGGGTTCGAGGTGAGGACGAGGGCGGGGCCCTCCGCGTCGCGTACGGCCTGGGTCGCGGTGGTGTGACGGCTTGCCGGGGGGCCGTAGTGCACCATGGCTTCGGCGCGCTGGGTTTCCCACGCGCCCGGCTGCTTGCCGGTGGCCAGGGGTGCGAGGGGCTGGGGTGCGAGGGGCTGGGCGGGTGCCGGCGTCGCGGTGAGGGGGGCCGTGGGGTCGGCCGCGGGGTGGGCGGCGGAGGGCTGCGCGAGGTGTGGCTGGTGTGCGGGTTCCGTCGTCGGCCGGGTGGGGAGTTGCTCCAGTGCCGGCTGGTGGGGGGTGGCGGTGCCGGCGTGGGGCGGCTCGGGCGTCGGTCTCTGGGCCGGGACCTCGTACGCGGTGGGGCCCGGTGCCGGCCCGGCGTAGGGGTCCCCTGCCCGCTTCCTCGCCCGGACCGCCCTCCAGCGGGCCACGGTGCCCAGGATGAACACCGTCAGGACGACGAGGATCATCAACTGGCCGATGAACAGGCCCCAGAAGAGGCCGTAGCCGGAGAAGGCGGTGGGGTCGGCCTCGGGCCAGGCGCCGGGGATGTCGTGGGGTCGGGCGATCAGGTGGCGCATGGCCGGCGGGGTGCGGGCGAAGGTGACGCCGGTGGGCCAGGCGCCGTGGGCGAACAGGCCGGCCAGACCCGTGGCCGTCCAGACCAGGACGGTCATGCCGAGGAGGAAGGCGAGCAGGCCGACCAGCAGACCGTCGGGCATGCCTCCCTGGCTGCCCGCTCGCCGGTCGCGCTCGTCACCCGGTCTCATCGTTCCCCGCTCCCGTTCTCGGCTCGCCGCTCGCCGCTCGCCGCTCGCCGCTCGCCGCTCGCCGCTCGCCGTTCGCCGTTCGCGTTCGCCCTACGCCACTGTCGACTCGGAGTCGCCGAGGTGCTGTTCCACGAACGCCGCCGCCCGTTCCTCCGCCTCCAACTCGGCCGCGTGCAGGGCGTCGTCGATCAGCTGGCGGTCGGCGGACGACTCGGTCATGGCGCGGTCGGTGAAGACGAGTGGCCGTTCCGTCTCGGTGACCAGGTGTTTGACGACCTGGACATTGCCGTTGACGTCCCACACGGCGATGCCGGGCGTGAGGGACGGGATGATCTCCACGGCCCAGCGGGGGAGGCCCAGTACCCGGCCCGTCGCCCTCGCCTCGTCGGCTTTCTGGGCGTAGATCGTCCGGGTGGACGCCATCTTCAGGATCGCGGCGGCCTCCTTCGCCGCCGCTCCGTCCACGACGTCGGACAGGTGGTGGACGACCGCGACGAAGGACAGGCCGAGGCGGCGGCCGAACTTCAGCAGCCGCTGGAACAGCTGGGCCACGAAGGGGCTGTTGATGATGTGCCAGGCCTCCTCGACCAGGAAGATGCGCTTCTTCCGGTCGGGGCGGATCCAGGTGTGCTCCAGCCACACGCCGACGATCGCCATCAGGATCGGCATGGCGATGGAGTTGCGGTCGATGTGGGACAGGTCGAAGACGATCAAGGGGGCGTCGAGGTCGATGCCGACCGTCGTGGGGCCGTCGAACATGCCGCGCAGGTCACCGTCGACCAGGCGGTCGAGGACCAGCGCCACATCCAGGCCCCATGCCCGGACGTCCTCTATGTCGACGTTCATCGCCTCGGCGGACTCCGGCTCGGGGTGCCGTAGCTGCTCGACGATGTCCGTGAGGACCGGCTGGCGTTCGACGATCGTCTCGTTGACGAAGGCGTGCGCGACCTTCAGCGCGAAGCCCGACCGCTCGTCGAGGCCGTGGCCCATCGCGACCTCGATGATGGTCCGGAGCAGCGCCAACTGCCCCGTGGTCGTGATCGCGGGGTCGAGCGGATTGAGCCGGATACCCATGTCCAGGGCCGCCGTCGGGTCGAGCCGGATGGGAGTTATTCCCAGCTCCTGCGCGACGAGGTTCCATTCGCCGACGCCGTCCTCGCCCTGTGCGTCCAGGACGACGACCTGGCGGTCGCGGAAGCGCAGTTGGCGCAGGACGTACGTCTTCTCCAGGGCCGACTTGCCGTTGCCCGACTCGCCGAGGACCAGCCAGTGCGGCGCCGGGAGTTGCTGGCCGTACAGCTGGAAGGGGTCGTAGATGTACCCCTTCCCGGAGTAGACCTCGCGGCCGATGATGACGCCCGAGTCGCCGAGGCCGGGGGCGGCGGTCGGGAGGTAGACGGCCTGCGCCTGGCCCGTGGAGGTGCGCACCGGCAGGCGGGTCGTCTCGACCTTCCCGAAGAGGAAGGACGTGAAGGCGTCGGTGAGGATGGACATCGGATCCCGCATGAGGCGGCCCCTACCTTCGAATGCCGGTGGCGAACGGAAGGGTGTTCACGAAGGCGCGATGGTGCTCGCGGTCGCACCACTCCAGCTTCAGGTACGACTTTCCGGCCGAGGCCCGGATGGTCCGCTTGTCGCGGGCCAGGGCCTCGGGGTTGCGGGAGGAGACGGTGATGTAGCCGACGAGATTGACTCCCGCCGCGCCGCTCGCGAGGTCCTCGCCGCGCTGGTCCAGACGGTTGTGGGCGGCGATGTCACGAGGGTCGACGGTCCGGTTCATCTTGGCGGCGCGGGACGCCTCGGCGTCGTCGTTGGTCTTCTCGGTGAGCATCCGTTCGATGGCGACCTCGGTGGGTTCGAGGTCCATCGTGACGGCGACCGTGCGGATGACGTCCGGGGTGTGGACCAGGAGGGGCGCCAGGAAGTTGACGCCCACCGGGGTCATCGGCCATTCCTTCACCCAGGCCGTGGCGTGGCACCAGGGGGCGCGGGTGGAGGACTCCCGGGTCTTCGCCTGGAGGTACGTCGGCTCCATGGCGTCCAGTTCGGCCGGCCAGGCGTTGCGTTTCGTCATCGCCTGGATGTGGTCCATGGGGTGGTCCGGGTCGTACATGGAGTGGATGAGGGAGGCGAGCCGGCCCTGGCCGAGGGGCTGGCGGACGCGGATGTCCGCTTCCTGGAGGCGGGAGCAGATGTCCGTGAGCTCGCGGGCCATGACGACGGCGAGGCCGGCGTCCCGGTCGAGCTTGCGGCCGTTCTGAGGCCGTGCCGCCCGTGCCATGGCGTTCGCCTCGGCGGCCAGTTCGCGGGTGAAGTGCATACAGGCGACGAGGTACGCGCGGTGCTGCTCGCTGCTGGTCGACACCATCGACTGCAGCTGGTCGTACGACTGCTGCAGCCAGGGCAGTGACTTCTCGTCGCCGCGTACGGCGACGTCCTTGGCGTGGGCGTCGGGGTCGGCGGGGAGGGTGCGGGCGAGCATCTGGATGCGGCTGACGAAGCCGTCGCCGTTGGCCACGTGCTTGAGGAGGGTGCCGAAGCGGTCGACGAGGGCTTCCTGGTCCTCGCTGTCGCGCAGGCCGACGCCGGGGCCCTCGATCTCGATCGCCGCCGTCACCGTACGGCGGTCCGCGTGCAGGAGTACGGCGATCTCGTCGGGGCCGAACGGGGCGGCCAGCCAGGTGATGCGGCCGATGCCGGGCGGCGGGCCGATCTCCACCTCGCGGCCGTCGAGGCCGGTGCCGGCCTCGACGACGCCGGAGCGGTAGGCGGTGCCCTGCTTGAGGCTGCGCTTGTAGCTGCGGTTGATCTCGAACCACTTGTAGAACGTGCGGCGCTTGTACGGCACGTAGACCGCGCCCAGCGCGAGCATGGGGAAGCCCATCAGCAGCACGATGCGCAGTGACAGCACCGGGACGAGGAGCCCGCACATCATTCCGAGGAACGCGCCGCCGATGATGAGCGCGATCTCGCCGGTTTCACGATTCCTGCCGACGATCGCGTTCGGCCGGGCGCGGCCGATCAGATATGTACGGCGGGGCGTGACCGGATGGGACACGTGGGACTCGGTCGTCAACGCCCTTCACCTCCCGTGCGGTTGTTGCTGCTGTTGCGGGTGTTGCTGGCATGGGGGGTGTTCACCGGACTGCTCGCGCGGGGAGCGGGGGCGGCGGAGGGGACAGATCCGCCGCCTCCGTTCGTGTTGCGCGAGCTGTGCGCGGCGACACCGCCGGATGCCGGGTTGCTCGGACGGGCACCGCCCGAGCCGCTCTGGCCTCCGCCACCGTTGTTGTCGGCGCGGGTGCTGTGGGTCTTGATGCCCTGTGCGACGAGGGTCGCCGGGGAGGTCATGACGGCCGCGGCCTTGCCTTCCGCGCCCCGCATGATGCGGTTGTTGCGGGAGTTGGCGATCTCGTCGCCGAAGCCGGGGACGAAGCGGTAGATCATTCCGCTGGCGAAGATCGCGAGCAGGATGATGGCGAGGCCGGAGACGATCGCGGCGAGCGAGTCGGGGCCGCCGTCGGAGGCCAGGGCCCCGGCGAGGCCGAGGACGATCACGATCACCGGCTTGACCAGGATGACCGCGATCATCACGCCCGCCCAGCGGCGGACGTGGCCCCAGAGGTTCTTGTCGACGAGGCCGGCGTAGACGACGACGCCGAGGAGGGCGCCGACGTACAGCAGGACGGCCCTCAGATACAGCTCCAGGTAGAGGACACCGGCCGCGACGATGGAGACCAGCGACACCAGCATCAGCATGATCGGGCCGCCGCCGATGTCGTCGCCCTTGTTGAGGGCCTGCGAGAACGTGCCGAAGAACGTGTCCGTCTGATTGCCCGTCGTCTTCGCGAGGACGTCGCTGATGCTGTCCGTCGCGGAGACGACGGTGTAGAGGATCAGCGGAGTGAAGGCGGAGGCCAGCACGGTGAGCCAGAGGAAGCCGATGGCTTCGCTGATGGCCGTGGTGAGCGGCACGCCGCGCACGGCCCGCTTGGCGACGGCCAGCAGCCACAGCAGGAGCGTGAGGACGGCGGAGGCGGCGAAGACGACGGCGTACTGCTGGAGGAACTTCGGGTTCGTGAAGTCGACGTTCGCGGTCTCCTTCACGGCCTTGCTGAGCTGGTCGACGGTCCACGAGGCGGCGTCGGCGCAGCCCCTTGCCAGGGAGGAGAGGGGGTCGAGGGTGTCGGTGAGGGGGTTGGTCGCGCCCCCGCCGCCGGTGGCTCCGCCGGTGCCGCTGTCTTGTTCGCAGTAGTCCTTGGCGGGGCCGACGATGAGGTCACAGTTGCCGTCCGACGGTGTCGGAGACGGTGTGGGGGCGGCTGCGGCACGGGTGGCCAACATGAAGGCTGTGGTCTGTACGGCGGTGAGGGCGGCGGCGACCTTGAGAAGGCGGCGTGGGCTACCGGGCATACGTGAACCCTCCGTACTCCTCGACGGCCTTGGCCATCTCGTCGGCGCTGGACGCCTTGTCGTCGCCGGGCACGGGTGCTGGCCCATCCTTCTGGGAGAAGCTGTCGACCTTCCAGTCGCCGTCCGTCCAGCGCAGTTGGAGGGTCATGGTGAACCAGTCGCTGGTGACCGGGTTGGTCGAGTCCGCCCCTGCGGTGCCATAGAGCCCGGTGCACCAGACCTCAGTGGTAGCCGTGGCGTCCGCGAAGCTCGTGACCTTGGTGCCGATCGGCACGGTCCGTGAGACGTAGGTGCTGCCCGCTTTCGCGTTGCCGTTCTCGTCCAGGCCGACGTTGCTCAGGAACTCCTTGGAGTACGCCTTGTCGAACTGGTCCTGAAGAGCGGCCTGCTTGTCGGTGACGAAGACCTGCTGGACGATCTCGGCTCGCCGGGCGGGCTTGAGGATGTCGGCCGAGACCAGCGTCACCGCGTAGTTCGCCGCCGCGCTCTCCGCCCCCTGCTTGTTCTGGGCGAAGCCCGACTGAACCGGCTTCGTTCCGCTCGCTGCCGTGCTGGAAGCATCCGGTTGGGAGCCCGGAGACGCTGTCGTGTCGGGGTCGTCCTCTCCGCGGTTCGCGAAGGCGATCGCTGCGATCAGGAGGACGATGACGCCGACGACCGTGACCAGGCTTCTGGAGGACGAGCGGCCGCGCCGTGCGCCGCCGTACACGTCGCTCCGGTCGGGCAGGCGGGTGCGGGTGTGGCCCGTGCCGCCGTAGCCGCCGGAGGTCTCCTGGTCGTCATCGAGACTCATGCCGCGTACGCCCCCTCGACGTCGTGCGGATACGCGTAGGAATACGCGTACGAGTACGACGGTAGCCGTGCTGGTTCCCGCGCGGGCGCGGTGTGGTGACTCGACATCAGGGAAACGCAACCTCAGCCGGTGGGCACGACGGACGGGTGGGGGTGGAGGGGGGACCGAGCGGACGCGCCACACACGGGCGGTGGTCCCCCGCTACACGGCCATGCCGTACACGATGGTGAACAGCGTGCCCAGTGAACCGATGATGAAGACACCCGTCAGGCCCGCGATGATGAGGCCCTTGCCCTGTTCCGCGCTGAAGGTGTCCCGCAGGGCCGTGGCGCCGATGCGCTGTTTGGCGGCGCCCCAGATGGCGATGCCGAGGCAGAGCAGGATGGCCACCGCCATCACGACCTCGATCATCACCTTCGCCTCGTTGCCGAGGCTGCCGAAGGGCCCCCAGTCCGGAGCGATCCCACCGATGATGGTGTTGATGTCTCCCTTGTCAGCCGCAAAGAACATGTAAGTCACCGCCCCTGGTGGGTAGTTCCGCTTCCCCCTGCCTTGGGGCAGAGGTCAGGCATCATTGTCGCTGACAACGGCGCTGTCGTATGTCGACTTGGCGTCATTGATTGGCGGGTTTCGTACGAATACCTTGCCACCGGTCCGCGTCTGCCCTCCGGGAATCCTTCGAACAGACGTTGGGGCGGTAAATAAGGAGTCGTATGGTCACTCTGTGTATCACGGCAGGTCACGCCGGGCAATGAGGACTGGGCGGAACCTGTCGTGTGGTTCCGTCGTTATCCCCTCTTACGGCACGGTTCGGTGATCGCGCCGGTGTTCTGCGGGTGACCTCGGTGAGTTCCTGGTGGAAGGCTAACCCGGGCATGGCGAGACCCTGTGACGGAGGGTCAGCCGGGAATGGCCGTGTGATGGTGCCCACGCGGCTCACGGCCAGGTGCGTGCCTCGGCCTGGAAGACGTCCGGATCGCTGTCCACCGGCAGGACGCACAGGAGGTGGCCGCCGGGGGCGCGTAGTACGCGGCACTCCAGCCACTGTGTGACCTGCGTCGCTCCGAGGCCGAGCAGGCGGGCGGTCTCGGCTTCCACGTCGTCCGTCTCGATGTCGAGGTGGAAGCGGGGAGTGTCATCCACCGCTTGTACGGCCACGGCCAGGCCGGGGATGGCCTCGTGCAGCGACGTGAACTGTTCCTCCCCCAAGAGCGGGTGGGCGGGCGCCCCGAGCGCCGCGGACCAGAAGGCCGCGGCGGCCTCCGGCTCGGGGGTGTCGATCAGCAGGGCGTACACACGGCTTCTATGCATGCGGCGATTCCTCCGAGCTCTCGATGAACCCCTCCACGAAGTGGTCGAACTCGCCTGCCTGGACGCCGAGTACGAAGGCGTCCCACTTGCGTCGGTTCGTCGTGACGACGGTCTCCGGGGCGCTGGTCTCGCGGAGGTAGACGGGGGCGTCCTTGTCGTCGCCGTTGTCGCTCTCGCCGAAGGCGATCTCGATCCAGGGGCCGGGGCCGGTGGCGTCGGGTGGGGCGGCGCGGGTCCAGGTGAGGTCGGAGGGTACGTCAGACACGGGGCGTTTCTTCCTTGAGTACGGCGAGGAGGGCGTCGAAGGCGGCGGGGGTGGCGGTGAGTATCGCTCCGCGTGGGTCGCCGCTTTCGATGAGGTGGATCGTTTCGGCGGCGGTGGCTACGTGGACGCAGGAGTTGCCTTCAGGGCAGTAGGACGACCTCTGCCAGGTGAGCTTGGGCATCGGGGCTCCTTCACAGGCCCTTGAGGATGGTGTGGATGAACTGGTGGGACTGCTTTGGCGAGAGGGCCGCCGCCTCCATGCGCTCCAGGAGGACGCGGTACTTGTCCAGTTGGGCCTCGGCGTCCAGGAAGACAGGCCCGTGCGATTGGTCGAGATTGACGGTGTCGAGCTGCGGCACGGGTCCCTCGGCGTAGTAGATCGACTGTCCTGAGCCGGGGTAGATGCTGGAGTCGAACGGCAGGACGTGGATGGAGATGTTGTCTCGTTCGTTCATGTCCAAGAGGTACTTGAGCTGGTCACGGGTGACCGTCGCACTGGCGAACCTCATGCGCAGAGCGGCCTCGTGGATGATGACCTGCTGTGATGTCGGCGGATCACGGAAGAGTACGGCCTGCCGCTTCACTCGGAACGACACCCGGTGTTCCACGGCAGGTGCCGGGAGTTGGGGAACGGCCTGGCGAAAGAGCTCGCGGGCGTACTCCGTGGTCTGGAAGAGACCTGGAATATGCACAGTCACTGCGGTGCGCAGCCGTACCGCGTGGTGTTCGAGTTCGGCGAGGTCGAGCAGCACGGCGGGCAGCAGCTCGCGGTACTCCTCCCACCAGCCCCGCTTGCGATCGGGAGTCATGGCGGCGAGTGCCTCGACCAGAGCCCAGTCCGAGCAGTCGTAACTGCAGGCGATGGTGCGCAGGCGGTCGGGGCTCACGCCGTGGCGGCCGGCCTCCATGTTGCTGACCTGGTTCTGCTTGATGCCCAGTAGTTGTGCCGCCTGTGTCGAGCTCAGCCCTGCACGTTCGCGCAGCTTGCGCAGCTCGGCGCCCAACCGGAGTTGGCGGCCGGTGGGGGTGCTTCTCATGGCCAATGTTCGACTCCTCCACGTCACCCACACGCGTGAATACTGAAGAGCTTCGCGGTTCTGGGTCTAACAACTTACAACTTGCCGCTACCTTACAACTGGGCCCCTCGCCCAGAAGCGCACCGTCCGACGGGACGACACCGCCACTGGGCCACCGTACGCACACCCCCAACTCCCCTCAGTGACCGGAGACTTCCATGGCCACCGTAACCCCGCCCTGGGCGTACACCCTCCACCTCCCGCACGATCCACTCGCACCGGGGATCGCCCGTGCGACCCTCCGTACCGTCCTCGACGCCCACGGCCTTTCCTCCCTCACCCCCACCGCCGAACTCCTCGCCTCCGAACTCCTCACCAACGCCCACGTCCACACGACCGGCCCCTACGCCCTCCGCCTGCGCACGATGGAACCCGGCCGCCTCCGAGTCGCCGTATGGGACGCGGACCCGAGGGTGCCGCCCGGATTCGAGGTCGCCGGAGCCGTAGCCCCGTGGGACGCCGAAGGTGGACGCGGGCTGCACCTGGTGCGGGCCTGTGCGGACGCGGTGGGGGCCTCCGTGCTGGGGGGCCTGGGCGCGTCGAAGGGCGGGAAGCTGCTGTGGGCCGAGTGTCAGTGGGGTGACCTATCGTGATGGCGAGTGATCGTAGAGTGAGGGTGGTCGCATGACTGAGGTCGACCGACGGCTCAGGGCCCGGACGTGTGCCCGGACGGATATTGAAGGGGAGCGGGCCGAGAAGGCCGCACAGTACGGTGGAATCACCGCTGAGCGGGACATCGGGCCTCCCACCGATCCCGTTCGCGTGATCAAGGTGTCGGAGCCGGAGGGACGGAGGGGGCGCATCGTGTCGCGGATCCATCCGAAGCCCCGCCCGGGGAACCTGCGCGAGGTCGCCGAGAAGATCGAGGAAGCGACAGGTCTGCGGGTGCAGATCTTGGGAGGAAAGCTCGTGATGTCCCCGACGCCGCGTGGCAAACATGCGGGAGTGATCTACGAGCTTGAGGAGCTGATCAGGCCGAAACTCCCGCATGAACTCGTCGCGACGGAAATGTCCTCCATCGAGATGCCGGACGAACCGGACGACTTCGTGACGCCGGATCTCCTGGTCTGCCCCCGGCAATTCCTGGACTCCGACGACTGGCTGCTCGACCCTCGCGACATCGAGCTGGCCGTGGGGGTCATCTCCCAGTCCGAGAAGTCCCGTGAGATCCGGGACAAGGCCGATTGGTACGCGGTGGCGGGCGTGGCCGTTCTCCTCGTCGTCGACCCGCGCCACGGCACCTGGGCCCTGCACACCCGCCCCGACAACGGGGCCTACCAGGACGTAGTGCCGGGCAAGTTCGGAGAACCCGTGCGGCTCCCTGAGCCCCTGCACCTGGAGATCGCCACGGACGGGTTCCCGGTGTACGGGGGCGGTCCGCGCACTTCTCGGCCGTAGCGGCCCGGGATGGAGACAGCGAGTCGTGGCCCTGTCACCCGGTGCCTGGTCCCATCTGCGCCCCAGCCTCGGAATCTGCGCGAGATTGCCGAAAAGATCGAGACTACGACGGGACTGCGCGTGCAGGTCGTGGGAGGGAAGCTCGTGCTACCCCCGACGCCGCGCGGAAAGCACGCCGGCGTGTTGAAGCGGCTGCGGCGCCAGTTCGAGGGTTCTGTTCTGCCCGAGGGTCTGGATGTGTACGAGGTGTCCTCGATCGCTCTCCCGGAAGACCCGGACGACTATGTGACACCGGGCCTGGTCCTCCTGCCTGTGGAGTGGGAGGAGGACGACGGCTGGCTGGCCGCTTCCGAAGATGCCGCCCTCGCCGTCGAGGTCATCTCCCAGTCCGAGAAGTCCCGTGAGATCCGGGACAAGGCCGATTGGTACGCGGTGGCGGGCGTGGCCGTCCTCCTCGTCGTCGACCCGCGCCATGGCACCTGGGCCCTTCACACTCGCCCCGATAGCGGGGCCTACCAGGACGTACTTCCTGGCAAGTTCGGAGAATCCGTGCGGCTCCCCGAGCCCTTGCGCCTGGAGATCGTCACGGACGACTTTCCGGTGTACGGCGCTTCACCACGCGGGCGGCGGGAGGGCGAGGAGAGAGCCGAGTAGAGGCGTCTGACAATCTCTCACCTTCGTACGCGACGCTGAGTTCCGATGATGAAGGGCGGGCCACGTCACGTCCTCGCCCTCACCGTTCTGCTCGCCATCACCTCGGCCCCCGAGGCGGCCGCCGATGACGGGGCGGGGCCTCGGCGTGACCGCCGTGGGCGTGTGAAGCGCGCGGGCGGCGGAGTTGTGCCGACGTGCGGCCGGTGAGCCGTAGGTCGTAAGCCGTCATCCTTCATTCGTTATCCGTCATTCGCGGGGCCGCGGGGCGATACCGCACCGGTTGCGCCGGGATTCGGGTGGGAAGCTCCTAGACTGACGCGGGCGGAATCCCAGTGGCCGAGGGGCGGTTGACGGTGCGTAAGGCGTGGGTCGTGGGGGGTGCCGCCCTGGGGGCGGGGCTCGGCTTCGTGATGCTGCTCGTCGTCGGTGTGTACGTGGTCGCCGGGAACCTCACCAACGGGGTGGGCGGTGGCGCCAAGACGCTGGCCGAGGGTGCCGTGCCCGCCGCGTACCGGGACCTCGTGCAGAAGGCGGGCAACATGTGCCCCGCCATCAATCCGGCGCTGCTCGCCGCCCAGCTCTACCAGGAGAGCGGGTTCAACCCGAAGGCCCAGAGCCCGGCGGCGGCCCAGGGGATAGCGCAGTTCATTCCCGGGACGTGGTCGACGCACGGGGTCGACGGTGACGGGGACGGCGACAAGGACGTATGGGATCCGAACGACGCGATCCCGTCCGCCGCGGCCTACGACTGCTCACTCGCCTCGTATGTGAAGGACGTTCCCGGGAACCTGACCGAAAACATGCTGGCCTCGTACAACGCGGGGGCCTACGCGGTCATCAAGTACGGGGGTGTGCCGCCGTACCAGGAGACCCGGAACTACGTGAAGACGATCACGACCCTGGAGGAGAGCTTCGCGGCTCCCGTGAGCCGGGTCGATCCGTCCGAGCAGGCGGCCGGCGCCATCTACTACTCGCAGAAGAAGCTCGGCACGCCCTACCTGTGGGGTGGCGACGGAACCAGCGCGGACGGCGGGCGGTTCGACTGTTCCGGGCTGACCAAGGCCGCGTACGAGAGTGTGGGGATCACGCTTCCGCGGGTCGCCAACGATCAGTACAACGCCGGTCCGCACCCCTCGCGGGCCGAGCTGCTGCCCGGCGATCTGGTGTTCTTCTCGGACGACCTCGGCAACTCCCGGGCCATCCGCCATGTGGGGATTTATGTCGGTGGCGGCTACATGATCGACGCGCCGAGAACAGGTGCTGTGATCCGGTTCGACCCGATCGACACCCCCGACTACTTCGGGGCAACGCGGGTAACCGAAGATGGCGCGAAAGCGCTCCCCACGACGGTGTGAACCGAGCGTGAACCAACCCCCTGAGCTGCGGCGATGAGTCTCTCTTCGATAACGTCTGAGTGATCATTCGGTGGAGTGTGGAACGTATTTACGGGAGTCGTGCGTTCCTGGTGACATAGCGAATCTGCAAACCAGCGGGGGTGGGCAGAAACGGCGTGCGCAAGGGCGCGCCAGAGACGACGAAGGGGCCGCGCACCATGGCTGGACTCGCAGAATCCGGGTCGAACCCTGACGTCGATCTGCTGTACGACATCAACGGCCTCGCCAAGGACGCCCCCGCCTGGTTCGACCGGGGCATGGAGTACATCGGCGAGTACGGCCTGCTGCTCGTCATGGTGCTGCTCGTGCTGTGGTGCTGGTGGTCGGTGCGCCGGCGGGGTGCCGAGGACGCGGCGTCGTCCGTGGCCGCGCTCGTCTGGGCCCCGCTGGCAGCCGGCGTCGCGGTCCTGGTGAACGTGCCGATACGGGGCTTCGTCGAGCGGCCCCGGCCCTTCCGCACCCACGAGGGGCTCGACGTCCTGGTCTCCGGCAAGACCGACTACTCGTTCGTCAGCGACCACGCGACGATCACCATGGCCATGGCCGTCGGACTCTTCGTCGCCCACCGCAAGTTCGGGCTCTTCGGCCTCGGGATCGCGCTGCTCGAAGGCTTCTGCCGGATCTACATGGGCGTGCACTACCCGACCGACGTCGTGGGCGGTTTCGCGCTCGGTACCGCCGTCGCGCTGCTGCTGTCCCCGGTGGCCGCGGCCCTGCTGACGCCGCTCACCAAGGCGATCGAGCGGTCCCCGCGGGCCGGCTGGCTGATCCGGGCCCGGGGGCGGTCGTACGGGCGGGACGCGATGGTCCCGGGGGCTCACAAGGAGCCGACGGGCACCGAGGAGCGGGACCTGGCCGCGTAGGGCCGAGCAAGACCTGGCCGCGTAGGGCCGAGCAAGACCTGGCCGTAGGGCCGCGCGATCCCTGTCCGTATCCCCAGGTTCACAGAGCCTGGGGATACGTGAAGAAGCGGTTCGGGTCGTACTGCTTCTTGATCGTGGTCAGGCGGGTCGCCGCGGCGCCGTAGTACGCCTTGCGCCAGTCCTTCAGGGTCGGGTCCGTGTAGTTCTGGTAGGCCGCGCCCGAGGCGTGCGGCTTCATCGCCGTGTGGGCCGAGGTCAGCCAGGACTGGGCGGTCGAGCCGCTGGTGCCGGCCCGCCAGGAGGCGATGTACTGGGCCAGCATCCGCGAGCGGCGGTGGACGAACGCCGTCGCTGTCGGGGAGACCCGGTTGACCGCCCCGCCGAGTGCCGTGAACGCGATGCTGCCGGAGCCGCCGCGCACCGAGTTCATCTGCTTGAGCAGCGTCTGGATGCCGGCCGGGGACAGCGAGCGGTCGAAGAAGTCCGAGCGGGCCGCGTACGTCTCGCGGCCGAGCGCGCCCTGCCGGGAACGGCCCGGCGTCGAGCCCGGCAGATGGCACTGGGCGTCGTTCGAGAAGGACGAGCAGCCCGCGTAGATCTCCATCGCCTCCTCGTAGCCGCGGCGCCGGAGCGAGACGCTGCTCGCCGGGGCGCCGACCTTGTCCGCGAGGCGGTCGACCGCGTTCTGGAGTTCGCCGTAGGTGCCGAGGGAGAAGGCGGCGACGGAGACGGTGGTGTGACCGCCGGGCGCGCCCGCCAGGTGCAGGGACGACCAGATCTCGTCCGGCTGGGACGGGCCCCACTCCTGCCAGGCCTTCATCACGGCGGCCGCCTTCGACCACGGCCAGGACAGGTACGCCGTCACCGCCTGCGGGGCCGGGTGGGTCTTGAACCGCAGTTCCGTGACGACACCGAAGTTGCCGTTGCCCGCGCCGCGCAGGGCCCAGAAGAGGTCCTTGTGGTCGGTGGCGTTCGCGGTGAGCTGCTTGCCGTCGGCCGTGATCAGGGTGGCCTGGGTGAGGCTGTCGCAGGTCAGGCCGTACGCCCGGGAGACGACCCCGTGGCCGCCGCCGAGGGTGAGGCCGGAGACGCCGACGGTGGGGCAGGAGCCCGCGGGGATCGTCACGCCCTTCGCGGCGAGGGCCCGGTACACGTCGATCAGCTTGGAGCCGGCGCCGACCACGGCGGAGCCGCCGCTCGCCCGCACCCGGTTGAGCTTGGAGACGTCGATGATCAGGCGGCCGTTGCCGGAGGACCAGCCCGCGTAGGAGTGGCCGCCGTTGCGGATCGCCACGTGCAGGCTGTGGGCGCGGGCGTACGACAGAGCCGTACGGATGTCGTCGTTGCCGGCGACGAAGGCGACCGCGGCGGGCTTCAGCGAGTCGAAGCGGGTGTTGTAGAGCTGGCGGGCGGCCGGCCAGTCGGCGTCGCCGGGGCGGACGAGGGGGCCGTCGAGGTCGCGGGCGAGGGCGGACCAGTTGGCGGCGGTGGCACTGGTCGCCCGGAACGAGGTGCGGGAGGACGACGCCGACGTGCTCGCGGCGGATCCGCCGCCGGTCTTGCAGCCCGTCGCCAGTGCCGCGAGGGCGGTGGCGGTGCCGCCGATGAACGTACGCCGTTCCATGTCCGTGCCTTCCGTCGACTTCGTGGAACGAGACGGCCTCACGAGGTCACGGGTTCCACTCGACGTACGACACGGTTCCACATCGCGCCGGGGGCCTGGCCTGTAGGTACCGTGAGATGTGATGCCTCGCGGCGCGAGTGCGCAGGTCGTCCGCGGGGCCACCGCGCCGAGGTCGCTTGTGCCGGGACCTCGGTGTGCCCTTCCCGTAAGCGTTCCGTGACCTAACCGCACCGTCCTCAGGGGTTCACCCGCCGTTCACTTACGGCCGTGTGCGGCTTCACCTGATCTGCCTAGTTTCAGCCTTACGCGGTGCGGGCCGCGTGCCTCGAGTACGGGTCCGCATCACCCAGACCTCGCGCACGCCGCCGGATTCAGGATGGCGGCTCCTGGAAGGAACTCCCTCAAGTGAAGCTTCAGCGCATGAACCGGCGGGCCCTCACCCTCGGTGCTCTCGCCGTCTCCGGCGCCCTGGCCCTCACGGCGTGCGGCTCCGACGACACCAGCTCCGGCGGGGGCAGCGGCGCGTCGACCGCTGCCGCCGGCAACATCAAGTGCGACGACGCGAAGGGCCAGCTGCTCGCCGACGGCTCGTCCGCGCAGAAGAACGCGATCGACGCCTGGGTCAAGCAGTTCACCCAGGCCTGTGGCGTTCAGATCAACTACAAGGGCAGCGGCTCCGGCGCCGGTATCACCGCGTTCACCCAGGGCCAGGTCGCCTTCGCCGGTTCGGACTCCGCGCTGAAGCCCGAAGAGGTCGCCGCCTCCAAGAAGGTCTGCACCGGTGGCCAGGCCATCGACCTGCCGATGGTCGGCGGCCCGATCGCGGTCGGCTTCAACGTCCCGGGTGTGGACAAGCTCGTCCTGGACGCGCCGACCCTCGCCAAGATCTTCAACAGCAAGATCAAGAACTGGAACGACGCGGCGATCAAGAAGCTGAACCCCGACGCGACGCTTCCCGACCTCAAGATCCAGGCGTTCCACCGCTCCGAGGACTCCGGCACCACGGACAACTTCACCAAGTACCTGATCGCCTCCGCCAAGACCGACTGGCCCTACGAGGGCGGCAAGGCCTGGCAGGCCTCCGGCGGCCAGTCCGCGTCCGGCTCCTCCGGCATCGCCCAGCAGGTGAAGCAGACCTCCGGCGCGATCGGCTACATGGAGCTGTCGTACGCCAAGGACGGCATCAAGCCGGTCAGCATCGACACGGGCGCCTCCGCCCCGGTCGACGCCACCGTGGAGAACGCCACCAAGGCCATCTCCGACGCCAAGGTCGTCGGCACCGGCAAGGACCTGGCGCTGGAGCTGAACTACGCGACCAAGGCCGACGGCGCCTACCCGATCACCCTGGTCACCTACGAGATCGCCTGCGACAAGGGCAACAAGGCGGAGACCCTGCCCGCCACCAAGGCGTTCCTGCGGTTCATCGCCTCCGAGGACGGCCAGAAGGTCCTCTCGGACAACGACTACGCGCCCATCCCCGACGACATCATCGCCAAGGTCCGCACCACCATCGATGGCCTGAACTGACTGAGCGTGCGGCCCGGCCCGGGGCCTGAAACCCCGGACCGGACCGCACCGTCCGGTGCACCGCCGCCAGGAGCCGCCGCCACCGCGACCGGCTCCACTGGGCCGTACGGCGCGTACGGCTCCGCAGACCGGAGAACCCGATGGACATATCCACGAAGAACACCGAAGCCCCTCCCCCCGCCCCACATCCGAACGTGGCCGAGCAGAAACGCGCGGCCCGCGGTGCCACCCGACCCGGTGACCGGATCTTCCTCGGTCTCTCCCGCGGGTCGGGCATCCTGCTGCTCGTGATCATGGCCGCGATCGCGGGCTTCCTGACCTACCGCGCCTCGATCGCGATCAGCAAGGACGAGGCCAACTTCTTCACCGCCTTCGAGTGGAACACCAGCCTCCTCCCGCCGAAGTTCGGCATCGCCGTCCTGGCGTTCGGCACGGTCGTCTCCTCGATCATCGCCATGGTCATCGCGGTCCCTGTCGCCGTCGCGATCGCGCTGTTCCTCACCCACTACGCCCCGCGCAGGCTCAGCGGTCCGATCGCCTATGTGATCGACCTGCTCGCCGCCGTGCCGTCCATCGTCTACGGCCTGTGGGGCGCCCTGGTCCTCGTGCCGAACATGACCGGCCTCTTCGGCTGGCTGGACAAGTACTTCGGCTGGACCGGCATCTTCTCCTGGCAGGGCGGCGCGCCCCGCTCGATGCTGACCGTCGGCATCCTGCTCGCGATCATGATCCTGCCGATCATCACCAACGTGAGCCGCGAGGTCTTCCGCCAGGCTCCGCAGATGATCGAAGAGGCGGCCCTCGCCCTCGGCGCCACCCGCTGGGAGGTCATCCGCATGGCGGTGATCCCCTTCGGCCGCTCCGGCGTGATCTCCGCCTCGATGCTCGGCCTCGGCCGCGCGCTCGGCGAGACGATGGCCGTCGCCACCGTGCTCTCGCCGACCTTCGACATCCAGGCCAGCCTGCTCGACCCGGGCGGCGGCACCTTCGCCCAGAACATCGCCAGCAAGTTCAGTGAGGCCAGCGAGATCGGCCGGGACGCGCTCATCGCCTCCGGTCTGGTCCTGTTCGTCATCACCCTGCTGGTCAACGGCGCGGCCCGCGCGATCATCGCCCGCCGCAAGGAGTACTCGGGGGCCAACGCATGAGCCACGCAGTCGCCGACAAGCACCCCAGCACCCTGCAGGGCGCCAGGCTCCCCAGGTGGGCGCCGTACGCCATCGCGGCCGGCTCCATTGTCGGGGCGGTCGGCATCGGCCTGGCCGCCGGCCTGGACAGCAAGGTCCAGCAGGGCCTGATCGCCGCGATCATCTTCCTCATCGGTGTGTTCGGGCTCGCCGCTCGCGTCGAGGGGCGCCGGCAGGCCAAGGACCGGCTCGCGACCTCGCTGGTCTGGGCCGCCTTCCTGCTCGCCGTGGTGCCGCTGGTCTCCCTGGTGTGGACCACCGTCTCGCGCGGTGTGAAGGTCCTCGACTTCTACTTCCTGACCCACTCGATGGGCCTGGTCTCCGACACCGATCCGGGCGGCGGTATCTACCACGCCATCCTCGGCAGCCTGGAGCAGGTCGGCCTCGCCACGCTGATCGCCGCTCCGATCGGTGTGCTCACCGCGATCTACCTGGTCGAGTACGGGCGCGGCAACCTGGCCCGCTCGGTCACCTTCTTCGTGGACGTCATGACGGGCATCCCGTCGATCGTCGCTGGCCTGTTCATCCTCAGCATCATGCTGATGTTCGACATGCAGCCCTTCGGGTTCGCCGGCTCGCTCGCGCTGGCCATCCTGATGATGCCGGTCGTCGTCCGCTCCACCGAGGAGATGCTCAAGCTCGTCCCGAACGAGCTGCGTGAGGCCTCCCTGGCGCTCGGTGTCCCGAAGTGGCGCACGATCCTGAAGGTGGTCCTGCCGACCTCGATCGGCGGCATCACCACCGGCATCATGCTGGCGGTCGCCCGTATCGCGGGCGAGACCGCGCCGGTCCTGCTGCTGGTGTGGGGCAACTCGCTCATCAACACCAACCCCTTCGAGGGTGCGCAGCAGTCGCTGCCGCTGTACATCTATCAGCAGTACGCGAACAGCGCGGGCTCCGGTGCGGCGTACGACCGTGCGTGGGCGGCGGCCCTGACCCTGATCGCGTTCGTGATGATCCTGAATCTTGTGGCCCGCGGGATCGCCCGCTGGAAGGCACCCAAGACCGGTCGCTGAGGCGACCACTCCGGCTCCGCCGGGCGGGGCCAACAGCGACTGATCTGGAAGTGAAGTGGAGACATGGCCAAGCGAATCGACGTAAGCGGGCTCACCGCCTACTACGGATCCCACAAGGCGATCGAGGACATCTCGATGACGGTCGAGCCGCGTTCGGTGACGGCCTTCATCGGCCCGTCCGGCTGCGGCAAGTCGACGTTCCTGCGCACGCTGAACCGGATGCACGAGGTCACCTCGGGCGGCCGCGTCGAGGGCAAGGTGCTGCTGGACGACGAGGACCTGTACGGGCAGGGCATAGACCCGGTGTCCGTGCGCCGCGAGGTCGGCATGGTGTTCCAGCGTCCGAACCCCTTCCCCACGATGTCGATCTTCGACAACGTGGCGGCGGGGCTGCGGCTGAACGGCAGTTACAAGAAGTCGGAGCTGAGCGACACCGTCGAGAAGTCCCTCAAGGGCGCGAACCTCTGGAACGAGGTGAAGGACCGCCTGAACAAGCCGGGATCCGGTCTCTCGGGTGGTCAGCAGCAGCGTCTGTGCATCGCGCGGGCCATCGCGGTGGAGCCGAACGTGCTGCTCATGGACGAGCCGTGCTCGGCGCTCGACCCGATCTCGACGCTCGCCATCGAGGACCTGATCGGTGAGCTGAAGGAACGCTTCACGATCGTCATCGTGACGCACAACATGCAGCAGGCGGCCCGGGTATCCGACCGCACCGCGTTCTTCAACCTCGCGGCGGTCGGGCAGCCCGGCAAGCTGGTCGAGATCGACGACACGGAGCGGATCTTCTCCAACCCGTCGGTCCAGGCCACGGAGGACTACATCTCCGGCCGCTTCGGCTGAGCCGACGCTCCCCTGACCCCTCGCGGTGCTGCATGGCGGTGCCACCGCGAGGACGAAGAGGGCCCGCCCCCGGCTCCCGGGGGCGGGCCCTCCGTCGTTGCCGGGGGCTCAGGGCCCTTCTGATGGATCTCCGCGGCGTCACGGAGGTCCATCAGACGGGCCCGAGCCCCCAGCGCGCAGGTAGGCGCTAGAAGGTAGGCGCTACAGGAACGCCAGGTTCACCACGCCGTACGCCCCCGCCGCCACCAGGGCCGCCGCCGGCATCGTGATGAACCAGCCGAGGATGATGTTCTTGGCGACACCCCACCGCACGGCGTTCACCCGCTTCGTCGCGCCGACGCCCATGATCGCGGACGTGATGACGTGGGTCGTCGAGATCGGCGCCTTGAAGATGAACGCCGTGGTGAACATGATCGACGCGCCGGTCGTCTCCGCCGCGAACCCCTGGGGCGGGTCCAGCTCGATGATCTTCCGGCCCAGCGTCCGCATGATCCGCCAGCCGCCCGCGTAGGTGCCCAGCGACAGCATCACCGCGCACACGATCTTGACCCACACCGGGATCGGGTCGCCGTAGTCCTGGACGTCCGCGATGACCAGTGCCATCACCACGATGCCCATGGTCTTCTGGGCGTCCTGGAGGCCGTGTCCGAGGGCCATACCGGCCGCCGACACGGTCTGCGCTATCCGGAAACCGCGCTTGGCCTTGTGCGGGTTGGAGCGCCGGAAGAGCCACAGGATCGCCGTCATCACCAGGTAGCCGACGCCCAGGCCCACCACCGGCGAGATGAACATCGGGATGACGACCTTGTCCATCACCCCGCTCCAGTACACGGTCGTGCCGCCGGCCAGCGCCGCTCCGACCATGCCGCCGAACAGCGCGTGGGAGGAGGACGACGGCAGCCCGAAGTACCAGGTGACCAGGTTCCAGGTGATCGCGCCTATCAGCGCCGCGAAGAGGATGCCCATCCCCTTGGAGCCGTGGGGTGTCTCGATCAGCCCCTCGCTGACGGTCTTGGCGACCCCGGAGCCGAGGAAGGCACCGGCAAGGTTCATGACAGCCGCCATCGCGAGCGCGGCCCGTGGTGTGAGCGCACGCGTCGAGACCGACGTGGCGATCGCGTTCGCCGAGTCGTGGAAGCCGTTCGTGTACGTGAAGAAGAGCGCGACCGCGATGGTCACGACCAGAGCCAAGGTGTCCATGAAGAGTTCAGGACTCCTTGACGGCGATGGTCTCCACCGTGTTCGCGACATGCTCGAACGCGTCGGCGGCTTCCTCCAGCACGTCCACGATCTGCTTGAGCTTCAGCACCTCGATGGCCTCGTACTTGCCGTTGAAGAGCATGGCGAGCAGCTTGCGGTGGATCTGGTCCGCCTGGTTCTCCAGCCGGTTGACCTCGATCCAGTACTCGGTGAGGTTGTCCATCGTGCGGAGGTTCGGCATCGCCTCGGCGGTCAGCTCGGCCGCCCGTGCCAGTACCTCGACCTGCTGCTCGACACCCTTGGGCAGTTCCTCCACGTTGTAGAGGACGACCAGGTCGACGGCCTCCTCCATGAAGTCCATGATGTCGTCGAGGGACGACGCGAGGTTGTAGATGTCCTCACGGTCGAACGGCGTGATGAACGAGGAGTTCAGCTGGTGGAAGATCGCGTGGGTGGCGTCGTCACCGGCGTGTTCAGCGGCCCGCATACGCTCTGCGATCTCGGCCCGGGCGGAAGAGTCCGCCCCGAGCAGTTCCATCAGGAGCTTCGAGCCCGTGACGATGTTGTCCGCGGACGCGGCGAACATGTCGTAGAAGCTCGTCTCCCTGGGGGTCAGACGAAAGCGCACAAGGGGTCCTCGGGGTGCATCGGTTTCGGTCTGGGTGATGCTAGGCGCATCATCCGGCCACGGCTAATGGGCCGTCCCCCAGTGTCACCTATGGGGCAGAGTGTTCGACACGGGGGCCGCCCGCAGGCCTTCTACCCCGTAAAGTTCGGTAGGATATACCCTGTAGGGGTATATGTCTGTCCCTGATGTGGAGGACGCGATGACGACCACCGAGGCCGGCGCGCAAGCGCCCTCCGCCACCGAGGATCCGGGCGTCGTGACGGACCACGACCGCGGCGTGCACGGATACCACAAGCACAAGGACGAACACCTCAAGCGGCTGCGCCGGATCGAGGGCCAGATCCGCGGCCTTCAGCGGATGGTCGACGAGGACGTCTACTGCATCGACATACTCACGCAGGTGTCCGCCTCCACCAAGGCCCTGCAGTCCTTCGCCCTGCAACTCCTGGAGGAGCATCTGCGCCACTGCGTCGCCGACGCGGCCGTCAAGGGCGGCGCGGAGATCGACGCGAAGGTGGAGGAGGCGACGAAGGCGATCGGCCGTCTGCTGCGCACCTGAGCGTGCCAGGTGGCCGAAAACACGCGCTGCCGGCTCGGCGCTCCCGGCTCATGCGTCGGAGGCGCGTTCCTCGGCCACGCGCAGCACCTCGTCGATGCTCTCCAGGCTGAGCCGGTCCCCGCCGGCGGCGGAGGCCGCGATGATCAACTCTCCGCACAGCTCTATCTCGGCGAGGGCCACGTGGTCCTGAACTGCCGTACCGCCGACCGGAGCCACGCGCATCACCTCTTCTCTGCCGTCACCGGCTTCCTAGAGTAGGGAGCGGCCCACGCGCCGCGCATGGCACGGACGGGCTAGTTCTTGACACCCGTCACCAGGCCATGCGGGGCCCTCACTCTTCGGCGATCCGGCCGGCGTAGATGTCCCCGGCCGCCGGCAACCGTACCTTCGCGGGCGTCCCGAAGTCATAGAGCAGGGTCGTCGAGGCGACCATGACGGAGTCCTTCGGCGCTCCGCCGACCAGGCTGAAGCGGTGGCGGAGCTTGCGGATACGCCCCTCCTCGTCGAGGTAGACGTCGAAGGGCACCCTGGCCGAGGTGAACCCTTTCGCCGCGGCCGCCAGCGGCCCCTTGTTCCCGGCGGACGCCTCCCTGGCCGCCGCTCCGAGATCCGCCGTCCCCCGGTAGTGCCGCACCGCGGTCCCCGCGAGCTCGGTCTCGCCCACGTACGTCGCCGTCCGCGTCCCGCGCAGCACCTCGGCGGCCGCGAGCGGATCGGTGACCCCGCCGGTGACGAGGTTCCCGTCCGAGAGAGTGGCGGTGTCGACCCGGACCCATTTGTCCGCGGGCACACCGGCACCCCGGTTCTTCATGAACAGGGCGCCGGGCGCGAGGAGTTCGGTGATCGGCCGGTGCTCGCTGATGCCCGCCGGGTCCTGCGGCAGCAGCACCCTCAGCCGCCCGAGCTGCCGGCGGTAGTCGTACACGCCCTCGCCCCGGATGGTGACCCGGGTCCCGCCGTTGGCCATCTCCATCGACGTACGGGCCTTCGAACTCCCGGCGTCCACCAGGGTGTCGGCGACCAGGCGCAGGGTCCGGACCGAGTCGGCCGAGCGGGCGTCCTCGGTGTCCGCCCCGCTGTCGGAGCAGCCGGTGATGCCGACGCACCCGCAGAGCAGGAGCCCCGCCACGACGAGCGCACCACCGGTACGCCTGTGCCGCTCCACCATCGCCTCTTGCCCCCCAGCCGGTATGTCCGTCACGGGCCCCGTGTCGTTCCGCTTAACGACGGGTATGAGGCCTCGTCACGCGCACATCAGCCCTTTGCCTTGGCCGGGTACCGTTGTCGGCGTGGCGCAGCAGGACAGGATTCCCCCACTTCCCGACCGACCCGCACACGACACACAGACGGTCGAGCGGGGCCGTTTCTGCCTTGCCCGCTGCACCTGCGGATGGCGCGGCCCGGCGCGCAGAGCCCGCAGCCAGGCCCGCGCGGACGCCGAGGGGCACATCCGGGACTGACGGGACCGAGGGGACCGACGGGACCGACGGGATTGCGGGGCGGCGTCGACCGTTCCGCTACATGCGCTTACCTGCGCTTACCTGCGCATACGTGCGCGTTCACGTGCGTTCGAACTCCCGGACCAGTAGCTCGTCGATCAGGGTCCGGTCCCGGGGCTGGGTCAGACGGATGCGGGCGGCCGTCGGGGGGAGCCAGAGGATGCGGTCCACCTCGTCGTTCGGGACGAACGCGCCCTCGGTGGCCTCGGCGGCCCAGTAGCGGACCTCCTTGGCGCGGCCGTTGGCCATGTAGCAGACGGTGGACAACTCGGCGCCCGGCGCGGCGTCGTAGCCCGTCTCCTCGGCGACCTCGCGGCGGGCCCCGACGAGGTGGTCCTCGCCGTGCTTCAGCTTGCCCTTGGGCCAGGACCAGTCGTCGTACTTCGGCCTGTGCACCAGACAGAGCTCCAGCTCGCCGTCCATCGGGGAGCGGCGCCACAGGACGCAGCCAGCCGCCTGGACGGGGGTTTCCTCCGGGTGGTTCATGTCGTTCACCGCCTCCTGAGGGGGGTCAGGGCGTGCCGACCGTCTGCTTCTGCCACGCCTGCTGGAAGGCGAAACGTGCCGCCTCCACCTCGTGCCGCTGGTCGGCGTGGAGCACGCCGAGGGCGTAGGCCGTCGCCGGTGCGATCCGCGGGGTCCGGGCCGCCTGCGCCGCCGCCGCGGCCGCCTCGGAGGCGTCGCGGTGCCGGTCCAGGGCCTGGCCCGCGGCCAGCAGGCGTACGTCCACGGGCGCGTTCGGGCCCTGGAGGACCTCGCGGGCGTAGCGGTGCAGGCGCAGGAGCAGCCGGACCTGGTGCCAGGGGGTGTCCTGGGGGTGCGGGGCGGGGTCGGGGGCGAGGCCGTGGATCAGGGCCTCCGCGTTGTAGGGGTGCCCCGCGGTGACGAGTGGGAGGGCGGTCACCGCGTCGGTGAGTCTGTCCTGGGCCGCGACGGTATGGGGGTGGAGGCGGATGGTGGTCGCGTCGGGGACCAACGGGACCTCGCTGGCGAGTACCGCGATGTTGTCGGCGACCGCGTGGAAGCGGGAGGAGCCGAGGGCCTGGAGGGCGGTCGAGTGGGCCCGGGTCCGGGCCAGGGTCAGCTGGCGTTCGAGCAGGGCGCCCGCTTTGGCCGCGCCCACCGTGAGGTTGCCGCGGTCCGGGGCGGCCGGAGGGGCCGGCGGGCCGGAGCGGCCGGGCCGGGCCGTACCCGCCGTGGCGCCCGCCGTCTGGACCGGGAACACCGCCCCGGACAGCCTGTGCAGGGCCAGCAGCAGCCTCTCCAGGCGGGCCGAGTACGCGTGTTCCATCGCCAACGTGCCGGACAGCCAGGCCAGTTCGGGACGCATGGACTCCGACCAGTCGGAGTCCAGCAGGGGGCGGAACGTGTGCAGGCTGCCGCTGATGCGGCGGACCGCGCGGCGCAGGGCGCGGGCCGCGTCGACGGGGTCCGCCGGGCTGCCGGAGCCGTGCGGGCCCGAGCCGTTCGCCGTGCCGCCGCCGGTCTCCCGGTGCAGCCGCAGGGCGCGGAGGAACTCCGTGGCCTGAGCCCGCAGGTAGCCCGCGAGGGCGTCCCCGGTCACCGGCCCGGCCATCGGGTCCGTCGGGTCAAGGTGTTGCTGTGCCACGCCGGCGCCTCCGGGCGTCTATGAGCATCTCCTGGACGTTGCGCAGGGGTTGGCCGTCGGCGTCGGTCGCGTGCCTCGTCCACTCACCGTCCGGGCCGAGGTGCCAGGAGGAGGTGGAGTCGGACATGCCGGTCTCCAACAGCCGGTTGAGCGACGCGCGATGGGCCGGGTCGACGACCCTCACCAGCGCCTCGATACGGCGGTCGAGGTTGCGGTGCATCATGTCGGCGCTGCCGAACCACACCTCGGGCTCGCCGCCGTTGCCGAAGATGAACACGCGGGAGTGTTCGAGGAAGCGGCCGAGGATCGAGCGGACCCGGATGTTCTCGGACAGGCCCGTGACGCCGGGGCGGACCGCGCAGATGCCCCGCACCCAGACGTCGCACTGCACGCCCGCCTGGGACGCGCGGTACAGGGCGTCGATGATCGCCTCGTCCACCATCGAGTTGACCTTGATACGGACGAACGCGGGGCGTCCGGCCTGGTGGTGCTGGATTTCCTTGTTGATCCGCGCGATCAGGCCGTCCCGCAGGGACTTGGGGGCGACGAGGAGACGACGGTAGGTCTCCCGGCGCGAGTAGCCCGACAGGCGGTTGAAGAGGTCGGAGAGGTCAGCGCCGACCTGCTGGTCCGCCGTGAGCAGGCCGAGGTCCTCGTACAGCCGGGCCGTCTTCGGGTGGTAGTTGCCCGTGCCGACATGGCTGTAGCGCCGTAGCGTCTCGCCTTCCTGACGGACCACCAGGGACAGCTTGCAGTGGGTCTTCAGGCCGACCAGGCCGTAGACGACATGGCAGCCGGCCTCCTCCAGCTTGCGCGCCCACTTGATGTTGGCGTGCTCGTCGAAGCGGGCCTTGATCTCGACCAGGACGAGGACCTGCTTGCCGGCCTCGGCGGCGTCGATGAGCGCGTCGACGATGGGGGAGTCGCCCGAGGTCCGGTACAGGGTCTGCTTGATGGCGAGGACGTCGTCGTCCTCGGCCGCCTGCTGCAGGAACGCCTGCACCGACGTCGAGAACGAGTCGTAGGGGTGGTGCAGCAGCACGTCCCTGGCGCGCAGAGCCGAGAAGATGTCGGGCGCGGACGCCGACTCGACCTCGGCCAGGTCGCGGTGGACACCGGCGATGAACTTCTTGTACTTCAGCTCGGGCCGGTCGAGGCCACCGATGCGGAAGAGGCCGGTGAGGTCCAGGGGACCCGGCAGCGGGTACACCTCGGCCTCGCTGATCTTCAGCTCCCGGACCAGCAGGTCGAGCACCTCCCGGTCGATGTCCTCCTCGACCTCCAGGCGCACCGGGGGCCCGAAGCGGCGCCGCATGAGTTCCCGCTCCAGGGCCTGGAGGAGGTTCTCGGCGTCGTCCTCCTCGACCTCCAGGTCCTCGTTGCGGGTGACCCGGAAGGCGTGGTGCTCCAGTACCTCCATGCCCGGGAACAGCTCCTCCAGGTGGGCGCCGATGACGTCCTCCAGGGGGACGTAACGGCCCGGGGAGACCTCCAGGAAGCGGGACAGCAGCGGCGGCACCTTGACGCGCGCGAAGTGCGGGGTGCCGGTGACGGGGTTCCGTACCCGTACGGCCAGGTTCAGGGACAGGCCGGATATGTACGGGAACGGGTGCGCGGGGTCGACCGCCAGCGGGGTCAGCACCGGGAAGATCTTGTGGCGGAAGAGCGTGAACAGGCGGGCCTGCTCCTTTTCCTCCAGCTCGTTCCAGCGGACCAGGTGGACGCCCTCCTCGGCCAGGGCGGGGGCGACGTCCTCGTGGTAGCAGGCGGCGTGCCGGGCCATGAGCTCGCGGGAGCGGGCCCAGATCATCTCCAGCACCTCGCGGGGCTGGAGGCCGGACGCGGACCGGGTGGCGACACCGGTGTGGATACGGCGTTTGAGACCGGCCACCCGGACCATGAAGAACTCGTCCAGGTTGCTGGCGAAGATCGCGAGGAAGTTCGCGCGCTCCAGCAGCGGCGTGTTCGGGTCCTCGGCGAGTTCGAGGACGCGCTCGTTGAAGGCCAGCCAACTGCGTTCCCGGTCGAGGAACCGCCCCTGCGGGAGCTGGGGCCCGTCGAACGGCGCCTCCTCGTACGCGTCGAGGTCGGCGTCGATGTCGGGTTCCAGGTCGGAGACGGCCGCGGACACGGTGTGCGGGCGGTGCGCGGCTATGGAACCCACGGAGGGCTGTGCGTGCTGGACCGATGCCTGGGCGTTTGGCTGGCTCATGGACCCATTGTTCCGCGCCACGAGCGATACAGGCGCGTCGGACAGCGCGGGCGGGAGTGCGGCGGACGCGCGGGCGTCCCCGTTCCTCCGCTTTTCCCCGGGGGGAAATGAAGGCTCTGGCACGGCTGGCTTCATTCGCTGAGGGTCGCAAGCCCGTCTGAACCAATGGTTACGGCGACATGGCGTGCGGGATATCGGGGGGCGGCTCCCGGATATCGGAGGCGGCTTCCGGGCGAGGACGATGCCGGTCTCCGTGAGCTGGAGGGGGCCAGAAGTGGGCGGCGGGGGAGCGGTCTGCGGGGCGGTCACGCCGGTCTCCCAGGGCCACAGGCGGGGCAGGGCCCACCCGACACCCAGGCGCAGGGCCAGGACGCCCGCGACGGCGACGGCGAGCGCGGGCAGCGCGCGGCGCAGGACCAGGCCGGCGAGGGCGCCGCCGGTGAGGGCGAGCAGGAGCCGGGCGAGGGCGGCGGTGCCGTTTGCGGTGAAGGTGGGGTCGTCGTGCCAGCTCCAGTCCGCCGAGGGGGCCCGGGTCTCGTACACCAGCCGGTGCCGAAGGACCAGGACGGTGGTGACCAGGGCGGGGCTCCACACGATGGCGAGCTCACCGAGCGTGCGGGCCGCGCGGTACGGCTCGACGGCGATGCCCCACTGACAGGTGTCGTCCGGGGTCGCGCACGGTCGCCGCCACTCCGCGGTGGCCCCGCGCGCACCGGGACCGTGGGCCCACAGCAGGTCGCCCGCAGGGCGGTGGGGGCGGTCATACGGGGGACTCCTCGCGGACGCGGGCGGTGCCGGTACGGCGCCTCAGCGGCAGCGCCTGACCAAGGCCGGGGAGCCGTCGCACGCACGTGGTCGCCGAGCCCAGGGCGAGGGCGACGCGGGTGCGCCGGCCGCCGGAGTGCGGACACGGCTCCTCAGGTCCAGGTAGCCGGCGTCCAGGATCCGCCGCTCGGTCTGCTGGACGATCTGGACGTGCCCGAAAGTCAAGCGTGATCGCGTGAACCGATCGACCGGGCTCGTCCGATGAGGAGACGTGAGCGAAACGAGAAGCGACGGGGAGCTGCTGCGGGCCATCGCGGCGGACGCGGACCGGCGTGCCTTCGAGGAGCTGTACCGGCGGTTCGCGCCGTGGCTCACCGCACGGCTGCGCGGCCGGTGCGCCGATGCCGGGCTCGTCGACGACGTCGTACAGGAGACCTTCCTGGCGGTGTGGCGGGGCAAGGCCCGTTACCGGCAGGAGGGGGACGTGGCGGGGTGGCTGTGGCGCATCGGGTCGCGGCGGCTGGTCGACGCGCTGCGCGGGGACGGGGCACGGGGGCGGCTGCGGCAGGCGCTGGCGCGGCTGCGGCACCGGGACGAGGCGTCCGCGGAGGAGCGCGTGCTCGCGGGGGTGGAGCACGGGGACCTCGCGGGCGCCCTCGTCCGGCTCTCACCGGAACTGCGTGCGGTCCTGCAGGCGACGGTCATCGACGGACTGACCACCCGAGAGGCGGCCGTCCTCCTCGGCATCCCGCCGGGCACGGTCAAGACACGGGCGATGCGGGCTCGCTGGCAACTGCGGGAGGCGCTGGCATGAGGACAGGGGAACGTCTGCGGGGTGCTGACGTGACGGCGCGTGAGTATCTGCGGGGCGTGCGTGCGGCGACGCGTGATCGTCTGCGGGGCGTGCGTGCGGCGACGCGTGATCGTCTGCGGGGCGTGCGTGCGGCGACGCGTGATCGTCTGCGGGGCGTGCGTGCGGCGACGCGTCAACGACCGCAGGGGACCGGCATGAGTACGGGTGGACGACGGTGGGAGGTGGCGGCATGACCTGGCATGTGAGCGAAGAGGATCTGCGGGCCTACGCGCAGGGCGAGTTGGCGCCGCCCGTGCTGTGGGCCGCCGACACCCACCTCGGCGCCTGCGCGCAGTGCCGGGCCGTGCTGGCCGGTGTCGGCGACCCGGCCGCCCTGGACGCCGGATGGGAGCGGCTGGACGCCGAACTCGACGCGCCCCGGCCCGGGTTGTTCGAGTCGCTGCTGGTGCGGACGGGCGTCCCCGACCACATCGCGCGGCTGCTCGCGGCCACCCCGGTACTGCGCGGCTCCTGGCTTGGCGCGGTCCTCGCCGTGCTCGGCATGACCGTCTTGGCGAGCAACGCGCTACGAACCACCGACTCGCCCACGCTCTTCCTCGCCCTCGCCCCGCTGCTGCCGCTGGCCGGCGTCGCGCTCTCGTTCGGGCCCGTGCTGGACCCGACGTACGAGATGGCCGTGGTGGCCCCGCTGCACGGCTTCCGGCTGCTGATGATCCGGACGGTCGCGGTACTTGTCGCGAGCCTCGGCCTCGACGGCCTGGCCACGCTCGCCCTGCCCGGGTACGGGCTGCGGGCCCTCGCCTGGCTGCTGCCGGCGCTCGCCCTCACCACGACCGGGCTGGCACTGACCCCCCGCCTTGGCCCGGTACGCGCGCCCTCGCTGGTCGGCGGCGCGTGGATCGCGCTGCTGCTGGCCGCACGCGTGGCCGGTCCGGCCGGCGACGGGGCGCTGGTGCCGTTCACCGCGCTCGGGCAGGGGGTGGCCGCGGCGGTGGCCGCGCTCGCGGCCGGTCTGCTGTTCGCCGGGCGGGACGGCTTCGACCGCTTCCATGGGAGGCCCGTATGACCACCGTTCCAGCTGTTCCAGGGGAGTACCGGATGACTTCCGCCGACTTCGAACACCTTCTTGGGAGTGCCGTATGACCCCCACCGTCTCCGCCTCCGGGCTCAGTCTCCGCTACGGCGGTACGCGCGCCCTCGACGACGTGTCGCTGCGGCTGGCGCCGGGCGTCACCGGGCTGCTCGGGCCCAACGGGGCGGGCAAGACCACCCTGTTGCGGGTCCTGGCCACGGCTGTGCCCGCCGATCACGGCGCCTTCACCGTGCTCGGCAACGACCCGGGCACCGCGCGCGGCCGGCAGGAGGTGCGGCGCGCGCTCGGCTACCTGCCCCAGACTCCCGGCTTCCACCCGGACTTCACGGCCTTCGAGTTCGTAGACTACGTGGCGATCCTGAAGGAGCTGACCGACCGCGCCGCACGCCACCGCGAGGTGCGGCGCGTCCTTGCCGAGGTCGACCTGACCGACGTACGCGGCAGGCGCATCAAGAAGCTGTCCGGCGGGATGCGGCAGCGGGTGGCGCTGGCCGCCGCCCTCGTCGGCGACCCCGGTTTCCTCGTCCTCGACGAGCCCACCGTCGGCCTGGACCCCGAACAGCGCATGCGGTTCCGGGAGTTGATCGCCCAGGCGGGAGAGGGACGGACCGTGCTGCTGTCCACCCACCAGACGGAGGACGTGGCGATGCTCTGCCACCGCGTCCTGGTGATGGCCGGCGGGCGCGTCCGCTTCGACGGCACCCCGGCCGAACTGACCGCGCGGGCGGCCGGCCGGGTGTGGAGCAGCACCGAGCGTGCCCCGGCCGCGAAGGCGGGCTGGCGCACCGGCACCGGCACCTTCCGCAACGTGGGTGATCCGCCGCCCGGCGCGGACCTCCTCGAACCCACCCTGGAGGACGGCTACCTGCTCACGCTCGACGGCGAGGGTGCCCAGGAGGTGACGGCGGCATGAGCGCGGTCATGGAAGCGGCACCGACGGTGGTGCGCACCGAGCTTGGACGGCCGTGGCGGGCCGTGACGGACCTGGCCCTCTTCGAGGCCCGCAGACTGCTGACGCGGATCCCGGTCCTCTTCGCCTTCCTCGTGAACATCGGCTGGATCGTGTGGCGGACCCGGGATTCCTACGACGGCTACCCGGCCCTTCAGGACGTCGACCGCGCCACCCAGGGCGCGCCGGTACTCGTCGGACTCGCGGTGCTGCTGAGCGTCAACCACGCGGTGCTGCGCGCCAAACGGCGGGACACGGAACGGCACTTCGCCGTCCTGGTGGTGCAGCCGTGGCGGCGTACTGCCGCACACGTGCTGTCCGTCGTGCCGGTGGCCGCGGTCGTCGCGTTGTGCGTGGCCGGGCAGTTCACCTGGGAGGCGCTCAAGCCCGGGGCGGTCGGACGCGGCTCGGTCGGCGAACTGCTCGTCGGCCCGCTGACGGTACTGCTGTTCGGGGCCGCCGGGGTTCTCATCGCCCGGCTGGTGGCGTCGGTGGCCGCGGCGCCGCTGCTGATCGTCTTCTTCCTCCTCTTCTTCCTCTTCGCCTTCAGCGCGTCTTCCGGCGGCAATGAGGAGGACGGCACACGCTGGCTGTACCCGATGATCATTGAGGCCGGCGGCAACTCCTTCCCGTCCGACCTGCTGGGCCGGCCCGCCGTCTGGCACGCCCTGTACCTCCTCGCGCTCGCCCTGACGGTCGGTCTGCTCGCCGTGCTGCTCGGCGGCGGGCGGCGGATCCGGACCGTGCAGGGTGCCTTCGTGGGCATGCTCGCGGTGACCGTGCTCGGCGCGTCCGCCCAGATGACCGGGGTCCCGGCCGCCACGACCGCCGCCCGCGAACGGGCCTCGGCCACCCCGGCGAAGGAACAGACCTGCGTCGAGCGGGACGGGTCCACGTACTGCGCGTTCCCCGAGTGGACCCCGCGGGCCGACACCTGGGCCGACACGGTGAAGCAGGTCCAGTCCCTCACCGGCGGTACCGCGCACGACCAGAAGCTCCTCGTCCGGCAGCGGCTCGAGGCCCGCTACGGCCTGGGCTCCGACAGCACGCTCGAACCGTCGACCACCCCGTACCAGGTGACCGTGGGCACGGCCTGGGGCGGCAACCGCGTCCCCGAGTTCTCGGTCGCGGTCGCCGGAGTGCTGGTCACGGGCGACGAGAAGACGGCGACCGGCGATCTGTGCGACGGGCGGATGGTCACCATCATGTGGCTGGGCCTGGCCGGCCGGCCCGACCCGATCGGCGACCTGGCCCGGGCCCGTCTCGACGACGGCGTCAGCGGCTCCTCGCTCGTCATCTCGCCGACCGAGCCCCTCTACATGACGGGCGGCCAGACCAGTGTCGTACGGCAGTTGCTCGACCAGCCCCGGCAGACGGTCGCCGCGAAGGTGACCTCGCACTGGGCGGAAGTGACCGCGCCGAAGGTGACGACCGCCGAGGTGGCCCGGCTGCTGGGCGTCGAGGCGCCGAAGGAGGCGGACAAGTGCCTGTAGGAGCGACGGTACGGGGACTGCTGGCCCCCCTCGCGCGCACGATGCCGTGGCGGACGCTGGGCGCTGCCGGTGCGCTGGGTCTGCTGGCGGCCGCCATGCCCCGGCTGCTCGGCGACGAGCCCAGCGACTGGCTGGCGCTCAACCTGTTGCGGGCCGCCGCCCTGGCCCTCGCGGCGGGGCTGGCGTTCGTCCTGGACGATCCGGCCCGCCACACGACCGCCCCGGTACCGGTACGGCGGCCGGTCCGCCAGTTGCTGCGGGCGGCGCTGGCGGTCCCGTTCACCGCGTTGTTCTGGACGGCGGCCGTACTGCTGGTGCCGGCGGCGGTCCGCCCGCCGGTGGGCGCGGTCACCCTGGAGGCGGCGACGACGTTCGCGCTGGCGCTCGCCCTGTCCGCCGTGGCGATCCGCTTCCGCGAGGAACCCCGGCCGGGCGCGGGGGTGACGGCTGTGCTCCTCACGGGGGCCGTACTGTCCGCGCTGCTGCCGCCGGACCGCTGGGCGCTCATGGTGACGGTGAAGGACGAGCGGTGGGCGGCCGCGCACGAGCGGTGGGGGGTGCTGCTGGCGGCGGCGTTGGCGGTGTGGGCGATGTGCGGGATGGAGCCGGTACGGCGGCGGTCGGCGGCGGGCCCGCTGAAACCGTCGCGCACCTGACCGCCCCGCGGTCACACCGTCCTGGCTCAGCTCTCCGTGCGGTACATCAGGTCCGTCTCGTACGTCCCGAAGCCCAGGCGTTCGTACACGGATACCGCCGCCTCGTTGTCGGCGTCGACGTACAGCATCGCCGTCGGCAGTCCCTGACCCGCGAGATGCCGTAGCCCGACGGTCGTCAGTGCCTTGCCCAGGCCGCCGCCCTGGGCACCGGGCCGGACTCCCAGGACGTACACCTCCCCGAGCTGTTCCGCCGCGTGGACCTTCGTCCAGTGGAAGCCGACGAGTTCCTCGCCGCGGAAGGCCAGGAAGAAGCCCGCGGGGTCGAACCACGGTTCGGCCTCGCGGTCGTCGAGGTCCCGCTGGGTCAGGGACCCCTGCTCGGGATGGTGCGCGAAGGCCGCCGCGTTGACCGCGAGCCAGGCCGAGTCGTCGACGCCGGGGACGAAGGTCCGGACCGTCACGCCCTCGGGGAGCACCGGATCCGGCAGGTCCAGATCGCCCAACGACCGCCGCATCTGCCGTAGTTCACGGAACAGGGTCAGGCCGAGGACCTGCGCCAGATGACGGGCGGACGAGTGACCTCCGTGGGCCCACACCCGCAGCCGCTTCCCGGACGCGGCGAGCAGCGCGGAGCCCAGCGCCCGGCCGTGGCCGTTACCCCGGTGCGAGGGATGGACGACGAGTTCCGCCGCCGGCGCCTCCACCGGGTCGGTGTCCTCCAGTTGGGCGTAGCCGACGAGTTCGTCCCCGACGGACAGCAGCAGATGAGCCACCCCGGCGCGCGAGCCGCCCCGCAACTGCAACCGGCCCTGTTCCGACACCGCCTGCTGCCCGTCGTTCCGCGCCGCCGCCGCGAGCAGCCCGAGCACCGCCTCGGTCTGGTCCGGGGAGAGTTCGGAGCGGGTCTCGATTGAGCGGGGGGTACCGGTGTGTGCGATGTCGTCGCTGGTCATGCGTACGAGGGTACGGGGAGGTCCCGGCAAAGTGGCGGCAAAGAAGCAACCAGGATGTAACCGGGAAACACCTGTCGCGCTACGCGCGTTGACCCTAGGCTGCGCCGGAACGGGGCCCACTTTCACACCTGAATCACAGGGGGGCGTATGCCAGCCAATTCCCACCCGCACCCGGATCGAGCCGTGCGCAGCAGACGTCGTACTCGCCGGCTCCTCGCCGCTGCCGCCGGTCTCGTCACCGTCGGCGCGCTGGCCGCCGCGATGCCGGCCACGGCGAGCGCCGGCGAGGGCAAGGGCCGGCCGGGAGGTCACACGCCGGGCCGCTACCAGGACGTACAACTGCTGTCCTTCAACGACCTGCACGGCAACCTGGAGCCGCCGTCCGGTTCCTCCGGCCGGGTCACCGAACTCCAGGCGGACGGCACCACGAAGACGATCGACGCGGGCGGCGTCGAGTACCTCGCCACCCATCTGCGCGAGGCCCGCGAGGGCAACCCGTACTCCGTCACCGCGGCCGGCGGCGACATGGTCGGCGCCTCCCCGCTGATCTCGGGCCTGTTCCACGACGAGCCCACCATCGAGGCGCTGAACAAGCTCGACCTGGACGTCACGAGCGTCGGCAACCACGAGTTCGACGAGGGCGCCAAGGAACTCGCCCGGCTGCAGAACGGCGGCTGTCATCCGACCGCCGGCTGCTACACGGACAAGAGGTTCAAGGGCGCCGACTTCCCCTACCTCGCGGCGAACGTGCTGGACGAGAAGACCGGCAAGCCGATCCTGAAGCCGTACTGGGTGTGGAAGAAGAAGGGCGTCAAGGTCGGCTTCATCGGCGTGACCCTGGAGGACACCCCGGGTGTCGTCTCCGCCGAGGGCGTCAAGGGCCTGAAGTTCAAGGACGAGGTCGAGACGATCAACAAGTACGCGCGCGTGCTCCAGGCACAGGGCGTGAAGTCGATCGTCGCCCTCATCCACGAGGGCGGGCAGCCGGCCTCCGGCTCCTACAACTACGACTGCGACTCCCCGGGCGCGGGCGACGGCATCTCCGGCCCGATCGTGGACATCGCCAAGAACATCACGCCGTCGGTGGACGCGCTGGTCACCGGCCACACCCACGCGGCGTACGTGTGCACGATCCCCGACCCGGCGGGCACGCCGCGCATGGTCACCTCGGCCGCGTCCTTCGGCCGTCTCTACACGGACACCACGCTCACGTACGACCGTCGGACGGGTGACATCGCCCGTACGTCCGTGAAGTCGGCGAACCACGTGGTCACCCGGACCGTCCCCAAGGCCGCGGACATGACCGCGCTGATCGGCAGGTGGAACACCCTCGCGGCACCCATCGGCAACCGCGCGATCGGCTACATCTCCGCCGACGTGCCGAGCACCGGCACCGAGTCCCCGATGGGCGACCTGATCGCGGACGCGCAGCTCTGGTACGGCCGTGAGCTGGACGCCGAGACCGACCTCGCGCTGATGAACCCCGGCGGTGTCCGGGCGGGCCTCACCTACGCGGCCAAGGGCAGCGAGGGCGACGGCGTGGTGACGTACGCCGAGGGCTTCACCGTGCAGCCGTTCTCCAACACGGTGAACCTCCAGGACTTCACGGGCGCCCAGCTGATCCAGGTGCTCAAGGAACAGGTGAGCGGCACGAACACGGCCGCGCCGAAGATCCTTCAGCCCTCCGCCAACCTGACGTACACCCTGGACCTGACGAAGACCGGCGCGGACCGGGTCGTCACCGACTCCATCAGGCTGAACGGCGCCGCCATCGACCCGGCGGCCGGCTACCGGGTCGCGACGAACAGCTTCCTCGCGGGCGGCGGCGACGGCTTCACCACCCTGGGCCAGGGCACGAACGACCTCGTCGGCACCGACGACCTGACCGCTCTCGAGCAGTACCTGACGGCCAGTTCCTCGGCCGGCGGCCCGATCGCGCCGCCGACGGCGAACCGAATCACGATTCTGCAGTAGTGAACGTTCAGTTGATCGGCGGATCGTGAGCTGAGTCGCACGGAGCCGGTTCAGGTTGCGGGTGGGGGGTACGCGCATGATCGGATGGATCGATGCGCGCCCCCCACAACATCCCTACGCATCCGCCTGCAAACACCTATGCAAATCCGTACGACGAACTCCGTGCCCTCGATGACGGCCCAGAGGGTCCAGACGGTCCAGACGGTCCACTGGAGGAGGCCCTTCAGCGGGGCTCCGAGCGGGGCTCTGACTCCGAGCGGGGCTTCGAACGGGGCCCCGAGGAGGACGAGTCCTGGGCTCCGCCGCATCACGGCCGCAGTGGTCGCAGTTCTCGCGGCGGCAGCAGCCGCCGTCGCAAGCGCGGCCGGTTCGCCGGACTTCCGTTCGCGCTGAAGGCGGTCTGCGGCCTCGTCGTCCTCGCCGCCTTCCTCACCCTCGCCGACCGCTGGGCCCTGCTGTACGCCGAAGGCCGGGCGGCGGACACGCTCAAGGACCGGATGAAGCTGAGCGCGGCGCCCGAGGTGGAGATCGGCGGATTTCCCTTCCTCACCCAAGTCGCCGACAAGCGGCTGGAATCGGTACGGCTGACCGTGCCGGACGTCGCCGCGGACCGGGTCTCGCTGGCCCGGGTGACGGCGACCGCGCACGACGTCCATCTGGACGCGGACGGGCTGACCGCCGTACGGGGAGCCGACATTCCCCGGCTCGACGGCGAGGTGCTGCTCTCCTTCGACGATCTGAACCGTGAACTCGGCGCGTCCCAGGTGACGTTCACCGGGCAGGGCCGGGACCGGGTGCTGGCGCGCGGCACGTTGCCGGTGGCCGGGCACGATCTGAAGTTGCGGGCCGACGCGCGCATCCGCCGGGACGGCGAGCAGGGAATCGCCACCGAGATCGGCGGAATGCGCCTCGACATCGGGGACTTGGCGACGTACCGCCCGGGAACCTCGGCCTCCGAGGGACTCCACCTGACCCGCGGGGCCGCCGCCGCCCTCGCCCACGAGACCCGCAAGGCGAAGGCGCTGCTGGGGGTTCCGTCGGTGGTGCGGTCGCTGGGTGTGCCCGACTCCGATGTGCGCGAGGCGCAGCGCTCCGACTCCGCGCTGTCCCGGCTGACCGGCCGGCCGAGCTTCGTACGGCAGGCCATGGGCCTCAACCTCGTCGACCTGGCCCTGGAACAGCCCGAGCTGCTGCAGCGCCTCGGCTTCGATCCCGCGCTGCTGGACGCCCTGCCCCGACTGACCCGGCCGGTCCTCGCCGATCAGCTGTCCCTGGGGTTCGAGGTGCCCGAGCCGGAGCGGGGGCAACTGCGGCTGCGGGACGTGCGGGTGCGTGAGGACGGGATCCAGGTGCGGATCGAGGGCTCGGGGTTGGCGGTCGGCGGGTCCTGACGGTTCTGCCGCCTACCGACAGGCGCCCGCCTGTCAGGCCCGCTTGGGGCCAGTGATCTCTTCGCCGATCACGAAGCCCTTGGCGGGGCCTTCGGGGATGGTGACCTCGGTGCCGTAGGGACGCGGTGGATGTCCTCCCAGTCGGCCTTGTCGGGCCTTGGCGGGCCTTGCCGGGCCTTGCCGGGCCTGCCGTCGTGTCGGGCATAAGTTCTGTGTGAATTCTCATCGGTTCCGGGATTCGTCTGAGACTTTCATTTTAGAGGGGACTCACATCGAATCTTATTGAGTTCCAAGGTGAATTGGCTTTTTCGGCCCAGGAAATCCCGTAGTGTTTTCCATGTCGAAAGCGAACGACGCAGACGCGAAGGGCGCGAACGGCGAAGTCAGTTCACCCGCACGACCACAAGGAGAGAACCATGAGCTTCCACAAGATCGCCCCGGTGAAGAAGGCCTGTAAGCCCGCCCCGGCGCCGAAGAAGCACGCCCCGAAGAAGGTCGCCCCCAAGCGTCGCCCGGTCGCGCACAAGGGCTGAGCTGTAGCAAATCCGCGACATATAAATCCTAGCTAAAGAATTCCGTCGAGGAATTCCGGGAGGGAACACCCATGAGCTTCCACAAGATCGCCCCCGTCAAGAAGACCCGTAAGCCCGCCCCGGCGCCGAAGAAGCACGCCCCGAAGAAGGCGGCCCCCAAGCGCCGCCCCGTCGCCCACAAGGGCTGACGCAAGGGCTGACACAAGGGCTGAGGCACGCCACGAGGCGGGGTCGTCGGTGAGCGGGCTCGACCCGCCACCGGGGCCCCGCCTCGGCCATGTCCAAGAGGGCTCGCGCCCGGAGGGAGTTGGAGACCATGAGGGAAGTCCGCGAGGCTTTCGGCCGTTTCTGGCCGCTGACGCGGGGCGACCGCAAGTGGCTGGCGGTGATCGTGGCGTGCGTGGTGGTGTCCGCGCTCGCCGAGACCGCCTCGATCCTGCTGTTCGCGCAGCTCACCGACAACGCCCTGAAGGCCGGTTCGCTCGCCGCGTTCTGGGGTCCGGCCGGGGGCTGGCTGGGCGTCGCCGTGCTCGGCGCGCTCGTCGGCTACCTCGGCAACTCGCTGGCGACCTGGACGGCCGAGAGATTCGTCCTCCGGCTCCGCGCGAACGTCTTCCGCCATGTCCAGGACCTGCCACCCCACTTCTTCCAGCAGCACCGCCGGGGCGACCTGGTCGAGCGCCTGACCGGTGACGTCGAGGCCATCGAGCAGATGGTCGTCTCCGGAGTCGTCGGCACGGTCTCCGCCGCCTTCTCCGCCGTCTTCTACGCGGCCGCCGCCTTCTGGCTGCGCTGGGACCTGGCCCTGGCCACCTTCGTCCTCGCACCCCTCTTCCTGCTCGCCGCCCGCCGCTTCTCCGGCCGGATCAGGGAGGCCGCACGGGACGAGCGGGTCGCCGACGGCGCGATCACCTCGGTGGTGGAGGAGTCACTGGGCAATGTCGTGCTGACCCAGGCCTACAACCGGCGGGGCGACGAGGAGGAACGCCTCGACCGGGAGGCCCGCGCCTGGATGAGGGCGTCCGTGCGCGGGGCGCGACTCAGCGAGATGTACGAGCAGTTCGTCGAGGTCGTGGAGACGCTCTGCGTCCTCACCATCATCGGCCTGGGCGTCTGGGAGATCTCCGCCGGCCGCATGACACTGGGCCAACTCCTCGCCTTCGCCGCCTTCGTGGGCTACCTCTACCCGCCGATCCGCAACCTCGGCCAGCTCGGCCTCACCCTCACCGCCGCCACCGCCGGCGCGCAGCGCCTGGGCGAGATCCTGGACACCCGGCCGTCGGTGGCCGACCCCGCCGAGCCGGTGGGGCGGTGGCCCGTCCGCGGCTGGGTCGGCTTCCACGGCGTCTCCTTCCGCTACCCGGGCGCGGCCCGCGAGTCGCTGGACGACGTGGCCTTCACCGCTGCTCCCGGCGAGCTCGTGATCATCACCGGCCCGAGCGGCGCCGGAAAGTCGACGCTGTCCAAACTCCTCACCCGCTTCTACGACCCCTCGACCGGCGTGATCACCCTGGACGGCGTCCCGCTGCCGGACGTACCCCTGGAGTTCCTGCGCGAGCAGGTCGCACTCCTGCCCCAGGAGACGCTGATCCTCAACGGCACGATCCGCGAGAACATCGCGTGCGGGCGCCCCGGCGCGAGCGACACGGACATCGAACGGGCCGCCCGCTCCGCCGCCGCGCACGACTTCGTCACCGCGCTCCCCGACGGCTACGACACCGAGATCGCCCCCGGCACCGCGGCCCTCTCCGGGGGCCAGCTGAAGCGGATCACCATCGCCCGCGCGATGCTCCGCGCGGCCCCCGTCCTGGTCCTGGACGAACCGACCGCCGGCCTCGACTCGGTCTCCGCCCGCCAGGTCGTCCAGCCCCTGCGCCGCCTGATGTCCGGCCGTACGACGATCATGATCACCCACGATCTGAGCCTCGCCCCCGACGCGGACCGCATCCTGGTCGTCGACCGGGGCCGACTCGTGGAGAGGGGCACCCACGCCGAACTGGTCGCACACGCGGGGATGTACGCCCGCCTGGCGGGCCCGTTGCCGGAGACCCTGGCGGCACCGGACGACACCCTGATCCTCCGGACTGTCCTCTAGATGATCGGCTGCGGGATCTGGCGCCTTCCCCGGCCCGATGAACCCTAGAACGGCTCCGCCGCCTCCAGGATCCGCGCCGGCAGATACGGCGACGACACTCTGATGTTCCAGCCCCGGCGGCGGGCGTGGCAGACGAGGGCCAGGATGTCCAGGTTGATCGCGGCGTCGCAGTCGGTGGCGCGGTCGGCGATGCGGTGGTGGTCGCGGTGGGCTTCCAGGGCGTCGAGGAGAGCCAGGTTGAAGGTCTCCTCGTCGCCTTCGACGAGCTGGGAGAACAGGATCGCCGGGGGCGGCAGGAACGCCTGGTTCTGGGCCTTCGCGCAGTCCAGCAGGGCCTGGTCCGTGGCGGGTTCGGGGTCCTCGCCGCGCAGGTAGTCGTGCAGGGCCTGCCGGTACGAGGCGAAGGGCGACCCGTCGGCGGAGACGCAGGTGGGGCCAGCGAGGACCAGCGGAGCCAGATCCTCCCGGCGGCCCGTGACCAGGGCGAGGTTCACCGCCCGGTGCCAGGCGCCCGGCCCGGCGTCCTCGTCACGGCAGGCGGGATACGTGACGGTCGTCCCGTCGATCGTCACCTCGACCTCCGTGCCGGGCTCCGCCAGCGTCGTACGGAACAGCGCGGCGCCCAGCTCGGCGGCGAGCCGCAGGTTGCCGAACTGGAGGTCGGTCGCGTCGGCGGAGTGCGAGGCCCGGGTCTTGAAGAGGATCTCCTGGTCCGTGACGGCGTGCGCCAGCTCCCAGGCGGCGAGCGGCTCCCCCGGCACCGGGGTGAAGGCCTCCCGGGTGTACCGCTCGAACTGGGCCTCACTCTCCGGGCTCAGCGGCTGCGGATCCACCGGACGCTCGAACTCCACCACACCGGAGGCGAGTTCGGCGACCGCGTCGGGTCGCCGGTCACGGCCGTACGCCACCACTCTCGGCGGTGGCGTCTCGAAACCGGTGACCAGCGCGTGCGGCAGATACCCGGAGTCGACGGGGGACGGCCAGCCCTCGCGGCGGTACGCCAGCGCCGTCAGCGCGAGCGGCAGCAGCGGCAGCAGACTGCCCGGACGCGCCCCCGGGCCGGGGGTGTCGGCGAGCGGCAGCAGCAGCCGCACCACCGCCGAACCGAACGCCTCCGGGTCGCCCGCGGTCAGCGCGCGCAGGGCCTGCAGTCCGAGGCCGTGCGGATGGTCGACCAGGTCCTCCCCGGTCTCCGCCTCCAGGGCCCGGATCCTGACGATCGCCGCGTCGATCGCGGCGAGCTTCTCCTCGCGGGAGGGCGGGTAGTTCGCGTCGTCGTCCCCGGTGTCGCCGATGACGTACGCCATGAAGCCGTTGATCAGTTCGGCGTCGGGCCGCCCGGCCCGGCCCTGCTGCGGGGCCTCGCGGGCGAAGTGGAAGGCCTCGCCGTGCCATTCGGCCTTGGCGCCCAGGACGGACAGACAGAACGCGTCCAGCCACTGGCCGGCGCCGACCGACTCCGGGCTGCCCTCGGACTCGGGGTCGTAGACCATGCCCCAGTTCACGTAGTTGAGGAAGACCTGGAAGTGGTTGTGCGGGAAGTACGCCGCGTACGCCACCGCCCCCGCGGCGGCCTCCACGGCGTCCTCCAGCACCGCCTTCGCCTCCGGCGTGTGCAGGTCGGGCGTCTCGACGGAGAGCGCGCCCAGGTACTCGACGAACTCCTCGGCCAGCAGCCACCACTCGTACGAGGTCACCGGACCGGCCTTCGACATCGACCGCACCCGCGAGCCGATCCGGTTGACGAAATCCTCGCGCACCGCCGAAACGGCCGCCTCCCCGACCCGGTGCCGCTCTATTCGCACTGTCCCGCTCCCCCGTCGTTCCCGACTCCATGATCCGGCCCAAGCCTAGATCGATCGCGGGCCACCGGGGGAGCGATGGGTGTCAGTTGGGGGAGCGATGGGTGCCAGTTGAGGGAGCGACGGGTGTCAGTCGGGCGTCGGTGTCAGGAAGCCGTGGTGTCAGGAAGCCGTCGGGTCAGGAGGCCGTGGGGGTCCAGTCGGCCAGCCAGTCGGCGACCTCCTGGCCGGTGGCCTGGGCGTCGGTCAGCTGGGGGCGGTCGGAACTCGCGGCGCCCGCGCCCGCTCCGGTGTTCTTGTACTCGGCGAAGCGGTCGTCCTTCCAGGAGAAGCCGCCCATGTCGGACCAGGGAGTGGTCTTGATCGCCGCGCTGAGGGAGGTGTTGCGGACGGTGGTCTGCGGGTCGAGGGTCGCGTCGCCGCCCGCGTGCCAGTTGCGGCCGAGGAAGAAGCTCCGGTCGGACACGTCACCGTTCACCGTGGAGTTGGCGATCAGGATGCCCTTGCGGTTCGCGGCCGTGCTGGGGGCCGTGACATAGCCGGCCGAGGTGCCGTTCCAGCGCTTCTTCAGGGTGATGACGGACTTGTCGATCACCGCGGTGGCGCGGCCGAAGATGAAGTCGGTGTTGCCGATGACGTAGGAGTTGGCGATGTAGACGCGGCCCAGCTTGTCCTTGGACGCGGTGTCCACCAGCAGGGTGTCCTGGTCGCCGCTGACGATGACGCCGTCGAGGAACACCTTGTCGGCGGAGGTGCGCAGGGCGACTGCCTGGTTGGCGATGTCCTGGTGGGCCGCCTCGTCGAAGTCGTTGGAGATGGTCAGGTTGCGGGCCTGGAAGTCGTCCGCGTCGACGGCGACACTGGCGCTGCCGCCGGTGCCGTACGTACCGGAGCCGTCCGGCTTCTGCGTACCGGCCGCGTTGTCGTAGACGATCGTGGTGTCCTTGCGGCTGCCGCCGGTGCCCTGGATGGTGACGTGCGGCTTGTTGGACGGGACCTTGACCAGCTCACGGTACGTGCCCGGCTTGACGGCGATCACGACGCGCGGCGTTGTTCGCGGGTACGGCGTTCACGGCGGCCTGCACGGTCGTGTACTGGCCGCTGCCGTCCTTGGCGACGGTGAGGGTGGTGGCCGCGGCCGCCTTCGTCGTGGGCGTCGTACCGATGGAAGTGCGGGGCCCCGCGCCCGACTTGAGGAGCGCCGGGACGTCGGCGGCCTTGTCCAGCGTGTACGCGTAGTACGTCTTCGGGTCCCACGCGGCACCGGGGCCGCCGCTCTCGTTGTCGCCACTGGTGCCGGAGAAGACGTTGCCGCGCTGGACGACGGTGGCCGTGTCGTCGCGGGTCACCGGGTTCTTCATGCCCTGGAAGTAGGAGTTCTCCAGGACCATGTTCGTCCTGCCGCGCGAGTAGTTGCCGTACGAGGAGGTGATGGAGGTGCCCGCCTCGTCCTCCAGGTAGTTGTTGTAGAGGTGCGCGTGGGCGACGTTGTCCGTGGAAGGGTTGCGTTGCTCCGTCTCGCGGATCCAGTTGTGGTGGATCGTCATGTCAGCGGTGACGTTGTCGGTCCAGCCGATGCCGAACGCCTTGTTCTCCTGGCTCAGTTTGTTCCAGGAGACCGTCAGGTACGTGGTGTCCTTGCGGCTGTCGATGAGTCCGTCGGCCATGTGCCGCAGGTCGTTGTGGTCGATCCACACATGGTGCGCGCCGTCCATCTGGACGGCGTCGAAGTCGTGCTCCTTGTCGTTCCACACGCCTTGGTAGGCGTCCCGGATCGTCAGGTTGCGGATGATGACGTTGTGCACGCCCTGGCCGAGGAAGAAACCGCCGCCGACGATGTGCCCGGAGGTGCCGGAGCCGACGATGGTCTTGTCCGACTGGACCTTGATCTCTTTGCCGACCGGACTCATGGTGATGGTCGCCGCGACGACGATGACGTACGGCTCGGGCGCGGTCGCGTACTTCTCCAGGTCGGCGAGGGTCTTCACGGTGACGGTCTGGCCGTCCCGGCCGCCGTACGTGCCGTTCTGGCCCAGCGCGTCGACGGACGCGAAGCCGTCGGCGGTGGCGGTCGCCCAGGCGGGGGCGACCGTGGCGGCGGAGGCCATGGTCCGCGCGTCCGCGCCGAAGGCACCGAGGTCAGTGCCGAACGCCATGGTCCCTGCGGCGGTCAGTGCGACAGGCAGACTCACCGCCAGCGCCGTCTTCCTTCTGCGGTGGCGGGTCCTGCTGCGGATTTCGCTCACGGCTGCGTCCGATCAAGTGGGGGGCGGGTACCGGCACTTGGCAGTCGCAGCCGACGACGGAAACGTTGCCGGGCTCCCGACACGACACGACACGACCCGGGCGGGCGGGCCCTGCGAGGGCTCAGCGCCGGTACCGCGAGTGCTGCGTGAGCACTCCCGCCAACTCGTCCGCGAACCGGATGATCCAGTCCAGCCGTGCCCCGCCCCGGGCGACCCGGAACCCGTGCCGACGCCCGTGGAACGCGGCCTGCACCGCGTGGAACTGGGCCCAGCGCCGGACCCGTTCCCGGTCGAGCTCCGCCGCCTCCGCGAACACGTCGAGGGTGCGATGCACGGCCTGGCCCAGGTCGTCCGCCTCCAGCAGCGCGAGCGCCCGCGACTTGAGCAGGGTGCCGCCGTCGTAGGCCGGGTCTCCCACACAGCCCTTGGGATCGACGGCCAGCCACTGCTCCCGGTCGGCGCACAGGATGTTCCGGGCGTGCAGGTCCCCGTGGACCAGGAGGTCCGGCTGCGCCGGGCTCAGCTCGCGGACGGTCGCCAGGGCGGCGTCGAGCACCCGTCCCGGCAGCTCGTGCCGCAACTCGCCCGCGTCCCTGCGCAGTTCCTCCTCCCAGGCCTCGGCCCGCTCCCGTAACCGGGGCAGCCGCGGCAGCCCGGTCGGCGCGGGCACCGCCAGCCGGCGGCTGAGGCGCCCGGCCACACTGACGATCACGTCCTCGTCGCCGGCCTCGGCCTCCGCCAGGGTCCGCGTGCCGGCCCGCTCCAGCAACATCGCGAACCGGTCGTCGTCCCGCTCGTACAACAGGACGGCCCCCTGCCCGCCCCACGCGGCGAACGCGTCCGGCTCGTGCACGTTGCCCGGATGCGGAAACGACACCTTCAGTACGGCGGCGGTCCCCGACCCACGCCGTCGCACCGGAGCGATCAGGCCGACGCCGCCGTGCGTGACCTCACCGTCGGGCACACACGCCCAGCGCCCCAGCAACTCCTCGACAACGCCCGGCAGTTCGGCCAACCAGGCCGCCCCGGCCGCGCCCTCCCGCTCGACGGTGCTCCGCGTGAACGTCTCCGGTACCGCGATCATCCGGGCACCTTACGTGCCGGCGGGCCCCGCAGGGTGCCGGTCGGTCGGCGGTGGTGGTGGGTGAAACCAGACAAGCTTGCTGAGGAACGTGGGGTGGAATTATATGTTCCACTGTCCCGTTAATTCTGTATTTTTCTGATATCGGGGACATTTGGGCCGGCTCCTCCCGTCTTCCCCTTATCCGTATTCCGTGGCGCTGGCCAGCGGATCGGTGGCGGTCCGGGGACTCCGCGTCAGGGAAAAGGTGGCAAAGGTCGGCTTTTGGTCACCCACGCTTATCGCCTTTCAGTCAGACGTTCGAGCTAGGTACGTTCCGGTCGCAGCGGGCGCCACGGTTTTTGTAACGCGCCGCGGTGTCCGGAGCGTCATGTCGGCATGAACCTACGAAGGGAACTTCATGCGCATCAGAACCCTGGCCACCGCCGGAGCGGTCGCTCTGGCCGGCTTCGGTGTCTCCCTCGGCACGGCCGGCTCCGCCAGTGCCGCCGAGTACTGCACGACGGGCTACGCCTGCCTGTACTACAACAGCGACTTCAAGGGGGCCTTCTACCGCCAGTACTTCGACATCCCCAACTACGCCGGTTACTACTTCAGCGCCAGTGCGGCCGGCAGTGCCGGCGCCGGCGTGGCGGTGAAGAACAACACCGCCTCGGTGGACAACTGGGACTTCGACTGGGGCATCCGCCAGTACTTCAACAGCAACTACGGCGGCGCCTCCCAGGCGATCCCGGCCGGCGGGGCGGCGAACCTGAACGCCACGCTCAAGAACGACAACGCGTCCGGCAAGTTCTACAACTAGTCCGCCGCACGACACGGGCCCAGGCCCGGGTCACCGCGACAGGCAAGGGGTGCGCTGCCCAATGCAGCTGGGCAGCGCACCCCCGCGCCCGGATTCTAGTGCCCGCCACGGAAGTGGACGGCGGCCCCCGTCACCAGCACCGGAACAGCCAACCAAGGATGAGCATCACGATGCGTACCCGTCGCTTCACCGCCCCGCTGACCGTTCTGTGCGCCGCCGTGGCGCTGTCCGGGATCGCGGGCTGCGGTTCCTCCGACTCCGGATCCGGGGACGAGGACAAGCCGGGCTCGGGCGCAGGCGCGGGCGCACCCGACGTCTCCTCGATCCCGAAGCTGGTCTCGGTGACGGACAAGTCCCTCCCGATCGAGGCGTACCTGCTCAGCCCCGAGGAGGGGAAGCAGATCCTGCAGGCCGAACTCGCCCTCAGGCAACGGTGCATGTCCAGGTTCGGCATCGCCTACCAGGTCCCCGAGCAGACGGCCGGCTTCGAACCGAAGAGCCTCACCCAGCTTCGCTACGGCCCCACGGACGCCGACGACGTGGCCGGCCACGGGTACAAGCCGCCCGGCTCGGAGAAGGCGGTGGGCAAGCCGAAGCCGCAGGAGCTGGCCCCGGCAGCCGCGATGGTGCTCAACGGCACCAACGACCCGGACGTGAAGCCGGGTTCGGCCGCGGCCAAGGGCGGTCAGGACTACAACGGCCAGAAGGTTCCGGCGGGCGGCTGTATCGGCGAGGCGAAGGCCAAGCTGGGCTACTCGACCGCCCAGGAGCCGTCCAAGGACGGCGCCCCGCCGGTCGCCGACAAGGTCAACACCGACAGCTGGGCCAAGTCGTACGAGGACGCGCGGGTGAAGGCCGTCTTCGGGAAGTGGTCGGCCTGCATGAAGGAGAAGGGCTACACCTACGCCGACCCGATGAAGGCCAACGACGACACGCAGTGGCAGCAGGCCGCCCTCGCCACCGCCAAGGAGAAGCAGGTCGCCTCGGCCGACGTCGCCTGCAAGGCCAAGTACAACGTCATCGGCACCTGGTACGCCGTGGACGCCGCTTACCAGGAACAGATGATCGAGCAGAACGCGCAAGCGCTGGCCGAGGTGAAGAAGACGAAGGAGAAGCAGCTGAAGTTGATGGCCGAGGTTCTGTAACGCCCGGTGCCCCGCAACGCGTCCACAGAGAAAACCAGTCGGCCCCGGAGAGTCGCAGTGTCCGAAGCAGAGCAGTCCGTCCCGACGCCGGGGTCCGAGACGTCCGGCGGAGTCGAACCATCCTCTACGTCCCGCCGAGCCGAACCATCCTCTACGTCCCGCCGGGCCGCGGACTCCGGGCTGTCGCAGAAGCGCAAGTGGGTGGCCGCGGTGGCGGTGGCCGCGGTCCTGCTGACCGGCGCCGGGATCGCCGCCTCGTTCGTGGTGAAGTCGCCCGCGCAGGCGGCGGCCGAGGCCGAGCCGCCGCCGCAGGACGTTCTGACGGCCCCGGTGGAGAACCGCGTGCTCAAGGACTCCGTCATCATCCGCGGCACCGTGGTCGCGGGGCAGTCGGTGGATGTCGCCCCGTCCGGCGCGAGCGGCGAGGGGACGACCGGCGCGGTCGTCACCAAGGCGCCCAAGGCGGTGGGCACTGAGGTCAAGGCCGGGCAGGTCCTGGCGGAGATCTCCGGCCGCCCGGTGTTCGCGCTGAAGGGCCGCGTGCCCGTCTACCGGGACCTCAAGCCGGGCTCCACCGGCGACGACGTGACCCAACTCCAGTCCGCGCTGGCCGCGTTGGGGCACGGCACCGGCAGCGACGCCCGGGGCACGTTCGGCGCCGGCACCAAGTCCGCGCTCACCGCGTTCTACGCGTCGATCGGCTACAACCCGGTCTCCGCGCAGGCCGAGGGCACCGCCACCGTCCAGGACGCACAGGATGCCGTGACCGCCGCCGAACGCGCCTGGCAGGATGCCGAGGACGCGCGGCAGGACGCCTCCAACGAGGAGACGCAGAAGGCCGTCGACCGTGCCGCGCAGGACCTCGAACGGGCCCGCACCCGGCTCACCGAGGCGCAGGTGGCGGCCGGCCCCATGCTGCCCGCGTCCGAGGTCGTCTACCTCTCCGGCTTCCCGGCCCGGGTGGACAGCGTGAACGCCGTGCTGGGATCCGCGCCCACGGGCAAGGTGATGACAGTCTCCGCCGGCAAACTCGCGGTCGACGGCTACCTCCAGGAATCCCAGAAGGGACTCGTCCGGGTCGGGCAGAAGGTCGAGATCCTGTCCGAGACGACGGGGGTCAAGGTCACCGCCTCGGTCCGTTCGGTGGCGGACACCATGGCCGCCGGGCAGCAGCAGACCACGGCCGATCCGGCCCAGGGCGGCGGGGCCGCCGACAGCGGGAACGCGGGCGCCGAGTCCCAGGGCTACCTCGTGGTCGTCGAACCCGACAAGGCCCTGCCGTCGAACACCGTGGGCCAGGACGTCCGGCTGACCGTCGAGGCCGCGTCGACCAAGGGCAGGGCACTGGTCGTGCCGGTGACCGCGATCACCGCCGGATCCGACGGCAAAACCGTGGTCACCGTCCTGGAGGCCGGTGACCGGCAGCGGCGGGTGGAAGTCACGACCGGCACCACCGGCGACGGCTACGTGGAGGTCAGACCGGCCGCCGGGGCCGAACTGGCCGAGGGCGACAAGGTCGTCACCGGCGTCAACTCCGGTACCGGGGGCGGCAAGTGATGACGAACGGCACGATGCCGGCACCCGGCACGCACCCCCGGCCCCCGGTGATCGAGTTCCGCCGGGTCGGCCTGACCTACCCCGGCCCCCCACCCGTGCCGGCCTTCCGGCCCTGCGACCTGGTCATCGAGCAGGGCGAGTTCGTGACGGTGATCGGCCCCTCCGGCTCGGGGAAGTCGACGTTCCTGAACATCGCGGGCCTGCTGGACGCCCCGACCGAGGGGACGTACCTCCTGGACGGCATCGACACCGGAAAGCTGAAGGACGGGGACCGCACGGCACTGCGCGGACGCCGTATCGGCTTTGTGTTCCAGTCCTTCCATCTGCTGCCGCACCGCAGCGCCCGGGAGAACGTCCAGCTGGCCATGGTCTACAACGGCGCCCCCAGGACGGAACGCCGGCAACGGGCCCAGGACGCCCTGGAGCAGGTCGGCCTCGGACACCGGCTGGACGCCGTGCCCACCCGGCTGTCCGGCGGCGAGCGGCAGCGCGTGGCGATAGCCCGTGCGCTGGTGTCCCGGCCCTCGCTCCTGTTGTGCGACGAGCCGACGGGCAACCTGGACAGCCGCAACGCCGAGTCCGTCCTCGGCCTGCTGGAGCAACTGCACACCCTGGGGATGACCGTCCTCGTCATCACCCACGACCCCGCCGTGGCCGAACGGGGCGTGCGTACGGTCACCATCCGCGACGGCGTACTGCGTGAGCAGGTGACCGTGTGACCCATCGCAAGCCCCGACGGCTCACCTTCCGCACCCGACGTGACCGAGCGACGACCGTCGAACCCTCCGTCTTCGCGCCCCGGGACCTGATCGGCGAGTCCATGGCCGGCATGCTGCAGCGTCCGGCCCGGTCCGCGCTGACCGCCCTCGGCACTGTCCTGGGCGTCGGCACCTTCGTGGCGATCCTCGGTCTGACCGCCACCACGTCGTCCCAGATCGACTCCCGCTTCAACGTACTGACCGCCACCGAGGTCAACGTCGAGGACATCGGCATCGAGCAGAACGAGTTCGTGCCCCTGGCCTTCCCCAAGGACGCCGACGCGCGCGTCCAACGTCTCGGCGGGGTCGAGCACGCCGGGGTCTACTGGACCGTCGACACCCGGGACACCGACGCCACCATCAGGTCCTCGCCGGTCGGCGACGCGTCGATGGGGGAGCGGTCCAACATCGTCGCCGCGTCGCCAGGTGCCGTCGAGGCGGCCGTACCCCATGTGGCACAGGGCAGGATCTACGACGCCTACGCGGAGCGGACCGCTCAGCCCGTGGTCATGATCGGTTCCGGAATGGCCGCCCGGCTGGGCATCACCACCCTGCAGACGCGCCCGGCGCTGTTCATCGGCGAGCAGCCGTTCACCATCGTGGGGATCATCGACGACGTGGAACGCAAGGCCGATCTGCTCCTGTCCGTCGTTGTACCGCGTTCCACGGCGGAGAAGATGTGGGGCGAACCGGCCGCGGGCGGTGCCAAGATGCTGGTCTCCACGAAGATCGGTGCCGCGCGGCAGGTGGCGAGACTGGCGCCCACCGCGCTGCGTCCCGATCACCCCGAGTACTTCAAGGCGGTGCCCCCGCCCGACCCCAAGACCCTGCGCGGGAACGTGACGTCCGACCTCCAGCAGCTCTTCCTGCTGCTGGCGGCGATCTGCCTGGTGATCGGCGCGGTGGGGATCGCCAACACCACCCTGGTCGCCGTGCTGGAGCGCACCGGGGAGATCGGGTTGCGGCGGGCCCTGGGCGCGCGGGGCGGCCACATCACCATCCAGTTCCTCGCCGAGTCCGGTTCGCTGGGGGCGCTCGGCGGGTTGATAGGCACCAGCCTCGGCACCCTGACCGTGGTGGGGGTCGCCATCGCCCGGGACTGGACTCCCGTCGTGCATCCCGCGACGGTCGCGGCGGCTCCGGCCATCGGGCTGGTCACCGGGCTGGTCGCCGGCCTCTATCCGGCCTGGCGGGCGTCACGCATCCAACCGGCCGAGGCGCTCCGCAGGTAGCGCGACCCACCGTCCGCGAGGCAGGCTCCCGGTATCCGGGCGCCTGCCTTTTTTCGGTCCCGGGTGTAACGCGACGGAAGGCCTGGAGCGTCAAGGACATGTGAGCGCGGACGCGTTACCGGGAGGGGAACCCACATGGCCAGGTCGTCACACCGGTCGGAAGAGATCGAGGCCTTCATGCAGGCCGTGAGCCCCCGTCTCTTCCGTGCCGCGCTGCTGGTCTGCGGTGACTGGCATCTTGCGGAGGACCTGGTGCAGACCACCCTGGGCAAGGCGTTCGTCTCCTGGGGGCGGGTCCGCAAGGCCGACAGCCCGCACGCTTATGTGCGCACCATCCTGATGCGCACGTATCTCTCGCATGTCCGGCTGCATCGGACGTACGAGAGACCCGTGGGTGAGCTGCCGGAGCAGCCGGCCACCACCCACGACCCGGCCCTGCGGCTTGCGCTGACGCAGGCGCTGGCGTTGTTGTCGCCGCAGGACCGGGCCGTGGTGGTGCTGCGCTACTGGGAGGACAGAAGCGTCGCGCAGACCGCGGAGGAACTCGGCCTGAGCGCCGGAAACGTGCGCATCCGCAGCATGCGGGCGCTGTCGACGCTTCGTACGTCGCTGGGCGGCGAGCACGACGTACTCGCCGGTCGCTGACCGGCATCACATCATCGCCGCGGCACCACTTCGGTGGGGAAGGGCTGGAATCGCATGGAGAACATGGGGCAGATGGAGCGGGACGAGCGGGAGTTCGGCCCCCGACTGGGGAGCATGCTCGACGCGTACGCCGACGAACTGCCCACTCCGGCAACGGATCTGGTGAGCGGGGGGCTCGCCCGTGGCCGACGGCTGCGGAGGCGTAGGCAGACCCTGTGGGGAGCGGCCGTGTTCACCGTGGCGACAGGGCTCGCGGGCGGCGCCGTCCTGGCCGGGGTGATGCCGGGGGATGCGGGCAGCGGCAAGGACAACCAGGCCGCCGACGCCACCGTGACCATCCCGGACTTCTCACTGGCGGCCGCCCAGACGTCGGCACCGGCGGGCAAGGTCGCGGTCACCGGCGAGGCGGCCGTCGCGACCCTGCGGGACCTGCTGCCCGGCAAGCCCACGACCAGCGGATACCAGTGGTGGAACGGCAAGGAGGGCGCGGACTCGGTCAGCGCCGGGGGGCGCCTGCTCATTCAGGGCCGGGCGGAGACGACGGTCAGTCTCCAGGGTGCCTTCCAGCTCACCGCGTTCGACGCGCTCGACAAGGACGCGGCACGCGAGGCGGCCGGAAAGTCCGGGCAGCGGGAGCAGGACAAGAGCGGGCGGACCGCACCGGACAAGTCCGCGGCCGCGAACGAGGCCGCCGGGTCGGGCAAGAAGCTCCGGCCGGCGACCGAGGCGGAGCTCCAGACGTTCTACTCCTGCGCGGACCGGGCGGAGACCGGCGTCACCCTGGCCTCCTGCCGGGCACGCAACCTCGACGACGGCTCCGTCCTGATCAGCTACGAGGAGAAGTCCGGCACGCTGACCCGCCGTACCGCCGACCTTCTCCGCAAGGACGGCACCAGGATCGTCGTCGTCACGTCCAACAGCACGGACACCAAGCGCGGCCCCGCGGACGTCACCGCACCGCCACTGACCCTGGCCCAGCTCACCGACATCGCGGGCAGCGCCGAATGGCAGGCGTGGGTGGAGCCTTCGGTGAACGACGGGGCGAAGGGCGTTTCCTGACGTCGTCAACGCCGGGCGGTCGGTGCGCACCTTCGGGTGGAACGGGCGACAACGGGCACGTACGACGTTGTGGCGGGACTATGGTTTGGTTATGGCAGAAAACACGACCATCCAGGTGTCCCGGCAGGCCCGCGACCACCTTGCTCAGGTGGCGAAGGAGCGGGGGATGACCCTGGGGCAGCTCGTCGAGCGATTGGCGGCTGAGCAACTGACCGCAGAGCAGATCGCCGAACGTGTCGCCACCACCCGGAAGGTGCTGCGTGAGCGGATGGGCTGCACACTGACCGACGAAGAGTTTGACCAAGGTCCGGACGTTCTGGCGAACGTGTACGCCGTGGCCGCTGAGAAGATGCACACTCTGCGAGGCCGGGCCGCGTGATCATTCTCGACACCAGTGCGGTGGTCGCGCTCGCGCAAGGGCACCGCGCCCTCCATCACCTCGCAGACAACGTCGCCCACACGCCGGGGGACTGGCTGCACATCCCGGCGATGTGCCTGATGTACGCGGAGTCAACGGAGAAGGGGATCGCCAGCGACGTGCTCGCACTTCCGGGCGTCTTGGTCAACCCGCTCGCTCAGGCGGCGGCGGCAACAGTCGGTGCGATGTTCCGGGACGGCTGGGGAGGTTTTGACATCTGTCACGCCCTCTGCATCGCGACACCCCATGTTGAGACCGGCGGTATGTCGATCATCTTGACCGGCCGGGAGGGCGTCTATCCCCCCGGCATCCTGACCGTCGACATCGACTCGCCGGGCATGCTCGGCTTCCACTGAGCCCGGTCACGGCACCTCCGGCGGCGGCGCCGCCGCCCCAGGCAGCCGTACCGTCGCCACCGTGCCGCCGCCCCGCGCGTGGGCCAGGGTCACGGCGCCGCCGACCTGTTGGACCGTGCGGGCGACGATCGACAGGCCGAGGCCCGAGCCCGGTAGCGCGCGGGCGCTCGGGGAACGCCAGAAGCGGTCGAAGACGTGCGGGAGTTCCTCGGCGGGGATGCCGGGGCCGTGGTCGCGTACCGTCAGGACACCCTCGTACAGCTGGACCTCGATCGTGCCGCCCTCGGGGCTGAACTTCACCGCGTTGTCCAGGATGTTGACCACCGCGCGTTCCAGCGCGGCCGGTTCCGCCCGTACGTACCACGGCTCGAGGTCGGCGGTGATGGTCAGCTCGGGCCCCCGCAGCCGTGCGCGGAGCAGGGCCGACTCGACCGTGTCCTCCAGCGCGATCACCTGGACGCGCTCACCCTGCTGCCCCGCTGAGCGGGACAGCTCCTGCAAGTCGCCGATCAGCGAGGCCAGTTCGGTCATCTGCGCCTTCACCGAGGCGAGCAGGGCCTTGCGGTCGGCGGCGGGGATGGGACGGCCGGTCTCCTCGCTGCGGGTGAGGAGTTCGATGTTGGTACGGAGGGAGGTGAGAGGGGTGCGGAGTTCGTGGCCGGCGTCGGCGATGAGCTGTTGCTGGAGTTCGCGGGAACTGGCCAGGGCGGAGGTCATGGAGTTGAAGGAGTGCGAGAGGCGGGCGATCTCATCCTCGCTGTCCTCCTCCACCGGGATGCGGATACTCAGGTCCTCGGTCCGGGCGACGTGCTCGACGGCCTCGGTGAGCTTGTCCACGGGGCGCAGGCCGGCGCGGGCCACGGCGAGGCCGGCGGCTCCGGCTCCGAGAACTCCGACGCCGGAGACGAGGAGGAGGATCAGGGCCAGTTCGTTGAGGGTGGACTGGGTTCCCTTGAGGGGGACGGCGATGACGAGGGCGTAGTCGGCGACCACGCCCCGCACGACGGGCCCGTCCTTGATGACGACCGCGGTGGTCAGCACGCGCACCGCGTTGCCGTCGCTGTCGGTGCCGTTGCGCAGGGTGCCGGAGTCGGGGTCGGGGTTCTTGGCCACCGCTTTGTCCCCGTCGGTGATCTTCACCTGGGCCGTGGAGTCGTTCACGAGGCAGACCTTGCCGTCGGACGTGACGACCTGCGCGTAGCTCTTGAGCCGTCCCATGCCGAGCGTGTCCGACCTCGGTTCCTGGAGGCACGTCTTCGTGAGCTGATCGAACGCATCCGACGGCATGCCGCGCATCGACGACTGCAAGTCGTTGTTCAGCTCCCCGTACAACTTCCCCTGCACGATGAACCAACAGGTGACCGAGACCGCCGCCACCGCGAACGCCACCGCCGCCGCCACCAGCAGCGCCAGTCTGGAACGGATCGGCAAGGACCGGAACCGGCGTACGACCTTCCTCACTCCGCGCCGCCCTGGCGCAACACGTACCCCACACCCCGCACCGTGTGCACGAGCCGCGGCTCGCCGCCCGCCTCCGTCTTGCGGCGCAGGTACATCACGTACACGTCGAGCGAGTTGGACGACGGCTCGAAGTCGAAGCCCCACACCGCCTTCAGGATCTGCTCACGGGTGAGGACCTGGCGCGGGTGCGCCATGAACATCTCCAGGAGCGTGAACTCGGTACGGGTCAGTTCCACCGGCCGCCCGGCCCGCGTGACCTCACGGGTCGCGAGGTCCATGCGCAGGTCCGCGAAGGTGAGGGCGTCGTCCGGCTCCACGCCCGCTCCGGACGCCGCGTACGAGCTGCGCCGCAGCAGCGCGCGGACGCGGGCGAAGAGTTCGTCGAGTTCGAAGGGCTTGACCAGGTAGTCGTCGGCGCCCGCGTCGAGCCCGGTGACTCGGTCGCCGACCGTGTCGCGGGCCGTGAGCATGAGGATCGGCGTGGTGTCGCCGGCTCCGCGGATGCGCCGCGCGGCGGTCAGACCGTCCATGCGCGGCATCTGGATGTCCAGGACCACCAGGTCGGGCCGGTACGCGGTCGCCTTCTCCAGGGCGTCCGCGCCGTCGACGGCGACCTCCGTGTCGTAGCCCTCGAAGGCGAGGCTGCGCTGGAGCGCCTCGCGTACCGCCGGCTCGTCGTCGACGATCAGGATGCGCTGGGTGTCACGGTCGCCTTCGGCGGGGCTCATGGGCGTGGATTCCTCGGGTGCGGTGGAACAAACGGGGCTGACAGGGATGAACGCTTTCAGCCTCGCACGGTTCCCGGCTGGTGCTGAAGGAAGAGTCGGGTGGGATCAGCCGCGTACGGTGCGGCGCCGTCCGCGGGTGGCGGCTTTCGCGCGGCGACCCGTGCCGTGGGCGAGCGCCGGCTGCGCCAACCGCGCCAGCTCCGGAGCCCGCGGCACCGGCTCGTGCAGCTCGTACGCCACCTCAAGGGCCAGGGCGAATGCGGCCGGGTCGGTATCGACCACCGTGTGCGAAACCTGCTTGATCATGACGTACTCCCTAGGGACTCGGTGTGGGGTCAGTTGCTGTCGGAGCCGCCGGCCCGCAGCGTGGCCAGGTCGGCCTTGACGGTGTTGATCGGGATGGCGAAGCCGAGGCCCACACTGCCCGCGGCGGACGAGGACGAGGACGATCCGGAAGCGGCCGAGTACATCGCCGAGTTGATGCCGACGATGTTGCCGTTCATGTCGATCAGCGCGCCGCCGGAGTTGCCGGGGTTGAGCGAGGCGTCCGTCTGGAGCGCCTTGTACGTGGTGGTGGACGAGCCGGTGTCGCCGTTGAACTCCCGGCCGCCGAACTCGAACGGCCACTGGCCGTCGCCGCCGCCCTGCTGCTGTTGCTGCTGGCTCTCGTCCGTGGAGACGGTGACGTCGCGGTCCAGGGCGGAGACGATGCCGCTGGTGACGGTGCCGGTCAGGCCCTCGGGGGAGCCGATCGCCACGACCGTGTCGCCGACCTGGACGCCGCTGGAGTCGCCGAGGGTGGCCGTCTTCAGGCCGGAGACGTTCTCCAGCTTGATCAGGGCCAGGTCCTTCTTGCTGTCGGTGCCGACGACCTTCGCGGTGTAGGTCTTGCCGTCGCTGGTGCTCGCCTTGATCGAGGTGGCGCCCGAGATGACGTGGTTGTTGGTGATGATCTCGCCGTCGCTGGTGATGACCACGCCGGAGCCGGTGGACTCGCCCGCGTTCGAGGTGGCGTTGATCTCGACGATGCTCGGGCTGACCGCCTTGGCCACCCCGGAGACCGTGCCCTTGGCGGAGGACGGCACCACGGTCGTGCTGGTGCTGCTGGAGGTGGCCGTGTCGTTGCCGGTCAACTCCTGGATGCCGTACGCGGTTCCGCCGCCTATCGCCGCGGCGACGATCGCCACGGCGGCCAGCAGGGCGAGCGGACCGCGGGTGCGCTTCTTGTGGGCCGCGGCGGGAGCCGGCCCGGCCGGAACCGCCGTCATCACGGCCGTACCGCCGCCGCCGTCACCACCGTGCCCGCCACCGTGCCCACCGCCGTACGCACCCTCGGTCGCGAACCCGGCCGGCGCGGGCGCCTGGGCCGGCGGGGGCGGCGGCCACTCGGGGTTCACCGGGTTCACGGGAGAGGGGGAGTACTGCTGCTGGGGGTACGCGGCCTGCTCGCCGTGACCCTGGGGGTGCTCGGGGTTCTCGTACTCGCCGCTGCGGCGGAAGCTCTCGGTCATGACACTCAGCTTGTCCGCCGACCATGAGAGCCCGCTGAGTGCTCCCTGAGAAGCACGCCAGAACCTCGTTCGTCCGATATAAAGACGCGTCTGGCAGCTTGCGGGGCTCTCTCAGAGAGCCCTCAGAAAGCCCTCACACGCAGCCGCAGGACCTGCGCAGCACCAGCCGCGACGGGAACTGCTTCAGCCGCTCGTGCCGGGAGCCGGCCACCCGCAGCCCGTCGTCGAGGACGAGGTCCACCGCGGCCCGGGCCATGGCGGAGCGGTCCGACGCGATCGTCGTCAGGGGCGGGTCGGCCAGCGCCGCCTCCTTGATGTCGTCGAAGCCGGCCACCGCCAGCTGGCCGGGCACGTCGAGCCGCAGCTCACGCGCCGCGCGCAGCACGCCGATGGCCTGGTCGTCGGTGGAGCAGAAGATCGCGGGCGGCCGCTGGGGCCCGGAGAGGACGTCGAGCGCTACGCGGTAGGCGTCGTAGCGGTTGTACGGCGCCTCGAAGACCCGGCCCTCGGTGGGGAGCCCGGCTTCCTGCATCGCGCGCCGCCAGCCCTCGACATGGTCGGAGACCGGGTCGCCGACCGCGGGGGTCTCGGCGGTGCCGCCCATACAGGCGACGTACTCGTAGCCGTGCTCCAGCAGGTGGCGGACGGCGAGCTGGGCGCCACCGAGGTCGTCCGTGACGACGGCGACGTCGTCGATGGCCTCCGGCCGCTCGTGCAGCAGCACCACGCGGGCGTCCCAGGCGTCGATCTCGGCGGCGGCGTTGTCGTTCAGGGCGTGGCTGACGAGGATGAGCCCGGAGACCCGCATGCCCAGGAAGGCACGCAGGTAGTGGACCTCGCGCTCGCCCACGTAGTCGGAGTTGCCGACCAGCACCATCTTTCCGCGCTCGGACGCGGCCTGTTCGACCGCGTGCGCCATCTCTCCGAAGAAGGGCTGGCGGGCGTCCGGCACGATCAGGCCTATGAGATCCGTGCGCCGCGACGCCATCGCCTGGGCGACCCGGTCGGGCCGGTAGCTCAGTTCCTTGATCGCGGCGAGGACACGCTCGCGCGTGGCCGGGGCAACCGGCCGGGGTCCGTTGTTGATGACATAGCTGACGACGGCAGTGGACGTCCCTGCCAGCCGCGCCACATCATCCCTGGTTACCTTGGCCACGCGCGGAGTCTACGCGGATGGACCCGCTCTGGGCAGGGCGTGCGGAGGCCTGCCCGAGCGGGAGTGCGCGCGAGTGATGCCCTGGCCACGGGCCCGCTACGCCTCCGCCGCGATATCGGCGCCGTCCAGAGCGCCCTTCTCGTCCGCATCCTCCGGATTTGCCGCGGTCGGCTTGGCCTTGGCCTCGTCCGTGGCGCGCTCGCCCTTCTCCGGAGTAACGAATCGATAACCGACGTTCCGGACGGTCCCGATCAGCGACTCGTGCTCGGGTCCGAGCTTGGCGCGCAGCCGTCGTACGTGGACGTCGACGGTCCGGGTGCCGCCGAAGTAGTCGTAGCCCCAGACCTCCTGGAGGAGCTGTGCGCGTGTGAAGACGCGGCCCGGGTGCTGGGCGAGGTACTTCAGGAGCTCGAACTCCTTGAAGGTGAGGTCGAGGACCCGGCCCTTGAGCTTGGCGGAGTAGGTCGCCTCGTCGACGGAGAGGTCGCCGTTGCGGATCTCCATGGGGGAGTCGTCGTTGACGATCTGCTGGCGGCCCATGGCGAGACGCAGACGGGCCTCGACCTCCGCCGGACCGGCGGTGTCGAGCAGTACGTCGTCGATGCCCCAGTCGGCGGTGACGGCCGCGAGGCCGCCCTCGGTCACGACGAGGATGAGTGGACAGCCGGGCCCGGTGGAGCGCAGCAGCTGGCACAGGCTGCGGACCTGTGGCAGGTCACGGCGCCCGTCGATCAGGATGACGTCGGCGCCCGGGGTGTCGACGAGAGCGGGGCCCTCCGCGGGGGCCACGCGCACGTTGTGCAGCAGCAAACCGAGAGCGGGGAGCACCTCCGTCGACGGCTGGAGGGCATTGGTCAGGAGCAGCAGAGAACTCATATGTCTGGTTCCTCCTCGGTCCCTGCGAGGACGTGTGCGGTGCGGCACTGCGCTGCGATCCCGGCGGCCCCGTACACCTGCGGTTTCCCGCTTCGTATACAACGCTTCCGAAAGCACAAAAGGACCCGGGGGCTACGCTGCCCGAGTCCTCTGCCCAGCAGAATAGCCCACATGAGTACCGGTCCGGCAGGTCATGTGGCGCGATCCACCGATCGACCGCACTCCGAGACGGGCAGACGTACCCCTTTGCGGGTGTTTCTGCACACCGCCGACGGGGTGACGATCGATTCCGTATACAACCCGGGGGACGTCGTATACGACGCCTCGGCGTCACCTTCCGGTGGCCCGGTGTTCGTGATCGCGCACGGTTTCACCGGCGACGTGGACCGCCCGCACGTCCGGCGGGTGGCCACGGCGTTCGCGCGCCACGGCGCCGTCGTCACGTTCTCCTTCCGGGGGCATGGCGCCTCCGGCGGGCACTCCACGGTCGGCGACCGGGAGGTGCTGGACCTCGCCGCCGCGGTCGAGTGGGCCCGTTCGCTCGGGCACCCGCGTGTGATCACCGTCGGTTTCTCCATGGGCGGCTCGGTGGCCCTGCGGCACGCCGCGCTGTACGGCCCGAATCCCCCGAAAGAGGAGCCGGTGCACGAGGGGCACGCGCAAGCGGCGACGGACGTGGTGGTCTCGGTGAGCGCCCCGGCCCGCTGGTACTACCGGGGCACGGCTCCCATGCGCCGACTGCACTGGCTGGTGAGCCGCCCCGAGGGCCGCCTGGTGGGCCGCTACGGATTCCGTACGCGCATCCACCACCGTGAGTGGGACCCGGTGCCGCTGTCGCCCGTGGAGGCGGTCCCGAGGATCGCGCCGACGCCGCTCCTGATCGTGCACGGCGAACAGGACGGCTACTTCCCTCTCGACCACCCCCGCATGCTGGCCGGCGCCGCCGGCGACCACGGCGAACTCTGGCTGGAGCCCGGCATGGGCCACGCCGAACACGCGGCCACGGACGAGCTGCTGGCCCGCATCGGGGACTGGGCTGTCGGTCGGGCGGGCTAGCCTGACCGTGTACACCGCCGATTGATTGAGGAACCGGGATGGCAAAGGTCACGGTGCGCTACTGGGCCGCCGCGAAGGCCGCGGCAGGGATCGCCGAGGAGCCGTTCGACGCGGACACCCTCGCCGAGACGCTCGACGCGGTGCGCGGGCGACACCCCGGCGAACTCGCGCGTGTCCTGCGGCGATGCTCGTTCCTCATCGACGGTGACCCCGTGGGCACCCGCGGACATGAGACGGTACGGCTGGCCGACGGCGGCACGGTCGAGGTGCTCCCGCCGTTCGCAGGAGGGTGACGATGACCAACCAGCCGTACGACGGGCCGTACGAAGGACAGCAGTACCGACGGCGCAGGCAGCACCAAGGGGAGCAGCAGGGGGAGCAGCCCGGGCAGCAGCAGTACCAGGGCGAGCAGCACGGGCAGCAGCCCCAGGGCTACGACCCGCAGGGCTACGACCCGTACTGGCAGCAGGCCTACGAGGATCCGCAGGCCGCCCAGCAGTACACGCAGCAGTGGCAGGGGCAGACCTGGGAGACCCAGATGCACCAGCCGGTGCAGCCGGTGCCGGCCGCCGAGACGGCGTATCTGCCGCAGCAGGCGCCCGCGGACCGGGCGTACCCCGCCGCCGCGGCGCAGCAGCCGCAGGCTCCCGGCGCTCAGGCCCACGGCGCTCAGGCCCCCCACACCCACGCTCCGGCACACGCGCGTACACCGGCGCCGGCCGCCGAGGAGCCGGCCTCCGGGTACGGCCCGGCCACCGTCGCCGGCAACACCCGCGTCACCGACGCCCAGCGGGCGAGGCTGGAGGGGCGCTCGCCGGTCATCGAACCCGGCATGCAGCCCGCCGCGCTCACCGCGCTCCTCGCTCTGCTGCTGTCCGGTACGGCGGCCATCGGCTCGTACGCCCTCGTGGTGCCCCTCGTCGTCCTCCAGGCGGTCACGGCCGCGGGCTGGTTCCGGCTGAACGGCATGTGGCCGGCCCGGCAGGGCATCGCGATGGCGTTCCTCGGGGCGCTGGTGGCGGACGCCGTACTGCTCGTGGTCGGCCGGGAGAACGGGCCCGCCGCGATCCTCGGCACGCTCGGTGTGTGGGTCCTGCTCTCCCTCGTCCTCCAGCTGCGCTCGCACGCCGACGCGGACGAGCGGATGTACGGCCTGATGGCGACCGTCGCCTCGGCGGCGCTGTCCATCGTCGCGGCCGGACACCTCGCGGCCGAGCCGGACGCGGTGACGGTCGGCGCGGCGGCGGTGGCGGTCGCCGTCCTGGCCCGCACGCTGCCCCTGCCGACCCCGGTCTCCGTGGTCGTCGCCCTGCTCGCCGCGGCGGGCGCGGGTATCGCGGTCGGTGGGATGACCGGCCTGGGCGCGAAGGGCGCGCTGCTGGGCGCGGGCGCGGCGGTGTGCGCGCTGATCGGGCACCGGGTGGCGAGCTACGACTACCCGTCGAGGTTCGTGCACTTCACGGCGGGAGTCGCTCTGCCGCTGGCGGCGGCCGCACCGGCGGTGTACCTGCTGGGGCGGGCGCTGACCTGACGCCGGCGTGGCGGGCGCCTGGCCGCCCGCCTCTCCTGTCACGAATGATCGACAATTTGCCGATCCCTTGCGAGCCCAGGGTTACCCTCACGTTCGGCGGCCACCCGGTCCGTCAACCGACCGTCGTCTGACCGCCGTCGTGGGGGACACCGCATGCGTGCACTGCGAATACTTCTGATCCTCGTCGTGATCTTCGGCGGCCTCTTCGTGATCGCCGACCGCGTCGCGGTCAACTTCGCGGAGGGCGAGGTCGCGGACAAGCTGAAGACCACCGAGAACCTGGACACCACCCCGGACGTCTCCATCAAGGGCTTCCCCTTCCTCACCCAGGTCGTCGGCGGCGCACTGGACGACGTCCAGGTCGGTATCAAGGACTACGAGGCGGACACCGGAACCGAGGGCGGGACGATCCGTATCGACGACCTCGAAGCGAACATGAAGGGCGTCGAGTTCTCCGGCGACTACAGCTCCGCCACCGCGTCCACCGCCACCGGCACGGCGTCCGTCACCTACGCCGAGCTGCTCAAGACCGCCAAGTCCGAGCCCACCCAGGTCGCCCCCGGCGTCACCGCCAACATCGTCGGGCTCTCCGACGGCGGCAACGGCAAGATCAAGGTCGCGGTCGAGGCGACGGTGCTCGGCACCAAGCTGCCGAACCCGGTGTACGTGCTCAGCACCGTCACCGCCGAGGGCGACATCGTGCGGGTGCACGCGGACCAGCTGCCCTCGTTCGGCGGTGTCGACCTCGCCGAGAACCGGGTCCGGGCCATCACGGACTTCGAGCAGAAGATCGAGGGGCTGCCCGGCGGCATCCAGCTCGACAAGGTGCAGGCGGGGAAGAGTGGTGTGGAGATCACGGTGAAGGGTTCGAACGTCAAGCTCGCGGGGTAGGACGGGCCGGGAATGGGGCACGGGCCGCGCGCGACCGCGTCGCCGTCCGAGGGGCGAGACGCTCCAGTCCGTACAGCAGATGTGATGACGGCTTCATGCGCCCGGCAACCGTGGGATCATGGCCCGGGTGCCGTTTTTTTCTCACATCGCGGACGATAGCGTCTCAGAATGCGACACGCCGGTGACATGGCTGCCTCTCCATCCCTACGATCGATACCTATGAAGCGACAGGCGGACCTCACGAAGCGGCGGGCAGTAGACCTGTGCCGCGTCGCCGCCATGCTCTGTCGCACCTTCTGAGCGGAAACGCCGACTCCGCATGCAGCCTGCCCCGATCAGGGCATCCCGCGCATGCGCCGATCCCGGCCCGACCGCGCACCCCTCGCACTCGTACGCCCCGCCGTAACTGCCCCGGAGGAGAAAGAGCATGAGCCGCAGCGCCGTCCTGGTAGACGCCGACTGGGTCCAGGACCACCTGGACGACCCGACCATCGCGCTCGTGGAGGTGGACGAAGACACGTCCGCCTACGAGAAGAACCACATTCGCAACGCCATCCGTATCGACTGGACGAAGGACCTTCAGGACCCGGTCCGCCGTGACTTCGTCGACCAGGAGGGCTTCGAGAAGCTCCTCTCCTCGAAGGGCATCGCCAACGACACGCTGGTGATCCTCTACGGCGGCAACAACAACTGGTTCGCGTCGTACGCCTACTGGTACTTCAAGCTGTACGGCCACGAGAACGTCAAGCTTCTCGACGGCGGCCGCAAGAAGTGGGAGCTGGACGCCCGCGAGCTGGTCGAGGACGTGCCCGAGCGCGCCACCACCTCGTACACGGCCAAGCCGCAGAACAAGGCCATCCGCGCCTTCCGTGACGACGTCGTCGCCGCGATCGGCTCGCAGAACCTGGTCGACGTCCGCTCGCCCGACGAGTTCTCCGGCAAGCTGCTCGCCCCCGCGCACCTGCCGCAGGAGCAGTCGCAGCGTCCGGGTCACGTCCCGTCCGCGCGCAACATCCCGTGGTCGAAGAACGCCAACGACGACGGCACCTTCAAGTCGGACGACGAGCTCAAGGAGCTCTACGCCGAGGAGCAGGTGGACCTCGCCAAGGACACCATCGCCTACTGCCGCATCGGTGAGCGCTCCGCGCTCACCTGGTTCGTCCTGCACGAGCTGCTCGGCGTGGAGAACGTCAAGAACTACGACGGCTCCTGGACCGAGTACGGCTCCCTCGTCGGCGTGCCGATCGAGCTCGGCGCCAACAAGTAGTCCCACCGACCGACCTTTCAAGACCTCTTCAGGAGTACGACATGTGTGGAGCGAAGGCCGGCGGCCCGGACGCCTCGACGATCAAGCCCGGTGAGACCACCATCCAGGGTCAGGTGACCCGCGACGGTGAGCCGGTGGTCGGATACGTCCGGCTGCTCGACTCGACCGGCGAGTTCACCGCGGAGGTCCCCACCTCCGCCACGGGGCAGTTCCGCTTCTACGCGGCCGAGGGAACCTGGACCGTCCGCGCCCTCGTCCCCGGCGGCAGCGCCGACCGCACGGTCGTCGCCCAGCAGGGCGGCCTGGCCGAGGTCGCGATCGCGGTCTGACGACGGCCGGCCCAACAAGGCATTGAAGGGCCGCACCCCAAGGGTTGGACACCTGGGGTGCGGCCCTTCGGCACGCCTGCCCCGCCGCCCCGGCCTACCCTGGACGTATGTACGCACGGCGACGTCACACCTACTTCGCCATGATGGGCATCTGCATCACGCTGTTCGTCCTGGCCTGGGGAGTCGTACGCATCTGGTCGGTCCCGGTGGCCGTCGGGATGTGCGTGGTCGCGATGCTCATCCCGCCGCTCGCGGCGATGGTCGCGAACCGACGCGGCCCCGACGACCGCTGGTGGGACGACCCCTCCGGCGACCCGAAGTCCGACGAGTGGTGGGACGAGCTGGACGGGCGGAAACGCCCGCGGTAGGAAGGCCCGCGTCGTCTCAGTAGACGAGCGCCTGTGTCTCGTCTCCCAGGGCCTCCTGGACGAAGACCTGCGCGCCGGCGATGCGTACGCCCTCGATGACGTCCTTCTCCGTGATGTCCCGTCGGGCCGCGCACTGCGTGCACAGGGTGACCCTGCCGGCCGACAGGACCGAGTCGAGGAGGTCGGGCAGCGGGGCGGCATGCGGGAGGTCGAACTCCGCGGCCCGCCCCGGGAGCGCGAACCACGCGGACTCACCGGTCAGCCACAGGGACACCTCGACACCACTGGCCACGGCCACCGCCGCCACCGTGAACGCCTGCGAGCAGCGCTCGGGAGCGTCCGCCCCGGCCGTCACCTTGATCACGAGCTTCTTCGCCATGCCCGAATCGTAATCAACTCCTCTACAACTCCGGATATTGACTGAGGGTCTCCTGTGAGCGCGCATACGGAATGCGCGCTTCGCGTTCTGTGGGGGGACGTCTTGGAATTACCCGAAGAGGCGGCAAACGTACGGGTTGAGCCGGTTGTACCGGTCGCTCCGGTGGGGGCGCCCGTCGTGCCGTTCGAGCCCGGCCCGGTCCGGCCGCGCCGGCGTGGGCGTACGGCTCTGCTGATCGCCGGTGCCGCCGTGCTCGGTGTCGTCGCCGGTACCTGCGCCGGCTATCTCGTGCAGGCCGACCGTGAGCCCACGCGGCTCGGCCCGCTCTCGCAGCCGAACCTGGCGCGGGCGAAGGGCGAGGGGCCCGAGCCGCTGTCCGCCGCCCGGGACCGGCGCGTGAAGACCGACGGCGACCTGCGCAGGCTGCTGCTGAAGAAACCGAGCGGGGCGAAGGACGACGACTGGCTCACCGGTTCCGACGGCTGGATGGACCTGGCCGAGTACGCCGACACCCACGAGAAGCCGAAGGTGGCCTTCGGCTACCTGGGCGGCGGCGAGTTCCGCCGGGCCGCCGTCACCGGCTGGGAGGGCGGCGGCAAGTCCATAGTGAAGGCCCGGCTGGTCCAGTTCCGCCAGGAGGAGACCCTCGCCGCCGCCGAGTCCGCGGAGAGCGGCAACTACTGGGCGGAGGACGCCGACTCCACCGACAGCTGGGTCATCCCCGGCACCGGTGACGGGATGGCGTACGTCCACAACGTGCCCGACACCAAGGCCGGCTACCTGCCGATCTACAGCGCGGAGGCACACGCCTGGCGGGGCGACATCGCCATGGAGATCTGGGTCTACGACGCGAAGCCGATCCCCAAGAAGACCATCCTGGACCTGGCCACCCGGCAGATGGAGCGGCTGTGACCGAGAACCCCGACAACACAGCCACGCAGCCCGAACCGGCAGCGCAGCCCAATACGGTCGCGGAGGTGGGCGAGCCCGCTCCGGCGAGCGAGATCACCCCGGCCACCCAGAACGGGCCGTCCGCTGTGGGTGTCCCGGCGGCTCCGGCCGCCGACGTCGCGCCGGTGGGCCCTGTCGGTCCCGTTGTCCAAGTGGGTGGCGTGGGGTTGCTCGCGCCCGTGGCGTCCGCCGTGGACGGTGTTCTCCCGGCGCCCTTTCCCGGGCCGGCCGGCAAGAACGCGGTGCTTCGTCGCCGTATCGCCGCGGTGGCGGGTTCGCTGTTGCTGGTCGGGGCGGTTGTGGCGGGGGTCGGGTTCACCATGGTCACCGTGGGGGACGCCGACCGGGATGCCGGGGCGCCCGTATGGGAGTTCCCGAAGAGCGCGGTCGAGGAGGAGAAGCCGGTGACCGCTCAGGGGCTCGCCGGCCTCTTCGTGCCGTACGGGACCGACGGCTGGACCCGGGGGCCGGACCTCGGCGAGTACGGCTTGGACGCGCGGCTCAGCGGGGCCCAGGCGACCGCCCTGCGCAAGGAGTCGCTGAGCGATCTGCCCCGCACCCAGCGCAGGCAGCTGGAGAAGGAGATCGACCGGCAGCGTCTCACTGGCATGGCGATGCGCAGCTACCTCAACTCGGAGGCGAGCGCGTTCGGCAAGAACGAGGAGATCTACACGGTCAGCATCACGCTCGCGCAGATGGAGTCCAAGGCGGCGGTCAAGGACATCTCCACGTTCCAGCGGGAGTTCCTCGACGCCCTGGAGATCTTCCGTGAGGGCCCGGAGATCAAGGGCCACAAGAACGCCGAGTGCTTCCTGCCGCCCAAGGACGCCGACACGGAACTCGACACCATGTACTGCTCCGCGTACCAGGGAGACGTCCTGGTCACCGCCACGGCGGACGGCGCCGAGCCGCTCGACACCGAGGGAGTCGCGCGGCTGCTGCGCGAACAGCTGGACCGCATAGCCGAACCGGGGGAGGCGGTATGAGCACCGACCAGCCACAGATCAAGGACCCGACCGCCGAAGGGAGCGGGACTTCACCCGCGGCACCGCAGGCACCCGTCGTCGTCGAGCAGCCGCAGGCCCTCCTGCCCCCGCCGCCCGAAACCCAGCCCCTCACGGCACCGAATCCCGGTCCGCCCCCGCCCAAGGACCGCCGAATCCTGCGGGCGGTCCTCCGCTGGACCGCCGCCGTCGTCGTCCTCGCGACGGTCGGGGCGGGGACGGCGTACGGGATCACCCGGATGGAGCGGACGGACGTACCGGGTCTCGCGACGGAGTCGGACGGGCGCTGGGCGTACCCGGAGCTGACGAAGCCGCCGCTGCCGTCCGGCAGCCCGGAGCCGTTCACCGGGACGAACAAGGCCGCCGCGCACTACGCCGACCTGCGGGCCCTTCTGCTGCCATCCCCCGAGGGCGCCACGGAGGACGAGGCGCTGCGCGGCTCGGACGGCTGGCTGCCGACGGAGGACTTCCTGGCGGAGTATGCGCGGGACGAGCGCGACGAGTACCGGCAGGAGCTGACCGACAACGGCCTGAGGCACATCGCGGCCCGCGGCTGGACGACGGACGACGGCACGCACACCCGCGTCTACCTCCTCCACTTCGACACGGCGGCCGTCGTGGACGGGCTGTACACCTCCGACCTGACCTCGCCCAGCAACCCCGGCCACATGCTGCGCGACACCGAGGCGATCGCCTTCGACGACGACTTCCCGGGGTCCGCCCAGGTCGATGACGTCCCGCACTCGGTCTACGTCGAGAACAAGCCGTACGGTGCCGAACAGGTCCGGCAGGCGTATCTGTCCGCCGGTGACGTCCTCGGCGTGGTCATCCAGTCCCGCAAGGGCGCCGCGAAGGCCGTTCCGTTCCAGCAGACGGTGATCCTGCAGTCCCAGCTGCTGGGCTGAGCCCCGCGAGGGCGTACCTCGCACGGAGCCACGGGTCCCGGCCGCGTAAGCTGGGGCCCGCTCTGTGTACCGCCCCATAACGATCGTCCGAGGAGCACTCCGTGCTTGAGGTTTTCTTCGAAGCCCTGCTGGTCCTGGTCTGCGTCGGAGTGCTCGGCTTCGCCTGGCTGACCGTGAAGAAGCTGTACCAGGGCCAGCGCTGACCCACGTCTAGGAACTGCTGCTCATGATCGAGATCCCGTCCGACCTCCACAAGGACCTCGTCCCCCTCGCCTTTCTGCTCGGCGACTGGGCGGGCGCGGGCGTACACGACTTCCCCGGCTCCGAGAAGTGCAACTTCGGACAGGAGGTCTCCTTCGCCCACGACGGCCGGGACTTCCTGGAGTACCGCTCGCACACCTGGGTGCTGGACAACGACGGCAACAAGGTCAGGCCGCTGGAGTCCGAGTCCGGCTTCTGGCGGATCGACGCCGACCGCAAGGTAGAGGTCACGATGACCCGCGACGACGGCGTCGTCGAGATCTGGTACGGCGAGCTGGCCCGCCAGAAGCCGCAGATCGACCTGGTCACGGACGCGGTCGCCCGCACCGCCGCTTCCGGCCCCTACACCGGCGGCAAGCGTCTGTACGGCTACGTCAAGTCCGACCTCATGTGGGTGGGCGAGAAGCAGACCCCCGAGGTCGAGCTGCGCCCCTACATGTCCGCCCACCTGAAGAAGATCGTCAGCCCGGAGGACGTCGAACGCTGGGCCAAGGCCCTCCCCGACGACATGCCGGACGACGGCATCGCGTTCTTCAAGTAGGCGTCCCGCACCTCCGCCGGCCGACCCTTCTACGTCCCCCGTGCCGCAGTGGCCCGGGGGACGTTGTGCGTGGCCCGTCCGGAGCGCCTGAACGGCGTTCTGTCGGCCGAGCCGTGACCCGGTCCGCCCCGGCCTAGACTGGCTACGTGGTGAGCACCGACTGGAAGAGTGATCTCAGGCAGCGCGGCTACCGGCTGACGCCGCAGCGGCAACTCGTGCTCGAAGCCGTGGACACGCTGGAGCACGCGACCCCGGACGACATCCTCGTGGAAGTACGCAAGACGGCGTCGGGGGTCAACATCTCCACGGTCTACCGGACCCTGGAGCTGCTGGAGGAGCTCGGGCTGGTCAGCCACGCGCACCTCGGGCACGGCGCGCCGACGTACCATCTGGCCGATCGGCACCATCACATCCACCTGGTCTGCCGGGACTGTATGAACGTGATCGAGGCGGATGTGAGTGTGGCCGCCGAGTTCACCGCCAAGCTCCGGAACGAGTTCGGCTTCGACACGGACATGAAGCACTTCGCGATCTTCGGCCGGTGCAAGGACTGCTCCCTGAAGGGTTCAACTACCGAGTCGTAGGCTTAGGGATATGAAGAGCCCTCTGCTGACCCTGCCCGGCGCCGTCCCCGCCGAAGGCGTGGACGAAGGCGTCGCCGCCCACTACGGCGACCTGTTCCGCGAGCAGCGCGCCCTCGCCGACGGCAACGGCTTCGTCGACCTCTCGCACCGCGGAGTCGTCACCGTCTCCGGCGACGACCGGCTGAGCTGGCTGCACCTGCTGCTCACCCAGCACGTCAGCGACCTGCCGACGGGCCAGGCCACCGAGGCGCTGATCCTGTCCGCGCACGGCCATATCGAGCACGCCCTGTACCTGGTGGACGACGGCTCGACGGTCTGGGCGCACGTCGAACCCGGCACCCAGGACGCGCTGATCGCCTACCTGGAGTCGATGAAGTTCTTCTACCGGGTCGACGTCGCCGACCGCACCGCGGACATCGCGGTCGTCCACCTGCCCGCCGGTTCGATCGCCGAGGTCCCGAAGGGCGTCGCCGTACGCGAGACGGCGTACGGCCGTGATCTGTTCCTCCCGCGCGCCGAGCTGGAGGCGTACGCCGAGAAGTCCGGCCCCGCGGTCGGGATCCTCGCCCACGAGGCCCTCCGCGTCGAGCAGCACCGCCCCCGCCTCGGCTTCGAGACCGACCACCGCACCATCCCGCACGAGCTGGGCTGGATCGACACCGCGGTACACCTCGAGAAGGGCTGCTACCGCGGCCAGGAGACCGTCGCCCGCGTCCAGAACCTGGGCAAGCCCCCGCGCCGGCTGGTCTTCCTCCACCTGGACGGCAGCGAGGTCCATCTGCCGCCGGCCGGCACGGAGATCCGCCTCGCGGACGACGAGCCCGACGGCCGCAAGATCGGCTTCATCACGACGTCCGTACGGCATCACGAGCTCGGCCCGGTCGCCCTGGCCCTGGTGAAGCGGAACGTGCCGTTGGACGCGCGGCTGGTGGCGGGCACCACCACGGCGGCGGCCCAGGAAGTCGTCGTAGAGCCGTAGACGTCGTCGCGGAGCCCTAGATCTCGACGAGTACGGTGAACGGGCCGTCGTTCGTCAGCGAGACGCGCATCCGCGCGCCGAACCGGCCCGTCGCCACCGTCGCGCCCAGCTCGCGGAGCCGGGCGACCACCTCGTCGACCAGCGGCTCGGCCACGTCGCCCGGGGCGGCCGCGTTCCAGGTGGGGCGGCGGCCCTTGCGGGCGTCGCCGTAGAGGGTGAACTGGCTGATGACGAGGAGCGGCGCGTCGATGTCGCTGCACGACCTCTCGTCCGCCAGCATGCGGATCGACCACAGCTTCCGGGCGAGTTGGGCCGCCTTCTCCTTGGTGTCCTCGTGGGTCACCCCGACGAGGACACACAGTCCCTCGCCGTCGATCTCCCCGACCGTCTCGCCGTCCACGACGACGCTCGCGCCGTCAACCCTCTGCACCACCGCACGCATACGACCATCATGCCGGGTGGTCGACAGTGCTCCGCACGGGCCTTCTTTTTTGACGCATACCACCCAATCTTGGGCGGATCGTGGGTACTCGGTCACATAGCGGCCACTTGGGGTGGCACGATGCTTGCACACGCCGGTCGAGGGGACGGTAGAGGCACATGAGAACACCGAGTACCGGGCAGCTGGGCACCCAGCGGCCGCCCGTGCAGCGCACCGACAGTCCGCTGCTGCCCGCTGACCCGCCCGAGCACGAACTGACCGCGCTGAACCTGCCCGAACTGCGCACTTTGCGCCGGGACGCGCAGCGCGACGAGGCCGACCTCAGCTACGTACGACGGCTGCTGCAGGGCCGTATCGACATCCTGCGGGCGGAGCTGGGGCGGCGGTCCCCGGCGGGGCCGGCGGCCGTCGTGGCCGTGGGGGAGCCCTCCGTGGTCGAGCGGCTGTCGGAGATCCTCACCGACGCCCCGGCCCGGCACCGCTCCTCCGCCCGCCATGTGACGCTGGGCACCCCGCACAGCGAGGAGTACCGGCTGCTGGCCGCGGAGATGCTCGCCGAGGTCGAGCTGTCGGACCTGGAGGCGCGCACGGACCTGGAGTTGAGCACGGCGATGGGACGGCTCGTACGGTACGAGCAGCGGGTGTCCCGGCGTCGGCAGCGGCTGCAGCGGACGGCCGACGACTGCAGCGCGGAGATCGCCCGCAGGTACCGTGAAGGGGAAGCTCAAGTAGACGACCTGCTCATCTGACACGGCGGCCGTACCGGCGATCCCGGGCCCGCTGTCGGGGCGGGTCCCCTCTCTCCGGAAGGCCACCGCCGATGTCCGCGTCCGCCGCCAACTCCGCGTCCGCCGCTGTTCCGCCGCCGGTGCCGTCCGTACCGCCCGTTCTCGCGGAGGTCGTCCGCTCCGGGTTCGTCGAAGGACGGCACCGGGGCAGTCTGGTCCTGCTGGATGCCGGCGGGGGTGTGGAATGGGCCCTCGGGGATGTGACGGTCCCGGTCTTCCCGCGCTCCTCCAACAAGCCGATGCAGGCGGCGGGCGTGCTGCGGGCGGGCCTGGACCTGGCGGGCGAACGCCTCGCACTGGCCGCGGCCAGCCACTCCGGCGAGCCCTTCCACCGTGACCTGGTCCACAAGATGCTGGACGAGTACGGGCTGGACGAGGGGCTCCTCCAGTGCCCGCCCGACCTTCCGCTGGACGCGGAGGAACGGGAGACGTATCTGGCGTCGGGCGCGGTCCGCGCCCGCGTGACCATGAACTGCTCCGGCAAGCACACGGCGATGCTGGCGGCGTGCGCGCTGCGGGAGTGGCCGCTGGACTCCTACCTGGACCCGGCTCACCCCCTCCAGCAGCTTATCCACAGGGGTGTGGAGGAGGCGGCGGGCGAGCGGGTGGCCGCCGTGGGCACGGACGGCTGCGGCGCGCCCCTGATGGCGATCACTCTCACCGGCCTGGCCCGCGCCTACCGCTCCTTCGCCCTCGCCGCCCCGAACACCCCCGAACACCGCGTCGCCACCGCCATGCGCGCCCACCCCGAGTACGTCGCCGGCACTCGCCGCCCCGACACCTGGCTGATGCGCGAGGTCCCCGGCACCCTGTCGAAGATGGGCGCGGAGGCCGTCCAGGCGGTCGCGCTCCCGGACGGCCGCGCCCTCGCCTTCAAGGTGGAGGACGGCGGCCTCCGAGCCCTGGGCCCCGTACTGGCCCGCGCCCTCACCCTCATGGGCGTCAAGTCCCCGGTCGTCGAACGAATCGGGCGGGCACCGCTGCTGGGGGGAGCGGCGGAGGTGGGGGAGATCCGGGCGGCGTTCTGAGGGGTGCGTGATCCGTGGTCCGTGGTCCGTGGTCCGTGGTCTCGGCCGGGGGTCAGGGGCGACGCCTCGAAGGGAACTTGGAGGCCCCTGACGGCTTTCGGGACGGCACCCCCGCCAGGGGTGCGAAGGGGCAGCCCCCAGGGTCCAGGGGCAGAGCCCCGCGAGGGGTGCAGGGGACGCAGTCCCCGCCGGGGTCCGGAGCGGAGCCCCCCGGTGGGGTCGAAGGGGCGACGCCCCTGGGGATGGGACGGGTAGGGGCGGCGGGGGCGAAGGGAAAAACCCCCCGCGACACCCCGCCCCGCCGACCTAACGTGGCCCCATGACCCGCCCGCACCCCGACATCGACATACGCCCCGTCACCGAACCCGAACTCGCCGACTGGCTGCGCGCCGTGAACACCGGGTTCCTGCGCGCCCCCACCGTCCCGGACAGCGACCTCGAAGCCCGCCGCACCCAGTTCGAACCCGGCCGCTTCCTCGGCGCGTTCGACGGCGGCCGGTGCGTCGCGACATTCCGGTCCTTCGACCAACAGCTCACCGCCGTCGGCGGCGCGACCGTCCCCGCCGACGCCGTCACCGGCGTCACCGTCACCCCGACCCACCGCCGGCACGGCCTGCTCACCCGCATGATGGCCCGGGACCTCGCCGTCGCGAAGGACCGCGGAGACGTCGTCGCGACCCTGATCGCCGCCGAGTACCCCATCTACGGCCGCTACGGCTTCGGCCCCGCCGCCTGGATGACGGAGTGGACGATCGACGTCCCCCGCACCGGCCTCGACCTGCGCCGCCCCGTCCCCGACGACGGCGGCCGTATCGACCTGGTGGACGGCGACGACGTCCGCAAGCTGGGCCCCGAACTCCACGAGCGGGTACGCCGAATCCAGCCGGGCGCGGTCAACCGCGACGAGATGTGGTGGCGGGTCCACACTGGGGTCGTACGGTTCGACCCGACGTGGACCGAGCCGTTCTACGCCGTGTACCGCTCGCCCGAGGGCGAGGTGCAGGGGCTGGCCACGTACGAGTCGGACGACAACTGGCACGACAAGCAGCCGCACAACACGGCGACCGTGAAACAGCTGATCGCGTCGACCCCGGCCGCCGAGCGGGCCCTGTGGCGCTACCTCTGCTCGATCGACTGGATCACGCACGTCAAGAGCGGCTGGCGGGCCCCCGACGACCTGCTCCCGTTGTTCCTGCCCGACCCGCGGGCGGCCAGGATCACCGCGCAGGCGGACTGGCTGTGGGTGCGGCTCCTGGACGTCGTACGGGCGTTGGAGGCGCGGACGTACGAGGGGGAGGGATCGCTGGTGCTGGAGGTGACCGACCGGGACGGGCTGGCCGGCGGCCGCTACCGGCTGGAGGCGTCTTCGGAGGGCGGTTCCTGTACGCCGACGACCGCCGACGCAGACCTCACCCTAGACGTGGCCGACCTGGCGGCGCTGTGGCTCGGTGACGAGTCTGCCGTACGGCTGGTGGCGCTGGGGCGGGTGCGGGAAGAACGAGCGGGCGCCGGCCGGTCGGCCGACGCCCTGCTGCGTACGTCCAGGCGTCCTTGGTGCCCGGACATGTTCTGAGGCTCCTTCCACTCGGCGACAGGTTCTGCTGCTCGGCATCCGTAGCGAGCTCTTCAGTTGTGGCTGTGCTGGTCCTGACTGTCTTGAGTTGTGGCTGTGCCAGGTGTCGACCGTGTTCAGTTGTGGCTGTGCTGACCGACCGGACTCCCGGCTCCCCTCCGGAAGGGAGCCCGGTCAGCCTGACTGGGCGAGCAGCATCACGAGGATCACCGCTCCGATGCCGCCGATCGCGGCGCTCTTGGCCTTGACCCCAACGGTGAGCGCGACAAAGGCGACGATGCCCATCGCGCCCAGCTTCCACTGGACGATCTGTTCGAAGCCGACGGCGAGGGCGGCGATGGCTATGGCGATCAGCGGCATGTCGGTCCCCCTTCGGGACGGTGGTCCCTGTCGGTCGCCCACCTGGCCAACCTTTCGAAAGTTTGACCACGTTGCTTAAGTTGGCGACCAACTTCACTGTACTTATCTCCACTTGGATGCGTCTCATAACCACCCTTCAGTGAAGTGCTCAAAGATGGCGGGAAGTTGTAGTGTTTGGTCGTGGACCCGAAACACGCCGCCGTCAATGGGCGGAAGAGGGCACAGCGGCCACACACGTCACATCACGAGGTGGCCGACGAACTGCGCGCCCGGATCCTGTCCGGGCGGCTGCGGTCGGGCGAGCGCATGCCCACCCAGGCCAAGCTGGCCGACGAGTTCGGGGTCGAGCGGGGAGTCGTACGGCAGGCGCTGCACATCCTGCAGTCGGAGCGGTTGCTGACCAACGTATCCAAGGGGAGCCCGGCGACCGTGGCCCCGGATCCGGGCCTGACCAGGACATCGGTCGGTCCCGCCGCACCTCCGCTGCCCACCACGGTGGCCCTCGCGCCGCGGATCGCCGCCGCCTTCGCCGCCCCGCACGTCGAGATCGACGCCCTGTGTCTGACCTCGGTCTCCCTCACCCTCGCCATGGGCGAGCCGCTGCGCGAGATCCACGCCGGGCGACTGAATCCGGCCAAGGTCGACGTCCGGGTCCTGCTGCCGAGCCGGGACATCGACCTCGCCTTCCCGGTGCCGGTCGAGGGGCGCGGGGACGACGATCCCGTACACGAGCGCTGGCTGGCCCAACGCAACGCCCAGGGACAGGTGCTGAAGCACAACCTGCTGGCGCTGCGTGCCACCCACGGCATCGACGTGCACGTCACCTTCCGCGCGCTGCCCTTCACCCCGCCGGTGAAGCTGTACCTGCTCAACGGGGCGGAGGCGCTGTTCGCGTACTACACGCTGGGCCGCCATGAGGCGGAGATCGACCACGAGTACCTGGAGACGTACGACGCCGAGGGCACCCAGTCGATGCTCTTCGCCTTCGAGCAGGGCGCCGGCCTGCGGGACACGACCTTCGTGGAGCAGTCCCACCTGTGGTTCAACGCACTGTGGGAGACGATCAGTTCGGAGCTGACGCTCACGAGCTGATGTCTCCCACAGCGGGCTGACCGGGGTGCCGTCGACCTGGTCGACTCATAGGGCGGGCCCCGCGACCAGCAGTGCGAGGACCACGGCTCCGAGGGAGCTGACGGTCGGGTTCTTGGCCTTGATACCTATGGTGAGCAGGAGCAGACCGACGGTGCCGACGGCGCCGTACTTCCACTGGACGGTCTGCTCGACACCGACGACGAACACGGCGGCGAGGAGGGCGATTGCAGGCACGGTGGTTCCCCCTTCAAGTGGTCCGGCAGAGACCTTGCGGGCGAGAGGAGGCGAGGCATTAACCAACTGAACCAAGTTGGCAACCAACTCTAAGATAGTTGTCCCCACTTGGCACCCACCTATAAACAACTTTCAAACAACTCCCCATAGATGGATCTAAGTTGTAGCGTTTGGTCGTGACCCAGGAGAACGTGGCAGTGAACGGCAGCAGAAGGCTCTCGCCCCAGGAGATCGCCGATGTCCTGCGGGAACGGATCCGCACCGGCGACCTGAAGACGGGCGACCGCCTGCCCACCCAGGCCGAACTCGCCGAGGAGTTCGGCGTGGAACGCGGCACCGTCCGCCAAGCTCTGCGCGCCCTCCAGGACCTCGGCCTCCTCAGCAACGTCAGCAAGGGCAGCCCGCCCCGCATCGCGGAACCGGCCCGGGCGGTGGGGGAGCAGCCGCAGCCGACGATGGTGGGCCTCGCGCCCCGCCTGACGGAGGCGTTCGCGGCACCGCACGTCCGCGTGGACGCGGCCTGTCTCACCGCCGAGTCCCTGATGCTGGCCCTGGGAGCGCCAATCCGTCTGATCCACGAAGGCAAAATCCGCCCCGAGTCGATCGACGTCCGCATCCTGCTGCCCTCCCGCGAGATCCCTCTCGCGTTCCCCGTCCCGGTGGAGGGCCGCGGCGAGGACGACGACCCGGTCCACGAGCGCTGGCTGGCCCAACGCAACGCCCAGGGCCACGTCCTCAAGCACAACCTCCGCGCCCTGCGCTCCTCCCACGGCATCGACGTCCGGGTCAGATTCCGCGCGCTGCCCTTCACCCCACCGGTGAAGCTGTACCTCCTGAACGGGGAGGAGGCGCTGATCGCGTACTACATGATCACGCGCCGGGAGGAGGCCTCCGACAGCGGAACCATGGACATGTACGACGTGCTGGGCACCGAATCCCTCCTCTTCTCCTTCGAGAAGCGGACAGGTCAGCGGGACGCCTCCTTCGTGGAGGAATCAGAGAAGTGGTTCGACGCCCTCTGGGAAACCATCACGACGGACCTGACACTCTCCTAGTGACTTCTGATACGACGCAGACTGAACCCGTGGCAGCGGAGACCGTGGCAGCGGAGACCGAGGCGGTGCGCGACCTGATCACCCGCGCGCGTGTCGTGCTCTGGGACTTCGACGGCCCGATCTGCCGCCTGTTCGCCGGCCACGCGGCGGACAAGGTGGCGGACGACCTGGTCGACTGGCTCGAGGGGCGTGGCCTGCACGGCCTGCTGACGGACGAGGAACGCAGGTCCCTGGACCCGCACATCGTCCTGCGCGCCCTGGACCGCAGACACCCCGGCAGTGACCTGGTCGACGAGTTGGAGGAACGTCTCACCCAGGAGGAACTGCGGGCCACGATCTCGGCGATGCCCACGCCGTACGCCGACCCGCTGATCCGCACATGGAAGGCGGTGGGGCGTCGGCTGGCGATCGCCACGAACAACTCCCCGCAGGTGGTCCGCACTTACCTGGAAAGCCGCGACCTCACCTCCTGTTTCGCGCCCCACATCTACGGCCGAACCCAACAGCTCAACCACCTCAAGCCGGACCCGCACTGCCTCAACCGCGCCCTGAACGCGATGGGTTCGGCCCCCTCGGACGCCCTGATGATCGGCGACACCCCCTCGGACCTGTACGCCGCGAAGGCGGCGGGGGTCCCGTTTCTGGGCTACGCGCGTAACGAGCGCAAGGAGAAGCTGCTGCGGGACGCGGGTGCCACGGTGACCGTCTCCTCGCTGGAGCCGGTGCTCAGGATGACGCGCGCTCAGGCCTGAGTCATCAGCAGCGCGAACACCACGGCCGCCCCGACGGCGAGGCCGCCGCGGCGCGCTCGCACTTGCGACGAAGAGGTCATGGCGCTCGACGTGCTGGGCCTGGGCGCCACCCTCACCCACTACGTGAAGGACGCCGAGCCGAACTCGCCCGGCACGGTCTTCGTGGACAGCATGGAGAAGTGGTTCAAATCGGTCTGGGAGTTGTTGTCCGAGTAGGACGGGTCCTGGTGCCGCGACAGTGCTGCGACAGGGCCGCGACAGGTTTCGGCGACACCTGAGCGGGTCAAGTGGGGCTCTGTCGGCTTGCTGTAGCATGCCCGCACCGACTGAGCAATCGCTCGCCTTCGTTCGTATGGAAGGGCCTACAAGGCCAACCTCGAACACCTCTCATGCAGAAAGTGGCAAACCACCCGTTGGAGCCACGCGAGCGCCACTCTGTCGAGCGCTTCCCCCAACCCTGTGCTTAACGTTGCCGTAGCTTCCCCCTTCTCGTACCCGGAGCGGCCAGTGGGCGCACGTCCAGTTCCCCGTCCCTCCGCCGGGGAGCGCGCCACACCCGAGGCAGCGCATCGGGCGTTCATGTTGAGGGCCGTCGCGCAAGGCCAGTCCACCAGTGGGCACCACAACCAGAACTATGTGTCGCAGCTGAGCGAACCGATGGCGGGACTGCTCGGGCGCGCGCCCGGTACGTCCGTCACCGTGCGGGTCCGGCGGACCGAGGCCTTGCCCGTGGTGATCAGGACCTGGCAGAACGAGGCGGAGATCCTCAACGCCATCAAGGGGATCCTGCCCCACGTGCCGGAGTGCCTCGCCGAGGGGGACCACTTCGCCCTCCACAGCTATGTGGAGGGCGTGCCCCTCTCCACCGTCTGCGGGAACGGCAAACCCGTCGACACCCTGCTCATCGGGGCACTGGCCGAGCTGCTCGCCCAGATGGCCCAGGTCCGGCGCGGGGCGCTGCCGCCGCTGCCGTCCGTCTGGCCCAGCAACGACATGGACAGCCAGGGCTTCCTGCGCACCCTGGCGTACTTCGCGGACCGGCAGATCAGACGCCCCAACTGGGATGCGTTCGGTGGGTTGTTCGCGGCGCTCGGGATTCCCGGGGACGCCCTGGTGCGGCTGGCCGAGCGGGTCCCCGTGATGTCCCGGAGGCCGTACAGCCTGCTCCACGCGGACCTGCACCGTGACAACCTGATCATGTCCTACGCCGGTGACCCGCCCCTCATCTGCGTCGACTGGGAACTGGCGACCTACGGCGATCCCCTGCACGATCTCGCGACGCACCTGGTGCGCATGCGGTATCCGACCCACCAGTGGGACGAGGTGATCGAGGCGTGGGCGGGGGCCATGCAGCGTACGCGTCCCGCCGCCGTCAACGGCCTGACCAGGGACCTGCGCCATTACCTCGCCTTCGAACGGGCCCAGTCCGTCTATCCGGACGTGATGCGGGCCGCGCAGTCGCTGGAGCAGGCCAGCACCCGGAAGAGCCTGGACGAGGCGACGGCGGAAGTGCGCCGCGCCCTGGAAGCGGCGGAGGAGCCGCTGCGGCTCAAGAAGCTGCCGGGCAAGAGCGAGATCGAGCGGGCCCTGTTCCGCTGGCTGACCTCCAGGAGCGGCCGCTCCTACGAGGGGCAGGGACGGCTCGCGCAGACCTTCCGGTGGCAGCCGGACCGGCGTCTGCCCGAGCATCCGGACTTTCCCGCCTCCGCCGTGCGAGAGGCTCTGGTGGCGGAGGGGGCCGCCCCGGCGGGCCGGGTCTTCAAGGGGACCGCGCATCTCAACACCGTGGTCCAGGTGCCGAGCATCTCCTTTCCCGTGGTCGTGCGGCGAAGGCTGCCCGACGTCTGCCGTCGGGAACGCAGTTTCCTCAGCGAGCACGCCGTCCTGCGGGCCATCGAGCAGGCCGACATCGCCGTGGCGGCGCCGAGAGCGCTGGCGCTGGGCGAGAGCTACCCCAACGACCTCTTCGCCATCCACACGTACGTCGGGCCCCGCGCCATCGACAAGCTCCCCAACCATCCGGTACACGGACTGCTGCCGCACGAGGCGGACGGGCTCGTCGACCAGCTCTGTGCGCTGACGGAGGTGAAGTACAAGCAGGTCGACCCGGCAGCCGGTGAGGGCGGCTTCCATCAGTGGCTGCGGGCCAGCCTCGTCTCGCTGGTTCGGGAGCTGCCGAAGGAGTCGCAGCACCTGGCGAGGCTCCTCGGGTTGCCCGACGCGGACGGTCTGCGACGGATCCTGTCCCGCCACGAGGTGAGCCACCGGAGGCCGGCCCTGCTGCACGGCGACCTGAACCCGTGGAACCTCGTACGCCGTGACGACCCCTTGGCCCTGACCATCATCGACTGGGAGATGGCCCTGGTCGGGGATCCGCTCTACGACCTGGTCCGGCACATGCATCTCACGCCCACCCGGCCGGAGATCCGGGAGCGCATGTTCCGCCGCTGGGAGAAGAAGCTGCAGCCCGAGTACACGTGTGACTGGCGCAAGGACTGGGGCGTGTACCGCTGGATCGAGATCGTCCGGTCCGCCTACGTCGACCTCGACCGGCTGGTGACCGGGGCGAGCCTGGATGCCCCCAACGTCCGCCGGGCCGTGGACTCGTACGCGATGACCCTGGCGGCCGCGAGGGGCTCGCTCGGTCTGCCGGCCCGCTCTACGGCGAACCCCTATCTGGCCCGGGCTCTGGCGTAGGGGACCAGGTCTCCAGGTCGGCAGTGGTTACGCTCACCCCATGAGCGAGACCGGTCTGCGTGAGCGCAAGAAGCGGCGGATGTACGAGGTGGTGTCGGAGGTCGCGATCGGGCTCTTCCTGGAGAAGGGGTTCGACGCGGTGTCCGTCGCGGAGGTCGCCGCCGCGGCCGAGATCTCCAAGCCGACCCTGTTCCGGTACTTCCCGGCCAAGGAGGACCTCGTCCTGCACCGGATCGCCGATCACGAGGAGGAGGCGGCGCGGGTCGTCGCCGGTGAGGCCGCGCCCCTCGGCGCGCTGCGGCGGCATTTCCTGGACGGGCTGGAGCGGTGCGATCCCGTCACCGGGCTCAACGACGATCCGCGGGTACTCGCCTTCCACACGCTGCTGTACGGGACTCCCGCGCTGGCGGCTCGTGTGTACGCGTACCAGGAGCGGTCCGAGGCCGCGCTCGCCGAGGCGCTCGGCGGGGGGCTGGAGGCACGGCTCGCCGCCGGACAGATCATCGCCGTCCGGCGCATCCTCGCGCTGGACAACTGGCGACGGATCGCCGAGGGGGAGCAGGTGGCGGACGTACGGGCGGACGCGGTGGCCGCCGCCGAGCGGGCCTTCGGGCAACTGGCGGTCGGGTTGCCCCATCTCGCGTGAATGAGACTGAGTAAATAATGTAACTCGGTTACGGTATTCCGGTACGCTCGGTGGAATGACGTCACCCGACCCCGCTCTCCAGGACACTCAGGACACCCAGGACACTCTCCGCGCCTCCCTCCGTCAGGAACGCGGCCACCACGACCGTTGCCGCGCCGCCCTCGCCGCCATGGTCGACGGGGCCCAGGAACACGTCGTCACCGGTGTGGACGTCTCCGCCTCCGGGGCCGACGCCGAGGTTCTCGGGTACCGCCTGCGCAGCCAGGCCAAGGAACTGCGGGAACTGCCCGAAGGGCCCCTGTTCTTCGGGCGGCTGGACTTCGGCGGGAGCGCGGGGGACCACTCCGGGCAGCGATACCACATCGGGCGCCTTCGGATCAGCGAGCACCCGGCCGTGCCGCCCCTCGTCGTCGACTGGCGGGCGCCCGTCGCCCGCGCCTTCTACCAGGCGAGCGCCCATGAGGCACAGGGCGTCGCGGTGCGCCGGCGGTTCGGCTGGGCGCCCGGCAGCCGGGGCGACTGCGCCGACCTGACCGGGCTGGAGGACGAGCACCTCGGCCGGGGAGAGTCGCGGGCCAGCGGCATCGTCGCCCGGGAGATCGAGCGGCCCCGGGTCGGCCCCATGCGGGACATCGCCGCGACCATCCAACCCGAGCAGGACGATCTCGTACGAGGGGACCTGCCCGTCTCGGTGTGCGTGCAGGGCGCCCCGGGCACCGGGAAGACCGCCGTCGGACTGCACCGGGCCGCCTACCTGCTCTACACCCACCCGCAGCGCATCCGCCGCGGCGGACTGCTCATCCTCGGACCCAACCGGACCTTCCTCTCCTACATCGCGGAGGTGCTGCCGGCGCTCGGCGAGACCGGCGTACGGCAGTCGACCCTCCAGGAGGAGATCGCACGACAGCACCGGATCACCGGAGTCGACGACGAGCGGACCGCCGTCGTCAAGCACGACGCCCGGATGGCGGAGGTGCTGCGGCGGGCGCTGTACGCGCGGGTGTCGGGGGGCGCGGAGGGTGGGGAAGGTTCTGGCGGGGCCCTCGGCGTGCCCGACGGGACATATCGGTGGCGGGTGCCCGGTGGCGAACTCGCGCGGATCCTGCGTGGCGTACGCGCCGAGGAACCGCCGTACGCGGTCGGGCGGGAGCGGGTGCGCAGCCGGGTCGTGCGGTGCGTGCAGGCGCAGGCGGAGCGGCGGGCGGGGCCGCGGAGCAACGCCTGGCTGCAGAAGATCTCACGGTCGCGGGCGGTCGGGGCGTACGTGGACGCCGTATGGCCGCGGGTGCGGGCGGAGGAGGTGGTGGCCGAACTCCTCACCGACGGGGCGGTGTTGGGGGCGGCGGCGGACGGACTGCTGGACGCCGACGAGCAGCGGGCGCTGCTGTGGGCGAAGCCGCCGCGGTCGTGGAAGTCGGCACGCTGGTCGGCCGCCGACCTGGTCCTTCTGGACGAGGTCGGCGGTCTCGTCGAGCATCCGGAGGGGTACGGCCATCTCGTCGTCGACGAGGCACAGGACCTCTCCCCGATGGAGTGCCGGGCGATCGCCCGCCGGGCCGCCTTCGGGTCGCTCACCGTCCTCGGCGACCTGGCGCAGGGGACCACGCCCTGGGCGGCGCGGTCCTGGGGCACGGTGCTGCGGCACCTCGGGAAACCGGACGCGGCCGTGGTGCCGCTGACCATCGGGTTCCGGGTGCCTCAGGCCGTCGTGACGCTGGCGAACCGGCTGTTGGAGAGGCTGGAGGTGGACGTCCCGGCGGGGCGATCGCTGCGCGGGGACGGGGAGTTGCGGATCCGGGAGGCGGCCGCGGACGGACTGCTCGACGTGGTCGTGGACGCCACACGGGACGCGCTGGCGTGCGAGGGGTCGGTCGGGGTCGTCGCGGCGGACGCGGACGTGGACCGGGTGCGCGCCGCGCTCGACGCGGCCGGGATCGCGACGGCGGGGCCGCAGGAGTTGGGCGCCCGGCTGAGCGTCGTCCCGGCGAGCCTGGTGAAGGGCCTTGAGTACGACCATGTCGTCGCCGTGGAGCCGGCCGCGATCGCGGAGGCGGAGCAACGGGGGCTGCATCGGCTGTACGTGGTGCTGACGCGGGCGGTGTCGCGGTTGGACGTGGTGCACGGGCGGCCGTTGCCGTTCTAGGACGGGTCCAGGGGGACAGGTCCAGGGGACAGGTCCCGGGGGCAGTTCCTGGGCGACGACCGCCCGTGAGACGCGGCTCCGTCAGCTGGTGGCCTCGAGGAGCGGGATCAACTGCTGTTCCTCGTACGTCAGATGGGCCTCAAGCTCCGCCGTGAGGCGCTCCACCTCCGCGCGGGCCGTGTCCCGGTCCGTGTCCTCGGCGGTCACCGCGCGGCGCAGGTCCTCGGCGAGGGCCGCGATCCGCTCGTGTTCCTCGCGCAGGCGGGCGAGCGCGGGGGCGGCCTTCGGGTGGCGGTCGGCGATGAGCGGGAACATGCCGAGGTCCTCGCCGGTGTGGTGGTTGTGCAGGCCCTGGCAGAACGTCAGGCAGTTCACCCTGAGTTGGGCGCCGAGCGTGGACGTACCGGAGCTCATCTCCTTGCGGATCTGGGTGAGTTCGCGGCGGAAGGCGTCGTGCACGACCTTGATCGCCTCGCCGAAGGAGCCGGCGTTGATGTTCGGCGGTCCACCCCGGGCGATCTCGTACAGGGCGACCACCGGGATCACCCGGTCCGTCTTCTCCTGGTACGCCGCCCAGCCCGGCTCCGCTTCCACGGCCCGCGCGAAGGCCTGGTCCCGCTCCTCGCCGGTGAGTGCCTCGGCCCGCGCCTGGTACGTGAACGCGCCGCTCTCCACGGTGACTTCGGGGTGTGCGAGGAGGTTGCGGTACCAGTCGGGATGCCGGGGCGCACCGCCCGCCGAGGCGATGACGAGGATGCGGTCACCGCCGTCGGGGAGGTAGCCGACGGGAGCGGTGTGCGGGGTGCCGGTGCGGGCGCCGGTGGTGGTGAGGAGGATCAGCCGGGCGCCCTCGAAGGGGCCGCCCATACGGCCCTTGTTGACGCGGAACTCTTCGATGATCTGATCATTGAAAGGGTTGGGCACTCTCTCTTCTTTCTCTTTCTCTGTCGCTGGAGTCTTCGGAACGTCGAAGGCGGCGCAGAGAAAGAGGCGGGCTCCTGGCCCTCCCCCACTCTCGAATTCGCTCGAGCGGGGGGACCCCCATCGGCCTCACTCAGAGGCCGGGCACCCAACTCGCTCACGGCACAAGGCCGACCCGGCAGTCATGGGCCCACGGTAGCGTCCTCGTCGTGATCGAAGCCACGGAGTTTCTGGACATCCCCACGACCACCCTGGCCGACCTGCTGGGCCGCGAGCGGGTCATGGACATCGGTCAGGCGTTCCGCCACTCGTCGGTGGCACAGCCGACTTCGTAGTGCCACCAGCCCTCCTCCTCTCCCCGGTCCAGGAGCGCTTTGATCCCGGCGAAGTCCGCGCCGGCCGGCGCCGTGACCGCGACCATCGGGAAGTCCGTGCTGAAGACCTCACCGCCCAGCCCGAACACGGCCAGGCGCTGATGCACCTCCTGGGCGCTGCCTCCCAGGGGCCCGGTAGGAACCGGAACCACGCGGATCGTGCAGTTCCCCGAGGCACTGACCCGCTCGACAGCCCAGTGGAGCCCGTCGGAGCCGGTCCGGTACCGCACGACGTCACCCTCGGCGACCCCGTCCTGGAGGAAGGGGACGTTCTGGACGCGGGCCAGGTCATCGCCGAGTCTCGCCGCCCAGAGCCCCTCGGTGTCCTGGGGAAGCCATCCCTCGCGCGGAACGAACCGGAACCAGACCTTGACCTTCTCGACCGCGTTCTCCATGACGGCCATGATGCGCCGACGGTCAGTGGCCGCCTCGCGTCAGGGGGACGGGATTCGTGGGTGCGTCTTACGTGGCGTCGAGGGTTGCCGGGTCGAAGCCGACGTCGGTGAGGACGGTGGCGGCCACTCCCCGGCCGACCTGGGCCAGGCCGATCAGCAGGTCTTCGCATTCGATGCGGGCGGAGCCCTTCCGCTCAGACCGTTCCTCGGCGATGCCGATGGCCTTGCGGGAGTAGGGGGCCAGGCGAGGGGGTGGAATGTGCCGGTGGTCCGGAGCAGGCATGCACACCGCGGATACATATACTGGATATTGCCCTTGAATAAAGGAGTCCAGTATGAGCGTGACGACGATCGACCTTGATGACGATGCGCTGGAGAAGGCCATGCGTGTCGCCGGTGGTGGCACCAAGAAAGACGTGGTCAATGCCGCCCTTCGCGAGTACGCCGAACGCCATGAGCGGGCCGCGCTCGTAGCCAGGCACTTCCACGCCGCCCAGCAGTGGGACTACGAGGGCTGGCAGCAGCGCCGCGTCGAGGACAAGCAGGGTGGCGCGTGATCCACTACCTGCTCGACTCCTCGGGTCTGTGGCGCCTCCTGCGCGAGGAGCAGCTGAGGGACGCGTGGCTGGAGACCACCACCCTCAGGGCCATCGGGTCGTGCGCTGCCCAGCGGGCCGAGTTCCGGCGCTCAGCGCGCAACGCAGTGGAGTACGAGGCCATGGGGGAGATGTTTACGGATCTGTACCCTGACGTACCTCTCCCGAAGAGGTTGTGGGACTGGGTCGACACAGCCCAGTACGCGCTCGCCGAGAAGGGGGCCCTCGGTGCGGCCGGGCCGCTCGACCTGATGATCTGCGCCACCGCCGTGCACCATGGACTGGTTGTCCTGCACGACGACGCTGATTTCGTCACCGTGGCCCGCTTCCTGCCCGACGTCAGCGAGCGGAATGTGCGCAACGCTCCAGGTCTCTAGCATCCTCGGTCGTCGTGGACGCGCGAGTACACCGGATCCCCGCCTTCAGCACCGATGCGTAGATGACGATCCCGACCGATCATGAAGATCGGCGGGATCTGGTCTACCGCTCCCCGAGCGAACTCGAGAACAAGCGGGTCATGGACATCGGTCAGGCGTTCCGCCACTCGTCGGTGGCGCAGCCGACTTCGTAGTGCCACCAGCCTTCCTCCTCTCCCCGGTCCAGGAGCGCTTTGATCCCGGCGAAGTCCGCGCCGGCCGGCGCCGTGACCGTCAGGGACTCGCGTCAGGTCCGCCGTAGTGCGCGTTGGAGGGCCAGGCGCAGGGTGGGGAGCTGGTCGGCCGGGCGGCCCGGTTGTGGGGTGAGCCGGGAGGAGCACGATCGCCGAGACGGACGTATCACCGGGTGCCGGGGTGCCGGGGTGCCGGGGTGCCGGGGTGCCGGGGTGCCGGGGTGCCGGGGTGCCGGGGTGCCGGGGTGCCGCAGGGGTGGAACAGGGGTGGAACAGGGGGCGGCGGGGGAGTCTGGGGGAGGGGCGTCGGTGGGTGGGATTGGGGCACTCGGGTGGACCTCGGCGTGGCGTGGCGCACTATTGCAAGCAGATGCTTGCAATAGTTAGCGCGAGTGGTGCAGGGTGGAGGCATGGCATCTCTCAACGTCGGCAACCTCGGTGACTATCTGCGTGAGCAGCGGCGCAACGCGCAGCTGTCGCTCAGGCAGCTCGCCGACGCCGCCGGGGTGTCCAATCCGTATCTGAGCCAGATCGAGCGCGGGCTGCGCAAGCCGAGCGCGGAGGTGTTGCAGCAGGTCGCCAAGGCCCTGCGGATCTCCGCCGAGACGCTGTACGTGCGGGCCGGCATCCTCGACGCCGAGCGGGACCGGGACGAGGTGGAGACGCGTGCGGTCCTCCTCGCCGATCCCACGCTGAACGAGCGGCAGAAGCAGGTGCTGCTCCAGATCTACGAGTCCTTCCGCAAGGAGAACGGGTTCGGGATCGACGAAGCGGGCTACGAGGACAAGGGCGACTGGGCGGATGAACCCGCCCACGCCGACGCTCCCGGTGACGATGCTCCGAGCGACGGTGTCCTGGGCACCCAGGACGGTGCCCCCGTCGTACGAGAGACCCGCACGGCGGACGGACGCGAGTACCCCCGTCGTACCCGCAGGACTGGCGTCAGCGACGCCGACCCGCAGCAGACGGCCAGTTGAGCCGGACCAGGGCGCCGGCCGCCTGACTGCGGACCACAAAACCCTCAGCCGAACGCGAATCCGGGAGGACCATCACCATGGCCATCACCGACGACCTGCGCAAGACCCTCAGCGACCCGACCCCGCTCTACTTCGCCGCCGGCACCGCCGACCTGGCTCTTCAGCAGGCCAAGAAGGTGCCCGGTCTGGTCGAGCAGCTGCGCGCCGAGGCTCCTGCGCGGATCGAGGCCGTGCGTAACACCGACCCCAAGACCGTCCAGGAGAAGGCCCAGGCGCGTGCCAAGGAGGCCAGCGCCAAGGCCAAGGAGGCGCAGGAGAGCATCCAGGCCAGGGTCGGCGAGTTCATCGGCACCCTCGACGGTGACCTGAAGAAGCTCGGCAGCACCCTCGACGCCGACCTGAAGAAGCTCGGCGAGAGCGCCCAGGACTTCGCCCTGCGCGGTGTCGGCGTCGCCGCCGAGTACGCCGTCAAGGCCCGCGAGACCTACGAGAAGGTCGCCGAGCACGGCGAGCAGACCGTGCGGACCTGGCGCGGCGAGGCAGCCGACGAGATCGAGGACCTGGCGATCGCCGTCGAGCCGAACACCGAGCCGAGCGCCCAGCCGAAGCCGGCGCCCGCCGCGGTCAAGGCCCAGCCGAAGCCCGCGTCCGCCGCGGTCAAGGCCGACTCGAAGCCCGCGTCCGCCGCGGTGAAGGCCGAGCCGAAGCCCGCCGTGGTCAAGACCGTGCCGAAGCCCGGCGAGGCCAAGACCGTGCCCGCACCGGCGAAGAAGCCGGAGGCGAAGAAGGCCCCGGCCCGCAAGACCACCACCCCCACCCCTTCCCCCACCGCCAAGAAGACCACGCCGCCCGCCAAGTGAGGCACCGCGGTACGGGTCACGGGCCGGGCACTCCTGGAGTGCCCGGCCCGTTCTCCGGGTAGCGGGATTCCGGGAACGGGTACGGTGACCGCGTGATGACAAGCCGAGTCTGGTGGTGGACGTAGTGCTGATGCAGGGTTTCGCAGGGTTCATGTGGCTGCTGAGCGTCGCCCTGATCCTTTTCAGCGGCTTCGCGCTGTTCGACGCCGCCACGCGCCGCGAGGACGCCTACCGCGCGGCCGACAAGAAGACCAAGCCCTTCTGGCTGATCGTCCTCGGGCTCGCGTTCGTGGTGAACCTGATCTTCAACATCCTGTCGTTCCTGCCGATCATCGGCCTCGTCGCGACGATCGTGTACATGGTCGACGTACGACCGGCCCTGCGTGGTCTGCCCGGCGGGGGCCGCAGCCGACGCGGTGGCTCCAGTAGCGACGGTCCGTACGGCCCTTACAACGGCGGCCGCTGAAGCGTCCCGAAGGGGCGGCGGAGCGCGGCGTACGGCAGCACCGCGACGGCGGTTCTCCGCTCAGGCCGTCCGGTCCAGCAACAGCACCGCCACGTCATCGGTCAGCTCGCCGCCGTTGAGATCGCGCGCCTCGTTCACCGTGGCCCGCAGCAACTCCTCCCCGCGCAACCCCGCGGAGAGCTGACGGCGGACCATCTCCACCATGCCGTCCTCGCCGAGCCGCTCCCGGCCCTGGCCGACATGGCCCTCGATCAGACCGTCGGTGTAGAGCATCAGGCTCCACTCGGCACCCAGCTCCACCTGCGTCCGGGGCCAGCGGGCGCCGGGGAGCAGGCCGAGGGCGGGGCCGTTGTTCTCGTACGGGAGCAGTCGGGCGGGCCGGCCGGGGCGGGCGATCAGCGGGGCCGGATGGCCGGCGAGGCACAGGCCCGCGCGGCGGCCGTCGGGGGCGATGTCCACCGTGCACAGCGTCGCGAAGATCTCGTCGTCGGAACGCTCATGCTCCAGGACCTGCTGGAGCGTGCCCAGCAGCTGGTCGCCGCACAGGCCCGCCAGCGTCAGCGCCCGCCAGGCGATACGCAGCTCCACGCCGAGCGCCGCCTCGTCCGGGCCGTGCCCGCAGACGTCGCCGATCATCGCGTGGACCGTGCCGTCCGGGGTGCGGACGGTGTCGTAGAAGTCGCCGCCGAGCAGGGCGCGCGAACGGCCCGGCCGGTAGCGGGCGGCGAAGCGGAGCGAGGAGCCCTCCAGGAGGGGCGTGGGCAGCAGGCCGCGTTCCAGTCGGCGGTTCTCCTGGGCGCGCATCCGGCCCTCGGCGAGCCGTCGCTCGGCCCTGTCGGAACGTTTTCGTTCCACCGCGTACCGGATCGCCCGGCTCAGCAGCCGACCGTCCAGCTCGTCCCGGAACAGATAGTCCTGGGCGCCCACACGCACCGCCTCGGCGCCACGCTCGGCGTCACCGGACGCGGTGAGCGCGAGGACGGCGTGCCGGGGCGCGAGCTCCAGCACCTGCCGGAGTACGGCGAGCTCGTCGTCGCCCTCGGCCCGGCGGGCGGCGGGCAGCGCGAGGTCCAGCAGGATGCAGTGGACGTCGTCGGTGAGCAGCCGCGCCGCCTCGGTGAGGTTGCGGGCGGTGCGCACACGGATCGGCCGGCCGGCCGAGTCCAGCAACTCGGGCATGCCCGTGGAGCCGCCGGGGTCGTCCTCGATCACCAGCAGGGTGAGGTTGGTGCCGGTGGGGGCGAGGACACCGGTGGAGTTGCTGGTGGTGGGGCTGGTGGGGCTGGTGCTGCTGGTGGTGACAGTGGCGCTTGCAGTGCTTGCCGTGCTTGCAGCGCCGGTGGAGCCAGTCGTGCCGCTGGGGTCGGCAGGGTCGGCTGTGCCGGCGGAGCCATCCGGGCCGGTCATGGCTGTGGCGGTTGCGGCAGTGGTGCGGCCGGTGGGCTCGGCCGCCGTGCTCCCGGCCGGGGCCGGCTCGCGCGGGGCCCCTTCCTTCGAAGGGCCGGTGCCTGAGGACGCGGCCTGCGCCTGACCACTCTCCACGGCCGGGATCGCTCTCTGCCGCGGTACGGGTACGGGCATCGTCTCGGTTCCTTCCCGCCCCCCGAGGGCGTGGCAGGGCGAGGGGCCTCGACCTACCGACGGGGACCATAGCGGTAGTCGGCGCCGCAACGGAATGGCGCACGGCACGCTGTCCGAACGCCGGCCGCTGTCATATGCCGCGATCCGTACCGCAGTTGGACAGGTCGGCTGCCGCGCCGGGATGACGAACGTCACGTCGGCGACAGGTTTGAAGTGGGCCAGCTCACGTGGCCCGTGTCACCCGCGCATGCTCAGGCGCCGGGCCGCACCACCCCGAGTATCGGCATCGTCCCCGCGCCGGCGATGGTCACCGTCCGCCCCGGTCGCGGGGCGTGCACGATCGCGCCGTCGCCCACGTACATCGCGACATGGCTGGCGTCGGCGAAGTAGATGATGAGGTCTCCGGGGCGCATGTCCTTGACGGCCACGTGCTTCAACTGCTGCCACTGCTGCTGCGAGGTGCGCGGGATCGCGCTGCCGGCGCTCGCCCAGGCCTGTGAGGTCAGTCCGGAGCAGTCGTACGTGCCCGGGCCCTCGGCGCCCCATTCGTACGGTTTGCCCATCTGGGCCGTGGCGAACTCCACCGCCTTCCTGCCCTGGGCGGAGGCATCGCCCTTGATCTCGTCGAGGATGCCGGAGTCGAGCCAGGCGGTCTGTGCCTTGAGCGCGGCCTCCTTCTCCAGCTCGGCGAGGCGGGCCTTCTCCTTCTTCGCCAGCTGGGACTCGAGCTTCTGGGCCGCCGCGATCTGCTTCTTGATCTCCTTCTTGGCCGCCGCCTTGGCCTTGCGGCCCGCCTCCAGCTTCTTCCACTGGGCGGACGCGTCCTTGGCGTACTGCTCCAAGTCCTGCTGGGTGCGGGTCATTTCCCCGATCAGGCCCTTGGCCGCGCGCTCGCCCTGGATCACCCGGCCCGCACCGTCGAGGAATTCCTGAGGGTCGTCGCTGAGCATCAACCGCGCCTCGTCCGGCAGCCCGCCGACGCGGTACTGGGCGCGGGCCGCGGCACCCGCGCGGTCCTTCAGCCGGTCCAGCTTCTTCTCGCCCTCGACGATCCTCTTGGCCAGCGCGACGATCTCGGCCGACTGCTTCTCGGCCTTCTCCTCGGCGTCGTTGTACGCGTCCGTGGCGACCGCCGCGTCGTGATAGAGGTCGTCCAGTTTCTCGCGTACGGCCTCAAGGTCCTTGTCGGGCGGAGCCGTTGCGGAGGGGGTCGTGGTCGGGGACGGTGTGGGAGTCGGAGCCGCGAAGGCCGTGCCCGGCGCCGCCAGTACGGTGATCGCGCAGACGACGGTCACTGCCGCTGTGATCAGTCCGCGCTTGCCCGTTCCCATACGCCTGCCCCCAAAACTGATTTACCGTCAGTAACTTACGGACGCCTGGGGATCGTGCCACGTATGCGTGCAAAACGACAGAGGCCCGTCGCGCACGTCGACAGGGCCAGTCCTTCCCCCTTCTCGTCCCCCGTAGACGATCTCCCCGCCTGTGTGACGAACGACTCGCGGAGATCGTTCCCGGCACGCCGGGGAAGCCGACCGGGTCAGGTGCGCGGCGCCAACGCCTCCCAGGAAACCGTCACTTCACCCTGCCGCCACCGCGTCGGCCCGTCCGTCACCGGCCAGTCGGCCGTGAGGTCCCGCACCGCCCGCATCCAACGCTGGCGGGCGCCGTAGGAGGCGTAGGGCGCGGCGGCCGCCCAGGCGCGGTCGAAGTCACGCAGGAAGGCGTGCACCGGTTCGCCGGGGACGTTGCGGTGGATGAGCGCCTTCGGCAGCCGTTCCGCGAGGTCCGAGGGGCGCTCCAGCGAACCCAGCCGGGTCGCGAAGGTGACCGTGCGCGGCCCCCGCGGACCGAGCGCCACCCACACGTGACGGCGCCCGATCTCGTCGCAGGTCCCCTCGACGAGCAGCCCGCCGGGGGAGTGCCCGGCGGCCGGGGCGAGGCGGGCGCACAGCCGCTCCCATACGGCGGCGACCTCACCCTCGTCGTACTGGCGCAGTACGTTGGCGGCCCGGATGAGCAGCGGCCGCCCGGAAACCGGGATCTCGAAGCCGCCGTGCCGGAAGACCAGCCCGTCCCGTTCGTACGGTCGCGCCGCCGCGACCCGCGCCGGTTCGATCTCGACGCCGACCACGCGCGCGCGTGGCGCCGCCGTGCGCAGACGGGTGAGGAGTTCGACGGCCGTCCAGGGGGCGGCGCCGTAGCCGAGGTCGACGGCCACGGGGTCGACGGCGCGGCGCAGCTCGGCCCCGTGCGTCGCCGCGATCCAGCGGTCCATACGGCGGAGCCGATTGGGATGGGTGGTCCCACGGGTGACCGCGCCCACGGGGCGGGTCGCTGCGCGGGATGTCATGGGGATGAGGGTATGCGGCCGCTTGCCCGGGCACTCGGCCCACTTGCCTGGGCGCTGGGTCCGCGGGTCTGGGGGATCACTCGGTCCGGCCCGAAGGGGCCCACATATCCGCGAAAGGCCTACGCATCCCGCCTGGGGCCCACGCATCCCGTCCTAGAACAGTTGAGCGATCACCGGTAATAACTCGGCAAAGACCCTCCCGTCCGGAATGGGAACGCCTCAATCCGGTGTTGCCGACCTAGGAGGCGCTTCGCACCCTCCGTCCGGCATGTCCGCAGCTAGGAGGAACGCCACGTGAGCCAGTACGTCAGCAGGCTCGGGCGACGCTCTGTGGCGGCACCCGCGCGCCTGCGACTGCACCGCCGCCCCCGCCGCGTCGCCATGCTCTCCGTGCACACCTCACCGCTCCACCAGCCGGGCACCGGCGACGCCGGCGGCATGAACGTCTACATCGTGGAGCTCGCGCAGCGCCTCGCCGCGATCAACATCGAGGTGGAGATCTTCACGCGCGCGACGACGGCCGCTCTCCCGCCGACCGTCGAACTCGCGCCCGGCGTCCTCGTCCGGCACGTCGACGCGGGCCCCTACGAGGGCCTCGCCAAGGAGGAGCTCCCCGCCCAGCTGTGCGCTGTCACGCACGGCGTGATGCAGGCCTGGGCCGGCCACCGCCCCGGGTACTACGACCTCGTGCACTCCCACTACTGGCTCTCCGGCCACGTCGGCTGGCTCGCCGCCCAGCGCTGGGGCACCCCGCTGGTGCACGCCATGCACACCATGGCCAAGGTCAAGAACGCCAACCTCGCCGACGGCGACACCCCCGAGCCCGCCGCCCGCGTCATCGGCGAGACCCAGATCGTCGCCGCCGCCGACCGCCTGATCGCGAACACGGCCGAGGAGCGCGAGGAACTCGTACAGCACTACGCCGCCGATCCCGCCAAGGTCGCCGTGGTCCACCCCGGCGTGAACCTCGACCGCTTCCGCCCCGCCGACGGCCGCGCCGCCGCCCGCGCCCGTCTCGGCCTCCCGCAGGACGCCCTGGTTCCCCTCTTCGCCGGCCGCATCCAGCCCCTGAAGGCGCCGGACGTGCTGCTGCGCGCGGTCGCGGTCCTCCTCGACGAGCGTCCCGACCTGCGCTCGCAGATCGTCGTCCCGGTCGTCGGCGGCCTCAGCGGCAGCGGTCTCGCCAAACCGGAGGGCCTGCAGAAGCTGGCGTCCCGGCTCGGCATCGCGGATGTCGTACGGTTCCAGCCGCCCGTCGGCCAGGAGCAGCTCGCCGACTGGTTCCGCGCCGCGTCCGTGCTCGTCATGCCGTCCTACAGCGAGTCCTTCGGCCTGGTCGCCATAGAGGCACAGGCGGCCGGAACACCGGTGCTCGCCGCCGCGGTCGGCGGACTTCCGGTGGCCGTACGCGACGAACAGACCGGTGTGCTCGTACGAGGACACAATCCCGCCGACTACGCGCGCGTGCTGCGGGGCTTCGCCGACGACCCCACACGCCTGGCACGGATGGGCGAGGCCGCCGCCCGGCACGCGCAGTCCTTCGGCTGGGACACCGCGGCCGCCGCCACGGCGGACGCCTACACGGCCGCGACCCAGTCGTACCGCCGTCGCGTACGCTCCCACCATGGGTGACACCGGAAAGGCGGACCGGGACGCACGGGCCGTGGAGACGGCGCAGGTCCTCGAAGACGCCCTGAAGGACGCCGAGCTGGAATGGGAGAGCCCCGCACCCGGCACCTACGTGGTGAAGCTCCCCGGCACCCGCAAGCTCTCGACGACGGTGTCCCTGCTGCTGGGCCGCCACTCCCTGTCCCTCAACGCCTTCGTCATCCGCCACCCCGACGAGAACGAGCCCGGGGTGCACCGCTGGCTCCTGGAGCGCAACCTCAAGCTGTACGGCATCAGTTACGCCGTCGACCCGCTCGGTGACGTCTACGTCACCGCCAAGCTGCCCCTGGCCACCGTCACCGCCGACGAGATCGACCGCCTCCTCGGCCAGGTCCTGGAGGCGGCCGACGGTGCCTTCAACACTCTTCTGGAGCTGGGGTTCGCCTCCGCCATCCGCAAGGAGTACGAGTGGCGGGTGTCCCGGGGCGAGTCGACGCGCAACCTGGACGCGTTCGAGCACCTCACCCGGCGCTCGGCCGACTGACCCCGGGCCGCCGCGTCAGTTCCCTTCCGGCGGCAGGGAGGAGTCCGGCTGGGGCTCGTCGGTGGGATCCGGGTCGTCACCGGACCCGCCGGACGATCCGTCGGGCTTGTCGAGTTCGTTGGCGAAGGCGCGTAGGGCGTCGGCCAGTTCCTTCTTGGTGGGCAGCTCGTCGACCTTCCGGTCGAGCTCCGCGATACGCCGGTTGATCGCCTCCAGGTCGGTTTCCGCGGGCGGCGGGCTGGCCGGGGCTTCGGTGGGGATCGGAGGGTCGGTCGGATGGGTCGGGACGGAGGTGGGCTCGCCCGGTTCGCCGCCGGTGTCGCCGCCGGTGGTGCCGGCCGTGTCGCCGCCCTCGTCGCCGGGGTCCTCGGCCGGCGCCTCGGTGGAGACCGAACTAGGGCTCGGGGACGGCGTAGGCCCCTCGTCCGAGGCGGACGCGAGAGCCGCGCCGACGCTTAAGGCGACCAGGGCCGCGGCGCCCGCGACGGCGGTGGAGACCCGGCTGAGTCTCAGGGAGCGCAGGGTGGTCGTGGCGGCGGAGCTCCGCGAGCCCGGCGAGTTCTGCGGGCCCTCCAGGTTCTCCGGGTTGGGTGCGTTTTTCGGGTTTTCCTGGTTCTCCGGGTTGTTCGAGTTCTGCGTGTTCTGTGAATCGTCCATGGGGCGACGCTAAGCGGGCGTGACCGGTGGACGGACGGCTTCCGCCGAATCTCTCGAACGAACGTCCGCAACGGGTCAGTTGTCGCGGTGACTGTCTCGGTACCGCCCGGGGGGCACTCCCACCAGCTTCTTGAAGTGGCGTGTGAGGTGGGCCTGGTCGTGGAAGCCGGTCAGCGCGGCGACGTCGGCCGGACCATGGTCCGTGAGCAGCAGACGACGGGCCCGATCGACCCGCCGGGCGTTCAGATACTGGTGCGGGGCGATGCCGTACGCGCTGCTGAACGCCCGTACGAGATGCGCGGGATGAGCCTGGAGCAGCCGCGCGGCCTCGTCCAGGGAGAGGCCCTCGACGACGCGCTCGTCGAGGAGTTCGCGGAGCCGGCGGGCGAGCGCGGGGTCGGGGCGTGAGGTGAGACGTGAGGTGAGATGTGGGGTGCGGCTCCCGTCCGCCGGTCGCAGATGCGTCCGCAGCCGCTCGCCGACGAGCGTCAGCCTGCTCTCGGCCTCCAGTTCGTCGCCGGGCCGGGTGAGCGCGGTGTGCACCTGTCCGACGCGCAGCCGCAGCAAGGGATCGCGCAGATCGGGTGCGTCGACGGCGGGCCCGATCAGATCCTCGCCGAGCCGACTGCTGTCGAGGTACAACACTCGCTTGCGGAAGCCGTCCGGGGTGGCGGGGGAGCCGTTGTGCGGAACGTGCGGCGGCAGCAGCGACACCGTGTCGTGCGGGGTGCCGTGCTCGTGCCGGTCCAGGTCGTACCGTACGGCCCCGTCGTCCACGATGAGCAGCGTCCACGCGTCATGGACGTGCATCGGGTACGCGTACTCGGTGAAGTGGGCGTGGAAGACCTCCACGACACCGGGGATACGCGGGCGCCAGGCGGAGACCTCCTGCTGAACTGTTGGTTTGGCCGCCATGCAAAGAACGTACAAGACGCTGCCGTACGACGCCCCGCAGTCTCGGAGCATGAGCACTCAACCCCTGCGTACCGAGGCACTGCCTGCCGAACCCGTCCGCTTCGACACCAAGATCGCTGTGCTGCTGCGGGAGGACCTGGAGCCCTGGCAGCGTCTGAACGTGACGTCGTTCCTGGTCAGCGGCCTCGGCACCCAGGTCCCGGAGGTGATCGGCGAGCCGTACGAGGACGCGGACGCGGTGGCGTATCTGCCGATGTTCCGGCAGCCGGTCCTGGTCTTCGAGGCCACCAAGGAGACCCTGCGCGCGGCCCACACCCGGGCCCTGTCCCGAGCCCTGCCCCGGGCACTCTTCACGAGCGACCTCTTCACCACGGGCAACGACCGCGACAACCGGGCGGCGGTACGGGCCGTGTCGACGAGCGAGTTGGATCTGGTGGGGCTGGCGGTGTACGGGCCGCGCAACGGGGTCGACAGGGTGGTGAAGGGGGCGCGGATGCATCCCTGATGGCCCCGCCTGCTAGGCCGTGCTGACCTCGGGCTTGACGGTGGTTGGCGGTTCGGGGGTGGCGGGTGGTTCGGTGGCCGATGGCTTCTCGGCCGACGTCTCCGCCGGTTCCTCATCCGGTCCGTCATCCGGTCCCTCGTTGGGTCCCTCGTTGGGTCCCTCATTCGGTTCCTCGTTCGGCATCCGCCGCATGAGGGCGCCGTACCCGATCGCGGCCCCCGTCCCGATGACCGCGCACGTCCCCCACAGCCACTCCGCGCCGAAGTGATCGATGACGACGCCGGACATCAGGGGTGCCACCAGGGCCGCGCCCGACCAGGACATGGTGTACATGCCCTGGTAGCGCCCGCGACCGTGCACCGGTGAGAGCCGGACGACGAGACCGGTCTGAGTCGGCGCGGTGATCATCTCGCCGAGCGTCCACACACAGACGGTGAGGGCGAACACGCCGATCGACCCGGCGAAGGCGGTGAGTCCGAAGCCGTATCCGGCGAGGAGGGACGAGACCACCAGCAGCCGCTTGGTGTCCCGGTGCTCGATGAACCGGGTGAGCGGGATCTGCAGGGCGACGATCAGCACGCCGTTGACGGCGATGGCGAGGCCGTAGTCGGCGGGTGTGAACCCGGCCTCGCCCATGGCGACCGACAGACCGACTCCTGCTGGAAGATCAGCGCGATCATCCGTTCCCCGGTCCGTTCCACGGTCCGCCTGGCGAGCGGCCACACAACGGATCAGAGCCTTCGATTACGCTCATGCACATGGCCGACGCACCGTACAAGCTGATCCTCCTCCGCCACGGCGAGAGCGAATGGAACGCGAAGAACCTGTTCACCGGCTGGGTGGACGTCAACCTCAACGAGAAGGGTGAGAAGGAGGCAGTCCGCGGCGGTGAGCTGCTCAAGGACGCCGGCCTGCTCCCCGACGTGGTCCACACGTCCCTCCAGAAGCGCGCCATCCGCACCGCACAGCTCTCCCTCGAGTCCGCGGACCGCCACTGGATCCCCGTCCACCGCTCCTGGCGCCTGAACGAGCGCCACTACGGCGCCCTCCAGGGCAAGGACAAGGCCCAGACCCTCGCCGAGTTCGGCGAGGAGCAGTTCATGCTGTGGCGCCGCTCCTACGACACCCCGCCGCCCGCGCTCGAGGACGGCACGGAGTTCTCCCAGTCCGACGACCCGCGCTACGCGACCATCCCCCCGGAGCTCCGCCCCCGCACGGAGTGCCTCAAGGACGTCGTCATCCGCATGCTCCCGTACTGGTACGACGGCATCGTCCCCGACCTTCTCACCGGCCGCACGGTCCTGGTCGCCGCCCACGGCAACTCCCTCCGCGGCCTCGTCAAGCACCTCGACGGCATCTCCGACGCCGACATCTCGGGCCTCAACATCCCGACGGGCATCCCCCTCTACTACGAGCTCGACGCGTCCTTCAACCCGGTGACCCCGGGCGGCAAGTACCTCGACCCGGACGCGGCAGCGGCGGCCATCGAGGCGGTCAAGAACCAGGGCAAGAAGAAGTAGGTTGCGTGTTCATGCCCCCGACCTGCGCATACGGCGCGGGGCGGGGGCATTTTCACGGCCTGGGCCCTCTGTGGGACCTCAGCGCGGCGGCGCTTCAGCAGGACTCCCCGAACTTCACCGCGGTGAGCGTCACGGGCTGGCCGTCGAGCTTGGCGCCGGCGGTCGGCTCCTGTGCGCACACCTGCCAGTTCGACTCCATGAGGACCATGCGGTCCTGGCCGGAGGCATCGTTGACGGTGATGCTCGTGGAGCTGTCCAGGGCCTGGCGGGCGACCTTGACGGCCTTGCCCTTGAAGTCGGGCATGGTGGCTCCAGCTGACTCGGGCGCTGCGCCTGCGTCCTTGGCCGGACAGGTCTCGTCCAGCTTGACCGTGGCAAAGTCGACCTTGGTGTCCGTGGGGTGCTCGCCGGCCTTCGGAGTCTGGGAGCAGACCTTCCAGTTGCGGTCGAAGGCCTGCATGCGATCGCGGCCGAGCGCGTCGTGGGAGGTGAGGCTGTAGAAGCCCGCCTCTTGGGCCTGGTCCTGCGCGGACTGGAGGCCCTTGCCTGTCATGTCGGGCAGATCGACGGTCTCGGTCTTCGCCGTGTCGTTGCCGTCCTGGCTGCTGCGAGCCTTGCTGGAGCCGCTGCTCGTGTCGGTGCCTTCGCAGGCGGTGAGTACGAGCAGTGCCGCGGCGGCGAGTACAGGTACGGCGATGCGGGTGCGCATGGTGTCCCCCAGGGGTGCGAGCTGAGTGAGCATCATGCGCGGCGCGGGGGATATGTGGAGGTGGAGTGGCTCTCACGTGACACGAACGGGTGCCAAGTATGGCCAAGGCCCGCGCGGCGAAGCTGTCTCGGTAGGGGTATTCACGTTCGGGATCGAAGGGGCCTCGGGAAACTCCCCCGGATCACACTGTCGCTGGTGCGCAGGGCTGCCGTCAGTTGTCCTTGCAGGTCATCGGAGACGGCCCCGGCCCCGAGGGCGCAGGCACGCACCAGCGCACGGCAGTCCTGCTGTTGCCGGTCTGTGGCGATCGTGGTGAACAGAGGGTGCGCCAAGTTCTCGCGGGCCGCGTAGCCGTCTTCCGCGTGCGGGCTCGGTGCGTATACCAGGCCCAACCGGTATGCCCGGTGCGGAGCTTTCTTGAGGACGGCGGCTATGGCCCCTTGCGTGTGCACTCCCGACAGCGATCACTCAACCCTCTGCCGTACGCCAGTGCATGCCACCAGTCCGCTGCTGTCTTCGGTGATGAAGAGCATGAATGCCCAGGTCCGGTCTGCGGAGTTGATCTGCCCCAGTTGTATCGGTTGACCATGCTGGCTGAGGAGTTTCACGGCACGTTCCAGGCCGATGGTTTCGATGCCTTGGCGGAGGGTGTGCCTGAGTCGGCGTCCGTAGATGTGGGCGAGTGAGTCGGAAGAAGTGGTGCCCTCCCAGACGACCTGAGACGCACCGGTGCGGAGCGTAGCCAGGGCTGCCAAGGATGCCTCGTCATCACCGGTCAGCAACTGTTCGAGTCGTTCTCGGTCCATAGCCGTCAACTCCGTTGGGGATCCTGCTGCGCGCGAGCCAGCACCGGTACGCCAAAGGCCTCACCGGCCTCACCGCCGGACTGCCCAGCAGTCTGGGCAAGTCGGCCCCGCGTCACCGTTCGATGAGAACGTTCGTGGCCTCCGCGTTGTGTGTGACCCCCGACGGCTGTTCCGGGTCGGAGGGCCACCAAGGGGCCGTGACCGCGGCGAACAGTGCGGCGCCGACGGTGTCGGAACTGGCGGAGTTGTTTGACTTGGTGCCGGACGGTAGGGCGACGCGGATCCGGACGGTTTTTGATTCGCCGGGCTTGAGGGTGAACTCGGCTGTCTCTACGTGGGTTTGGCCTGTCAGGTCGGTCCAGTGGTTCTGGCGGTTGATCGACCAGTGCAGTTGGCGTACGGACTGGCCGATCTCGCCGGGGGCGAGGGAGATCGCGATGCGGAGGTCGGGGCGGGTGAGCTTGCCCTTGGCGTTGCGTACCGTCACGTACCACTCCACCGGCGGGCCGCCCTCGGTCGCCCTGAGTATCTGGGGGACCTTGACGGTGAGATGCGTGGGGTCGACGGGCAGACGCAGGCGGGGCGCTGATGCTGCCGGGTGGATGTCCGGATAGCGGGCGTTCTTGGCCATCTGCGCGGCAATGGTGCTGGTCACGGCGGGAACCTGGCCGTCGACGTTGTCAATGTGCTGATCCGCGGTGAAGAGGCGGAAGTCGAGCTCCGTGCGTGCCTTGCCGCGATACGAGAGTGGCACTACGGCGGCGAACTCCCCGTTGTCGTCCTGCTCGTTGGTCCACTGGAGCGGCACATCGTGCCAGGAGCCGTTCTCGCGGATCTGGAGTCTGTCGGGGACGGTGCCGATGTAGAGCGCCACGTGGCGTCGCTCGGCTTGTCCGGCGGTGAGGCCCGCGACGGAGAGATGGAATGGGAGGGGCGGTCCGCCTGGGACCAGGGTGTTGCCGTCCGCGCTGAGATGGATGACCGGGTGAGGTGCGGGTGTCGACCCGCTCGCGGATGGGCTCTTGGTCGCCGGCGCCGGCTTCTGCTCACCGCACCCGGTGAGTGCCGTCATCGCGACGACCGAGGCAGCCACCATGAGCGCAACGGCCGGTATGGGTGTTCGGGTCACGGGCAGTCCTCCGTGACCGACTCTATCGGTGGCAAGCGCTCAAGTCGCCGTTGTTCCCGCCACGTTGTGGAACGCCTGGGTGGTGCGGGGATGGGCGATCTCGTCCAGGACGTGGCGCCACTCGGGGTCCGCGACGGTCGGGTGGGCCAGGTCCCAGGCCGCGAGCAGCGGGGCGAGGTCGTTGTCGCCGGGGGACTCGGCCCGGTCGTCCATCATGGTGCTCGGCTCGGAGGACAGCAGCGGCTTCATGGCAGGTTCCTTCCAGGCGGGGAGGGCGTTGGACTCAACGATGCCGTCGCCCGCCTGTCGGAACCATGGAGTGACCCACCCCATCGAGGGTCTAGGTGGCTGCACCTCGCGAGGGATGCCCTCCCCCCACTGCCTGAGAGAGCCCCAGAGCCTCAGCCTATCCCGCGCGTCAGACCGACAGCGGGACCTCGTGGATCTCGGCGGCCTTGTGGCCCGCGCGTTCGTGGACGCGCTGGACCGCATCGGCCGAGGGTCCCTCGGCGAGGCAGTAGATCGTGCCGGAGGACGGGTCCGCCCAGGCGTGTTCGAAGTGCACGCCCTCCTCCTTCTCCAGAGCGAGGTCGGCCGCGTGCGCCTCCCTCAGCTGCTCGGGCGTGATGCCCTCGAAGCCGTGGTGGACGTCCATGAAGTGAGCCATGGTCTCGCACCTCCTTGTCCTACGGGTCCTACGGGTCCTACGGGTGCGCGAGGGTGCTCCGCATCAGCTGTTCCCTCCTCATGGTGCGCCTGTACGGCGGCACGGGCGACCGCTCGACTCGTCCGTCACCGTCACCGGCCTCGTCACCGGCCCCAGCACCAACTTCGGCACCGAAAGTGAGGGCCCCGGTATGACACCGGGGCCCTCACCGTCGTACGACATTCACCGCACCGTCAGCCGCACCGGCACGAATTGCCCAGTGGATGCCAGCCCGGCTGGGCGCATCAACGGCGCACTGTGGCTCGTACGCGCCCCCAACAGCCCCCCGCACCACCTGCGGCGTTCCGCCTCCGTAGGGGGACAGCCCCCACCGGCAGCGGCCCGGTCCGCCCCTGGAAGGGGCCGCAAGCAGCGGCCAAGCGGCCCATCTCCCGAAACCCCCGGAAAGATCAGGCCCCCTCCGTCCCCTGTACCGGCTGGATCTCAGGCTGCGTGTCCGACTGGAGCTCGTCCGCGTGCTCGCCCGTCACCAGGAACACCACTCGCTTGGCCACCGACACCGCGTGGTCGGCGAACCGCTCGTAGTAGCGGCCGAGGAGGGTGACGTCCACGGCCGTCTCGATGCCGTGCTTCCAGCGGTCGTCGATCAGGTGCTGGAAGAGGTGGCGGTGCAGGAGGTCCATCTCGTCGTCGTCCTGCTCCAGCTGGAGCGCCAGGTCGACGTCCTTCGTGATGATCACCTCGGCCGCCTTCGCCATCAGGCGCTGCGCGAGCTGGCCCATCTCCAGGATCGTCGCGTGCAGGTCGTGCGGGACCGCGCGCTCCGGGAAGCGCAGCCGGGCCAGCTTCGCCACATGCTGGGCCAGGTCGCCCGAGCGCTCCAGGTCCGCCGACATCCGCAGCGACGTCACGACGATGCGAAGGTCCGTCGCCACCGGCTGCTGGCGGGCCAGCAGAGCTATCGCACGGGCCTCCAGGTCGTGCTGGAGCTCGTCGACCTTCTGGTCGGCCTCGATCACGCTCTCGGCGAGCTTCAGATCGGAGTCGAGGATCGCCGTCGTGGCGCGCCCGATCGCCGAGCCGACCAGCCGGGCCATCTCCACCAGACCGTCGCCGATCGAATCCAGTTCCTCGTGGTACGCGTCCCGCATCAGGGTTCCCTCTCGTACGTCGTCTTCGGGGGGTTCACCGGGGGCCGGGGCCCGGCGCGAGTGTCTTGAAACCGGTGCTTCGCACCCCACGCTCCCACGTTCCGGCCTGTACGCGTCCGTTTCCGTCACCCCAAATGAACCAATGCTGGCTCCAAGGTGAACTCTGGGCGACGAGTGTTCGAGGTCGCACTCGGATGGCTGTGGCCAGGAGCGATCCCGTGCCTAACCTGGGTGCATGGACGTGAACGCGGCGGTCGCCGCAGCAGCAGCGATCGCCGGTGTGCTCACCGGCGTCATCGCCGTGCTGGCGTTCCGCTGGAGCGAGCGGGAGCAGAAGCGCCCCACCCGCACCTCCCTGCACACCGACCCGGTACTTCCGCCGGGCGTGGACACCGTCCTGTCGGTGCTTCGCTCCTCCGCCGTCGTCCTCGACGAGGCCGACGCCGTGGTCAAGGCCAGCTCCGCGGCGTACGCCCTCGGACTGGTCCGCGGCGGCAGGCTCTCGGTGGAGCCCATGCTGCAGATGGCCCGGGACACCCGCCGTGACGGGGAGATACGCCAGGTCGAGCTGGATCTGCCGAGGCGGGGGACCGGGCGGGGCGAGGCTCTCGCCGTTTCCGCGCGGGTCGCCCCGCTCGGATCCCGGCTGGTACTGCTGCTCGTCGAGGACCTCACCGAGGCCCGGCGGATCGAAGCGGTACGACGTGACTTCGTCGCGAACGTCAGCCACGAGTTGAAGACCCCCGTCGGCGCGCTCTCCCTCCTCTCCGAGGCAGTGATGGGCGCTTCCGACGACCCGGAGGCGGTGGAACGCTTCGCCGGCCGTATGCAGATCGAGGCGACCCGGCTCACCAACCTGGTGCAGGAGCTCATCGACCTGTCGCGGGTACAGAACGACGATCCCCTGGAGGACGCCGAACCGGTCCGCGTCGACGAACTGGTCGCCGAGGCGATCGACCGCTGCCGGCACCAGGCCGGCGCCAAGAACATCACCATGGCCGCCGGCGGAACCGCCGACCTGCATGTCTGGGGCAACCGCGGCCAGCTCGCCGCCGCCCTCGGGAACCTCGTCGAGAACGCCGTCAACTACTCGCCCGCCCGCACCCGCGTGGGCATAGCCGCCCGCGGGGTCAACGCGCCCGGCGGGGACATGGTCGAGGTCGCCGTCACCGACCAGGGCATAGGGATCTCCGACAAGGAAAAGGAGCGTGTCTTCGAGCGCTTCTACCGTGTCGACCCGGCCCGCTCCCGTGCCACCGGCGGCACGGGCCTCGGCCTCGCCATCGTCAAGCACGTGGCCGCCTCGCACGGCGGGGAGGTCACGGTGTGGAGCGCCGAGGGACAGGGTTCCACCTTCACCCTGCGTCTGCCGGAGGCGGGCGCGGCCCGTGACCGCGCACACCAGCACCCCGACCTCGACGGTCCCGACGACTTCGACGATCCCGACGATCTCGACGGTTCTGACGATCTCGACGATCAGACCGGTCGGCACAGCGCCCCAACCCCCCCACCATCCTCTTACGAACCGCATCCCGCCCCGGAGGTCCTTCCGTGACCCGTGTGCTCGTCGTCGAGGACGAGGAGTCCTTCTCCGACGCCCTGTCGTACATGCTCCGCAAAGAGGGCTTCGAGGTCGCGGTCGCGACCACCGGGCCCGACGGACTCGACGAGTTCGAGCGCAACGGCGCCGACCTCGTCCTCCTCGACCTGATGCTGCCCGGCCTGCCGGGCACCGAGGTGTGCCGTCAGCTGCGCGGCCGCTCCAATGTCCCCGTCATCATGGTGACCGCCAAGGACAGCGAGATCGACAAGGTCGTCGGGCTGGAAATAGGAGCCGACGACTATGTGACCAAGCCCTTCTCCTCCCGCGAACTGGTCGCCCGCATCCGCGCGGTCCTGCGCCGCCGCGGCGAGCCGGAGGAGGTCAGCCCGGCCGCGCTGGAGGCGGGCCCGGTCCGGATGGACGTGGACCGCCACGTGGTGACGGTCTCCGGCTCCAAGGTCGACCTCCCCCTCAAGGAGTTCGACCTCCTGGAGATGCTGCTGCGCAACGCCGGCCGCGTCCTGACCCGTATGCAGCTCATCGACCGCGTCTGGGGCGCCGACTACGTCGGCGACACCAAGACCCTCGACGTCCACGTCAAGCGCCTGCGCGCCAAGATCGAGCCCGACCCGGGCGCGCCGCGGTACCTGGTGACGGTCCGGGGGCTCGGCTACAAGTTCGAGCCGTAAACCGCCCGCTCACGCGCACGAAGAAGGGCGGGACCTCGTGGAGAGGTCCCGCCCTTCTTTCGTACGACCACTCGGTGCCCGTACGTCGGCTCAGTGGCCCGCGGCCGGCGACTCCGTGATGCTCGCGGACGCCGCGTCGGTCGGGGTCGTCGTGTCGGCCGGGCTGTTCGCCTGAGACTCGGTCGCGGTGGGCGAGCCCGTCGTGGCGCCGCCCGGTTCCGTGCTCGTGCCCGGCTTCGTCGTGTCGCCCGGGGCGGAGGGGATCTCGGTCGGGCCCCACTTGGTGAAGTAGTGCTCGGCCGGGACGACGAAGGCACGCAGCTTGACGTCGCCGGTCTTGCTGAAGGTGAAGGTGACGTTCTGGGCGTTGCCGTTCTGGACGGACGCGCCGATCTCGTTCAGCGCGGCGGAGGCGTTGCCCTGGCCGCCGAGGATGATGGAGCCGTTGGCCGGGACGGTCAGCGCGCCCTTGCCCTTGGCGGGCGTGAGCTGGACGGCGCCACCGCCGGCGACGGTCACGGAGTCCAGGGTCTGTGCGGTGCTGCCGTTGTTGAACACCGCGGCGGAGATCACCGCCGGGCCCGTGGACTCGTCGTTGGGCTGGGTGATGACCACGACGTTCTGGAGCTCGATGTCCCCGAGACTGGTGGCCGCGTTGTCCGGCTTGACCTCCAGGGTCTGGGCGTTGCTGCCGGCGCCGCACGCGGCGAGCGAGGCGATCGAGAACGCGATGGCGGCGGTGGCGAGGGCACCGCGTCGAAGGCTGCTGCTCACGGCGGCGGCAACTCCTTGAGCTCGAGCGAGGCGGCCCGATTAAGCCGCGCTAAGTGTCTGTCAGCGGCCTCAGGTTACCGAGCCGTTCCCATCGCACTGCACCCGACCCTCCCCGAAGGTCCGCTTCCCTCGGCAAGGCGTTGTCGCATGGGTAGTCACACGTGTAGTCGCAGGGGTAGTCGCAGCGGTAGTCCCGCATCTAGTCGCGCATGTAGTCGCGCATCTAGTCCCACGTGCCACAGGTGACTCTCGGGTCACATTGACGCCCGCTCGTCCGCCATTCACATAAGCATCCCCCACGGGGCCCCGGGGATTTTGCGTGAAGGAATCCATGAACCCCGGAATTGATCACCGTTCGAGTGGTCGGGCAGCTCGGTGATCAATTCCGGATTCGCCTCGTTCTCGACTCCGTTCACCGAACGGAGTAGCGGAAGTCGCACACCTGCAACCGGACATATCGGGATGTTCGGTCGCCCGGGAGGGGCTCCGGATGCGTGTAACGTACGCGTTTCACCTCACCCGGAGAGCCGCTCCCACCTGCGAATACCTTCTTCCGCTCGGCCCGCGCAGCACGTTCCTGTTGCTGTTGTCAAGCCCCGAGATATGCCCTGACCTGCGAAAACGCCATTCAGAACCCGCCGTTTCCGTGTTACTCTTGATAGCCACGGAAGGGGTACCTGTCACATGACGTTCAAGGTTGGCGACACCGTGGTCTATCCCCATCACGGGGCCGCGCTGATCGAGGCTATCGAAACTCGCCAGATCAAAGGCGTGGACAAGACCTACTTGGTGCTGAAGGTCGCCCAGGGTGATCTGACGGTACGTGTGCCAGCGGACAATGCGGAGTTCGTCGGCGTGCGTGATGTGGTTGGTCAGGATGGACTGGACCGGGTCTTCGAGGTGCTGCGCGCGCCATACGCCGAGGAGCCCACGAACTGGTCGCGTCGTTACAAGGCAAACCTGGAGAAGCTCGCCTCCGGCGATGTCATCAAGGTCGCGGAAGTCGTACGTGACCTGTGGCGTCGTGAGCGCGAGCGCGGACTCTCCGCCGGTGAGAAGCGCATGCTCGCCAAGGCCCGCCAGATCCTGGTGAGCGAGCTCGCGCTCGCGGAGAACACGAACGAGGACAAGGCGGAGGCCCTGCTCGACGAGGTCCTCGCGTCCTGACGCCGGCGCAGGCCGCACCACGCAGCCCGCTCAACTCAGCACATTGAAATGCCGCGGTGCCCGATGACGTAGTGAAGTCGCCGGGCGCTGCGGCATGTTCGCGTTTCGGCGCCGTACGCGTGTTCGCCTCGGGAGTGACACCCCCGATACTGTGCGTGCCGGGTCCGGGCAGCCGACTCGACCAGGGTCACGGAAGGGTTCTGGTCAAGCTGTCGTACCCGGCACGCTGAGGCCATACCCACGTATGCCGAGCACACAAACCTGACAGGAACCGATGTCTGACGATTCGCGCCCCTCGCCTGCCGGAGCCCAGCCGACTGCCCAGCCGACTGCCCAACCGGCGGCCCAGCCGACTGCCCGGACCACCGCCCGGACCGCCGCCGTGATCCCGGCCGCCGGCCGCGGTGTGCGCCTCGGCCCGGGGGCACCCAAGGCGCTTCGCGCGCTGAACGGCACGCCCATGCTCATCCACGCGGTCCGCGCGCTCGCCGCGTCCCGAGCGGTCTCCCTGGTCGTCGTCGTGGCACCGCCCGAGGGCGCGCCCGAGGTCAAGTCACTGCTCGACGCGCACGCGCTGCCCGAGCGGACCGACTTCCTGGTCGTCCCGGGCGGCGAGAGCCGGCAGGAGTCCGTGCAGCTCGGCCTGGACGCGCTGCCGCCCGAGTACGACATCGTCCTCGTCCACGACGCCGCCCGGCCCCTCGTCCCGGTCGACACGGTGGACGCGGTCATCGAGACCGTACGAGGGGGAGCCGTGGCCGTAGTCCCCGCGCTGCCCCTCACGGACACCGTCAAGGAAGTCGAACCCGCCGCGACCCCGGGCGAGCCGGAGCCCGTCGTCGCCACTCCGGAGCGAGCCCGCCTCCGTGCCGTCCAGACCCCGCAGGGCTTCGACCGCGTGACCCTGGTCCGCGCCCACGAGACGGTCACCGGCGACGTCACCGACGACGCGAGCATGGTCGAGCAGCTCGGCGAGACGGTCGTGACCGTGCCCGGCCACGAGGAGGCCTTCAAGGTGACGCGCCCGCTGGACCTGGTCCTCGCCGAGGCGGTCCTGGCCCGCAGGAGGCTCAACGATGGCTTCTGAGGTTCCCCCGTACGTGCTGCCCCAGGTCGGCATCGGCACCGACATCCACGCCTTCGAGGAGGGCCGCGAGCTGTGGTGCGCCGGCCTGAAGTGGGAGGGCGAGGGCACCGGCCTGGCCGGGCACTCCGACGCGGACGTCGTCGCGCACGCCGCCTGCAACGCGCTGTTCTCGGCGGCCGGCCTCGGTGACCTCGGCCTGCACTTCGGCACCGGGCGCCCCGAATGGTCGGGTGCCTCCGGCGTCACGCTGTTGGCGGAGGCCGCCCGGATCGTCCGCGAGGCGGGCTTCACCGTCGGCAACATCGCCGTACAGGTCGTCGGGCCGCGCCCGAAGATCGGCAAGCGGCGGGACGAGGCCCAGAAGATCCTGTCGGAGGCGGCCGGCGCCCCGGTCTCGGTCTCCGGCGCGACCACGGACGGCCTCGGCTTCCCCGGACGCGACGAGGGCCTGATGGCGGTGGCGACGGCCCTGGTGGTGCGGACCGGGGTCTGAGGCGACGGCCCTGGTGGTGCGGACCGGAGTCTGAGGCGACGGCCCTCGTGCCGCGGACCGGCGTCTGGAGGGGGCCACCGCACCCCTCCCGTGGCTCGAACCCGCCCCCGGCCGGGGCCGAACGTCACGAATACGCCCTGCTTGAGCCGAAGGTCACAAGGCACTCCCCGGCGCCTACTACCCTGGAGTCGTGACTATTCGCCTGTACGACACCAGTGCCCGGCAGATTCGTGACTTCGCCCCGCTCCAGCCGGGTTGTGTCTCGATCTACCTGTGTGGTGCCACCGTGCAGGCCGCACCGCATATCGGGCACATCCGTTCGGGCCTGAACTTCGACATCATGCGCCGCTGGTTCGACTACCGCGGCTACGAGGTCACGTTCATCCGCAACGTCACCGACATCGACGACAAGATCATCACCAAGTCGGCCGACCAGGGCCGCCCCTGGTGGTCGATCGGGTACGAGAACGAGCGCGCGTTCAACGACGGCTACACCGTCCTCGGTTGCCTGCCGCCGACGTACGAACCGCGCGCCACCGGCCATGTCACCGAGATGGTCGAGATGATGCGCGGCCTCATCGAGCGCGGCCACGCCTACGAGTCCGACGGCAACGTCTACTTCGACGTGAAGTCGTTCCCGGAGTACCTGCGGCTGTCCAACCAGGAGCTGGACAACCTGCTCCAGCCCTCCGGCGACGGCGAGACCGGCAAGCGGGACCCCCGCGACTTCGCCATGTGGAAGGCGGCCAAGCCCGGCGAGCCCAGCTGGGAGACCCCGTGGGGCCGCGGCCGCCCCGGCTGGCACCTGGAGTGCTCGGCGATGGCGCACAAATACCTCGGCACCGTCTTCGACATCCACGGCGGCGGCCTGGACCTGATCTTCCCGCACCACGAGAACGAGATCGCCCAGGCCAAGGCCTACGGCGACGAGTTCGCCCGGTACTGGGTGCACAACGCCTGGGTCACCATGAGCGGCGAGAAGATGTCGAAGTCGCTCGGCAACTCGGTGCTCGTCTCCGAGATGGTCAAGGCGTGGCGCCCCATCGTGCTGCGCTACTACCTCGGCACCCCGCACTACCGCTCGATGATCGAGTACAGCGAGGAGGCCCTGCGCGAGGCCGAGTCCGCGTTCGCGCGGATCGAGGGCTTCGTGCAGCGCGTGGTGGAGAAGGCCGGGGCCGTCGAGCCCGCCGCCGAGGTGCCGCCCGCCTTCGCCGAGGCGATGGACGACGACCTGGGCGTCCCGCAGGCCCTCGCCATCGTGCACACCACCGTCCGGCAGGGCAACTCCGCACTGGCCGCCGACGACAAGGAAGCCGCGGTGGCCCGCCTTGCCGAGGTCCGCGCCATGCTCGGCGTCCTCGGCCTGGACCCGCTCGACCCGCACTGGGTCGGCGAGGCCGACCGCGGCGACACTGTGCTCAATAAAAGCGTGCACGGGGTCGTCGACAGCCTCGTACGCCTGGTCCTCGACCAGCGCGAGGCGGCGCGTGTCCGCAAGGACTGGACCACCGCGGACGCCATACGCGACCAGCTCAACCAGTCCGGGCTCGTCATCGAGGACGGACCGCAGGGACCCCGCTGGAGCCTCGGCCCGCGCTGAGCTCTTTCTTGATCGATTGTGCCGCCCGGCCGTCCGGGCGGCACACTGCATATACGTACACACGCACGCTTCGCCTCGCCGAGGCTTTTCCGAGAACAGACAGGTAGGTCATGGCAGCCAACAACCGCCGCATGTCCGGCAAGAAGGGCGCGCAGGTCGGCAGTGGCGGCCAGCGGCGCAAGGGCCTGGAGGGCAAGGGACCGACCCCGCCCGCCGAGGCGCGCAAGGGACACAAGAAGAACCGCATCTCCAACGCCAAGGCGAAGCAGGCGGTGCGCCGTCCCACAGCGCGCGGCCGGGGCGGCAAGGGCACGTCCGAGATGGTCGTGGGCCGCAACCCCGTCGTCGAGGCGCTGCGCGAGGGCGTGCCCGCGGTGACGCTCTACGTCCAGCAGTTCATCGACAACGACGAGCGCGTGCGCGAGGCGCTCCAGCTCGTCGCCGAGCGCGGCGGCATCCACCTCATGGAGGCCCCCCGCCCCGAGCTCGACCGCATGACCAACGGGCTCAACCACCAGGGCCTCGTCCTCCAGGTGCCGCCGTACGAGTACGCGCACCCCGAGGACCTCGCGAACGCCGCCTACGACAACGGCGAGGACCCGCTCATCGTCGTCCTCGACGGCGTCACCGACCCGCGCAACCTCGGCGCCGTCGTCCGGTCCGCCTCCGCCTTCGGCGGCCATGGCGTCGTCGTGCCGGAGCGGCGCGCGGCCGGCATGACCGCCGGTGCCTGGAAGACGTCCGCCGGTGCGGCCGCCCGTACGCCCGTCGCCCGCGCCACCAACTTGACGCGCACGCTGGAGGCGTACAAGAAGGCCGGCATCGCGGTCGTCGGCCTGGCCGCCGACGGTGAGGCCGAAATCGGCGACCTGCCGGCACTGGACGGCCCGGTCGTCATCGTCATCGGCAGCGAGGGCAAGGGCCTGTCCCGACTCGTCGGGGAGACCTGCGACGTCCGGGTACGGATCCCGATGCCGGGCGGGGCCGAGTCGCTCAACGCCGGTGTCGCGGCGGGCATCGTGCTGTACGAGGCCGCACGCCGACGCGCCTGAGCGACTGTTCGACATAGTCACCCACACGAGGCATTCCTGGTGTCCAGGAATGCCTTGACGGGGTCCGGACACATCCGCCCGGTCAAAGCAGTGTCCTAAACACACGTCACTCGGTTAGATGAGTGTGGACACCAGAACACCCCGCACACCCTCGGGGGACGGCCCGTCGGGATACGACGACGCTCCCGCGCTGAGCATGGTGAAGGTGCCGAGCGATCCGGCGCAGATCATCGTCAACCATGCGAGCTTCCGCGTGCAGTTGGGCGCGTCCTCCCGGCGTACCCAATCGCCGCGGGTCGCACGGCACTTGAGCGCCACCGCGGACGCCGCGCGCATGCCCGCCGTCGGCGCGGTCGGCAGACCGGGCGCGAGCGCGGGCGCCCGCCGCCGCCCCGTCGTGTGGAGCGGCAAGTCCGCCCCCGACGACACCGGCGCCCACCGCCTGCTCCAGGCCGTGCGGGGCGGCAGCATCCGCTACGGCGAGGAACCGGCCCCGTCCGCCGACACCGGAGCCACCCAGGTCATCCCCCGCGTCGACATCAACGGCGGCTACGGCGGCCAGGGTTACGCCGACGGCCCCGGCGCCCTCGACCAGACCGTCGAGACCCCGGTCGTGGGCGCCCAGCGCACCCCCGCCTCCGAAGGCACCCGACTTCTGCCGAACATGCGGACCGTGGGCAGCGCCTACGACGAACCCGCCTTCCAAGCCCCCGCCTACGACGAACCCGACTACCACGAACCCGCCTACACGGACGAGGAGTTCGAGGAGTACGAGGACACCGGCGCGGACCGCGACCACCGCGCCAAGCGCCACAGCGACGACCCCGCCCGGCACGCCTACTACCCGGGCCGCCGCATGAACCTCGGCGTCGTCCTCCTCCCGCTGCGTGTCTTCCTCGGCTTCATCTCCGTCTACACCGGCATGGGCAAGCTCTGCGACCCCGTCTACTTCGACGGCGGCGAGCGCGGCTCCATGGTCAAGTGGCTCAACACCCTGCATCCCTGGGAAGCGGCCGAACCGCTCAGGCAGTTCGCCCTCCAGCACCCCGTCGGCGCCGGGCTCGTCATCGCCTTCCTCCAGGTCATCGTGGGCGTCCTCACGATCCTGGGCTGCTGGCAGCGGGTCGCCGCGGTGGTCGGCGCCGGCCTGTCCGCCGCACTCCTGGTCACCGTCAGCTGGAAAAGCACCCCCGCCTACGACACCCCCGACATCATCTTCCTCGCCGCCTGGTCCCCGCTGATCATCGCCGGCGCCCCCGTCTACTCCATCGACGGCCGCCTCGCCGGCAGCGCCTGGCGCCGCCTCGGACCCCGCGCCGACATCTGGGAACTGCGCCGCTACGTCCTGCGCCGCGGCGCCCTCATCTCCGCCATCGCCGCCGGGATCACCCTCCTCACCGGCTCGCTGCTCGGCGGTGCCGTCCGCGACGCCGACCGCGTGGTCGTCCCCGGACCCGGCGAGGCCCCGCGCAACGAACTCCCCGGCTCCCCGCTCCCGCAGGACCCCGCCAAGCGCCACAAGGCGACCCCGTCCGCCTCCGGCTCGCCCACCCAGGGCGCCACCGCCGGAGCGGCCAGCACCCCGACCGCCGACGCCACCACCCCGGGCGCCACCCGGGACGCCGGCACCGCGACCGGCGGAGCGCCCAGCCAGACCCAGGGCACCGTGGGCCAGGCCCCGCCTCAGCAGTCCGCCCCGGACCAGCAGGCCCCCAGCACCAGCTCCGGCCCCACCTCCGGCGGCAGCGCCACCGGCGGCGACAGCTCGACCGGCGGCGCGGGCAGCACCGGCGGGACCGGTGGCAGCGGCAGCACCGGTGGCACCGGCGGCTCAGGCGGATCAGGCTCATCCTCCGGCCAACAGGGCCTTGTGGGCGGCCTGTTGGGGTAACCCAGCCGGTGGGCGGAGTTCTGGGCACGCCCGCCGGCTGAACAACACCTCGCCCATACGCCGAAGGGGCCCCGCACGATGGACGCGCGGGGCCCCTTCGGCATGTACGTCATACGGAACCGAAACGCCCTCAGGGGCGCGGGCCGTATGGAGGTGCGGCTCCACCACGTGGGCACAACCAGCCACCACCGGGCCGCGGCCGGGACGGGTCCCGCGGCCGGGACAGGGCCCGTAGTGGGGACGCGGTACGCAGCCGGGACGCTGTCCGCGGCCGCGACAACGGCTCGCGGCCGGGACGGGTCCCGCGGCCGGGACAGGGCCCGTAGCGAGGACGTGGTAGGCAGCCGGGATGCTGTCCGCAGCCGGGACAGGGCCTGCGGCCGGGACAGGGGCCGTAGTGGGGACGCGGTACGCAGCCGGGATGCTGTCCGCAGCCGCGACAACGGCTCGCGGTCGGGACAGGGCCCTCAGCCGGGACAGAGCCCGTAGCGGGGACGCGGCTCGTGGCCGGGACAGGGCGGCCCTCAGCCGCCCAACGGCGGCGGCCTCAACGTCCCATCGCGGCCAGCTCCTTCGCGGCCTCCGTCAGGTCCTTCGCGGTGTCGATGGCGCGCCAGTACGCCCCCTGCGGAATCGGGAACCCGGCCAGCCGGCGCTCCCGCGCGAGGTGGGGGAAAGTCGTCCGCTCGTGGTCACCACGCTCGGGCAGCAGATCGACGAACTCCGGGGAGAGCACATAGACACCCGCGTTGATCTCGAACGTCGACGGCGGGGCCTCGATGAAGTCGGTGATGTGCCCGAAGCCATCCGTCTGCACCGCCCCCCACGGAATCCGCGGACGCGCCAGCGCGAGGGTCGCGACCGCGTCACGCTCGGTGTGGAAGTCCGCCATGTCGCGCAGCGAGAAACGGGTCCAGATGTCGCCGTTCGTGGCGTACCAGGGGCGATCCGGATGGGGGAGACGCGCGGCGGCGTACTTGAGGCCGCCGCCACGGCCCAGCGGCTCGGACTCGACGACCGTCTGCACGTTCAGCGGCAGATCCGCGGAGTCCAGCCACTGCCGCAGAACGTCCGCGAGATGACCGCAACTGACCACCACGTCCGTCACGCCCTCTTCCGCGAGCCAGACAAGCTGATGGCCGATGATCGGAGTCCCCGTGCCGGGGATCTCGACCATCGGCTTGGGCCGGTCGTCGGTGTAGGGACGCAGCCGGGAACCCTGGCCACCGGCCAGGATCACGGCTTGAACGGGGCGGGACGCGGCGTTCGGATCGGTCATGATCCGAACTGTACGTGGCGCCCCGCCCCCGGCCGGGCCCGGAAACCGTTCCTTGTTCAGCCGTTACCGCCCTCCCCCGGCCGGGCGGGCGGTAACGGACTCCGGGCGCTCAGCTGTGCGCCGCCGCGACGCCCGTGGCGAAGGACGTGTCGCAGACCGGGCGGGCGTACGACTGCGCGCGCGTGGGCCCGTACACACGGACCGCGGCACGGCCCAGGGCCCTGGCGATGGACACGCAGTGCTTCGCCAGCGACGGGCGGCCGTTGACGGCCTCCTGGAGGTGCGTGAGGGCGATGCCGGGGTCCTTCTCCTGGAGTTCGGTCAGGAGCCGGCCCCGCAGTACGTCCTGCGGGGCCCGGGGGGCGTGCGGCTTGGCGTCGGACAGGGTGGCGTCCGATGCCGTGAGCACCGAGTTCGAGGGGTTCCCCGACCAGTTGACTCGGGTGACCGCGAGGGTCCCGGAGAGCACCAGGACGACGGGCAGGACGAGGGCGAGGGAGCGGCCGATCCGGCGGGCGGGGCCCTGGCCGCGTCGCGTCGGTTGGTTAGTGGAGTGCTTCACGCGAGTGAGGGTAGCGCGGGGTGATGATTTGGCGACATTTAGTCACCGGTTCGGGGGATGAACTGGTGCCTTTTTCTGGGTAGGGGGTTGACGCACACTGCTCGAAATGACCGGTCTGCCGGGGTATTTGTCGACAACGAAGAGGGCCCCGCAGCAGGCTGCGGGGCCCTCTTCGTCAACAAGGGTGAATTACCCCGGTTGGTCGCTCTGTTCGCCTCAGTCGGTGAGGCGCTCGCCCGTGGAGGTCGAGAACACGTGGGTCTCGCCCGGACGCGGCACGACGTGCAGCGTGGCGCCCTTCTCCGGAACCGCGCGGCCGCTGACGCGGACGACCAGGTCCTTGAGCTCGTCGTCGACCTTGGCGCTGCCGTAGACGTAACCGTCGGCGCCGAGCTCCTCGACGACGTTCACGGAGACCGCGAGGCCCGCCGGGGCGTCCTCGGAGTCCTTCGTCAGGGCCGCGGCGGCGGCACCGTTGTGCTCGACGATGTCGAAGTGCTCGGGGCGGACGCCGACGGTGACCGTGGTGTCACCCTTGTCGGAGGCGGCCTTGAGGGCCTCGCGGTTGACCGGCACCACGGAGTTGCCGAACTTCACACCGCCGTCGGTGATCGGGACCTCGACGAGGTTCATCGCCGGGGAGCCGATGAAGCCGGCGACGAAGAGGTTGTTCGGGCGGTCGTACATGTTGCGCGGCGAGTCGACCTGCTGGAGCAGACCGTCCTTGAGGACGGCGACCCGGTCGCCCATCGTCATGGCCTCGACCTGGTCGTGGGTCACGTAGACGGTGGTGATGCCGAGACGGCGCTGCAGCGACGCGATCTGCGTACGCGTCGACACACGGAGCTTGGCGTCCAGGTTGGACAGCGGCTCGTCCATGAGGAACACCTGCGGCTCACGCACGATGGCGCGACCCATGGCGACACGCTGACGCTGACCACCGGAGAGCGCCTTCGGCTTGCGGTCCAGGTAGTCCGTGAGGTCGAGGATCTTCGCGGCCTCCTCGACCTTCTGCCTGATCTCCGCCTTGTTCACGCCGGCGATCTTGAGCGCGAAGCCCATGTTGTCGGCGACGCTCATGTGCGGGTACAGGGCGTAGTTCTGGAACACCATGGCGATGTCCCGGTCCTTCGGCGGCAGGTGCGTGACGTCACGGTCACCGATGCGGATGGCGCCGGCGTTCACGTCCTCGAGCCCCGCGAGCATGCGGAGCGAGGTGGACTTGCCGCAACCGGACGGACCGACCAGTACGAGGAACTCCCCGTCCTCGATGTCGATCTCAAGGGCGTCGACGGCGGGCTTGGTGGAACCCGGGTACACCCGGGTCGCCTTGTCGAACGAGACAGTGGCCATGGTTACAGGGCCCCCTTCTACCGGCAGGAACGTGCCGGACGATCCGTTGTAGGAAGGTGGTGAGCCGCCCCGGGCCATGCCCAGGGTGGTGTAGTCCACACAGTGAACTGGGTCAGGACGGTACCCGGCGTTTGCCCGGCTGTCAGTACCTCGGGGACGGTGAACTTCGGGGAAACTCTCGACAGGGCGGGTCCGCGGGGTGGGTACACTGCGTGGGCACGTAGGCGCGAGGCGCGTACGGGCCTCCTTAGCTCAGTTGGCCAGAGCAACGCACTTGTAATGCGTAGGTCGTCGGTTCGAATCCGACAGGGGGCTCTGAAAAGCCCAGGTCAGGGTCCCTCTGGCCTGGGCTTTCGCATGCTCTGGGCGGCATCTCGGGCCGTCTGCGCCTGGCTCAGTACCTCCGTGCTGTCGATGAACTGGTCGACGGCGCCGGTCAGGGGGAGGGCGCGGATGGCGGGGTCGGTGATGCGGGCGCGGAGGGCCTGGGTGAAGCGTTCCGCTCGTAGGACCTGGAAAGGGCGGGCGTGGTACGGGCGGGTGTGGGGGTCCACGCGGTCTGTGAGGCCGAGCTGGTTGTGGAGGCCCGCGACCGTCTCGTAGGCCGTCGCGAGGTGGGACTCGCGGGTGCGCCAGTGGGTGGCGGCGAGGGCCGCGGTGAGGGACGGGGTGAGGCGGTCGGCCGCGGAGGTGCGGGCGAAGGCGCTGCCGAGCCATTTGCTGTACGGCGGGTAGCGGCGGTCCATGAGGAGGCACAGCCGCATCAGGTCCCGGGCCAGGCGGGCGGTGACGACGGCGGAGCCGAGTTCGTCGCCGACCTCGCCGCAGCGGCCGACGAAGGCTTCTTCCTGGGAGATGCGCTGCCACTGGCAGGCCAGGATGTGGAGCCAGAGGTCGCGGGGGTACCAGCGCAGGGCGGCTCGGGCGGGGGCGAGGACATGGAGGCCGTCGTGGAAGACGGCGCCGGCGGTGACCTCGGCGAGGAGCTGGGTGGGGGTGGCGAGCCAGTCGGCCGGGGTGAGGGGGGAGGTCGGGTCGAGTCCGAGGGTGGCGGTGAACCAGGAGGAGACGTGGGTGACTTCGACGCGGTGGTGGACGGGGCCGTCGGTGGCCCGCATGACGCGGATGTCGCGGGTCTCGTCGGTGGCGGCGAAGTGGGTGGGGTAGCCGTGGAAGGTCTTCGGGAGGTGTTCGGCGAGCATGTGTCTGATGCGGCCGGAGTGCCGGGAGACGTCCCGGGGGCGGAGGAACAGCTGGAGGCGTGGGCCCCATTCGTGGTCCGCCGAGCGGGCGGTGTCGAAGCCGAGGACTTCGGAGCCGCCGCCGATGCGCGCGGCGGAGTGGGGGATGCCGGCGGCGGCCTCCTCCAGTAAGGGGCGTACGGCTTCTGTGTAGAACCGGCGAGAGAGTTCGAGGCCGGGTAAGAAGGCGGGCATGTTCGTGGGGCTCGTTCCAGTGATGCTCACGCCGGTGAGCCGTGCCCATTCAGTGCGGCGTCATGCGCGATACCTTCACAAGCGCCTGATCTGTGAGCCGGTACACACTCCACTCGTCCTGGCGGCGGGCGCCGAGGGCCTCGTAGAAGGCGATGGAGGGGGCGTTCCAGTTGAGGACGGCCCACTCCAGGCGGGCGTAGCCGCGGTCGACGCAGAGGCGGGCCAGTTCGGTGAGGAGGGCCTTGCCGTGGCCGGCGCCTCGGGCGGTGGGGCGGACGTAGAGGTCCTCCAGGTAGATGCCATGGACGCCGCGCCAGGTGGAGAAGTTGAGGAACCAGATGGCGTAGCCGATCGGTTCGCCTGTGGTGTCGTCGGTGGCGATGAGGGCGTGGGTCGTGGGGTGGTCGGTGAAGAGGGCGTCGTGGAGTTGCTGCTCGGTGGCCTTGACTTCTTCCAGGGCCTTCTCGTAGTCGGCGAGTTCGCGGATGAGGGTGTGCAGGGCGGGGACGTCGGCGGGGGTGGCGGGTCGGATCATGGGCGCAGGTTAGTGGGCGCAGGCTAGTGGGCGGGGCTTCTGAGGCGGCGGGCGATTTCCAGTTGTTCCGCCTGTAGGGGGCGGCCGTCCTCGATGTCCCACAGGCAGTTCTGCAGGACGCGTCCGAGGGACCAGGCGCGGGCGCGGGAGCGGTCCAGGCCGAGGACGTCGGTCATGGCGTCGAAGCGCCAGGGGATCTCGTCGGCGTCGAAGCGGTTCCAGAGGGCGGGGAGCAGTTCGAAGCCGGGGTCGCCGGCGAGGGGTTTGGGGTCGATGGCGAGCCAGGGGGCGCGGTCGGCGGCGAGGACGTTGTCGTAGTGGAGGTCCCAGTGCAGAAGCCGGTCGCCGGGGTCGGCGGCGACCTCGCGTACGGCGGCCGCGCAGTCGGCGACGAGGTGGCGGTCCTCGGGGTCCGGGATGTGTTCGAGGGCGGCGGGGGTGCTGTCGAGCATGGCCCGGGTGATGTCGCCGAGCCGGCGCATGCCGTGGGGTGCGGGGGTGGTGGTGAGGTGGGCCAGCAGGCGGGCGATGACGAGGGCCGCTTCGCGGGAGTCGGGCAGGTGCGACAGCATGCGGGCCGGGTCGAGGCGTTCCAGGAGCATGGTGCCGGTGGTGGGGTCGTGGTCGAGCAGTCGTACGGCTCCGTCGCCGTGCCAGGCCCGTAGGGCGACGGGTTCGCCTTCGCTCTCCGCGTCGAGGAGTTGGAGTTTCAGGACGGCCGGGGTGGTGTCGGTGCGGCGGACCACCGGGAGGATCAGGGCGGAGACGCCGTGCATGGGCGGGCCGTCGAGCCGTAGCTCCCAGCGGTCGAGGAAGTCCGCGGCCAGGTCCGGCAGTCGGGCGATGAAGGCGTGTCCCGCGGCGCCGTTGTACTTCCGCTGTGCGGTGGCCAGTCCCTCCGGAATGTCGATCACGGGTCCGACGATACTTGCGTGCGTGAATCGCCTCATGCGAATTGAGCGGCGCCCGGGCCGGGTGGTGGCTTACGTCCGTAGCGCGCCCGGTACGTGTGTCTGGTTGGTGTTGCTGTTCGCCAGTACCGTCGCCGTTCATCACATGTCCCCGGAGTTCGAGCGGGAGTTCCTGCTGGAGCGGTCGACGAACATCCAGCGGTTGTCGGAGAACCCGGTGCGGGTGTTGTTCGCGAGCGCGTTCCTGATCGACGGTGGGATCTGGCTGCCGTATGTGGCGCTGTACGGCTTCATCCACGCGCCCGCGGAACGTTGGCTGGGTACCGTGCGCTGGCTGGTGGTGTGTGTGACCGCGCATGTGCTGGCGACGTTGATCAGTGAGGGCGCGGTGCTGGTGGCGATGTGGGACGGGCGGGCGCCGTCGTCGACGGCGGACACGGTGGACATCGGGGTGAGTTACGCGCTGGCGGGGGTGGTCGGGGTGCTGGTGTACCGGATCGCGCGGCCGTGGCGGTTCGGGTATCTGGCGGTGGTGTCGCTGGTGTACGGGGTTCCGCTGCTGGTGGGGCGGACGTTCACCGATTTCGGGCATTTCGTTGCGTTGTTGATCGGGTTCGCCTGTCATCCGGTGACGCGGGGGCGGGGAGGGGTGTGGGATCCGCGGGGGGTGTTGGCTTCGTGGCGGGGGTGACGGCGAGGTGATGTCGCCGGGTGGTGTCCCGTCCCCAGGTCAACGGTTGAAGGCCACCGGCCGACGTCCCGTCCTCAGGCCACCGATTCCGGCACCGGCGTGCCCGTCGGGGCGCCTTGTTTCGGGGGTTTCGCGGTCACCATGAGGCCCGCGATCAGGCCGGCAAGCAGCATGATGCCGACGGCCCACCAGATGGCGACGGTGTAGCCGTGGACGACGCCCTCGTTCACCACCAGGGCCCGCTGGGCGGGGTCGGTGAGGTGGGCGGTGACGTAGGCGGTGCTGCTGGTGGTGGCGATCGTGTTGAGCAGGGCCGTGCCGATGGAACCGCCGACCTGTTGTGAGGTGTTGACGGTTGCCGAGGTGACGCCGGAGTCCTGGGGGGCGACGCCCGCGGTGGCGGTGGAGAACACCGGCATGAAGGTGAGGCCCATGCCGAGGCCCATGAGGAGGAGGGCGGGCAGGATCTCGGTGGTGTAGGCGGAGTGGATGGTCATCTGCGTGAGGATCGCCATGCCGCCGGCGGCGAGGACCATGCCGGGAACCATCAGCATGCGGGGGCCGACGTGGTTGAGGAGGCGGGCGGAGATCTGTGTGGAGCCGATGATGATCGCGGCGGTCAGGGGCAGGAATGCCAGGCCTGTCCGCACCGGTGAGTAGCCGAGGATGACCTGGAGGTAGTAGGTCATGAAGAGGAACAGGCCGAACATGCCGATGACGGCGAGGCCCATGGTGAGGAAGCAGCCGGCGCGGTTGCGGTCCTTGATGATGTGCAGCGGCAGCAGCGGCATGGGTGCCCTGGCCTGCCACCACACGAACGTCACGAGGAGTGCGACGCCGCCCGCGAACAGGGTCAGCACCAGGGGGTCGGTCCAGCCGCGGGGTTCGGCCTCGCTGAAGCCGTAGACGATCGCGACGAGGCCGCCGCAGCCCAGCAGTACGCCGGGTACGTCGAGGCGGGCGCCGGTGTGGGCGGGGTAGTCGCGCAGCAGGGCGAGCGCGCCGAAGACGGCGATGACCGCGATCGGTACGTTGACGTAGAGGCACCAGCGCCAGTTCAGGTACTCGGTGAGCAGGCCGCCGACGATGAAGCCGATCGCCGAGCCGCTGCCGGCGAGGGCGCCGTAGATACCGAAGGCTTTTCCACGTTCCTTGGGGTCGGTGAACGTCGTCGTCAGGAGGGACAGCGCGGACGGGGCGAGGACGGCGGCGAAGACGCCCTGGAGGGCGCGGGCGCCGAAGAGCATGCCCTCGGTGGTGGCCGCGCCGCCGAGGGCGGAGGCGGCGGCGAAGCCGATCAGGCCGATGACGAAGGTGCGTTTGCGGCCCACCAGGTCGGCGATGCGGCCTCCGAGCAGGAGGAGGCCGCCGAAGGCCAGGGTGTAGGCGGTGATGACCCACTGGCGGTTGCCGTCGGACATGCCCAGGTCGTGCTGTGCGGAGGGGAGTGCGATGTTCACGATCGTCGCGTCGAGGACGACCATGAGCTGCGCGAGCGCGATGATCACCAGGCCCCACCAGCGGCGGGGGTCGGTTCCCGCGGAGTCACCTGGGCGGGTGTCACTCACCCCGTCAGAAGACCACGGATCGGGTTGTGTCGCATCCTTGGAGGTCATGGCTCCAGTACCACCTTTCCGGTTGTGCGGCGGGTCTCCAGGGCGTGGTGCGCGGCGGCTGCCTCGGCGAGGGGGAGGCGCTGTACGGCGGGGGTGAGGCGGCCCGTGGCGGCCTCGGTGAGGGCGCGTAGTTCCAGGGTGCGGACGGGGCTGGGGCCGCCGGCCTTCCGCATCATCACGGGCCCGAGGACCTGCTGGGAGACGCCGTCGACGAGATACGGCTCGCCGTCGTGCAGGCCGGCTCCGGACCAGCCGAACACGAGGTGTCTGCCGCCGGGTCCGAGCAGGTCGACGGCCGCGCGGGCGATGTCGCCGCCCACGCCGTCGAAGACGACGGTGGCGGTGCGGGGGCTGTCGGTCGAGTCTGCCCGGGACGGGGTGAGGCCGTCCAGGTGTGCGCGTACTTTGTCGGGCCAGCCCGGGTCCGTGTAGTCGACGGCGAGATCGGCGCCGTTGGCGCGGACGCGGGCCGTCTTCTCCGGTCCGCCCGCGAGGCCGATGACGGTGGCGCCCGCGTTCTTGGCGTACTGCACGAGAAGGGTGCCGATTCCGCCGGCGGCGGCCGGGATCACGGCCACCGAGTCGGGGCCGAGTTCGGCGAACTGCAGGATGCCCATCGTCGTACGGCCCGTTCCGATCATGGCGACGGCCTGCGCGGCGTCGAGGTTGTGCGGGATCTCGTGGACGCGGTCGACGTCGGTGACGGCGAGTTCGGCGTAGCCGCCCGGGGCGAAGCCGAGGTGGGCGACCACGCGTCGGCCGAGCCACAGGTCGGCGACGCCCTCGCCGAGGGACTCGACGGTGCCGGCGACCTCCCGGCCGGGGATCGTGGGCAGGGCCGGCGGCTCGGGCAGGGGGCCCTGGATGCCCTCGCGCAGGGCGGTGTCCAGCAGGTGGACACCGGCTGCCGCTACGGCGATTCGGACCTGGCCGGGGCCGGGTACGGGGTCGGCGACCTGTTCGAGTGTGAGGTTGTCGGCCGGGCCGAAGGTGTGCAGGCGGATGGCGTGCATGGGGTCCCCCATCGGTGGGCGGTGTCCATCGGTGAGGGGTGTTCTCGCACCGCGGTCCCGCTTGTGATGGCCCACTCTTCGACCTCAAGCATGCTTGAGGTCAAGGGTCTGGTGGCCGAGGGTGAGCGAGACGGCGGTGAGGGCGCTGTTGAAGGACACCTCGGACAGCACGCCCGGGGCTGCGACCTGGTCGCCGGCGAGGAAGACGCCGTCGCCGCGGTCGATCGCCGGTCGGTCGCGCCAGCTGGTGCCGGGCAGGTCGACGGCCCCGGTGCGGCCGTTCGCGACGGCCTCGCGTCGCCAGGTGACGCGCTCGCGCCAGCCCTCGAAGGCGAGGTCGAGCAGCTGCTCCGCGCGCGCGACGCCGTCGGCCTTCGTCTCGTGCGGGGCGAGGGGGATCTGCCCCTGGAGGAGCTGCTCGCTGGCGGGGGCGAGGGACCGGTCCTGGGCTGTGAACCGTTCGATCCAGCCGGGGGAGTCGAGGTCGGACACGGCGAACGCGTCCCCGCGCCGGGTGCGCACCGCGAGGTCGAGGAGAGTCGTACGGCCGCTCGTCCAGGTCAGCGATTCGTCGCCGAGGAGGTGCCTGGCGGCGTCGAGGGAGGTGGCGACGATGACGGGTGTGTCGGTGGGGAGGGTGTCGACGCGGGAGAGCGTCTCCATGCGTACTCCCAGGTTCCAGGCCCGCGCGGCCATCCGGTCGATGAGACCGCCCCAGCCGCCGCGCGGATAGTGGGCCTCCGGCGGGAGCTTGGTCGCGCGGCGCAGGCGTTCCTGTACGAACGCGGCGGACAGGGCGCCCGGGTCGTGGTGGAAGAGGGCGACGGCGGAGTAGTTGGCGGCGGCCCGCGCGCCCTCCTCGCCGGCCTGTTCGGTCGCCCAGGTCAGGAAGTCGACATCGACGGGCGCCTGCCGGGCACCGGGGCGCAGCAGTTTGAGCATGGCGAAGGGCGGGGTGCGGCGCAGTGCGCCCTTGTGGCGCAGCCGCAGTCGGGCCGCTTCCAGCGGGGGTATGGGGGCGAGCGGCCCGATCAGGTCGCGCTGCCTGAGCCAGGCCCAGTGCGGGCCGCCGCTGTAGAGGGCGTGTGGCCCTTCGTTCGTCCGGTACGGCCCCTCGGCGGTCCGGGCCCGTCCGCCGAGGGTGTGATGGGCCTCGTGGACGGTGACCTTGGCGCCCGCCTCGGCTGCGGTGATGGCCGCGGTCAGTCCGGCGAAGCCGCCGCCGATGACGGTGATGCGGTGCATGTCTGTGGTCTCCCTCGGGTTGGGGTCGCCTTTCTGACGTCTGTTCTGTGGATAGGACCGATCTGAGGCCGGGAATGTGACATGGGCGGTGTCTTCGCAGGTCAGGGCGGGTTGTCAGTGCTGGGGTGCAGGATGGGGGCATGGCGAGGAGAGCGGCGGGTGGGCGTGGTGGAAGCGGCGGGGGCGGTGGGTCGGGTGGTGTCGGCGGTTCCGGTGGTGCCGTTGGTGTCGGTGGCTCCGGGGTGAAGGCGGCGCGGCGGCCGGAGGTGCGGCTGCCGCCGCTGGATCCGTTCGACGGCGGGGAGTTGGAGCCGGACGGGGACTATGACGGGCTGGAGTTCCGGGAGGCGGACTTCGCCGGGCAGGACGGCGGGGGCGCCCGCTTCATGGACTGCGCGCTGACGGGGTGCGCGCTGGACGAGACCCGCCTGACCCGGGCCCGGATCCTGGACTCGGTTCTCACCGGCCCGCGGGGCGTGGGCACCGACCTCGCGGAGGCGACCCTGCGGGACGTGGAGGTGGTCGACGCCCGCATGGGCGGGGTCCAGTTGCACGGAGCGGTCCTGGAGCGTGTCGTGATCCGCGGCGGCAAGATCGACTATCTGAACCTGCGTACCGCCCGGCTCAGAGACGTCGTCTTCGAGAGCTGCGTCCTGGTCGAGCCGGACTTCGGGAGTGCCCGGCTGGAGCGGGTGGAGTTCGTGGACTGCGCGCTGAAGGGAGCGGACCTCACCGGGGCGACCCTCACGGACGTCGACCTGCGCGGGGCCGCGTCACTGGAGATCGCGCGAGGGGTGGACCGGCTGGCGGGGGCGGTCATCAGTCCGGCTCAACTGCTGGATCTGGCACCGGTGTTGGCGGGGGCGCTGGGGATCCGTGTGGAGGGGTGACGGGGCGACGGGGGTCGCGGGGCCCTTCGGTACGGGCCCCCGGTGCGTCCTTCGAACTCACCGCACTCCGGCGAACTCACCGCACTCTGGGAAACCGGGCCTGCAGTGTCCAGATCGCCGGGTTCTCGCCCAGGTCGTCGTGGAGGTCGACCAGGTCGGCGATCAGGTCGTGCAGGAAGTCGCGGGCCTCGCGGCGGAGCGCGGTGTGGGAGAAGTTCAGCGGGGGCTCCTCCGCCTGCATCCAGTCCGCCTCGACGTCCACCCAGCCGAAGCGGCGCTCGAAGAGCATCCGGTCGGTCGACTCGGTGAAGTCCAGTTCCGCGCGCTGGGGGCGGGCGGCGCGGGAGCCCGCCGGGTCGCGGTCGATCTGTTCCACGATGTCGCACAGCGCCCACGCGAAGTCGAGCACCGGCACCCATCCCCAGGCTGTGGACAGTTCCCGGTCCGCCTTGGTGTCGGCGAGGTAGACGTCACCGCAGAACAGGTCGTGCCGCAGGGCCCGGACGTCCGCGCGGCGGTAGTCGGTCTGCGGGGGGTCGGGGAAACGGTTGGAGAGGGCGTAGCCGATGTCGAGCACGTACGTGATGGTGCCACGCGGTCCTCATAGGATCACTGGCGTGCCCCGATCCGTACCGGTTGCCCCGACCTGTGCCGCCGCCCTCCTCGCCGTGGCGCTGACCGCGTGCGGGGCGGGCGTCCAGGGCACGACCGGCGGCTCCGGTGTGCGCGACCCGTACTTCCCGAAGGCGGGCAACGGCGGCTACGACGTCACGCACTACGGCCTGACCCTTGCCTACGACCCGGACACGGATCGTCTCTCCGGTACGGCGGCGGTCACCGCACGCGCCACCCAGGACCTCTCCGCGTTCGACCTGGACCTCAAGGGCCTGGACGTCGAGAGCGTCACCGTCGGGGACCGGAGCGCCCGCTGGAACCGCGCCGGGCAGGAGCTGACCGTCCGGCCGTCCGACGACCTCGACGACGGCGAGAGGTTCCGGGTGACCGTCCGCTACTCCGGCGTCCCGGAGACGATCACCGACCCGGACGGCTCGCGGGAGGGCTGGCTGCGCACGGAGGACGGGGCGCTGGCCCTCGGTGAGCCCACCGGCTCCATGGCGTGGTTCCCCGGCAACCACCACCCCTCCGACAAGGCGTCGTACGACCTCGCCGTGACCGTCCCCGAGGGCCTGAAGGCCGTCTCCAACGGGGAGTTGACGGGCGAGCGGACCAAGGGGGGCCGTACGACATACACCTGGCACACCGCGGAGCCCATGGCGAGCTACGTCGCCACGCTCGCCGTCGGCCACTACGACATCACCCGCTCCACCACCCCCTCCGGCCTGCCCGTGTACGTCGCCGTGGACCCGGCCAAGGCCGAGAAGAGCCGGAAGGTGCTCGCCGGGATTCCCGACATCATGGAGTGGGCCGAGTACAACTTCGGCCCCTACCCCTTCTCCTCCACGGGAGCGATCGTCGACCGCGACGCCGACGCCGGTTACGCCCTGGAGACCCAGAACCGGCCGGTCTTCCCCGGCGTGCCCGACACCGGGACCCTCGTCCACGAACTCGCCCACCAGTGGTACGGCAACTCCGTCACCCCGAGGACCTGGCGGGACATGTGGCTCAACGAGGGATTCGCGACGTACGCGGAATGGCTGTGGGACGAGGACCACGGCGGCGACAGCGCCCAGAAGACCTTCGACGCCCTCTACGACCACGGCGAGGAGATCCACGAGGACCTCTGGGCCTTTCCGCCCGCACGGCCGACGAGCGCCGCGCACATCTCCGACAGCCCGGTCTACCAGCGCGGCGCGATGGTCCTGCACCGGATCCGGCAGACGGTCGGCGACGACACCTTCTACGAAATCGTCCAGGGCTGGGCCGCCGCCCACCGCCACGGGAACGCGGACACCGCCGACTTCACCGCGTACGTCGAGAAGAAGGCACCCGGTGAGGACTTCAGCGGGATCTGGGAGGAGTGGCTCTACGGGGACGGGAAGCCGGCGAAGGACTGAGGGAGTCCAGGGAGTCGAGCTAGCGCAGCGGCTTGCGCAGGACCGTGCAGGGGCGGGCCTTCTGACGGTCCGCGCGGTGGGCGATCGGCTCGTAACCGAGGGACGTCCAGAAGGCGAGGGCCTTCGGGTTGGCGTCGAGGACGGCCAGGCGGACGGCGGTGCGGCCCGCTTCGCGGAAGCGGTCCTCGACGAGGGTCGCCAGCCGGCGGCCGTAGCCCTGGCGGTGGACGTCCGCGGCCACCATCAGCAGGCCGATCCACGGGTCCGGGTCGGCCGGGTCGGGATGGTGGGCGAGGGTGATCGCGATGCCGACCAGTCGGCCCGAGCCGCGTGCGAGCAGTACCTCCACGTCCGGCTGGGCCAGTTCCTCCGCCAGGGCCGCCGCGACCTGCTCCGGGCGGATGTCGTCCGGGTCCGGGAAGTCACCGCTGAGCGCCTGGAACTCGCGGTTGGCGGCGTAGAGCGCGGCGAGTTCGGTCAGGAGCGGGGCCGGGATGTCGTGGTCGAGGGAGAGTGTGAGCGGGGTCAGGATCACGGGGGCAACCTAGCCAGGGCCGCAGAAATGCGGGAGCCCCCGGCCGAAGCCAGGGGTCCCGCACAGCGAGGCGCTCGTCAGACGCTGACGCCGAAGTCCTGGGCGATGCCGACCAGGCCCGAGGCGTAGCCCTGGCCGACCGCGCGGAACTTCCACTCGGCGCCGTTGCGGTAGAGCTCGCCGAAGACCATCGCCGTCTCCGTCGCCGCGTCCTCAGACAGGTCGTAGCGGGCGATCTCGGCGCCGCCGGCCTGGTTGACGATGCGGATGTAGGCGTTGCGGACCTGGCCGAAGTTCTGCGAGCGGTTCTCCGCGTCGTAGATCGAGACCGGGAAGACGATCTTGTCGACGTCGGCCGGGAGACCGGCGAGGTTGACGTTGATCGCCTCGTCGTCGCCCGCGCCCTCGCCGGTGCGGTTGTCACCGGTGTGGACGATGGTCTGGTCCGGCGTCTGCTTGTTGTTGAAGAAGACGAAGTGGCCGTCCGAGTAGACCTTGCCCTGCGGGTTGACCGCGATCGCGGAGGCGTCGAGGTCGAAGTCCGTGCCGGTGGTGGTGCGGACGTCCCAGCCGAGGCCCACGGTGACGGCGGTCAGGCCCGGAGCCTCCTTGGTGAGCGAGACGTTGCCACCCTTGGACAGGCTTACAGCCATTGTTGGGAGTCCCTTCCCTCGTTATCTAACGGGCACGAAGCTACAGCTACCCCTATGAACGCCGCGCGGGGTGTCCAAGGTTCCCCGTGTCTTTACTTTCTTTACCCGCCGCACTTTTCCACCCTTCCGGCCCCTCCGGTCGTTATTGGGGTGACGTGGACCGGTCAGACGGGGGAACATGTACGTCATGTCCGGGCCCTATCTCATCCGCGGCTCCGTCTCACTCCCCGAGGCCGAGCTCATGTGGCGTTTCTCGCGGTCGTCGGGGCCGGGCGGGCAGCACGTCAACACCAGCGACACACAGGTCGAGCTCCGTTTCGACCTGGCCCGCACCGAGGCCCTGCCCGAGGTGTGGAAGCAGCGGGCCGTGGCCAAGCTGGCCGGGCGGCTCGTGGACGGCGTGGTGACCGTCCGCGCCTCCGAGCACCGCTCCCAGTGGCGCAACCGCGAGACCGCCGCCGTACGTCTGGCAACCCTTCTCGCCGAGGCGACGGCCCCGCCGCCCAAGCCGCGCCGGGCCACCCGCATCCCTCGGGGGATCAACGAACGCCGTCTGCGGGAGAAGAAGCAGCGCTCGGACACCAAACGGGGGCGCACCGGCCGCGACTGGGGGTGAGCTTCCCCGTCACACCTCTGGCGGTGAGCGCCCCCGTCCGCTTCCCGGCTGCCGTACGTCCTTAGGGGTCCTTGCACTATGCCCGCCCGGGTCGCGCGCCCTGGCACCGCACCTCGCCGCGTTGCCGAAAAGCCCTAGTAGCTCCTCCCCCACGCTCGACTTCGCTCGCGCGGGGGGACCCCCATCGAGGGCTCTCCGGCGCCTTGCGATGCACGGCACCAGACCACGCGACCTGATCGGGCGCTCATAGTGCAAGGACCCCTTAGACCAGCTCCAGCACCCCGACCGTCTGGTCTCCGCTCGTCTCGCCCGTCTTCCGGAATCCCAGCCCCAGGTAGAAGTCCCTGGGGCCGGTCGGGCCGGGGTGCCAGGTGACGTACATCTCCTTGCCGCCCCGGTGGCGGATCTCGGCCGCGACGGACTCCACGGCGAACCGGCCGTAGCCCCGGCCCTGTTCCCCGGCCGCGATGTTCAGGCGCCACAGGCCGGAGCGGAAGAGGGTGCCGTCCTCCTTCCAGTCGATCTCGAAGAAGGCCATGAGGAAACCGACGGGACGTTCGCCGTCGACGATCAGGCGGGGCCACGCGACGTCTGCGGGGTGGACGTACGCCTCGGCGAGGGACTTCATCACCGGGGCGACCGCGAATTCCTGATCCGGGCGGACCTTAATGCCGGTCGCGGCCTCGAAGTTACGGGGTGTGATCTCTTCGAGACGGGGCGTGGAAGTCGTCGTCATGCGGGCACCCTATGGAGGCGGATCGCACAAGGGCGAGTGAATTCCCGGTCAGCCCAACTGCCGGTAACGGCCCCGGAAATACGTCAGCGGGCCGCCGTCCGCGTTCGGTACGGCCGCCGCAAGGACCCGCCCGACGACCAGGGTGTGGTCGCCGGCCGTCATGCGCTGTTCCGTTCGGCACTCCAGGGTGGCCAGGGCGTCGCCCACCAGGGGAGCGCCGCTGATCTCGCCGCGGACGTAGGGGATGTCCTCGAAGAGCAGGCGGTCGCTGATGCGGCCCTTCATGGCGAAACGGCCGGCGATGTGCCGCTGGCTCTCGGACAGCACCGACACCGCCCACAGGGGCTGCTCGTCGAACAGGTCGTCCATGCGGGAGCCCTCGCGCACGCTGACCAGCACCAGGGGCGGGTCGAGGGAGACCGACATGAACGCCGTCGCCGTCATGCCGACGTCCTCGCCGGCCGGCGCCCCGGGATCGTCCGGGTCGAGTGACGCCTCCTGCGCGGTCACCAGGACCACTCCGGCGGCCAGCCGGGACATGGCGGCGCGGAACTCGTCGTTACTCACCCCCACAGCATGCCCGGAGGCGGGCGAGGGGACGGTGGCGGAGGGGGCGAGAGGAGTGTTCGGCACACCCGAAACGCTAGTCTCCGCCCCACGCGGACCGCATCGGGCCCAGGGCGGAGCGCGGTCCTAGGACTCAGGGCCGAGTTTCCGTGGGCAGGGACGCCGAGTTACACAGTTTGCGTTCAGTAAACGCACAGGGAAAGCGCAGAAACTCTACTCAATTGTTCATCTTCAGCTGTGACTTGAGTCACAAGAGGGACTAATTGTTGACCCTGTGTACCGAGTGGGCAGCGCGCTGTGATTCAGTGGCTGGGAAGATGCGAGACCACGACTGATAAGAAGCGCCGAAGAGAACCCTTGATTCACTGCGAGGTCTCGGGGGGAGGGCGAACATGGAGACCGAGTCGGAACCCTACGTCCGTCTTGCGTCCCTGCGACAGCTGCACCAGGTCATGGGCGACATGAACACGGCCCGCAGCCTCGCGGACACCTTGCAGACCGTGGCCGACGGAGTGGTCCAGGCCCTCGGGTACGAACTGGCGTGCGTCAACCTCGTACGCCCCGACGGCGACCTCGTCGTCGCCGCCTTCGCGGGCAACCCCGCCGCCGAGGCGCTGATCACCGGCCGGGTCGGCTCCCGCGAGTCCTGGGAGCGCCGCCTGGGCATGGGCGAGCACTGGGGTGACCTGGTGTTCATCCCGCACACCGAGGGCTGGGTCCTCGACGACGACGACGTACCGCAGTGGTACACCGACGGCCCCGCGCCCCGCTTCGAGGACGAGTGGCACCCCTCCGACCGGCTCTTCGCCCCGATGTACACGCCCGCCTCGCCGGGCGGCGGCGGCTCGTGTGGCGAGCTGATCGGCGTGCTGTCCGTGGACCGGCCGCGCAACGGTCGCCATCCGGGCGCATGGGGTCGCGAAGCGCTCCAGATGTATGCGTTCCAGGCCGCCATCGCGATCAGCAACGCGCGTCTACGTGCCAATATGCAGCGCGCACTGGTCAGGCTCGAAAGGGAGCAGCAGGCCCTGCGCGCCAGTGAGGAAAGCTTCCGGCAGGCCTTCGAGTACGCCCCCTCCGGCATGGCCATCGCCGAGATGGGCGGCGACCAGCACGGCCGGATCCTGCGCACCAACGACGCCCTGTGCCGGCTGCTGGGCCGCCCCGCGTCCGCGATGCGCCGCTACTCGTTCTCCGACCTCGTCCACCCCGAGGACATCAGCACCCTCCTGAGGACCTCCGCCGAGGGCGGTCGCGCGGAACTCCGGCTCGGCCGCCGCGACGGCACCTACCTGTGGGTGTCCCTGCGCAACTCCGTCGTCGCCGACGCCGCCGACGGGCCCCGCTTCCTCCTCACCCACGTCGAGGACATAGAGGAGCGCAAGCGCCGCGAGCTGCAGCTCGCCCACCGCGCCTCCCACGACTCCCTCACCGGCCTGCCGAACTCCGCCGAGCTGCGCGCCCGGCTCTCCTCGCGGCTGTGTCAGCGCCCCACGGGCGAGCTGGAGTCCGTCGGCACGGGCTTCGGCCACCCCGCCTTCGACGCGAGCGGCGACGGTTTCGACTTCCGGCCGGTCCCGCAGACGTTCGACGGCTACGACCACCATGTGCACACCGTCACTCCCGAGAGTGAGCCTGACGACGGGACCAAGGGTCTCGCGGTCCTCTTCTGCGACCTCGACGGCTTCAAGTCGATCAACGACCGGTTCGGGCACAACGCGGGTGACGAGGTCCTCATCGAGGTCGCCCGACGACTGTCCCGGGCCGTCCGCGACGGCGACACCGTGGCCCGGCTCGGCGGCGACGAGTTCGTCGTGCTGGCCGACGGGCTCGGCCGGGCCGACGCCCAGGACCTGGCCGTACGCCTGCGCAACGAGATCATCCAGCCCATCCGGGTCGACGGACGGGCCATGCGGGTCGGCGGCAGTTTCGGCATCGGCTGGGCCCACTGCGGAATGACGGCGGACGAGGTGTTGAAATCCGCTGACGAGCGGATGTACGTCGAGAAACGATCTCGTCCCAAACAACACAGACGCGCCGGCTGACCCCAGGCAGGCGAGCTGATGCGATCCGAGTCACCCGTTTGGGCCATCAGGAGCGGGTAGGCTCGCCCTTCTCACCACACGAATCGCATCCGCACCGCACCTGCTGAGGAGACCAAGGGATGACGGCCGGCAACAACGGCGCGAGCACGCCCGAGGACGAGGACCCGTTCGGCTATCTGTACGAGGACGGGCAGGCCAACGGAGCCCAGCCCCCGTCCAGTGTCGGCTACGGCTACCCGAACTCCGTCAACCGGACGCGGGCGGTCGGACAGCGACAGTACGGCCAGCAGCAGGCCCCGGCCGCCGCGACCGCACCCTACGGACAGGTCCCGCAGCAGGGCCAGGCCCCCTACGGCCAGTCGAACAGCGCCTACGCGGCCCCCGAGACCCACCCGGGCGGTGCCCCGACCACCCAGTCGTCGTACGGCGGCGGCGGTGGTGGTGGTGGCCGTCGCGGTCCCAACACCAAGGGCCTGCTGATCGGTGCGATCGCGGTGGTCGCCGCGGTCGTCATCGGCATCGGCGTGGCCATGATGAATGGCGACAGCGACGGCGACGGCGAAAAGACGGCCGGCAACGAGGCGTCCACGACGCCGACCACGTCGCAGAGCTCCGCGCCGACCCCGTCGAACAGCAACAGCGCGGCGAGCAAGGACGACCTGCCGACGACCGACGCGAAGGCACTCAGGCTCTCGCCCGGCATGACGACCGCCACGGACGTCAAGGGAGCCAAGGCCGACGGTGGCGCCTACGTCACCGGGTTCAACCAGGTCGGCGCCTCGGTCACCTGGTCGGCCAACAGCATCCCCAAGGACGGCAAGTACACCCTGTACGTCGGCTACAGCGTCCCGGGCAAGGACGCAAACGCCACCCTCTCGGTCAACGGCACGACCTCCAGCGCGCCGGTCAAATTGAAGAACTACGCGAATGCCCCCGAGGGCGACTACGCGAAGGGCTGGACGCAGACCTACAACTACGTCCAGCTCAACAAGGGCACCAACACCTTCAAGGTGTCCTGCGAACAGGGCGACCAGTGCGATGCCCTCGTGGACCAGCTGTGGCTCGTGAAGGGCTGGGTCGAATAGCCCCGGAGCCGCTCACGCCGCGCTGACCTCCGCCGTCACCGCGACCCGCCCCACCAGCTCCTCGTACGCCGCCCGGTCGAACTCGCCCGCCACCGGTGCCAGGACCGTCGCCGCCGACAGCGCGACCGCTCGGGCCAGCCGGTCCGGCCAGGGCAGTCCCTCCACGAGTCCCGACAGCAGGCCCGCGACCGCCGAGTCGCCGGCGCCCGTGGGGTTGCCGTGGACGCGGGCGGGCGGGGTGGCGCGCCAATGGCCCTCGGGCGTCACCGCGAGCAGGCCCTCCGCGCCGAGAGACGCGACCACGGCCCGGGCGCCGCGTCGCCGCGCGTTCTGGGCGGCGCGCAACGGCTCGTGGGATCCGGTGAGTTCGGCCAGTTCGCCGGCGTTCGGCTTCACCAGGTCGGGACGGGCGGCCACTCCCCGGCGCAGTGCCTCGCCGCTGGTGTCGAGGAGGACGGGAACAGCGGCCGCCTTCGCGGTCCGTACGAGTCCCGCGTACGCCCCCACCGGCACGCCCGGCGGCAGACTGCCGCACAGGGCCACCGCGTGCACGGACGGGACGAGGACCTCGTACGCCTCCTGGAAGGCCTGCCATTGAGTGGGCGTGACCGTGGGGCCGGGCTCGTTGAGCTGGGTGGTGTCGCCGCTCAGCTCGTCCACGACGGCGATCGTGCGCCGGGTCGGGTCGCCGACCGGGACCAGGGCGTCCACCAGCCCCGGCACGACGGCGAGCTTCTCCTGTACGGAACGCCCGGTGGCGCCGCCGACGAAGCCGGTGACCGTCACCTCGTGTCCGAGGGCGGCGAGCACCCGGGCCACGTTCACACCCTTGCCGCCCGGCCGTTCGGTCACCTCGGTGACCCGGTGGGAGGTGTGCGGGCGCAGGGAACGTACGCGATAGGTGATGTCGAGAGCCGTGTTCAGCGTGACTGTGAGGATCACTGGACCGACCTCCCTCCCGTCTGGCTGTGCGGAGAGTCGATCATGCCAAACGGACGACGGTCGTCCCAGTTTCGCAGGACCACCGTCGTCCTCAACAGCGGGACACATCACCCCAGTTGGGGATCGACCACCCATTCACCCCGGCGCATGACGCCCTTGAGACCGAAGTCGGCGTCGAGCAGGACCAGGTCGGCGTCCTTGCCCGGTTCCAGGGAGCCGATGCGGTCGTCCATGCCGAGCAGCCGGGCCGGGTTGGCGGAGAGGGCCGCGACCACGGCCTCCACCGGCAGCCGGTCGACCGTCACCGCCCGCTGGAAGGCGCGGTCCTGGGTGAGGGTGGAGCCCGCGATCGAGCCGCCCTCCACCAGTCGGGCCACACCGTCGGCGACCTCGACCTCCAGGGGGCCGAGCCGGTAGCGGCCGTCGCCGAAGCCGGCCGCGTCCATCGCGTCCGTGATGAACGCGACCCGGTCCGCGCCCGCGCGGTGGAACGCCAGTTCAAGGGCGGCGGGGTGGAGATGCGTGCCGTCGTTGATCAGCTCGACGGTGACGCGCTCGTCCTCCAGCAGGGCCGCGACGGGGCCGGGGTCGCGGTGGCCGAGCGTCGGCATCGCGTTGAAGAGGTGGGTCGCCACCGTCGCGCCCGCGTCGATCGCCGCCAGCGTCTGCTCGTACGTCGCGTCCGTGTGCCCGATCGCCGCGATCACGCCGTGCTCCGCGAGCAGCCGTACGGAGTCGATGCCGCCGGGCAGTTCGGTGGCGAGGGTGACCATCTTCGCCCGGCCCCGCGCCGCGTCGACCAGCTTGCGCACCGCCGCCGGGTCCGGGTCCCGCAGCAGCGCCTCGGAGTGCGCGCCCTTGCGGCACGGGGAGATGAACGGTCCCTCGAAGTGGATCCCGGCGATCTCGCCCTGCTCGGCCAGCTCGGACAGCAGGCCGGCCCGCTGGGCCAGGAAGTCCATGTCGACGGTGACCGTCGAGGCGACGAGGGTGGTGGTGCCGTGCAGCCGGTGGGTGTGGATGCCCTTGAGGACCTCGTCGACGGTCCCGGAGGTGAACGAGGCTCCGCCGCCGCCGTGGTTGTGGATGTCCACGAAGCCGGGCACCAGCCAGTGGGTGCTTACGTCGATGACGTGGGCGTTTTTTGGGGTGTTGCTGGTGATGCGGGCGCCCGCGACGACCAGTCGACCGTTTTCGACGGTTCCGGACGGCATGACCACGTTGGCGCCGACGAGGATCGTGGGTGCTTCGGCCGTTGCGGGCTGCGGGTGCGTTGTGGCTGGTCGCGCAGTTCCCCGCGCCCCTAGGGGGGTGGCCGTCACGTGGGCTCCTCCGGCGTCGTAGGTGTGGTGTCGAGCAGGTCCCAGGCCAGTAGGCCCGCGCCGAGGCAGCCGGCGCTGTCTCCCAGGGCCGCCGGGACGATCGTCGGCAGTTTCTGGAAGGTGACCCGCCGCCGGACGGCGTCGCGTAGTGGTGTGAACAAGGTTTCCCCCGCCTCGGCCAGCCCGCCACCGATGATCAGGGTGCGTGGGTCCAGCAGGGTGAGGGCGGTGACCAGGCCGTCGGCGAGCGCGTCGACGGCGTCCTGCCAGACTCGTACGGCGTTCGGGTCACCGGACACGACGGACTTCGCGCAGTCGGCCGCGTCCGCCTCCGGGTCTCCCGAGGCCGCCGCCCACGCCTCGCTGACGGCCGCCGCGGACGCGTACCGCTCCAGACAGCCGCGCTGCCCGCACGGACAGGCCGTCCCGCCGGGCCGTACGACGATGTGGCCGATCTCGCCCGCGAAGCCGTGCGCGCCCGCCTCGACCCGGCCGCCGATGCCGATGGCACCCGCGATGCCGGTGCCCAGCGGCACGAACAGGAAGCGATCGGCGCCCCGGCCCGCACCGATCCGGCCCTCCGCCAGGCCGCCGGTGCGCACGTCGTGGCCGAGGGCGACCGGGACACCCAGCCGGCGGGCGAGCAGCTCGCGCAGCGGTACGTCCCGCCAGCCCAGGTTGGCCGAGTAGGCGGCCAGGCCCCGCTCCTCGTCGACGATCCCGGGGACGGCGACGCCGGCCGCGGCCGCGGGCTCGCCGAGGTGCCGGGCGCCGTGCGCGCGCAGCTCGGCGGCGAAGTCGAGGATCCCCTCGACGACCGCGTCCGGCCCGCGCTCGCGCCCGGTGGTACGGCGGGCGCGGTGCAGCAGCTCGCCCGCCGGCCCGACCAGGGCGGCCTTCATTCCGGTGCCGCCCACGTCGAGGGCGATGGCATGTCTCACGGGGACCAGTGTGGCCCGCGGACCCGCGAGAGGTCTAGTCCACTTACGTGGTGTAGACCTATCCAGTTAATATGTAGGACCTTTCGAAAGTTTCGATCAGTGATCATGGGGCGGTTGGCAGTGCAGCGGCGGCGGGGTAGGACGGGAACGATCGCGGTGGTGTCCGCGCTGGGTATGACGGCGGTCCTGGGTGGCTGCGGCCTCACCGGGGGCTCCGACGAGGTGACCCTGAAGCTGGTGGCGGCCGACTACGGCGACGCCTCGGCGAACAGCTCCCAGAAGTACTGGGACGCGCTCGTCAAGGAGTACGAAGCGAAGCACGAGGGCGTGAAGGTCGACGTCACCGTGTACTCCTGGAACGACATCGACAGCAAGGTCAAGAAGATGGTCGCCGCCGGTGACCCGCCGGACATGGCGCAGATCGGCTCGTACGCCGACTACGCGGCCAGGAACCTCCTCTACTCGGCCGACGACCTGCTCTCCATCTCCACCCAGGCCGACTTCGTCTCCCAGCTCGGCCGGGCCGGCCAGGTCAACGGCGTGCAGTACGGCATCCCGTTCGCCGCCTCCACCCGCGTGCTCTTCTACAACAAGACCCTCTTCTCCAAGGCGGGCCTCAGCGCGCCCACCACCTGGGACGAGCTCGCCGCCGACGCCGAGGCACTGAAGGCGCGGGGCGTGAAGTACCCGTACGCGCTGCCCCTCGGCCCGGAGGAGGCGCAGGCCGAGACCATGCAGTGGCTGCTCAGCGGCGGGGGCGGGTACACCGCCGAGAGCGGCGGCTACGCCCTCGACTCCCGGGAGAACGTCAAGACCTTCACCTGGCTCAAGAACGACCTCGTCGACAAGGGCCTGACCGGGCCGGTCGCCCCCGCCGAGCTCAACCGCGCCGCCGCGTTCACCGCGTTCACCAACGGCAAGGTCGGCATGCTCAACGGACATCCCTCGCTGATGAAGATGGCCGACAAAAAGGGCGTGAAGTTCGGCATGGTGCCCATGCCCGGCGCGGACGGGCCCAGCGAGGTGTCGATGGGCGTCTCCGACTGGATGACCGCGTTCAAGAAGAACGGCCACGCCGAGCAGATCGGCGACTTCCTCGACTTCGTGTACGACGAGAAGAACGTCCTCGACTTCTCGCGGGAGTACGACCTGCTGCCCGTGACCTCGTCCGCGTCCCAGGTCATGAGCGGGGCGAAGCAGGACGCCGCCCTCAAGCCCTTCCTGGACGAGCTGCCCGTCTCCGAGCTGTACCCCGCCGGTCAGACCTCCTGGGCACAGGTCAGCGCGGACATCAAGCGGCGGATCGGCCGGGCCGTCGCCCCGAACGGCAACCCGTCGACGGTCCTGAACCAGCTCCAGGCGGCGGCGACCACCGCACAGAGCGCGGAATAGCCGACCGGACACGGTGCACGCTGGTCGCTGTCGGTGGCGGCGGCTAGCGTGCCGGGCATGGACCAGGAGCAGCAGCGGCTCGACCGCCGGGAGCGGGACATCCTCGCGCTGGAACGGCGGGGCTTCAGCGGGCCCGGAGCGAAGGAGCGGGCGATACGGGAGGAGCTGGGGCTGGCGCCCGTGCGGTACTTCCAGTTGCTCAACGCCCTGCTGGACGACGAGCGGGCGCTGGCGTACGACCCGGTGACGGTGAACCGGCTGCGGAGGGTACGGGACGCTCGGCGCGCTGAGCGGTGAGCGGTGGGCCGGCGAAGGTCGGTCTCATGGAGGACCAACTCGGGGCCCTCGACCTGGCCCTCAATGCCGCAAAGCCGCAAAGCCGCAATGCCGCAATGCCGTAATGCCGCAATGCCTGTACCGCGCGGTACATCGACGCCGCCGTCGACCAGCTCCGCGCCGAGGGCCTCGAGATCCGCGACGAGGACGTCGCCCCGCGCTCCCCGCAACCACAGCCTGGTAGGAGGGCCCGCGTCGGGTACGCGTAGGCCAAAGGCATCCGTGGTCCGGGAAGGCCGGACACCAGCAGGGGAAAGGTGCGACGACATGGCGGGACCGATTCTCATCACCGGTGCGGGCAGCGGCTTCGGCAAGGAGGTCGCGCTGCGGCTCGCCGCAGCCGGGCACGAGGTGATCGCGGGCGTGGAGATCATCGCCCAGCTCAGCGTCCTGCGCGCCGAAGCCCGCGAGCGAGGCGTCGAACTGCGGGTCGAGAAGCTGGACGTGACCGACCCCGGCGACCGGGAGAACGCCTGGACGTGGGACGTCGAGGTCCTCCTCAACAACGCCGGCGTCTCCGAAGGCGGCGCCACCGCCGACATCCCCGAGGAGCGGCTGCGCCGCCAGTTCGAGGTGAACGTCTTCGGCCCCGTCCTGCTCACCCAGGGCATCGCCCGGCAGATGGCGGCCCGCCGCAGCGGGCGCATCGTGTTCATGTCCTCGGTCGCCGGCCTCACCGTCGACCCGTTCACCGGCGCCTACGCGGGCTCCAAGCACGCGGTGGAGGCGTTCGCCGACGCTCTGGACCAAGAACTCGCGGAGTTCGGTGTCACGGTGGCCACGATCAACCCGGGCCCCTTCCTCACCGGGTTCAACGACACGATGTTCGAGACGTGGAAGGAATGGCGTGACAACCCCGCCGACCGCCTCTACGACTACACGGAACTCGCCTTCCCGCACGAGCAGTACGACCCCGAACCGGTCTACCGGCAGACCGTCAAGGTCCTGCTGGGCGAGGACCGCCGCTACCGGCACCTGCTCCCTGCCGAGCTGGAGCCGCAGGCCCGCGAACAGGTCGACGCTCAGTGGGACCGGCAGCTCAACGACGGACACCGTCCCGACCTGCTGCAGAAGGCGTACGACATGACCCCCGGCACCCCGGTCGAGTCCTGACCTCCCTCACCACCGCACGGTGACGAGGTCCGACGCGGCCTTCCCCACCAGCCCGGGCCGCCGTCGCCGCACGCCGCTCGTCCAGGGCTGCACCCTGCGCGAACGAGGTCAGAACCAGTGCAGGCAGTGCGGGGAGCGCTCGGCACGGAAGAGTGCGTCAGCGAGGGCGGCCGCGCCTGGGCGGTGGGCCCGGATGTGTCCGGCACGCACGAGCGTGCTCGGGGTGGTGCCGCCGAGGTAGACGGAGCCCAGGTCGCTGATGTCCAGGGACGTCTGGGGGCGCCCCGCCCCCAGCCCCCCGGCCCGTGCCCCCACCGCCCGACCCGGTGGGTCGAGATTCTGGACGAAAAAGCCTGAGGTGTGCCGAGAGTGCGCGCGCCGTTCGCGGATAAGGTCGGTTCATGGGCAGCCACACGGAATCCACGGACCCGCACGCCACTGACCCTCTGCCGACGCCGGCGACTCCCGCCGGCCGCGACGGGCTCGACGCCATTCTCGCGCGCCCCGCCCGCGCGGTGATCGCGCTCGACTTCGACGGGACACTCGCACCGATCGTGGCGGACCCCGAGCAGGCCCGGGCGCACCCCGACGCGGTGCCCGCGCTCGCCGCCCTCGCGCCGAAGGTCGCCGCCGTCGCCGTGGTCACCGGCCGCCCGGCCGGCGTCGCGGTGCGCCACGGCGGCTTCGCGGGCGTCCCCGGTCTGGAACACCTCGTCGTCCTCGGCCACTACGGCGCCGAACGCTGGGACGCCGTCACCGGCACCGTCAACGCCCCCGCCGCGCACCCCGGCGTCGCCGCCGCCCGCGCCGAACTGCCCGGCTTCCTCGACCGGATCGACGCCTGGCAGGGCACCTGGATAGAGGAGAAGGGCCGCGCGCTCGCCGTCCACACCCGCCGGGCCCTTGACCCCCAGGCCGCCTTCGAGGCCCTGCGCGCGCCGCTCACCGAGCTGGCCACCCGGCACGGACTGATCGTCGAACCCGGCCGGATGGTCCTGGAACTCCGCCCGCCCGGCATGGACAAGGGCGTCGCCCTCCTCGAATACGCCCGCGAGATCTCCGCCGAGTCCGTCCTCTACGCCGGCGACGACCTGGGCGACCTCCCCGCCTTCGCCGCGGTCGACAAACTCCGCTCCGACGGCACCCCCGGCCTGCTGGTGTGCAGCGGCAGCGACGAGGTGACCGAGCTGAGGGAGCGGGCGGACCTGGTGGTGGACGGGCCGGCGGGTGTCGTGCGGCTGCTGAAGGGGCTGGCGGCTCAGCTGGACTAGCTAGGCTTCGAGCGCGTGCAACTGGTCCAGGAACCACTGGGCCGGGGGCAGCGCGGTGGCCGCCGCGGCGAGCCGCTTCGTGCGCTCGGCCCGTTCGCCGGGCGACACGGTGAGCGCCTCGTGCAGGGCCCGCGCCGTCGCCACCACGTCGTACGGGTTCACCGCGATCGCGTCGTCCCCCAACTCCTCGTACGCCCCCGCCTCCCGCGACAGCACCAGCACGCAGCCCTCGTCGGAGACGACCGGAATCTCCTTGGCGACGAGGTTCATGCCGTCCCGGATGGGGTTCACCAGGGCCACGTCGGCCAGCCGGTAGGCCGCGAGCGAGCGGGCGAAGTCGTCCTTGACGTGCAGCACGACAGGGGTCCAACCCGGCGTCCCGTATCGGGAGTTGATCTCATCGGCCAGACGCTGCACGGCGGCCGTGTAGTCCCGGTACACCGCGAGGTCCTGCCGCGAGGGGTACGCGAACGCCACGTGCGCCACCCGCTCGCGCCACTCCGGGTGGTCGTCAAGCAGCTGCCGGTACGCCAGCAGCCCCCGCACGATGTTCTTCGACAGCTCGGTGCGGTCGACCCGGACGATGGTCCTGCGGCCCTCGCCGATCTCGGCCCGCAGCGCCGTCATCCGTTCGTCGACGTCCGCCTCGTGCGCCCGCTTCCGCAGGAAGTCCGCGTCCGCGCCGAGACCGTGCACACCGATTCGCGTACTCCCGAGCCCCCCGGCGAACTCCTCGGCGCACGCGGTGAACGCGTCCGCCCAGCGGTGGGTCAAGAAGCCCAGCCGGTCGGCGCCCAGCATGCCCCGCAGGACCTGCTGCCCGATGTCGTCCGGCAGCATCCGGAAGTACTCCGGCGGCGCCCACGGCGTGTGCGAGAAGTGGCCGATCCGAAGATCCGGGCGCAGTTCCCGGAGCAGCCCCGGGACCAGGGTCAGGTGGTAGTCCTGGACCACGACCGACGCCCCCTGCGCCGCCTCCTCGGCCAGCGCCTCGGCGAAGGCCCGGTTGTACGTCTCGTACGACGCCCACTGCCGCCGGAACTCCGCGTCGAAGACCGGCTCCAGCGGGGTCTGGTACAGCATGTGGTGGACGAACCACAGCACCGAGTTGGCGATGCCGTTGTACGCGTCGGCGTGCACGTCCGCCGGGATGTCCAGCATCCGCACGCCGTCCTCGCCGACCCCGCGCCGCACGGCCTCCCGGTCGCCGTCACCCAGCGCCGAGCACACCCACAGGGACCCCGCGTCCGACCCGATCGCGGACAGCCCCGAGACCAGCCCGCCGCCACCCCGTTTGGCGTGCAGCGAGCCGTCCTCGCGCACCTCGTACGAAACCGGGCCGCGGTTGGACGCGACCAGGACCTGAGCAGCACCGTGGGTGGAGGACATACGCCTCAACCTAGCCCGCCCCGGAAACGCTCAAACGTACGGATGACGTTCGCCACGGACCCGCGTCACACGACATACACCGGCGTACACCCGCATCAGGCGACCTTCCGTGCCGCGTACTCCGCGATCTCCGCCATCGGCGGACGCTCCTCCGTGTCCACCGAGTAGGTGCGTGGCTCGAAGCCGTTCCCGCTCCGTTCGAACTGGGTGAGGGCGGGCCGGATGAGGTGGCCGCGGGCCAGCCGGAGCTGGGCCGTGCGGTAGATCGCGGCGGACATCCGGCCCAGCGCCTGTCCGTCCTGGTGACGGTGCAGGCGCACGCCGACGTCGACCTGGGCGAGGGCGTCGAGGCCCACCAGGTGCAGGGCGTCGACCAGCATCCCCAGCTCGACGCCGTACCCGACGGGGAACGGCAGCTGTTCGAGGAGGGAGCGCCGGGCCGCGTACTCGCCGCCCAGCGGCTGTACGAATCCGGCCAGCTGCGGCCAGTGCATGTTCAGCAGCGGGCGGGCCATCAGTTCGGTGACCCGGCCACCCTGGCCGGCCGCGCCGCCCAGCGGACGGTCGTACATGCCCTTGACCAGGTCGACCCCGGGGTCGGTGAGCAGCGGGCCCACGATCCCGGAGACGAAGTCGGAGGAGAACTCCTTCAGGTCCGCGTCGATGAAGCACACGATGTCGCCGCCGGTGACCAGGAGCGAGCGCCACAGCACCTCGCCCTTGCCGGGGACGGTCGGGACGCGGGGCAGTATGTCGTCGCGGTGGACGACCCTCGCCCCGGCCGCGGCGGCCACCTCGGACGTGCGGTCGGTCGATCCCGAGTCCACGACGACGATCTCGTCGACGAGCGGGACCTGCCGCATGAGGTCATGACGGATCACGGCGACGATGTCACCGACCGTCTCCTCCTCGTTCAGTGCCGGCAGCACCACGCTCACCGACTGGCCCGTGGCGCGTTTCGCTGCCATGATCTTGTGGAGCGGGCGATCGGTCTTCGACCAGGAGCGGGTGCTCAGCCAGCGCTCGACTTCGTTCAGCACAGTGCGCGGCTCCTCTGCGTTCTCTCGGCGAGCTGCGATCCATAATCCCGTACGGGACAAGGGATCCGTCTCGCGGTTCGGACGGCTGTCTCAACTGTCCTGGCCTTCGGTTACAGTCTTGGACAAGGCTGATGACCATCGCATGTCGCGGGTCGTCGACTCGTTTCACCGATCAACAACTTCATACCGCTCATCCAGAGGGGCAGAGGGATACGGCCCGTTGAAGCCCCGGCAACCCTCCAGTCGGTTCTCGTCACCAGCGAGGCTCCCGACTAGGGAAGGTGCCAAATCCGTCTCACGGCGAAGTGCGTCGTGGGGAAGATGAGGAGAAAGGGCCTCGCCTCCATGGCTGTGCAGACTGCTGCAAGCACCACGAACACCGTAGACCTCGGCCCCGCCGCCGCGCTGAGCTGCCGCGAATGCGGTCACCGCGTGCCCCTCGGCCCGGTCTTCGCGTGCGAGGAGTGTTTCGGCCCGCTCGAGATCGCTTACGACTTCTCCGCCTACGACGCCGAGGAGCTCCGCAAGCAGATCGAGGCGGGACCCGCGAACATCTGGCGTTACGCCCCGCTGCTGCCCGTCCCGGCGGACGTGGCGGACAAGCCCAACATCAACCCCGGCTGGACCAAGCTCGTCAAGGCCGACAATCTGGCCCGTGAGCTGGGCGTCGACGCCGGCAAGCTCTTCGTCAAGGACGACTCCGGCAACCCGACACACTCCTTCAAGGACCGGGTCGTCGCCCAGGCCATCGAGGCCGCCCGCGTCTTCGGCTTCACCACCCTCTCCTGCTCCTCCACCGGCAACCTCGCCGGTGCGGTGGGCGCCGCCGCGGCCCGGGCCGGCTTCCGTTCCTGCGTGTTCATCCCGCACGACCTGGAGCAGGGCAAGGTCGTCATGGCCGCGGTCTACGGCGGTGAGCTCGTCGGCATCGAGGGCAACTACGACGACGTGAATCGTTTCTGCTCCGAGCTGATCGGCGACCCTGCCGGCGAGGGCTGGGGCTTCGTCAACGTCAACCTGCGGCCGTACTACGCCGAGGGCTCCAAGACGCTGGCGTACGAGATCTGCGAGCAGCTCGGCTGGCAGCTCCCGGACCAGCTGGTCGTACCGATCGCCTCCGGCTCGCAGCTCACGAAGATCGACAAGGGTCTGCAGGAGCTGATCAAGCTCGGGCTCGTCGAGGACAAGCCGTACAAGATCTTCGGTGCGCAGGCCGAGGGCTGCTCGCCGGTGTCCGTCGCCTACAAGGCCGGGCAGGACGTGGTCCGGCCGCAGAAGCCGAACACCATCGCCAAGTCGCTGGCGATCGGCAACCCGGCCGACGGCCCCTACGTGCTCGACATCGCCCGTCGCACCGGCGGCGCGGTGGAGGACGTGGACGACGAGCAGATCGTCGACGCGATCAAGCTGCTGGCGCGGACCGAGGGGATCTTCGCGGAGACCGCCGGTGGGGTGACCGTTGGGGTGGCGAAGAAGCTGATCGAGAACGGTCTTCTCGACCCGACGAAGACCACGGTGGTTCTGAACACTGGTGATGGTCTCAAGACGTTGGATGCGGTGGCCGGCACGGGGCTGACTGCGACGATTCGTCCCAACCTTGAGTCGTTCCGTGAGGCTGGACTCGTCTAATTCGTTTCGTCTGCGGGCCCGTGGGGGCTGGTCGCGCAGTTCCCCGCGCCCCTGTCGGGGGCGCCGAACCTGACCGGAGGTCATCAGCATGAGCGTCAACGTCCGCATCCCCACCATCCTGCGCACCTACACCGGCGGCAAGGCCGAGGTCGCCGCCGAGGGGGGCACCCTCGGCGAGGTCATCGCCGACCTGGAGAAGAACCACACCGGCATCGCCGCGCGCGTTCTCGACGACCAGGGCAAGCTGCGCCGGTTCGTCAACGTGTACGTGAACGACGACGACGTCCGCTTCGAGCAGGGTCTGGAGACGGCGACCCCGGACGGCGCCGGTGTCTCCATCATTCCGGCCGTCGCCGGCGGCTGATCATTACCTTCGGTAACATCAGTTACCGAGCGTTCATCGAATTGCCCCCTCCGTGAGAGAAGCGGAGGGGGCAATTCAATGTGGTTGAGCGCGGTACAGTTGGGGAACGCGCTGCCCCATCACAGGTCGGCAGCCCTTGTTTCTGCCTTACGCCCGACAAGATGTAGCCAAAGTGTGCGCCTCTTTCGTGGCTTTTGTGCTCTTTGTGTGGCCCGACTTGCCCTGAATTCGGGCGAATTCTCACCACATTCCGGATCGCGTGCGTCCTGAATTCTCGTCCGATTGACCTGTTGCAGACGGCAGTTGGGCAGATACATTCGGCCGCGGTCGACGCGTTCCGGCGCACGCCCCCAATCATGTGGGGGGTGAGGTCTGACCCGGATCCATGAAGTGTGGGTCTGTGCAAGGGCCAGTAATAGGGGAGTTAGGCATGGCTCAGGGCACCGTCAAGTGGTTCAACGCGGAGAAGGGGTACGGCTTCATCGCGGTCGACGGTGGTGCGGATGTTTTCGTCCACTACAGCGCCATCCAGATGGACGGGTACCGCACCCTGGAAGAGGGGCAGCGGGTCGATTTCGAGATCTCGCAGGGTCAGAAGGGGCCGCAGGCGGACATGGTTCGTCTGGCGACCGGCTGAATCGCGCCGGGTAAAGCAGCGACGTTCTTCTGTTCTTCTTCGAAGGGCTCGCACCTCTCACGGGGTGTGGGCCCTTCGGTGTGTCCGGGGTGCGAGGGGTGCGAGCGATGTGTCCGGGGCACGTGCCCCCGAGGTGTCCCGGGGGCACGGCGGCCGTGCCAGGGGCGCGGCGACGGGACGCTGTTCACCTGCGGATCCCTCCGAGGCGCTTGCACTCGGCATGGGCGAGTGCTAATCATTGGCGTTAGCACTCTGAAGGTGAGAGTGACAAGAAGGACCGAGTCGGTGAGGCCCGCAGGCCAGGTGGGGCAAGGAACCACGAGGCATGCGAGCCGTCCGTCGCGGGCGCGGGCGCGGTCCGAAGGAATCACCCCCAGTCCTGGAGGGACCACTTCACATGGCCAAGATCATCGCGTTCGACGAGGAGGCACGGCGCGGCCTCGAGCGCGGCATGAACCAGCTCGCGGACGCCGTCAAGGTGACGCTCGGCCCCAAGGGTCGCAACGTCGTCCTCGAGAAGAAGTGGGGCGCCCCCACGATCACCAACGATGGTGTTTCCATCGCCAAGGAGATCGAGCTCGAGGACCCGTACGAGAAGATCGGCGCCGAGCTGGTCAAGGAAGTCGCCAAGAAGACGGACGACGTCGCTGGTGACGGTACGACCACGGCGACCGTTCTCGCCCAGGCCCTCGTCAAGGAAGGCCTGCGCAACGTAGCCGCCGGCGCCAACCCGATGGCCCTCAAGCGCGGTATCGAGAAGGCCGTCGAGGCCGTCTCCGGTGCCCTGCTCGAGCAGGCCAAGGATGTCGAGACCAAGGAGCAGATCGCCTCCACGGCCTCCATCTCCGCCGCCGACACCCAGATCGGCGAGCTCATCGCCGAGGCCATGGACAAGGTCGGCAAGGAAGGCGTCATCACCGTCGAGGAGTCCCAGACCTTCGGTCTGGAGCTCGAGCTCACCGAGGGTATGCGCTTCGACAAGGGCTACATCTCGGCGTACTTCGCCACCGACATGGAGCGTATGGAGGCGTCGCTCGACGACCCGTACATCCTGATCGCCAACTCCAAGATCGGCTCGGTCAAGGACCTGCTGCCGCTCCTGGAGAAGGTCATGCAGTCGGGCAAGCCGCTGCTGATCATCGCCGAGGACGTCGAGGGCGAGGCCCTGTCGACCCTGGTCGTCAACAAGATCCGTGGCACCTTCAAGTCCGTCGCCGTCAAGGCCCCGGGCTTCGGCGACCGCCGCAAGGCGATGCTGAACGACATCGCCATCCTCACCGGCGGCGAGGTCATCTCCGAGGAGGTCGGTCTCAAGCTCGAGAACACCTCCATCGACCTCCTGGGCAAGGCCCGCAAGGTCGTCATCACCAAGGACGAGACCACCATCGTCGACGGTGCCGGCTCCTCCGACCAGGTCCAGGGCCGGGTCAACCAGATCCGCGCCGAGATCGAGAACAGCGACTCGGACTACGACCGCGAGAAGCTGCAGGAGCGCCTGGCGAAGCTCGCCGGCGGTGTCGCGGTCATCAAGGCCGGCGCCGCCACCGAGGTGGAGCTCAAGGAGCGCAAGCACCGCATCGAGGACGCCGTTCGCAACGCGAAGGCGGCCGTCGAAGAGGGCATCGTCGCCGGTGGTGGCGTGGCCCTGCTGCAGGCCTCCTCGGTCTTCGAGAAGCTGGACCTTGAGGGTGACGAGCTGACCGGCGCCAACGCCGTGAAGCTGGCCCTGGAGGCCCCGCTCAAGCAGATCGCCGTCAACGGTGGTCTCGAGGGTGGCGTCATCGTCGAGAAGGTGCGCAACCTGCCCGTCGGTCACGGCCTGAACGCCGCGACCGGTGAGTACGTCGACATGATCGCCGAAGGCATCATCGACCCGGCGAAGGTGACCCGTTCCGCGCTGCAGAACGCCGCCTCCATCGCCGCGCTCTTCCTCACCACCGAGGCCGTCATCGCCGACAAGCCGGAGAAGGCGGGCGCTGCCCCGGCCGGCGGCGGCATGCCGGGCGGTGACATGGACTTCTGATCGACCTGAGGGTTGATCAACCGTCCTTGACCGAGGGCGGCACTCCCTGGAGACAGGGGGTGCCGCCCTCGGGCGTGTTCGGGGTCACAACGCGGGCGGAATGCCGGGGCGGGTGTGGTGGTTGACGCCTACGCGCTGTATATGCGCATGCACATACCACCCGGTCCACCCCGAGGAGCCCCCACGTGACCGTCGCCGCCTCCGCCTCTCGCGCGGCCGAAGTCCTGTCCCGGCCTGTTTCCCTCAACGGCCTGACCGTCCCCAACCGCATCGCGATGGCTCCGATGACCCGGGCATTCTCCCCGGGCGGCATCCCGGGCGCGGACGTGGCGTCGTACTACGCGCGCCGGGCCGCCGCGGGCGTCGGCCTGATCGTCACCGAGGGCACGTACGTCGGTCACGCGTCGGCCGGATCGAGCGACAGCATCCCGCGCTTCCACGGCGAGGAGCAGCTCGCGGGCTGGGCGAAGGTCGCCGAGGCGGTGCACGCGGCGGGCGGCACGATCGTCCCGCAGCTGTGGCACATCGGCATGGTGCGCGAGCAGGGCCAGCCGCCCTACGCGGACGCCCCCGCCGTCGGCCCCTCCGGACTGCGCCTCGGCGCCGACGACGTCACCGGCAAGGCGATGACGCAGCGGGACCTCGACGATGTCATCGGCGCGTTCGCCGAGGCCGCGGCCGCCGCCGAGCGGATCGGCTTCGACGGCGTGGAACTGCACGGCGCCCACGGCTACCTCATCGACCAGTTCCTGTGGGCGGGCACCAACCGCCGTACGGACGCCTACGGCGGTGACCCGCTGGCCCGGGCGAAGTTCGCCGAGGAGATCGTGGCGGCGGTCCGCGAGACCGTCTCGCCCGAGTTCCCGATCATCTTCCGCTACTCCCAGTGGAAGCAGGACGTGTACCGGGCGCGCCTCGCCGAGACCCCCGAGGCGCTGGAGGCCATCCTCGCCCCGCTCGCCGCGGCCGGCGTCGACGCCTTCCACGCCTCCACCCGCCGCTACTGGCTCCCCGAGTTCGACGGCTCGGACCTCAACCTGGCCGGCTGGACCAAGAAGCTCACCGGCAAGCCCGCCATCACCGTCGGCTCGGTCGGCCTCGACGGCGACTTCCACAAGGGCTTCCAGGGCGAGGGCGCTCCGCTGAGGGGCATCGACGACCTCCTCGACCGCCTGGAGTCCGACGAGTTCGACCTGATCGCCGTGGGCCGCGCCCTGCTCCAGGACCCCGAGTGGGCCGCGAAGGTCCTCGCCGACCGCTTCGACGAGCTGAAGCCCTACGACGCGGCGGCGCTGGCGACGCTCAGCTGAGCCACCCCGACTCCGGCGCGGAGCCTGGGGCCTGGGTGACAAAGTCATGGGCGACGGCAATGATTCCGGTGAGCAACCATCGACCTGACGGCGAGGAGCGCCCACCGTGACGACAACCGAGGCCCGAAACCCAGAGGTCCGCACCGCGGGGGGTGCGGTGCGCGGGCGCCCGGAGGACGGGCTGACCGTCTTCCGCGGCATCCCGTTCGCCGCCCCGCCGGTCGGCGAGGCACGGTTCCAGGCGCCGCGCCCGGCCGAGGCGTGGGACGGCACCCGGGACGCGTACGCCTTCGGCCCGCCGCCCCCGCAGGACGCCGGGGGCCTCGGCGAAGGCGTCGGGCCGAAGGTGCCCCTGGGCGACGACTGGCTCACGGTCAACGTCTGGACGCCCGACCCGGATCCGGCCGCCCACCGCCCGGTCATGGTGTGGATCTACGGCGGCGCCTACAAGCTCGGCCACACCGGCAGCCCCGGCTACGACGCCCACCGCATCGCGCGGGACGGCGATGTCGTGGTCGTCACCCTCAACTACCGCGTCGGCATCGAGGGCTTCGCCCGCATCGAGGGGGCGCCCGCCAACCGAGGTCTGCTCGACCAGGTCGCCGCGCTGGAGTGGGTACGGGACAACATCACGGCGTTCGGCGGCGACCCCGGCCAGGTGACCGTCTTCGGCGAGTCGGCCGGTGCCGGATCGGTGGCGGCGCTGCTCGCGATGCCGGCCGCGTCCGGACTGTTCCGGCGGGCCATCGCCCAGAGCGTGCCGGGCACCTACTTCTCCGAGGAGCTGGCCCGTGACATCGCGACGGCGATCGCCGCCGAGGCGGGCCTGCGTCCGACGGCCGCCGACCTGTCCGCGGTCGACCCGCGCCGGCTGACCTCGGCGGGCGCGGCACTGGCCGAGAAGATGCTCCAGTACGTGGACAGGTGGGGCCAGGCCGCCCCCACGGTGACCCCGTTCTCCCCGGTGGTCGACGGCGAGGTCCTGCCGGTCACGCCCTGGGCGGCGCTGAAGGCCGGGGCGGCCCGGGACGTGGAACTGGTCGTCGGCCACAACAGGGACGAGTTCCGGCTGTTCCTGGCGATGGGCAGGCAGCTGGGGAAGATCACGGAGGAGCAGGAGCGGGGGGCGTTGCGGATGTTCGCGCCGGGCGCGGCAGGCTCGGCGGGTGCGGCGGGTGCGGCGGGTGCGGCGGGTGCGGCGGGTGCGGCAGGCTCGGCGGGTGAGTCGGGCGAGGACCGGTACCGTGCCGCGTTCCCCGACGCCTCGCCGGGTGAGCTCTACGAACGCGTCCTGACCGACTGGCTGTTCGGCATGCCGAGTCTCCATCTGGCCGAGGCGCAGGTCGCGGGCGGCGGCCGGGCCCATGTCTACGAACTGACCTGGTCGGCACCTGCCATCGGAGGCGCCATGGGTGCCTGCCACGGCCTCGACATCCCGTTGCTCTTCGGCACGTTCGGCGCCGATCTCGGCCTGCTGCTGTTCGCCGGGGAGGTCACGGCGGAGGCGGAGGCGCTGTCGGCCCGTTTCCGGCAGTCCTGGACGGCGTTCGCGAGGACCGGCGACCCGGGCTGGCCCGCGTACGACACCGAGGCGCGGCTGGTGCAGGTGCTGGACGCACAGCCGCAGGTCAGGGCGTACCCGGAGGAGTCGCGGCGGCTGTGGGAGGGGTACGAGTTCGCGGCGCTGCCGTTGGTGGGGTGAGCGTGACTCAGAGGTTGCCGAGCGGCTCGATGTCGACGCGTACCGGGGTGCCCCAGACGCGCAGTACCTCGTAGTCGGTGAACTCGTGCACCAGTCGGTAGGCCATGGCGGCGCGGGGTGCGCGTCGCTGGGCGGTGATGTACAGCTCGGCCTCGTGCCGGTCCCGGCGCGGGGTTCCGCACAGCTGCCACACCTGTCCGTTCCACAGCTCCGGCAGCCACCGCTGCTGGGGCTGCGGCCGGTCCTCCCGTACGCCGTAGCGGGAGGGCGTGGCATCGGGGGTCTGCGCGGGTGCGGGCCCGTTGATCTCGGAACGCCGAGCCGCCCGCCGCCGGGTCTCGCACAGCAGACACAGGTCGGGCGCGTTCTCGTCGACCGGCCCGTTGGGGTGCTCCAGGCACCGGGTGGAGGGCGCGGTGCCGCTGACGCTGTCGACCAGCAGATCCAGGGCGCGCTTGATGTCGGCCTTGACCTCGTGGAGCTTGGTGTCGGGGGTGTCGCCGGTCAGGGCGTCCCCGTGTTCTCCGAGGACCCTCAGGGCGCGGCCTAGGGCGGTGAGCTGGGCGTGGTTCATCAGTCGGCGTAGTCCTTGAGCTTCTCGGTGTGCAGGGTGATGCCTACGGGGTGCGGGATCGCCACGGTAGTCCCCCAGGGGGAGGACTGGGATTGCTGGTACCGGCCGTCCTTCGGCTCGCTGAACACGGTGACGGTGTTGTTGTCGCGGTCGACCAGGAGGTATACGGGGATGTCAGCCTCTGCATAGCCGATGGGCTTGTCGATGCGGTCGCGTTGGTCGGTGTCGCGGTCGTGCGAGGTGATCTCTACGGCCATGAGGGCGCCGTCCGTTTCGGACCACTCGCCGTCACCGCTGAAGTGGTCCACGGGTGCCAGGAAGCCGTCCGTGCGAGCGCGGCCCCTGCGGTAGGCCTCGGCCTTGACGCCGCGCTCCGGTGCGAGGTCAAGGTCAGGGCGTTGCTGCATGCACTGGCGGAGCAGCCACATGAAGATCGACGTGTGGTTGCCGTCCGGCATCGCCTTGACCTCTACTTTTCCGTTGATGTACTCCAGCCGCACGGTTTCGGGAGCCACGGCGGCAAGCTCCTCGAACTCGTCGACGTCGAGCGGGCCGTGCCGGACGCACAGCCTTCCGCCGAGGAACTCCAGCCTGTTCCGCAACTCCGTCGGAGCCCTACGGACGAGTTCGTCGAATTCCTCGACAGACATCTGGGGGCGTTGAGTGGTGTCAGGGGTCATGGCGTTGCCTCCTTTCCACAATGGTGCCCCGGAGGGATCTCGTCGGACCGTGGGAGCCGTCATACGGGCGTCCTTTCTTGTCGTCGCTGGGAGATCGCGGCGCGGATCCCGGCTGCGTGGGAGTGGACAGCAGGGGCGGGAAGGGGGGCGTGAGGGCGGGCGGTCTGCCCCCGGCATGAGCCGCATCTGCCACCCGGCAACGCCTCGGGGCGACCTGGCACGCCACATTCAGCGCACTCCAGGACGCGGAGCGGTGGGCGTGGTGGCGGGGCGGGCTCGGGTGGGAGTTTCGTGGTCAGGCGCGTGCGGATGAGGGCGGCCGGGTGGTGGACCGGGGTGGGCAGGCCGGAGGTCAGGGCGTGCACGACGGCGTCGTCCGTGACGCCCCGCGCGAACCACTCCGTCAGCAGCGGGGCGAGGGTCGCGCAGTCGGACTCGGAGAGGGAGAGCGCGGGGTTCGTACGGCCGAGGGCGGCGAGGAGGATGTGGGCGCGGGAGCGGGTGGCTCGGCGGGGTGAGTCGGGTGGCTGCTCCTGCGGTACGTCACCCCGCGTGAAGCCCGCCCACCAGTCGTCATCGCGTGCGGTACGGGACCACCACGATCGGGTGATCCAACGGGAGCCGCCCTCGGGCACGGCCAGGTGTTCCCGTCCTCGACGCAAGTGCCCTGCCCCTTGCAGACGGTTGAGGGCCGTGCGTAGCGCGCACTGTCCGTACGGGAGGTGCTTGGCCAGCGTCTTTACGGAGATGTCAGCGCCGTCGGAGAGGCGGTCGATGTACGCGGCGATGGCGGCTTCGCGGGGCGGAAGGTGCGCGAAGTCGTGCGCGGTGCGGGGGCGTTGGTCCGGGGCGGAGCGTTTGCCGTACCCCGGATTGGCCGAGGGATGGGAGAGGGCGTGCGCGGGCAGGAAGGCAGCACTAAGCTTGGCGTCAGCCATGGGATCGAACTTTTCCTTCGATCTTGTAGGTCAAGCCCCCGCAGGTGTTTGCCGCACCTGGCGGGGGCTGTTCTGTCTCGTTATCCGGGCACGCTAGACGATCGTGACTCTGCGTGGCAAGTCGAATGCGTCAAGTCAACACGCCGGGTGGGTGGGTGGGTTGAGGCCCTCCACCCATTCCTTGAAAAGAGGGCTCGGGGCTGGGGACTTGAGCTTCGGGGCGGTTCGACCAGCGCTTTTCAGAGGGCCGCGACGAACGCCGCCCAGGCCTCCGGCCGGAACGCGAGCTTCGGGCCGGAGGGGTTCTTGGAGTCGCGGACCGGGATGAGGGTGGGGAGGTGGTCGTGGGTGACTTCCAGGCAGTCGCCGCCTTGTCCGCCGCTGTACGTCGACTTGTGCCAGCGGGTGACTTCCAGGCAGTCACTGCCGCCTTGGCTGTAGCTCGACTTGTGCCAGGTGGCCGCGCTCAGGTCGTGGTCAGGGATGTTCCTCATGGGCGTAATCCTGCGCCAACGCCTCGATCAGGGCCAGGGACTTCTCCCGTGAGAGCGCGGAGGCGACGAGGAGGTCGAACCTGAACCTCTGTTGGACGACTGTGGCCGGGTCGTCCTCCAGTCTTCCGGTGCCGACTCCCTCGTAGTAGACCAGCGGAGGTGCGTCCTCGAACTCCATCAGCTTCAGGGCGCCCTGCATCGCCGGGTGCGCTCCCGCGCTGAGCGGCAGTACCTGCACGATGGCCCGGTTCCGGCGGGCCAGACCGGCGATGTGGTGCAGTGCCTCCGCCATGACCGCCCGGCCTCCGGTCTCGCGGCGCAGCGCTGCCTCGTCAAGTACCACCCACAACACCGGTTTTGTTGGATTGTCGAGCAGTCGGATCCGCTCCATCCGGCCGTCCGTCCACTCCTCGACAGTCTCCTCCGGCGCCGTCGGGTCGTACGCCCGGTTTACGGCCCGTGCGTACGCGGGGGTCTGGAGCAGTCCGGGGATCAGGAGCGGCGCGTACTGTCTGATCGCCGTGGCCTGCGCCTCGGCCTCCGCCGCCTCCGTGAAGTGGTTCTCATAGTTCGACTTGGCCGCCGCCCCGCAGTTCCGCAGGAAGAATCCCTCCGTCCCCAGCGCCTCATCCAACAACCGCGCGTACTCCGGCTGCATCCGCCGCGTCCCCGCCTCCAGTTGCCCGATGAACGAGCCGCTGCTGAACAGCCGTTGACCCAGGTCCTCCTGGCTCCACCCGGCCTTCTCGCGTGCGTGGCGCAACTCGGCCCCCAGTAAGGCGCGGGGAGACGATGACGGGTCCAGATCCTTCGGTCCGGGCATGGGCGGCTCCCTGTCCGACAGACGAGGTTGTTGGGTCGTCGTATCTGGCCAGGTTAGAGGCGTACCGGACACGCTGTGTCGTGAATCACCAACTCAGCGTGGAGGTAGGTAGATGGCCGTGCGGCCGACCGAAGAAGTCGTGGAAACCCTGCGGGAGGCCCTCGTGGGCGTCGGGCTCGTACTGCCGTCCCTGTGCGTCGATCCGGTGACCGGCGCGAGCGACGAGCCGTTCGCGCTGGTGGAGCTCGGGCGGTGCAACGTCCGTACCGCCGAGCGGCTGGCCTCCGTGTTGCGTGGGGAGCGGCCCGCGATCGGTACGCATGTCGTGGACGTACGCGACGGGCGGCTCGGGGAGGTGCGGGGGCACGTCGGTGGGCGGGTGCAGTTGCGGCCCGTGGCGGGCGGCCGGGAGTGGGACTGTCCGCCGGAGTCGACGGGGCCCGCGCCGCAGGCGGAGGTACTGCGGGCCCGGGTGCGGAGGATCAACGAGGACGGTCGGCTTCCCTCCTGATCCGTGGTCAGCGGCCCGCCGCCGCCAGCGCCGCGCGCAGATGGCCGCCGGAGTCCTCCAGGAGTCGGGTGGCCGTCGGGCCGTCGACGTCGGCGAGGATCGTCAGGATGGCGGGCTTCACCTCGCCGTCGGTGGCGGCGAGGGCCCGCTCGATCTCGTCGTCCGCCGCGCCCGTGGCGAGCGCGACGATACGGCGGGAGCGGGCGCGCAGCTTGTCGTTGGAGGCGCGGACGTCGACCATCAGGTTCCCGTACGTCTTGCCCAGCCGGATCATCGTGATCGTCGACAGCATGTTGAGGACCAGCTTCTGTGCCGTGCCGGCCTTCAGGCGGGTGGAGCCGGTGAGCAGCTCGGGCCCGACGACGATCTCGATGCCGTGCTCGGCCGCCGCCGCGAGCGCGCTGTCCGTGTTGCAGGCCAGCCCGATGGTCAACGCGCCCTGTGCGCGGGCGTGTTCCACCGCGCCGATGGCGTACGGGGTACGGCCGGAGGCGGAGACGCCGACCACCGTGTCGTCCGGCGTGAGCGCGAGCGCGTCGAGGTCGGCGCGGGCCAGCTCGGGCGAGTCCTCGGCGCCCTCGACCGAGGTGACCATGGCTTCCGGGCCGCCCGCGATCAGCCCGACGACCTGCGAGGGGTCCGTGTTGAAGGTGGGCGGGCACTCGGAGGCGTCCAGGACGCCCAGCCGCCCGGCGGTACCGGCGCCCGCGTAGACCAGCCGCCCGCCGCGCGCCATCCGCTCGGCGACGGCGTCGATCGCGGCGGCGATGGCTGGGAGCCGCTGCGCGACCGCGGTCGGTACGGCGACATCCTCGGAGTTCATCAGCCGGGCGATGTCGAGCGTGGCCAACTGGTCGATGTCCGCGAGCTCGGGGCGGAACGCCTCGGTGGTGAGGGCTTCCAACTGGGCCTGTAGATCACGGGGATCGGAGGTGGAGGTCATGGTGAGGGTCGGCTCTTTCCCATGTGCGGTGTGATGTCGTACGTGAAGGGGCGCGGGGAACTGCGCGACCAGGCACAGCGGCCCCGCAGATCAACACGAACGGTCGGACTTCCGGTCTGCCTACCGCCGATGCCGGTGCGCCAACGCCTCGTAGGACGCCGACAGGGCGGGCGCCGCCGTCTCGTAGGTCCGCTGCGCCACCCCGACGAACAAACAGTCCACCACCAGCAGCTGACTGGTCCGCGACGACATCGCCGCCGGGCGCAGTTCACTCTCGCGCGCGGTGGAGGTCGTCAGTACGTGATCGGCGTACTGCGTCACCGCACCGTCCGGACGTCCGGTGATCGCCACCGTCGTCGCCCCGTGCTCGAAGGCGACCCGGAGCGGTTCGATGACGTCGCCGGTCGAGCCGGAGTGCGTGATCGCGATGGCGACATCCCCCGCGCGCAGCTGCACCGCGTTGGTCACCGCCAGGTGGGGGTCGCTGTGGGCGTGGGCTATCAGCCCTATCCGCAGCAGCTTCTGGGTGAGGTCCTGGGCCACAAGACCGCTCGCCCCGACCCCGTACACATCGGTCCGCCGCGCGCCGACCAGCGCGGTCACGGCCGCCCCGAGCTGCACGGTGTCCAGTCCGGCGGCCGTGTCCGCGAGGGTCTGCTGCTCGTCGTAGGCGAGTTTCGCGACGACGTCGGCGATCGGGTCGTCGACCGCGATGTCCGTGGTGATCGCGGGCGCTCGGCCGGACTGCTGCTGGGCGGCGAGGCCGGCCAGCGCGAGGCGCAGGTCGCGGTAGCCGGGGTAGCCCAGCAGACGGGCCGTGCGGACGACCGTCGCCTCGCTGGTGCCGGTGAGTTCGGCGAGACCGGTGACGGTCAGGGCCGCGCAGCCGGCCGGGTCGCTCGCGACGGCCTCGGCGACCCGCTGCATGGAACGGGTCATCGACGGAGCCAGCGTGCGCACCTTGGCGGCGAGGGCGGCGGGTGCGGGCGGAGGGCCTGAGCTGCCCCGGCCGAAAATTTCCTTCACTTCTCGCGTCACGGGTGAAAGATATTTTCGGCTCGGTGTCGCGGTCAAGGGTGCGCACAATGGGTGCATGGACCCCACCAACGACCCCGCCGACGACCCCACCAGCGACGACCCCAGCGGCGATCCCATCAGTCCCCTTGAGCAGGCGTTGCACGCGGCACGCGCCCTGGTGCTCGCCGATCTGGCCTCGAACGAGGTCGCCGCCGCGGACGTGGTGTCCATGGTCGAGGACTCCGTGGTCCAGCGCCGCTGGTGGGTCGAGCAGTGGCCTCAGGGCGCGGAGTTCGTGGCCGGGCTGGTCGCGCAGGACGTACAGGACGCCCTGCTGGAGGCCTACGGCCGCTGGCCGCTGTGCCCGGTGTGCGGGGATGGCGATCCGCACGCGCTGGAGGTGGAGCCGGAACTGGGCGCCGACCCGTACTGGGTCTGCCACAAGGCGGGAGTGAGGGTCGCGGCGGTCGGATCGCTGGGGTCCGCCATCGGGGGACCGAACCCGTCGTGACGGTCTACATCGACCCGCCGACCTGGCCGGGCCATGGACGCATGTGGTCCCACCTGGTCAGCGATGTCTCGTACGACGAACTGCACGCGTTCGCGGAGGGGCTCGGGGTGCCCCGGCGGGCCTTCGAGCGCGACCACTACGACATTCCCTCGCATCGGTACGGGGACGTGGTGGCGGCGGGCGCGGTGGAGGTCAGCAGCCGCGAGGTGGTGCGGCTGCTGCACGGGGCGGGACTGAGGAGACCGAAGGGGCGGACTCAGCCAAGCGGTTCGTGAGCGAGCTGACTGGGCGGTGCCGCTGGTAGACCTGCGGCCTCAGCCGCGCAGCTGGTAGGCCAGCAGCCCCTCGTCGCCGACGTCCTCGCTCACCTGCCTGAACCCGACGCGGGAGAGCACCGCCTGGGACGGGGCGTTGTCCCGCTCGACGGTCGCGAACAGGGACCGTACGTCGGCACGGGCCAGCGCCCACTGCGACAGGGCGCGCAGGGCCTCCGTGACGTAGCCGTGGCCGCGGGCGCCGGGCACCAGGTCGTAGCCGATCTCCGCGCGGTCCTCCTCGTCGGGGGCGCTGTGGAAGCCCAGGCCGCCGACGGCGCGGCCGTCCGAGCGGCGGACCAGGGCGAACAGGCCGAACTCCGGGCGGTGTATCCCGGCTTCGTAGGCCTTCATCATCCACTCCGAGGCCTCCCGGGTGCCCTCGAACGGGCCGCCGTCGAGCCACTCGAAGCCGCCGTCGCCGCCCGCCCGCAGATCGGCGGCGGCCGCGGGAGTGATGCCCTGAAGGGTGAGCCGGTCGGTGGCGAGGACGAGGTTGTTGCTCCAGCGCCACTCGGTGAGCCGCGCGCGCCCCGGCAGCTCGCCGCGGCCGGTCGCCCACAGCAGCGTGCGCCAGTGGTCGGGGCCGGGGCGGACGTGCGGGAAGATCCCCGTCAGGACGTACTCGGCGAGTTCGGCGGGCGGCTCGTACGGCAGTCCGAGGCCCTCGGCGATGTCATGGGTGTGCAGCAGCACTTCGGCGACACCCATCGCGGCGAAGCCCTCGCGGTTCGCGCTGCGGAAGGGGTACGGGTGGAAGGCGCGCACCTCGCGGGGCGTGGTGCGGACGGCGGCGGCGAGCAGTGCGCCGGTCGCCTCGATCACGTCCAGGATCCCCGCGTTGTCCGTGCTGTCCTCGACGGTGATCTCGAACGGGACGTACGCGGTCTGCGCGCGGCCCGCCAACTGGCCGGCGTACGCGATGAGATCGCCCGCGATGTGCTCCGCCGTGAACCGGCAGCTCCACTCCAGCAGTCCCGCCCGGGGTCCGTCCCAGTCCTGATCCGTCGCCGTCCGCAGCAGTGCCACGGAGCCCGCGACGGCCTCTTTCACCTGGTCCTCGCCCATTGCGTGCATGGGGTGCAGGGTATGGCGGCCGGTGGCTCAGGTCGACAGCATTTCCAGCTCGGCGGACAGGTTGTAGCGGGCCGTCGCCTCCCACTGAGCCCGGCCGTACGGCGTCCTGAACAGCGCGGGCAGGTCGAGGAGCTGGCGCAGGATCGCGGCGCGGCCGTCGCGGAAGGCGGCCGGGGGCACGAAGCCGTACTCCTCGCGGACGGCGGCCGTGTACGCGGCGTACGCGGCGGGCGGGGCGGCGAGGATCGCCAGGTCGGCGTCGCACAGGACCTGGCCGTCGCGGTCGTCGTCGGCCGGGTCGTGGGTGACGGTGAGCCGGACCAGGCGGGCCACCTCGGCCGTCTTCTCGGCGGAGACCCCGGCCTCGGGGAGGGCGCGTTCGGCGAGGCGGGCCGAGCGTTCCTCGTTCTCGGAGCGGTCGGGGAAGTAGACCGCATCGTGGAACCAGGCGGCCAGGCGTACGACGTCCGGGTCGGCGGCGTGCTGTTCGAGGACGTCGATGTGGTCGAGGACCGCGGTGAGGTGCGTGAGCGTGTGGTAGCGGCGCTGCGGTTCCTGCCAGCGGGCGAGCAGGTTGTCGGCGTACGGCACCAGGTCGGGGTACGGCACCGGGTCGGGGCCGGTGGCCTCGGGGGCCCGGGCTCCTTCCAGGGCGCGGGTGAAGCGGGTGCGCAGGGCGTCGAGGTCGGCCATGGGGCCATTCTCCCCGTGGAGCGGGCGGGCGTGGATCGTAGGGGCGTAGTCTTGAATTGGACTAGACCTGTAGCCGTCGTCGAATGTCGAATGGGGTCCCATGAGCAACCGTTCAGTCCTGGAGGTGATCGCCCTCGATGTCGAGGACGCGGTCGCCGCTCAGGCCGGAGGCGCGAACCGCCTCGAACTCGTCACCGACATCGCGGCCGACGGGCTGACCCCGTCGCCCGGCACCGTCGCGGGGATCCGGGCGGCCGTCGACATCTCGCTTCGGGTGATGCTGCGGCTGACGGACGGGTTCGCGGCGGGGGGCGCCGCCGGGGTGGACCGGGTGGTCCGGATCGCCGGGGAGCTGCGGGAGGCCGGGGCCGAGGAGTTCGTGCTCGGGTTCCTCGACGGGGACGGCGGGGTGGACCTGACGGCCGTCGAGCGGGTGGTCGGCGTGCTGGACGGGTGCCGGTGGACCTTCCACCGGGCCATCGACCACGCCGCCGACCGGGACGCGCTGCGCAAGCAGCTGGACGGGCTGCCGGGCCTCGACACCTACCTGACGGCCGGATCGGCGTCGGGCGTGGACGCCGGCCTCCCCACGCTGCTCGCCGAGGCGGCGCGGCGCGGAGAGCCGGGGTACGAGCAGCGGCTGCTGGTCGGCGGAGGGCTGCGGCTCGATCACGTACCGCGGCTGCTGGCCGCCGGTATCGACGGCTTCCACATCGGCGGGGCCGCCCGGGCGGACGGCTGGGGGCGGCCGGTGTCGGTGGACGCGGTGGCGGAGTGGCGGCGGGTGGTGGACGGGGGGTGAGGGGGCGGTTGTCGGCGGGGGATTGACGGTCAGGGCGATTGTCGACCAGGGCGGCTGGTGGCCGGGGTGGTTGTCGGTCAGGGCGGCTGACGGCCGGTGTGCCGCCGGTGGGTCTGCGCTTGTATCTCCGGGGCCGTGAGGTGCGCTGGTTCCGGCAGTCGGTCAGCGGCGTGCTGCCGGAACGCCGACTCCCCCGACTGCCGCTGAAGGTCGCCGAGCTGACCGTGGCGGCGTCGGTGGGCCGTGCATGGCGCCACGCGACATCGGATGGCGCCACTTGGTGTCATCCGGTGCCAGCTGGTGCCACCGGGCGCCATTCCGTGCCCCCTTTAAGTGCAGGAGCGTGCACGGTGCCACGATGGCTCAAGTCGCCCTCGTCGTGTTTCCACAGTTCAGGGTGATTTCCTCAAGTCCGCTTCCTGTGCGGTGACGCTGAGGCTTGCATGTGGCGCCACTATGCTGCCATAGTGGCGTCATGGACCTCACCCCGTATGTCGACAACCTTCGCCGCGAACTCGCGGTGGCTGCCGAAGCCGGCGGCGACGAAGCCCGCGAGCTGGCCGAGAGGCTCACCGCTCCCCTGGAGTCGGCGACCCGGCTGATCATGCTCAACGTGCTCTCCGCCGCGATGGACGAGATCACCCGCGAACTCGCCCCCGGCTCGGTCGACGTACGGCTGCGCGGACTGGACCCCGACTTCGTGGTGACTCCGCCGCCCACCTACGGCGACGCCCCCGCGGAGTCGGCCGCGCCCGTCGAACCGCTCAGGACCCCGGCCCCGGCCGACGGTGACGAGGGCGGCACCGCGCGCGTCAACCTGCGCCTGCCGGCTCACCTCAAGGTGCGTGCGGAGGAGGCCGCGAGCCGCGAGGGCCTGTCGGTCAACGCGTGGCTGGTGCGGGCCGTGTCGGCCGCGGTCGACGGCGGCACCCAGCCGCGTACGACGGAGAAGACCCGCACCATCGGACAGAGCTTCACGGGCTGGGTGCGCTGACCGCGCCCCCTCGCACCACTTCACCCGCACCACTTCACCCACACCACGTCCCACCAGCGGGGACGGCCCAAGGACTCAAGAGGACGGGACAGCCATGCCTGCTTTCGACACCCCCGAACCGATCTCGGTCACCGCGCACGTGGGGGCCGGTTCCATCCAGTTCACCGCGGGGGACCGCCCCGACACCGTCGTCGAGGTGCGGCCCCGCGACCCGAAGCGGGACAAGGACGTGCGGGCGGCCGAGCAGACCGAGGTCACGTACGCGGGCGGCGTCCTGACAGTCAGGACCAAGGAGCGCCGCATGATCGGGCCCAGTGGCGCCGTCGACGTGACGGTAGATCTCCCCACGGACTCGCGCGTCGAGCTGACCGGCTCCTGGGTCCAGGTGCTCGGCGAGGGCCGGCTCGGCGAGGTCCGCGTGAAGACGTCCACCGGCGACGTCCGCCTCGACACCACCGGCCCGCTGCAGCTGACCGCGTCGCACGGCTCGATCACCGTGGACCGGGTCGAGGGCACGGCCGAGATCACCACCAGCTCCGGCAGTCTGCGCGTCGGCCTCCTCGACGGTCCCGCCGTCCTGAAGAACTCCCACGGCACCACGACCGTCGACGCAGCGATCGGCGAGCTGCGGGTGAACGGCGCCAACGGTGACATCGAGATCCGGCGCGCCGAGGACTCGGTCACCGCCACCACCGCCAACGGCACTTTGCGCGTGGGTGAAGTGGCCCGCGGCACCGTCCAGTTGGAGACCTCCTACGGCGCCATCGACGTCGGCATCCGCGAGGGCACGGCCGCCTGGCTCGACGTGCGCTCGAGCTCCGGCCAGGTGCGCAACACGCTCACCGCGTCCGAGACCCCGGAGAAGACCGAGGACACCGTCAAGATCCGCGCCCGCACCAAGTACGGCAACATCGACGTCCGCCGCGCCAAGGTCTGAGCGTCGCATCCTCGACCGGCCTCGTCCCCCACTCACTTCAGCCTTCGAATGGAGGGCCCCATGGCTTCTTCTGTCATGCCCACGCCAATGCGGAGCGACGCTCACCCGTCGCCGGCCGCCGTCTCCACCATCGGTCTTCGTAAGTCGTACGGCGACAAGACCGTCCTCGACGGCATCGATCTGCACATCCCGGCCGGGTCCGTGTTCGCGCTGCTCGGACCGAACGGCGCCGGCAAGACCACCGCCGTGAAGATCCTCTCCACGCTCATCACCGCCGACGGCGGGCAGGCCCAGGTAGCGGGCCACGACATCGCCACCTCACCGGACGGCGTGCGTGCCGCGATCGGTGTCACCGGGCAGTTCTCCGCCGTCGACGGGCTGATCACCGGCGAGGAGAACATGCTCCTCATGGCGGACCTGCACCACCTGTCCAAGCGCGAGGGGCGGCGGGTGGCCGCCGAGCTGCTGGAGCGGTTCGATCTGGTCGAGGCCGCGAAGAAGCCCGCGTCCACCTACTCCGGCGGCATGAAGCGCCGCCTCGACCTCGCCATGACCCTGGTCGGCGACCCGCGGATCATCTTCCTCGACGAGCCGACCACCGGCCTCGACCCGCGCAGCCGCCACACCATGTGGCAGATCATCCGCGAGCTGGTCTCCGACGGCGTCACCGTCTTCCTGACCACCCAGTACCTGGACGAGGCCGACGAACTCGCCGACCGTATCGCGGTGTTGAACGACGGGAAGATCGCCGCCGAGGGAAGCGCCGAGGAACTGAAGCGGCTCATCCCCGGCGGGCACGTCCGGCTCCGCTTCACCGACCCGGCCGCGTACCAGTCCGCCGCCCTCGCGCTGCGCGAGGTCACCCGGGACGACGAGGCGCTCGCGCTGCAGATCCCCAGCGACGGCAGCCAACGCGAGCTGCGCTCCATCCTCGACTGGCTGGACGCGGCCGGCATCGAGGCCGACGAACTGACCGTGCACACCCCCGACCTCGACGACGTCTTCTTCGCCCTGACCGGCGGCACCGACCGACCCGACAAGAAGGATGAGGCTGTCCGATGAGCACCCCCCTGGCTCCCGCCCGCCCGACCCGGATCTCTCTCGCCGTGCGCGACTCCTCCACGATGCTGCGCCGCAACCTCCTGCACGCGCGCCGATACCCGTCCATGACGCTGAACCTGCTGCTCACGCCGGTCGTGCTGTTACTCCTCTTCGTCTACGTCTTCGGCGGCGCGATGAGCGCGGGCATCGGCGACGGCGGGGCGGACCGGTCCGAGTACATCGCGTATCTCGTCCCGGGCCTCCTGCTGATGACCGTCGGCTCCACCACGATCGGCACCGCCGTGTCCGTCGCCATGGACATGAACGAGGGCATCATCGCCCGCTTCCGCACGATGGCGATCCACCGCGGCTCCGTGCTCGTCGGACACGTCGTCGGCAGCGTGCTGCAGTGCGTGATGAGCGTGGCCCTCGTCGGGGCCGTCGGGGTGGCCATCGGGTTCCGGTCCACGGATGCCACGGTCCTGGAGTGGATCGCCGCGTTCGGACTGCTCGCGCTGTTCGCCCTGGCGCTCACCTGGATCGCGGTCGGTATGGGCCTGTCCAGCCCGAACCCGGAGGCCGCCAGCAACAACGCCATGCCGCTGATCTTCCTGCCGCTCATCTCCAGCGCCTTCGTCCCGGTCGACGCGATGCCGGGCTGGTTCCAGCCGATCGCCGAGTACCAGCCGTTCACACCGGCCATCGAGACCCTGCGCGGGCTGCTGCTCGGCAGCGAGATCGGCCACAACGGGTGGCTCGCGGTCGCCTGGTGCCTGGCTCTCTGCGCGCTCGGCTACTTCTGGTCGAAGGCGGTTTTCAACCGCGATCCGAAGTAGCCGGGACGACCGCGCGGGCCGCCTCCCGCGGTTCGTCCCGCCTGAGGGCGGCGTACTCCGACACCGCGTCGGCGTACGCCGCCCTGTCGCCGTCCTCGGCCGTCCGTGGGGCCCGGGCCGCGGACATCGCCGTACGGCTGATCGCGCCGCCCCCACATCCGTTGGGTCGGCGCGATCAGCCGTACGGCGGAGGTGTACCCGGACGCGATTCCGGCAAGGGGCGGCTGCCGGTGTACTGCTCGCCCGTCTCCGTGAGCCGGTTCAGTTCGCCAGCTGCGGCGGCAGCGGGGCCCCGTGGGTCACGATCAGGCCCGAGACCGCTCGGGTGAGGGACACGTACAGGCGGCGCAGGCCGGTGCGTTCGTCGGGCTCGCCGTCGACCACGGCCTGGGGCTCGTCGAGGACCACGTAGTCGTACTCCAGGCCCTTGGCGAGGGAGGCCGGGACCAGGGTCAGGCGGGTCTCCTGGGTGGTCTCCTCGCCCGGGGCCAGGTAGCCGATGCCGGCCGCCGTGAGCGCCTCGGCCAGGGCCGGGACACGGGCGTCGGCGGCGATCAGGCCCGTCGAGCCCTCGTTGCGGAGCAACTCCTCGCAGGCGGCGACGACTTCGGTGGTACCGGTGATCGGGCGGACGTCGAAGAAGCCGGGGTTCTCACGGACCGACGCGACCGGGGTCAGGCCCGGGGCGATGTGGGGGAGGAGCCGGGAGGCGTACGTGATGACGTCGGCCGGGACGCGGAAACCGGCCGTCAGTTCCTCGATCACACCGTCCGTCTTGCCGAGGTGGGTGAGGGCCTCGTCCCAACTCCGGGTCGCCCAGGGGGTGGTGCCCTGCGCGAGGTCACCGAGGACGGTGGCCGAACCGGTGGTGCAGCGGCGGCCGACGGCCCGGTACTGCATGGGGGAGAGGTCCTGCGCCTCGTCCAGCACCACATGGCCGAGGGAGTGGGTGCGCTGGATCAGGTCCTGCGCCTCGTCGATCAGTACGGCGTCCGCGGCCGACCACTTGGCGGACTTCACGCTGCGGACGGGCTTCGCCCACAGGATCGTCTTCTGCTCGTTCTCCGTGAGGGCCCCCTTCGCGTGCACGGCGAGGAAGTCCGCGTCCGTCAGCAGCCGCAGGACCAGTTTCGCCGGGTCGACCGGCGGCCAGACCTGCTTGACGGCCGCCTTCACCGCCGGGTTGCGGGCCACCGCGTCCTGCACCCGGTCGTCGGGGGCCTCGCCCGAGCGTTCCATCTGCACCAGCACCGCGTGCGCGACGCGCTGCGGGAGGGCCTCGCGGGCGGCACCGTAACGGATGCCCCGGTCCAGCAACTCGCGGACGATGCCCTCCAGTTCGTACGCCGGGACCCGCCAGCGACGGGAGCCGCGCACGACCACGACCGGTTCCGTCGACAGGGTGACGTGGGAGTGGACGGCCCGCCGCAGCACCTCGGCCATCCGCGCGTCGCCCTTGATGATCGCCGCGGTGGCCTCGTCCGTGCCGCGCACCTCCACATGTGCCACCAGGTCGTCGACCGTGGCCTGCTTGACCGTCAACTCGCCCAACGCGGGCAGTACTTGCTCGATGTAGTGCAGGAAGGACCGGTTCGGCCCGATGACGAGGGTGCCGGTGCGGGCGAGCCGCTCGCGGTGGGCGTACAGCAGATAGGCGACCCGGTGCAGGCCGACGGCGGTCTTTCCGGTGCCGGGACCGCCCTGCACGCAGACCGTCCCGCCCAGTCCGCTGCGTACGATCTCGTCCTGCTCGGGCTGGATGGTCGCCACGATGTCGCGCATCGGGCCGACACGCGGGCGTTCGATCTCCCGCTGGAGCAGCTTGCTGGTCTTCGCCGCCTCGGCCGGGTCGGAGAGGTGCTCGTCCTCGTACGCCGTGAGGTCACCGCCGGTGTAGCCGAAGCGGCGGCGCAGCGCGATGTCCAGCGGGTCCTTCTTGGAGGCCCGGTAGAACGGCTGCGAGACCGGTGCGCGCCAGTCGATGACCATCGGATCGCCGCCCTGGTCGTGCACGTGCCGACGCCCGACGTAGAAGCGCTCGCCCTCCGCGCCCTCGGCCTGCTCGGCGCCGGGAGCGTGCAGGTAGTCGAGGCGGCCGAAGAACAGCGGGGTCTCGCTCAGGTCGGCCAGGGCCTTGATGCGTTCGTCGATCTGGCGGGAGAGGACCTCGGCGTTGACCCAGTTCGCGGTGACGTCGCGGATGTCGAGGGACTCGACGTCCTCCCGCATGGCACGCAGGGCGGCGCGGGAGTGGGCGAGGTGGGAGCGTTCGCGAGCGAGGGGGTCGTCGCCTACGGGCGTGGACAAGGTGGTGCCTCCGGTGGACCAGCGGAATACGTGGCTGCGAGATGCGCGGCTGCGAGGTGCGTAGCCGCGGAATACGTGACTGCGAATGCCGACCGGTTTCCGTCCGGGCGGCCGCACTCCGTACGGGAGGCGGGCAAGAGCGGAGATTCTAGGTGAGTGAGGGAAGCGGGGGCCAACGGATTTTCCCGGACGTAGGCTGCGCGAGATCCCGGGAGTGCCCTCCAGGAAAGCCTGACCGTCACGCCCCGAAAGCCTGACGCCCCCTGCCAGAAAGCCTGACACCACATGCCTGAAGGACTTGCCGCCCGCCGGCCCACCGCACTCGTCGTCGGCGGCAGCGTCACCGGCCTGTTCGCCGCGGCGGCGCTCGCCGAGTTCGCCGATGTGACGGTCGTGGAACGCGACCCGCTGCCGGACGGACCCGCCTCCCGGCGCGGGGTGCCCCAGGCCCGCCACGCCCACCTGGTGTGGAGCGGCGGGGTCCGGGCGTTCGACGAGCTGTTACCGGGGCTTGTCGACGAGATCGTCGCGCGGGGGGCCAGGCGGACTCACATCATGGGCGACTTGGTCTCGCGATCCCCCAACGAGATCTGGTTCCGGCGGTTCACGGCCACCCACCATCGCAACCTGGTGTGCTCGCGGGATCTGCTGGACTCGGTGATCCGGGACCGGGTCCTGGGCGACGCACGGGTCACCCTCAGCGAGAACCGCACGGTGGTCGGCCTGGAGGGCGGCGCCGGCCGCGTCACCGGGGTCCGGGTGCGCACGGGGGACAGGGCGGCCCGCGCCGTGGGTCAGGACAACGGCGTGGCCTCCGGCCAGGAGAGCGTCCTGAGCGCCGACCTCGTCGTGGACGCCTCCGGCCGGGGCTCCCAGGCCCCGCGCTGGCTGACGGACCTCGGCCTGCCCGCGGTCGCCGAACGGGAGGTCGACGCCGGTGTCGCCTACGCCACCCGACTCTTCCGGGCCCCCGGCAGCACCGCGGACCTCGACTTCCCGATGGTCGCGGTGCAGGCCAACCCCGCCAAGGCCCCCGGCCGGGGCGGCGTCATCCTGCCGATCGAGGACGGCCGTTGGATCGTCACCCTCGCCGGCACCCGGGGCGGGGAGCCCACCGGCGACCCCGACGCGTTCGCGGCCTTCGCCCTCGGTCTCGGTGACCCGGTCATCGGCGAGCTGATCAAGGGCGCCACCCCGCTGACCGACGTGATGACCACCCGTAGCACCGCCAACCGTCGCCGGTACTTCGAGAAGATCCGGCACTGGCCCGACGGGTTCACCGTCCTCGGGGACGCCGTCGCCGGATACAACCCGGTCTACGGCCACGGCATCACCGTCGCGGCCCAGAGCGCGCTCGCCGTCCGGGACGTCCTGCGCGCCGCGCCGCTCACCGCACCCGGCACCGCACGTCGCCTCCAGCGCGCGACCGCCCGTCCCGTGACCGCCGCCTGGGACCTGGCCGTCGGGCAGGACGCCCGCTACCCCGGCGCGAGCGACACACCGCCGACCGCCCTGGAGAGGGGCCTCGCACGCTTCGTGGACCGGGCCGTCGCCACCGGGGCCCGCAGCCCGCGAGCCCTCGGCGCGCTGCTCGACGTGATGAGCCTGGAGAAGCCCGCCACCCGCCTGTTCTCCGCCGACATGCTCGTGCCGATGCTGTTCGGCCCGAAGAAGCCGCACCTGGAGGGGCCGCCGCTGACGGAGGAGGAGCGGAAGGCGGCCACACGCTAGGGCACTCCTGCCCTCTGCTGCCGCCGGCCTTCCCTCCGCTTCCCCTAGGGCCTGTCGTTTGGATCACGCCGCAGACGCGGGGTGTGGCACGCACATCTGCCGCGTTGTCGTCGGTTGCCGATGCTCCGCGTCGACGCCCTCCTCCGCCTTGCAGCTGCACGCACCACACCCCGCTCAGGTCGGCCAGGAAGCACCGCTGCTTTCCTGCGCCTGATCCAAACGACAGGCCCTAGGGGGAGAAGTCGGGGACACCCCTCCACCTTGAGGGCGGCCCCTCGCCCGCAAGTACTACGCGGTGACCACGTGGGTGAGTCCCACAGACCGATGCCGTCCTTATGCCGGGAGAGCGACCATGGAGGCATGAGCGCAGCAACCATCAACCCAGCTCCGCGCCCGCCCCGCCCGGCCGGCGCAACCCCTGTCCTGGGCAGCCACCGGCACGTCCTCGGCGAGGCCCTGCGTGCCGTCAAGGTGTTCGCGGGCGCCGCGTTCGACGTCGTCGTCCTCGGCGAGTACGGCGAAGAGGCGGGCGTCCGCCGCAAGTGACCGCCCCGCGGCCGGAGTCACCGTCCCGGTCAGCTCTCCGTCAGCAGCTCGTCCGCGTCGACGATCCGGTAGGCGTAGCCCTGCTCCGCCAGGAACCGCTGCCGGTGCGCGGCGAAGTCCTGGTCGATGGTGTCTCGGGCGACGACCGAGTAGAAGTGGGCCTTGTGCCCGTCCGCCTTGGGCCGCAGTACCCGCCCCAGGCGCTGTGCCTCCTCCTGCCGTGACCCGAAGGTCCCCGACACCTGGATGGCGACCGTCGCCTCCGGCAGGTCGATCGAGAAGTTCGCGACCTTCGACACCACCAGCACGCTGATCTCGCCCTCCCGGAAGGCGCCGAAGAGCTTCTCGCGCTGGGCGTTGCTGGTCTCACCCTTGATCACGGGCGCGTCGAGATGCTCCCCCAGCTCGTCCAGCTGGTCGATGTACTGCCCGATGACGAGGATCTGCTGCCCGGCGAACCGCCGCACGATCGCCTCGGTCACCTTCCGCTTGGTCGCGGTCGTCGCGCAGTAGCGGTACTTCTCCTCGGTCTCGGCGGTGGCGTACGCGATCCGCTCGGTGTCGGTCAGGTTCACCCGGACCTCGACACAGTCGGCGGGCGCGATGTAGCCCTGCGCCTCGATCTCCTTCCAGGGCGCGTCGAACCGCTTCGGCCCGATGAGGGAGAACACGTCCGACTCGCGCCCGTCCTCACGGACGAGCGTCGCGGTCAGGCCGAGCCGACGCCGCGCCTGAAGATCCGCCGTGAACTTGAAGACCGGCGCCGGCAGCAGGTGCACCTCGTCGTAGAGGATCAGCCCCCAGTCCCGGGAGTCGAACAGCTCCAGGTGCTGGTAGACGCCCTTCCGCCGGGTCGTCAGCACCTGGTACGTGGCGATGGTGACGGGCCGGATCTCCTTCTTCGTCCCGCTGTACTCGCCGATCTCCTCCTCGGTCAGCGACGTCCGCTTCACCAGCTCGTGCTTCCACTGCCGGGCGGACACGGTGTTCGTGACGAGGATGAGGGTGGTCGACTTGGCCTGCGCCATCGCCCCGGCGCCGACGAGCGTCTTCCCGGCCCCACAGGGCAGCACGACCACACCGGACCCGCCGTGCCAGAAGTTTTCCACCGCCTGCTTCTGGTACGGCCTGAGGGCCCACCCCTCCTCGGCCAGCTCGATCGCGTGCGCCTCGCCGTCGACGTACCCCGCGAGGTCCTCGGCGGGCCAGCCCAGCTTCAGCAGCGTCTGCTTGATCTGCCCGCGCTCGGAGGGGTGCACGACGACGGTGTCGGGGTCGATGCGGTTGCCGACCAGCGGGGCGATCCGCTTGGAGCGCAGCACCTCCTCCAGCACCGGCCGGTCGGTGGAGGTGAGCACCAGCCCGTGCGCGGGGTCCTTGCTGAGGGTCAGCCGCCCGTACCGGTCCATCGTCTCGGCGATGTCCACGAGCAGCGCGTGCGGCACCGGGTACCGGCTGTACTGCACCAGCGCGTCCACGACCTGCTCGGCGTCGTGCCCGGCGGCCCGGGCGTTCCACAGGCCGAGCGGCGTCACCCGGTAGGTGTGGATGTGCTCCGGCGCCCGCTCCAGTTCCGCGAACGGCGCGATGGCCCGACGGCAGTCGCCGGCCTGCTCGTGGTCGACTTCCAGGAGCAGGGTCTTGTCGGACTGGACGATGAGGGGACCATTCACGCGGCTGCCTTTCTGCGGTACCTGCGCGGCTCTGCACAGCCAAACGTCCAGTGTGCCTCACCCCGCGACGATCACGTCAGTCGTCGGCGAGCTCCGCGACCCCGGTGACCCGGTGCAGCGGATACGTTTTGACCTCGTCCGCGGTGTGGTCGTACGCCGTGACGAAGCCGCCCTCGACGCGTATCGGGGCGATGACGCGCTGGGTGGCGGAGCCCTCGGCGTTGACGTAGCCGATCCACAGGGTCTCGCCCGTGAGGACGGCGGCCTGCACGGTGGCGAGGGTCTCGGCGGCGCTGGTGCGGGGGAGTTCGCCCGAGCCGGCCGGGGTGGCGGTGGCCTTGCGGGGCGTGGTGGAGGCGAGGTCTCCGGCGCGGATGGCGCGGATCGCGGCGGTGAGGAGGGTCGGGTCGGGGGCCGGGGGGCCGTCCGGGACCGGCTCGGGGGCCGTGCGCGGCGGGGTGCGGTGGGAGAGGGCGCGGGTGATCAGTACGTCGCCCTCGGCGGACTCGGCGGCCGGGGCGAAGCCCATCGCGCGCAGGCCGTCGAGGAGCGTGGCCGGGTCGGCCTGGGCGGCCAGCACGGTCGGGGCGAGGCGGCGCAGCCGCAGGCCCGCGGCGCGCTTGTCGGCCATGATCTCGTTCAGCAGCGCGTCGTCGTCGCAGCGGACGTACGCGGAGGCGGCGCCCACCCGCAGATGGCCGTGCCTGCGGGCCACGTCGTCGATCAGGTACGCGAGAGGCTGCGGAACCGGCGTACGGGAGTGCGCGGTGAGGAAGTCGTGCAGGTCGGAGGCGGCCCGGCCGGAGTCCAGGGCGCGGCGCACCGAGCCGGGCGTGAACCGGTAGACGGTGGCCCCGCCCTTCGACTCCACGTCCGCGAGCACGTCCAGCATGTCCGCCAGCGGGCGCTTGAGCGGGCCGGGCGCCACCGCCGTCAGGTCCGCCTGGAGCAGGACGTGGTCCAGGGGCTCGGGGAGGAGCGGAGCGAGGAGCTGGGCGGCGGTGGCGGAGGCGGTGGCCTGCGCGGGGGCCGAGAGGGGCGCGAGGGGTGCCACGAGGGTGGGGCGATGGTGGACGGGCAAGTTGTCGCCGGGGCCGGTCGGGTCCGCGTCCGAGACGGTCGACGTATCGGATGCGGCCGAAGTGGCCGAAGTGGCTGAAGCCGTCGAGCCGTTCGCCGTGCCCACGGTCCTCGGTGCGGGCGCGCCCAGCAGGGCCCGCCCGTGCGCCGACAGCGCGCCCCGGCCCGTCACGCCCAGCAACTCCGCCTCGGACAGGGTCCACCGGGCGAGCCGGCTGCGCAGGTCGTCCTCCCGTTGCGGGCCGCGCGCCGGGCGCTCCCAGCGCAGCCGGGCGAGCACCGACTCGGCGGACGGGGAGGCGCCCTCCGGGAGCGCGGCCAGCAGGGTCAGCACCCGGTGCCGTACCTCGGGCGCGGCGGAGCGGTCCAGCCCCGGCCCGAGCGCCGACAACGTACGTTCCTTCGCGTCCCGCCCGCCCACCAGTCCGGACGTCCGGGTGGCCGTGAGCCACACCTCCATGAGCCGGGCCCAGCGCCGGCCCGGGGGCTGCTCCAGCCACTCGTCGTAGGCCGGGGTCGCCGCGTACCGTTCGGCGGTCTCGCCGTCGGAGGCGATCAGCCCGGCCGCGTAGGCGAGTTCCACCCAGAACGCGGCGACCGGCTCGGAGAGGTCCAGGGCGACGGCGGTCCGCTTCAGGTCGCGGACGCTGAGGCCGCCCGCCCGCAGCACCGCCGGACCGCCCTCGTCCCAGTCCTTCAGCAACTCCTCGACGGTCGCCAGCGTGGTGTACGCCTGTCCGGCCGCGGTCATGTCCACAACCTGTGGACGGTGCGTGGCGGCGACCTCGACCGTGGGCGGCAGCGGCTCGGTGGCACGGTGCGCGCGGCCGTCGCGCAGATGCAGGGCCACTTCCCGGGGGAGTACGACCGTCCCGGGCGCCGTCGGCAGCAGCAGCCCCCGGTCGAGGAGCCACCGCAGATGGGTCGCGGGGTCGGCGTTGACCTGTCCGTACGGCGGTCCCCAGACGAGGCGGGACAGCACCTCCGTGGCTTCCTCGGGGGCACCGGCGAGCAGTTTCGCCATCCGTCTGCGGCTGGTGAACAGCCTGGTGAGCGCGGTGACCGCGGACACCGAGTCGTGGGTCGAGGGGAGCCCGGCCGCCGTCACGATCTCCTGGATACGGCCCGGCGACATGCCCGCCGTCGCCTCCTGCACGGTCGGTCCAAGGCCGGTCGGCGACGGGTGCTGCAGAGAGGGCGCGAGCAGCTCACGGGCCGTGCGGACCAGACGCAGCCGGTCGTCGCGGCCCCACACCAGGGCCTGTTCGCGCAGCGTGCCGACGGCCCGGGGCAGCGCGGAGGCGACCGCTGCGTCCTCCTGGTCGCCGGCCAACAGACCCAGCAGTTCCGCGTACGACGCCGGGTCCGCCGACACCGCCAGCGCCTCCGCCGTCTGCAACGCGAACCGGTCCAGCCGCTCCAGGGCCCGGACGACCGACGCGCGGGTGCCGGCGCGGGTCGCGAGCTGGGTGAGGTCGGTCGGCACGGGCGTGATGAGGTCGGGACGGGCCCGCAGCAGGGCGGCCAGGGAGGCGTCGTCCCGCACGCGGAGTGCCTCTGCGAGGGAACGGGGCGGGGTGGCCGGGGTGCTCATCGAACCCACGGTAGCGGGTGCCCCCGACCGTCCCTGTTCGAGGACGACACCGTTCGGGCCGAAGCGGGGGTCCGCGGCGGCATCCTCCGGCGACCCCCGCACCGGCTCCGGGCAGCCGACCGGACGCGGTACGGTCATCCAACGGGGTCTCAATGCGCTGCCCCCCGGAGGAACTTCGTGGGTATCGAGAGCGACCAGGTCGTCTACGAGTATCTGAGCCGCGTCGGCGACGTGGCACAGCAGCGGCAGCTGCCGTCGTCCACTCGCATGCGGCTGGTCTCGGAGCTGCGAGGCGAGATCGACCGGCGACGCGCCAAGGTCCCCGTCGACAGCCCCGCCGCCGTCCGCCGCATCATCGCCCGGCTCGGCAGCCCCGACGAGGTCGTCGACGCGGCGGGCGCCGGCTCCGGCGACACCGGCACCGGCACCGGAGGCGCGCCGCGAACCACGGCCGCCGCCGTTCCCGTACAGCGAGCCGTGGACAGCGAGGACAGCGAGGACACGGGCCGGTCGAAGAGGCTGCGGCGGACCGTGCCGCGCCCGCGCCCCGCCCAGACGTCGGCAAAGGCCGCGCCGGCCGACAACGCGCCCTCCTCGCCGCACCTGGCGGGCGTGGACGAGCTCGGCGACAGCGCGACGCAGCCCGACTGGTGGCGGGTGGACAGCAGCCCCTTCGGGGTCGGGGACAGCGTGCCGGGGTTCGTCGGCGGGGTGGAGATCCCGGAACTCCTCAGGCCCCCGCCGCCGAAGGAGGTTCCCGGGGACGAGAAGGCGGCCGCCGGACAGCCCGCCCCGGCCGTGGAGAAGGCCGCCGGGGCCGGTGAAACAACAGGGAAGTTGGGGAAGTTCGGGAGGCTCGGGAAGACCTGGCGGCGGCCCAAGGCGAAGGCCGAGGAAGCCGTCGTGGACGCCCCTCTGCCCGCCCGGCGCCGGTTCCTGCCCGTCGGCGGGGGCGGCTGGAGCAACCCCTTCCTGCTGATCGCCGCCGGACTCCTCGTCGCCGGTGCCGTCCTCGGCAACTGGATCGCCCTCGTGCTGGGGTGGGCCATCGCGTACGCCTCCCGGCGGCTGAGCGACGCCGAGACGAAGTGGGCGGTGGTGATCCTGCCCAGCCTGTCCGTCACGGCCGGGCTGGTCTGGCTGTGGGGCCGCACCGAGGGCCGCTGGGGCGCCCCGATCGCCGAGGGCCACATGAACGACGCGATCTCCGAGACCTGGCCCCTGGTGGTCCGGGGCGCCGCCGTCACGTCGGCACTGTTCCTGGTGTGGCGGTCACAGCGACGGCGGTAGGCCGACGACAGCGGTGGGTCGGCTGCGGAGGGTGGGTCGGCGGGGCCGGCTCACCAGTGCACGTGCCAGGGCACCCGGGTCACGCCGTCCGCCAGCAGCCGCTGGAGCACGGGGGTGTACGGCCGCTCGTATCCGTAGTCCTGAGTCAGTTGCAGCTCCCGCAGCCGGGGCATCTCCAGCAGGGGTGTCCAGTCCTCCACCCGGTCGCAGCCGGAGAGGCCGAGCCGCCGCAGTTCCGGGAAAGCGCCGATCCCGCTGATGTCGGTCAGGTCGCTGTGCCGCAGGTCCATCGTGGTCAGAGCGGTGAGCCGCTTCAGCGGGGAGAGGTCCGGCCAGGGGAGTCCGCTCGCCTCCAGGTGGGTGACCTGGGCGGGCAGATCCGACACCTGGGGACAGCTGGACAGTCTCAGCCTCTTCAGCTCGGGCTTCGCCTCCAGGGACGCCAGGCTCCGCATCAGGGGCAGGCTTATCAGCTCCAGCCGGGAGATGTGCGAGCCGGCGAGCGCGCCGATGTCGGTCAGCAGCGGAAAGCCGGTCAGCACCAGCCGGTCGGCGTCCGGCAGCCCGCCCCGCTCGCCCAGCGTCGTGACCAGGGGGACTTCCCATAGTTCCAGCTCACTCAGGGCAGGCAGGTGCCCGATGCCATGCACCGACTTCAGGGCGTGGCAGCGCCAGACCATCAGCTTCCGCAGCAAGGGGTAGGCACGTATGCCGTCCAGGGCGCGCAGGGACGGGAACCCGATGATCCGCATGTGGTCCATCAACGGCATGGCGGGCAGCTGCGAGAGGTCGGTGAGCGAGTCCAGACCGAGCGCGTCCATGTCGCGGAGCCTGGGGACGTGCTCCAGGGCGGAGAAGTCGGCCAGGGCCGGGCAGCCCTCCGCTCGGAACCGGTCGATGGGTGAGCCCTGCAGTCCCTCGAGGGTGGTGAGATGTGCGCAGTCCTTGAGACAGACGTAGGTGAGACCGGTCAGAGCCCCCAGGCCGCGTACGTCGCGCAGGGCGGAGCAGCCGTCCACCGTCAGTTCGGCCATGCCCGGGTGGGATCCCAGGCCGGTGAGGGTGGCCAGCTTGCGGCAGTCGGTGATCCGCAGCTCGGTCAGGCCGGTCAGCGCGTCGATGCCCTTCAGGGTGGTCAACGAGGCACAACTGCTGAGGTCGAGTGCGGTGAGGGCGGGTAACGCCGTGAGGCCCTTGAGGTCGCGCAGCCCGGTCCAGCCGAGGTCCAGCGTGGTCAGGCGGGTCAGGCCCGCGAGCTGCTGTGCCTCGCGGAAGGAACGGCAGCCGCGCATGGTGAGGGTGCGCAGGTCCAAAAGGGCCGCGGGCAGTCCGGTGACATCGCGCACCCTGGTCATGCTGAGGTCCAGTTCACGCAGGGCGCTCAGGGTGAGCAGTGGGCTGATGTCGCTGACCTGACGGCAACGGTGCAGATTGAGCCGGGTGAGCGCGGTCAGGGTGCTCAGCGGGGCCAGGTCGGATATCCCGGCGCAGCCGTTGAGGTCGAGGTCGGTGAGGCCGGTGAGCGCGGCGAGGTCGGCGAGGTCGGTGACCTCCTTGCATCGGTCCACATGGAGTGTGCGGAGCATGGTCAGGTGGCGCAGGCCGCGCAGCGACGTGATCCGGCGCAGCCGCAGCTCGGTGCGGCCCTCACGTGCGAAAGCGGGTGCGAGGAGGAGTTCGCAGAAGCGGTCCGGGTCGGCGGCGCGGGGCAGTTCGCGCAGCAGGAGGTCGCCGGAGTAGGCGGCGGTGGACGCGAGACGGGCGGCGAGGTCGAGGGCGGCCCCGTCGTCGTGAACGGTGAGCAGTTCACGTATCGCCTTGCGCGCGCGTACGGGGGTCACGGGGGTGGCGGTGGCTAACAGGCCGAGCAGTTCGCCGACCAGCGGATGGGCTCCGGATGCGTCGGCGGAAACGGGGGTCTGAGATGTCATGGCGTGGAGCGTAGAGGTGGGGTACGACAACGAGGATCGCGATGTACCGGGTGAGCCGGCGGGTCCGCGGCAGCCGTAGCCCTGCGAGTAGCCCTGCGACAGGTCACCACCGGGCGGTCGCCGACCGGTCACCGGCCCTGGGCACAATGGCCCATATGGCCTCCACGACCGAACCCGCGTCCTCCGCTGTTCCCGCGTCCTCCGCCCCGACTGTCGGCTTCGACCTCGACATGACCCTCATCGACTCCCGGCCCGGTATCCGTGCCTGCTACCTGGCGCTGGCCGAGCGGACCGGGACGTACATCGACGCCGACCTGGCGATCACCAGGCTGGGCCCGCCGCTCGCCGAGGAGCTGATCCACTGGTTCCCGGCGGACGAGGTGGCGGCCATGAGCGACCTCTACCGTTCGATGTACCCGGCGATCGCCATCGAGCCGACGCCCGCGATGCGCGGCGCCCGCGAGGCGATCGCGGCGGTGCGCACGGCCGGCGGGCGGGCGGTCGTCGTCACCGCCAAGCACGAGCCCAACGCCAAGCTGCACCTGGAGTACCTGGGCATCGAACCGGACGCGGTCGTCGGCGATCTGTGGGCCGAGCAGAAGGCGGAGGCGCTGCGCGAGCACGGGGCCGGCGTCTACGTCGGCGACCACGTCGGGGACGTCCGGGGCGCCCGGGCCGCCGACGCCCTCGCGGTCGCCGTCGCCACGGGCCCGTGCGACACGGCCGAACTGACCGAGGCCGGTGCCGACGTGGTCCTCACCGACCTCACCGAGTTCCCGGCCTGGCTCTCCGCCTACCGTCCGACCCCCGCCTGACGGCGGCCCGCCCCGATCGACCGGAGCACTCCCGCGCCGGCGAGCAAGAAGCCGACGCCCATGAGCATGCTCAGGCCGAACATGTACGTCGGAAAAGGCGTCGTACCGAGGAGGAACGGGGCCACGGTGACGAGTGTGGCCAGGGCGCCGATGAAGAACACGAGCACACCGGCGCGGATCAGTCGGTCACCGGGCTCGACGGAATTCGTTTGGGTTTTGTCACGCACCGGACCAGGGTAGTTCCCTGCGCGAAGGAACAACGCGGTGACGTCTTGTCACCGGCCCCAAGACCATTAGCCTTGGAACCGGCGGGTCCCGACGACCCGCCCAAGTGCTATCAAGAGCCGTTTCAGAAGCAGTTTTCCGACGAGTACGAGGACGAGGACAGACGTGCCTACCGGCAAGGTCAAGTGGTTCAACAGTGAGAAGGGCTTCGGCTTTCTCTCCCGCGACGACGGCGGGGACGTCTTCGTCCATTCCTCGGTCCTCCCCGCCGGAGTCGAGATGCTCAAGCCCGGTCAGCGGGTGGAGTTCGGAGTCGTCGCCGGACAACGCGGTGACCAGGCGCTTTCGGTCGTGATTCTCGACCCGACGCCTTCTGTCGCGGCCGCGACGCGCAGGAAACCGGACGAACTCGCCTCCATCGTCCAGGACCTGACGACCCTCCTCGAGAACATCACGCCGATGCTGGAGAAGGGCCGTTACCCCGACAAGGTCTCCGGCGCGAAGATCGCGGGCCTGCTGCGCGCGGTCGCCGACCAGTTGGACGTGTGAGACCGCGACTGGACGGGTGAGACCGCGACTTACGGAAAATCGAGCGCGTTCGGGCCGAGGGGCGGTACCAGTCCCTCGGCCGCCGCGCGGGTGAGCAACCCCCGGATCGCCGCATAGCCGTCCTCACCGAGGTCGGCGGTGAACTCGTTGACATACAGCCCGATGTGCTGGTCGGCGACGGCCGGATCCATTTCCTGCGCGTGTTCCATCACATACGGGCGTGAAACCCGGGGATCGTCCCAAGCCGCGCGGACGGACGTGCGAATGGAATCGGCCAGTAGCGTCAGCGTTTCCGCCCCCAGTGACCGCTTCGCGATGATCGCGCCCAACGGGATCGGCAGCCCGGTCGTCGCCTCCCAGTGCTCGCCCATGTCCGCGAGCTTGTGCAGCCCGTAGTTCTGGTACGTGAAGCGCGCCTCGTGGATGACGAGTCCCGCGTCGACCTTCCCGTCCCGCACGGCGGGCATGATCTCGTGGAACGGCATGACCACGATCTCGCCGACCCCGCCGCGGATGGTGTCGGCGGCCCAGAGCCGGAACAGCAGATACGCCGTCGACCTCTCGCTGGGCACCGCGACCGTGCGGCCGGTGAGGTCGACGTCCGCCTCCCGGGTCAGCACCAGCGGGCCGCAGCCCCGGCCCAGCGCGCCCCCGCAGGGCAGCAGGGCGTACTCGTCGAGGACGTACGGCAGCACGGCGTACGACACCTTCAGCGCGTCGAACTCACCGCGCTCGGCCATGCCGTTGGTGATGTCGATGTCCGCGAAGGTCACGTCGAACGCGGGCGCCCCCGGCACCCGGCCGTGGGCGAGCGCGTCGAAGACGAAGGTGTCGTTGGGGCAGGGGGAGAAGGCGATCTTCAGGGGCTCAGTGCGTGGGCTCATATGGGTTCCAACTCTCCAGTACGGGCGCGAGCTTCCCGAAGCCCGCCGTGAGGACCGTCAGCGCGTCGCCGATACGCCAGGCGGCGCGGTCGCGCGGGCCGACCGGGTTGGAGACCGCGCGCAGCTCCAGCACCGGCACCCCGTGGGCGGCGGCGGCCTCGGCGACGCCGAAGCCCTCCATGGCCTCGGCCAGGGCACGGGGGTGGCGGGCCCGCAGCGCGGCTGCCCGGGCGGCGGTTCCGGTCACGGTCGACACGGTCAGGACGGTGCCGGCACGCGCGCCGGTCGCCGACACGGTCTCCCGTACGAGTGGTTGTGGCGGACGGTGGGTGACGGTCCCGAAGCCCAGCTCCGTCACCGGCAGGAACCCGTCGGCCGTCTCCGCGCCCAGGTCGGCCGCGGTGATCTCGTCGGCGACGACGAGCGAGCCGACGGGCGCGTGCGGTGCGAAACCACCGGCGATCCCGGCGGAGACGACCAGGTCGTAGGGGGCGCCTTCGAGGGCCGCCGCGGTGAGCGCGGTGGCGGTGGAGGCGGCGGCCAGGGCGGGGCCGACACCGGCGGCGAGGAGGTCGTACCCGCCGGGCAGCCGGTACGCGACCGCTCCGGGCAGCCGCACCTCCCGAGCGGTCCCCGGGAACGCGTGTGCCACCGCGTCCCGTTCGACCGGGACGGCGGTGGCTACGAGGACACGCATGACGTGACGCGGGCGCCGGTCAGGCGTCCCCGTTCTCCAGCTTGAAGTTCCACACACCGTCGAACTCGGAGCTGTCGGCGGCCTTGTTCTGCTGGACGACGCTGATGTACAGCGTCTTCGGCGCGGCCTGCCCCTGCTGGTCGGCGAACAGGTCGACGCCCTGGAAGGAGTAGTACGTCTTCTTGTACACGCTGGTGACCTGCTGGCCGTTGATCCACAGGGCCCAGCCGGTGTCCGCGATCTCCGGGTCGACGCCGATGCGCAGGGTCTCGCTCTGCGGCACCTCGATCGCGTCCCCCGTCTTCTTCAGCGCGCACTTGGTGGCCTCTTCACGGCCGAGGTTCTTGCCGTCGTCGTAGCACTTGGCCTCGGCGCTCACCGAGTTCCCGCCGACCGTGACGGTGGTGCGCGGTGTCGGCTTGTCACAGGCCGACAGGACGAGCAGTCCGGCGGATACGGCGCCGGCGGCGGCGACGGCGCGGCGGCGTCGCACAGCGGATTGCATCGTGGTCATGGCGGAAGGTTATCGGGCGGGTCCCCCCGGGCTCCTACGCGGGGGTACGGCGTGCCGTCGGGTTACGCCACCCTCGTCCTGGCCGATCCTCCGCGGCGGGCCGAGCTCAGCAGGCCACGGACCGTGGTCAGCCAGCCGGCGGCGACGAAACCGGCGCCCACGAAGAGGCCCAGTGTGCCGTTGAGGGGCATCACGATCCCGACCGCGCCGCCGAACACCCAGGACACCTGGAGCAGCGTCTCGGAGCGCGCGAACGCCGACGTACGCACCTGCTCGGGCACGTCCCGCTGGATCAGCGCGTCCAGCGACAGTTTGGCCAGGGCCTGCGCGAAACCGGCGATCGCCGCCAGGCACGCCACCAGGAACGCCCCGAAGAAGATCGCCGCCGTGATCGCCGCGCCGAGCACGATCGCCACCACCGTCACGATGATGATCTCCGGCGCCTTCGACTGCAGCCACGCCCCGACCGCCGTACCGATCGCGTTGCCCGTCCCCGCCGCGACCCCGACGATGCCCAGCGACACCGCGGCGCTCTCACCGGTGAGCGGATGCTCCCGCAGCAGGAAGGCCAGGAAGAAGATCAGGAAGCCGGAGAGGCAACGCAGGGAGGCGTTGGCGCCGAGGGCGTGGGTGACCGCGATACCGACCGTGCGCAGCCCGGGCCGCTTGACCGGCTTGAAGTGCGGCCCGTGCAGGTGTTTCTCGTCGGCGGCAAGCAGCGCCACGTCCTCGCCCTTGGCCGAGTCCACCTTCGGCGGCAGGGAGAAGGACAGGAACGTCCCCACGACGAAGATCAGGAAGGCGCCGTAGAGCGGCCAGCGCGGTCCGATCGCCTGGAGCCCCGCCCCGATCGGCGCGGCGATCCCGGTCGCCAGGAGCCCGCCCAGCGTGACCCGCGAGTTCGCCTTCACCAGGGAGAACTTGGGTGGCAGCAGTCGGGGCACCACGGCACTTCTCACCACGCCGTACGCCTTCGACGCGACCAGCACGCCGAGCGCCGCCGGATACAACTCGATGCTGCCGGTGACCACCGCGCCGGACAGGACGAGCGCGAGCAGCGCCCGGGCGAGCATCGCGCCCGCCATCGCCGCGCGGCGGCCGTGCGGGAGACGGTCGAGGAGCGGACCGATCACCGGAGCGAGGACCGTGAAGGGCGCCATGGTGATCGCGAGGTACAGCGCGACACGGCCCCGCGCCTCGTCCGTGGGGACGGAGAAGAACACGGTGGAGGCGAGCGCGATGGTGATCATCACATCCCCGGCGCCGTTCACACCGTGCAGTTCGATCAGTTTGCCGAGCCCGGATTCGCCGGCCCCGTGCGCGTGGGTCACCTTGCGGATGCCGCGGGCGGGGCCGGTCACCGGAAGATGCAGGGCATGGCCGATCGCGCGGAGGGTGCCGCCCACGCGGCCCGATCCGTCGCCTCGACTGTTCCCCCTGATCCCTTTGGACCCACCGATCCCGGTGGCACCTTGGGGCGTCTTCGCGGCTGCCACCCCGTCATAGTGCCCCGAGAAAGCCCCGTGTAGTGCAGTTACCGCGCGTATGGACGCGCACTTCTGACGGCGAACAGTCCCGTCGGTGTAGGCCAGGCGGGAGAGAACAGGTAGCGTGCGTATCTCAGCCATCCCGCAGAATGGGTGGTACAGGTGCGCCCGAGCGTGAGCGGGCGTGGACGTTGACGCGGTCCCCGGGTCCGCTCCGTCCGCCCCGCCACCGACAGGCAGACGCACCCGAGTGACGGCGTAGGAGAGAAGCGATACCTGTGAGCGCAGCGACCACGCGAAGCCGCACCCCTGACCGCTTGTGTGCCGAGGCCGTCGACCTCGCCCGCGCCGCAGCCGAGGAGGCCGCCGCGCCCGGCGTGGTCGGCGAGCACTCGGGTCTGGTGTCCGAGGGTGACCGGGTCGTCACGCACTACTTCGAGTGCAAGGAACTCGGGTACCGGGGCTGGCGCTGGGCCGTCACGGTCGCCCGCGCCTCCCGCGCGAAGATCGTCACCCTGGACGAGGTGGTCCTGCTGCCTGGGGCGGACGCCCTCCTGGCGCCGGAGTGGGTGCCGTGGAGCGAGCGTCTGCGGCCCGGCGACATGGGCCCCGGCGATCTGCTTCCGACGGACGCCGAGGATCTGCGTCTGGAGCCCGGCTACTCCGGCGACGACGAGCCGCTGCCCAACGCGCCCGTCTCGGAGGAGCTGGCCGAGCTGGCCGAGGCGGAGGACGCCGAGGTCACCGTGGGCGCCCCGGCCGGTCTTCCCGCCGTCCCCGCGCGTGGTTCCATCGCCGCGGTCGCCGAGGAGCTCGGCATGCGGCGGGCCCGGGTGCTGTCCCGGTACGGCCTGCACATCGCGGCCGACCGCTGGGAGGAGGCGCACGGCGCGAAGACGCCGATGGCGCAGGCGGCGCCCGCGTCCTGCGTCAGCTGTGGATTCCTCGTGCCGGTCGGAGGGTCCCTGGGGCAGGCCTTCGGCGTCTGCGCGAACGAGTTCTCACCGGCCGACGGCCGCCTGGTGTCCCTCGCCTACGGCTGCGGCGGACACTCGGAGGCAGCGGTCATGCCGACGCCCCCGCGGCCCGCTCCGCCGGTGATCGACGAGACGACCGTGGACCCGTTCCCGCTGCGACCGGCGGCGGACTCGGGGTCCGTGCCGGGGGTCTTCGACGAGGATGCGGCGGAGTTGGGGCACTCGTAGGTTTTGCGGGTGCCGGGGTTTGGTGGTCAGGCCCTCGTACTGGGTTTGCGGTCCCGGTGGGGGGTCGGGGCCGGGACGGGGGTGTCCGTCCTCGGTCTGGCGCGGAATCGGTTTCTTGGTGAGTGGGCGGTGTTGACGCGCCAGACGCTGCGGGC
>NZ_JBFAGK010000021.1:0-173462 GCF_040660135.1 Streptomyces sp. NPDC050997
TCAGAGCACCATAAGCGGTGCCTGTGCGTCCGCGGCCACTCTTTATATAGGCCACCTCGGACATATAGGACGCAATTCCGAGGCCTCCGTTCGCATCAGACGGCACACAACCGTCCGTGGCAGCCCAGTAGCCGCACAGATCCACTTACCGCAGACGAGCCATCAGCGCGTGCTCCACGAGAGTGATCAGCGCGGACTTGGCGTCGGAACGGTGCCGCGCGTCCGTCGTGATGATCGGGGTGTCGGGGCCGATCTGCAGCGCCTCGCGGACCTCGTCCGGGTTGTACGGCTGGTTGCCGTCGAAGCCGTTGAGGGCGATCACGAAGGGAAGGCCCGAGTTCTCGAAGTAGTCGACCGCGGGGAAGCAGTCGGCGAGACGGCGGGTGTCCACGAGGACGATCGCACCGATGGCGCCGCGCACCAGGTCGTCCCACATGAACCAGAAGCGGTCCTGGCCCGGCGTACCGAAGAGGTACAGGATCAGGTCCTGGTCGAGCGTGATGCGGCCGAAGTCCATGGCGACCGTGGTGGTCGTCTTGTCCCCGGTGTGGGTGAGGTCGTCGATGCCCGCGCTGGCGGACGTCATGACGGCCTCGGTGCGCAGCGGGTTGATCTCCGAGACGGCGCCGACGAACGTGGTCTTGCCCACGCCGAAGCCGCCCGCCACCACGATCTTCGCGGACGTGGTGGAGCGGGAAGGCCCTCCGCTAGAGCTTGCGAAGTCCACTGAGCACCCTTTCGAGCAGTGTCACGTCTGGCTGGCCGCCGGCGTTCTCGTCGCCGCCGGGCTGATGGATGGCGACCAGGCCCGCCTCCGCCAAGTCGGCGACGAGGATCCTGGCCACGCCGAGAGGGATCGTCAGGAGGGCCGAGATCTCGGCCACCGACTTGATCTCACGGCAGAGGTTGCAGATCCGCTGATGCTCGGGCAACTGGCCCTGCATCTGGTGCGGCTGCGCGGTGGTGTGCACCAGTGCCTCGATGGCGAGCTGGTAGCGCGGGCGAGTCCGGCCGCCGGTCATGGCGTACGGACGCACCAGGGGGTTGTTCGACGAGCCGGCGGGCGCGGGCTCAGGGGTGCGTCGATGCGGCTGCACGGGCTGGATGCGCGGGGCCGCCGGCTGGTCGTACGGCGACGGCCCGGGGCCCTGGGGGCTCTGGGGTGCGTACGGCTGCTGACGCCGGTGGCTCGGAGTGGAGGGGAAGTTGTAACGGTTGGGGTTCTGGGAACCGTCGCCCTGACCCTGACCCTGGCCAGGACCGTACGACCAATTGCCCGAAGGTGAACCGCCTGGGGGTGTTGCCACTTTCTCTCCTCCTCCGACTGTGCCGGGCACCCATCACTGTGGAGCCGCGTCCCGAAACCTTATGGCCTCAGGACGCCAAAACGCACCGTCTGTCTGTTAGTTGAGCAGGCTCCCCTGGAGCTCTGCGCGCAGATCGGGCGTCAGGACCGTTCCGGCACGGTCTACCAGGAGCGCCATCTCGTAGCCGATGAGACCGATGTCCGCGTCCGGATGCGCGAGAACTGCGAGCGAGGAACCGTCGGATACGGACATGATGAAGAGGAATCCCCGCTCCATCTCCACAACCGTCTGGTTCACGTGCCCGCCCTCGAAGATGCGGGAGGCGCCTGCCGTCAGGGACGTCAGACCGGACGCGACGGCCGCGAGCTGGTCGGCTCGGTCGCGGGGAAAGCCTTCGGACATCGCCAGAAGGAGTCCGTCGGCGGAGACCACCACCGTGTGAGACACACCGGGGGTGTTGTCCACGAAGTTGGTGATCAACCAGTTCAGGTTCTGTGCCGCCTGGCTCATCGGGCTCACACTAACGCTCCTGGTTGTAGGTGCTGTCAGGACCACTGTGTTCATTCCTAGTGGCCTGGCCGTTCGTTTCGCTGTTTGCGTTGCGTCCGCGCTCGACCCCGCGGCGCAGGTTGCTCAGCCTGCCCCGGACGTCCTCGGGGGCGCGGGAGACCTGTGGGCCCCCCTGCGGGGTGGTTTCGGCGGCTCCCTCGACCAGGTTGGCCTTGGGTACCCGCCGCGGCAGACCGGAGGAGGTCACCCCGCCCGCCTTGGGCTTCCGGAGTTGCGAGGCCTGCTGCCAGCGCGCGTCGTTGGCCGAGCGCCAGGATTCGGTGCCGTTGCTCTCCGGTGTGGGAGTCGCCGGCTCCTTGGGCGCGTGCCGCGCACCGCCCGAGCCGTTCGCGCCACTCGTGGTGGATCCACGGCGGGGAAGCCCGGCATCGGTCATGTCGTGGGCGACGGAAGAGGTCGGTCCCGGACGGTCGAAGCCTACGCGGTCCCGCTCACTCACGTCACCGGCCTGCGTAGATTCCGCTTCCGGAGCGTACTGGTCAGGGTAGCCGTTGCGGTAGCCGTTCGGCTGCGGCCAATCATCCTGGTAGGACGGCTGGTCGAAGGCCGAGAACGTCTCAGGCGCGGCGGCGCGGGAGGGCGCGGGGTCCTCCTGGACCGGCTCCGGATACGAGGGCTCCGGGTAGCCACCGTTCGCGGAGAAGGCGTCGGGCTGCGGCAGACCGCCGTTCGGCGCGTAGTACGACTCGTCGTACGTCGGCTGCTGCTGCTCCTCGTACGGGCGCTGCTGCTCCTCGTACGTCGGCTGCTGCCGCTCGTCGTACGACGGCTGCCGCTGCTCTTCGTACGGGCGCTGCTGCTCCTCGAACGTCGGCTGACGGTCGTACGCGGCAGGCTGCTCGGGGAAGTTACCCGGGGCGTTGTCGTAGCCGGGCGGGGCGTCGAACGCCTCCGGGTACGACGGTGCATCGGGGGCGTCGTCCGGTGACCGGGGCTCCAGGGCCGCGCGGCGCTCCTCACGCATGAGGGAACGGCCCACCGGGTCCAGTTCCCGGATGTCGTCCGGGACCTCGGTGTAGCGGCTGTCGTCGAAGCCGAGCTCCGCGGCCGTGCGCATCGGCAGGCCGTTGTTGAAGTCCTCACCCTGGTAGCCCTGCTCCGGGATGATCTGCGAGACCGTGAACTCGTCGCGCGACTGCTGCTCGCCGCCGCCACCACCGTGGGTGATCGCGTCGGGCAGCATGACCAGCGAGGTCGTGCCGGCCTGCTCGCCGGAGGGGCGCAGCTGGACGCGGATGCCGTGCCGGTCGGACAGCCGGCCGACCACGAACAGGCCCATGCGCTGCGAGATCGCGGCGTCCACGGTCGGCGGGTTGGCCAGCTTGTGGTTGATGTCCGCGAAGTCCTCGGCGGTGAGGCCGATGCCCTTGTCGTGGATCTCGATCATGACGCGGCCGTCGGGGAGACGGGTCGCGGTGACGCGGACCTTGGTCTGCGGCGAGGAGAACGTGGTGGCGTTCTCCAGCAGCTCGGCGAGCAGGTGCACGAGGTCGGTGACCGCGCGGCCGTGGATCTCGGCCTCCGGGACACCGGAGAGCTCGACGCGCTCGTACTGCTCCACCTCGGAGGAGGCGGCACGCAGCACGTCGACCAGCGGGACCGGCTGGTCCCAGCGGCGGCCGGGCTCCTCGCCCGCGAGGACCAGGAGGTTCTCGCCGTTGCGGCGCATACGGGTCGCGAGGTGGTCCAGCTTGAAGAGGTTCTCCAGCTGGTCCGGGTCGGCCTCGTTGTTCTCCAGGTCGGTGATGAGGGTCAACTGGCCCTCGATCAGCGACTGGTTGCGGCGCGAGAGGTTGGTGAAGATCGCGTTGATGTTGCCCCGCAGCAGGGCCTGTTCGGCGGCGAGCCGGACCGCCTCGCGGTGGACCTGGTCGAAGGCCCGGGCGACCTCGCCGATCTCGTCCCTGGTGGTGATCGGGATCGGCTGCACACGGGTGTCGACGCGGCCGGGATCGGTGCGCGAGAGCTGGTCGACCAGCATCGGCAGCCGCTGCTCGGCGATACCGAAGGCGGCGTTGCGCAGCTGGCGCATCGCGCGGCTCATCTGGCGGGCCACCATGCCGGCCAGGATGAACGCGGCGAGCAGGGCGACCACGACCGCGGCACCGGTGATGAAGGCGTCTTGGCGGGCGTCGTCGGAGATGTCGGCGGCCTCGCTCACCGCCGTGTCCGCCAGGTCCGCCTCGATCTGGCGGTAGGCGTTGAACTTGAGGGTGGTGACCGCCCACCAGTTGGGCGCGCTGATGCCCTGTGTGGCGAGCGTCTGACGCGCGACGGGGTCCGTGGTCTGCAGCGCGGACATGGCCGCGACCATGGTGGTCGGGTTTGACGGCGGCGGCACGTAGTCCGGGTTCTTGGCCTTGGCCTCCTTGGCCATCGCCGCGCCGTCGACCTGGATCTGCTTCGAGGCCGCGTCCAGCTTGGCGATGTCCTGCGCGGTACCGCCGCCCTGGTACTCCTGGACGGCGATGCCCTCCAGGTAGGCGTACGAGGTAAGGGCGACGCGCTGCTTGGCCAGGCTGCTGTCGCTGGTACCGGGCTTGATCAGCAGGTGCATGCCGATGGAGCGCTGAAGGGAGAGCGCGCCCTTGGTGAGCGAGATGGCGTAGACCGTACGGCCGTAGCTGGTGATGTTGCCGGTGCCCAGACCGAGCTCGTTGGAGAACTCGAGCAGCTTGTGCTCGACCTCGACGTAGCCCTCTTCGGTCTGCACGCCGGTGAGCTTGCTGGTGTACGCCGCCGCACGGATCTTCTGCAGATCCGGCTCCACCTCGCGGAAGCGCGCCAGGCGACGCTCCAGGTTCGGCCGATTCGGCATGTTCTTGGCCGCCTCGTCGAAGGCGTCCGCGGACTCGTCGGTCTTCTTGCGGGCCGCTACGACCGTCTTGTCGTCCTGGCCCTTGCCCTGGAGCAGGGGCGCCGCGGTGACGTCACGCTCGACGAGCAGCTCGTTGCTGTACGTCAGCGCGGCCCGCACCAGACGCGCGGTGTTCTCCGCGTCCTCGGCCTCCTGCCAGGTGTCGATCGAGCTCTTCACCTGGAAGCCGCCCATGACGAGGCCGACCACCACGGGTATGAGCAGGATCGCGTTCAGCCTGGTCGGCACCCGCCAGTTGCGCGGGGAGAAACGGCCGCCGCTCGACGCGGGAGGCGCCGTTGGTTCCGATCCGGGCACGGGCGCCGCTCCGCGCGGCGGCGGGGTGAAGTTGCCCCGGGCCGACGGCTCGGGACCGTTCTTGCTTCGCCTCACTCGACCAACAACCTTCCGGCGGTCGGCACCAACGCTGTGCCGCAGAGTCTCAGAGCCCGGTACGCCTCGACGGTGAGTACGTCTTTGACTATTGGGCAGTTCAGGCATTCCAGCACGTCGCCCTGCGCACCACCAAACAGTGGAAGGGATCGAATCGACGTGATGTAAGCCCCAGATAAAACGGTCATAAAGAGCGAGCCCCGCCAAAAGACGGGGCCTTCGTGCGCGCAGCGAGACCAGGCGACCGCGACGCGTGGCCGTACCACCCGATTCCTCTGCCGAAACGTTATGAACACCGAGGCCGACCGTGTCAAAGGACACAGTCGGCTCGGTGAACACCTACGGCAACTGCCGTACGGAACTGACGTTTTGGGTGCTACCCGGTGCGCCGCCCCGGTGGCCGGCTCGGCCCGCTACCGCAGACGGGCCATCAGAGCGTGCTCCACCAGCGTGATCAGGGCACCCTTGGCGTCGGAGCGGTGCCTGGCGTCGGTGGTGATGATCGGGGTGTCGGGGCCGATCTGCAGGGCCTCGCGCACCTCCTCGGGCTGGTACGGCTGGTGCCCCTCGAAGCCGTTGAGCGCGACGACGAACGGCAGACCGCTGTTCTCGAAGTAGTCGACCGCGGGGAAGCAGTCGGCGAGACGGCGGGTGTCCACCAGGACGATCGCGCCGATGGCGCCGCGCACCAGGTCGTCCCACATGAACCAGAAGCGGTCCTGGCCCGGCGTACCGAACAGGTACAGGATCAGGTCCTGGTCCAGCGTGATGCGGCCGAAGTCCATGGCCACCGTGGTGGTGGTCTTGCCCCCGGTGTGCGTGAGGTCGTCGATGCCCGCGCTGGCGGACGTCATGACGGCCTCGGTGCGCAGCGGGTTGATCTCGGAGACGGCGCCCACGAACGTGGTCTTCCCCACGCCGAAGCCACCTGCCACCACGATCTTCGCGGAGGTGGTCGCCCGGCCTCCGTCAGAGCTTGCGAAGTCCACTGAGCACCCTTTCGAGCAGTGTCACGTCCGGAGCGCCGGTGGACTCGTCGCCGCCCGGCTGGTGAATGGCGACAAGTCCGGCCTCCGCGAGGTCCGCGACAAGAATCCGAGCCACGCCCAGGGGCATGGCCAGCAGCGCCGAAACCTCGGCTACCGACTTCACCTCTCGGCACAGGTGGCAGATGCGCTGGTGCTCAGGGAGCAGTCCCATGAGCGCCGCCGGGTCGGCCGTCGTGCTGATCAGGGCCTCGATGGCGAGCTGGTAACGCGGCCGGGTCCGGCCGCCGGTCATCGCGTACGGACGTACCAGCGGCTGGTCGCCCTCATCCTCGTACGGCTCCGCGTACGGATCATGAGAGGCGGTGGGCGGGGTCATGAATCCTCCGGGCGGGACAGCAAGTCGGTCAGCAAGCCGTCTGACGTGGCCGTGGGGGGATTGTGGCGGCCGGACGGTGATTTGGTGAGACGGGTGGATCCGGGGTGGGTCAGTGGAGCAGACTGCCTTGAAGCTCGGCGCGCAGGTCGGGCGTGAGTACTGCTCCCGCGCGGTCGACCAGGAGCGCCATCTCGTAGCCGACGAGGCCGATGTCGCAGTCGGGGTGTGCGAGAACGGCCAGCGACGAGCCGTCGGAGACGGACATGAGGAACAGGAACCCCCGCTCCATCTCCACGACCGTCTGTGCCACGTCGCCGCCCTCGAAGATCCGGGAGGCGCCGGCCGTCAGCGACGTGAGTCCGGACGCGACGGCCGCCAGTTGGTCGGCACGGTCGCGCGGGAAGCCCTCGGACATCGCGAGCAGGAGGCCGTCGGCGGACACGACGACGGTGTGGGACACCCCAGGGGTGTTGTCCACGAAGTTGGTGATCAACCAGTTCAGGTTCTGTGCCGCCTGGCTCATCGGGCTCAACTAACGCTCCTGCTGGTGAGTGGGGCTCGGGAAGCTGCCGGTCTGGCCGGTACCGGCCTGTCGACCTTGCGCGATGCCCCGACGGAGATTGGTCAGCCGGCCGCGTACGTCATCAGGCGCACGCGAGACCTGCGGACCGGATTGGTGCTGTGGCTGCTGCTGAGCCGTGCCCGGGACAAGGTTCGCCCGAGGGACCCGGCGCGGCAGGCCGGAGGTGGTGACGCCGCCCGCGGCCGGCTGCCGTATGCGCTCTGCCTGCCGGACGAGATCGTCGTTCGGCGAGCTGCGCCAGGAGCTGGCGACGGGACGTTGGGGGGCTGCCGGGGCCTGCGGCTGCTGCTGCGGGGCCGTCGGGACGGGATCCGCCGAGCCGTTGACCTGCTGGCCGTTCTGTTGGCCGTTCTGCTGCCCGTGGAACCAGTTGGTCTCGAGCGTGTCGTACAGCGGTGTACGGCCGTCACCGGGGCCCGCGGGCGGCAGCGCCTCGGGATCCTGGCGGGCGGGCCGCTGCTGCGGACGCTGCGGGGCCGGCGGGCGCTGAGCACCGAAGTCGACGCCGCGGCCGTTGGTCTGGGGCCGCTCGAACTGGCCCGTCGACGACGAGGTGTTCGACGGGTTCTGGCCGCCCGGCAGGGAGTGCTGCCCCGTGGAGCCGCCCTCGTAGCCGGGCCGCGGGAACTGGCCGCTCGTGCCGTTGTCGTAGCCCTGCGGGGCCGTGAACTGGCCCGTGGCCGACGGGGCCGACGGTGCCGCCGGGGTGTTCCGGCCGCTCGGGTCGCTCGCGGCGCTGAAGATGTCCGAGCGGACGAACGGCCCGTCCGTGATCTGCTCGGGCCGGCTGTTCTGGCCGTTCTGCCCGCCGCCGCTCGTACCCGGTCGGAGGAACTGCCCGGTGCTCTGCGGGGCACCGGGCGGCGGTGCGTCGTAGTCCGGGCGGGCGAACTCGGAGGTGGAGCCGGGACCCTGACGGCCCTCGAGCCGCGGGATCGCCGGCATCTCCGTGGTCGCGCCCGGGCCCTGCCGGTCGTCGATCCGCGGCATCCGGGAGGTCTGCGACGAGTCCTGCTCGTCGTGGCCGCGCGGCACGTCCAGCGAGGCACGCGGCACCGGCGGCTGGGCGTTCTCGTCGCTCCAGCTGGGCGTGCGGGGCTGCTGGTCGCCGCCGGGCAGCTCGGCCCGAGGACCACCACGCCCCGGCAGCTGCGGCCGACGGCGCCGGCCCTGCTGCTCGGAACCCTTGTTCGAGGACGGCGACTGCGGGGGTACGGCACCCCGTGCACCGCCGAACGAGTCCTGGCTGCTTCCGAAGGCATCCTGGCCGCCACCGAAGGCGTCCTGGCCGCCGAAGGGAGACTGGCCCTGCGGTCCACCGGTGCCCGCGGCCTGCAGGCCCTGCGGAGCCCCCGGAGCCTGACCGCCGAAGCCGGAGCCCGCACCGGCCGGAGCCGGCCGGCCCTGCTGGGGCGCGCCCGGACCCTGCGGTCCGCGCGCTCCGCCCGGCGCACCGGGACGGCCGCCCGCGTCACGCCCGGGCAGCGCGGCCCGCGGTCCCTGACCGGCACCGAGCAGACCGCCGCTGGGCGAGCCGGCGCCGAGAGCGCCGCCACCCGGACCGCCGAAGGCGCCGCCAGGCTGGCCGCCACGGCGGGCCGCGGCCACACCGGCGGCCGCCGCGGCGACACCGCCACCCGCACCGGCACCCTGACCGGGCTTCGGCTGGGGCTTCTTGCCGCCCTGGGCGACATCGACGGGGAGCATGACCAGCGCGGTCGTACCACCGGAGTCGGACGGGCGCAGCTGGATGCGGATGCCATGGCGCTGCGACAGCCGGCCGACCACGAACAGACCCATGCGGCGGGAGACGGAGACGTCCACTGTGGGCGGCGAGGCGAGCCGCTCGTTGATCGCGGCGAGGTCCTCGGGGGAGAGGCCGATGCCGGTGTCGTGGATCTCGATCAGGACGCGGCCGTCGGGCAGCGCGTGACCGGTGACCTTGACCTTGGTCTGCGGGGAGGAGAACGAGGTGGCGTTCTCCAGCAGCTCGGCGAGCAGGTGCACGAGGTCGTTGACGACCCGGCCGGCCACTTCGGTGGTCGGCACGGAGGCCAGCTCGATGCGCTCGTACTGCTCCACCTCGGAGGCCGCGGCACGCAGCACGTCGACCAGCGGGACCGGGCGGGTCCAGCGGCGGCCGGGCTCCTCACCCGCGAGGACGAGGAGGTTCTCACCGTTACGCCGCATGCGGGTCGCGAGGTGGTCGAGCTTGAACAGCGAGGACAGCTGGTCCGGGTCGGCCTCGCGGGACTCCAGCTCGGAGATCAGCGAGAGCTGGCGCTGGATCAGACCCTGGGAGCGGCGCGAGAGGTTGGTGAACATCGCGTTGACGTTGCCCCGCAGCAGGGCCTGTTCGGCGGCGAGCCGGACGGCCTCGCGGTGCACGTCGTCGAAGGCCGCGGCCACCTGGCCGATCTCGTCCCGGGAGTGCACACCGACCGACTCCACGGACGTGTCGACGTCCTGCGGGTCGGACTCGGACAGCTGCTTGACCAGCTCGGGCAGCCGGTCCTGGGCGACCTTGGTGGCGGTCTCCTGGAGCCGGCGCAGCGAGCGGATCATGGAGCGGGCGACGACGAAGGCGCCGACCAGCGAGATACCGAGGACGAGCAGGATCAGGACACCGGAGATGATCGCGTCGCGCTCGGACTCGTTGCGCAGCTCGCGAGCCTTCTGCTCCATGTCCTCGAGCAGCGTGTGCTCGATGTTGCCCATCTGCTCGATCTTGATCGAGCTGTCGTCGACCCAGTCCTTGTAGGAGCGCTTGTCCAGGTCGGAGAGACCCGACCGCATGGCGCGGATGCCGTACTGGTCGGTGGCCTGGATGGTCGGGTTGCCCTCTTCGACCGGCTTGAGGAGCTCTACGGCGCTGTCCGTGCCGTAGATGCTGCGGAAGCTGGAGAGGTCGGACGTCTCACTCTCCAGGGCGCCCTCGCCGTACAGGCGGTCGCTCTCGGAGAGCTTGCCGAGCGTGGTGTTGCTGGTGGGCAGCGCCGCCGCGAGGATCGCGCGCTGGACCGACGCGTACTCCTTGGCCGAGGAGAAGGCCGCCAGGGCACGCGTGCGCTGGATCATCTCGGGGTTGCTGGTGGCCTCCGCCATGTCCTGCGAGAGGTCGAGCAGGTGCGTGATGAGGCGGTGGTACCCCTCGACCGTCTGCGAGGCGTTGTTCTCGGTCCCATAGGCCGAGCTGCGGATCTTCCCGAGGCCGCCCAGGTCGCGGACGAGGCCGACGAGGCTCTCGCGGACGCCCGGGAGTCCGGCGGCGTCGATGTCCTCCGCGGCGCCCTTGAAGGTCTCCACGGACCGGTCGGTCTTGGTGCGGAAGCCCTTGACGGTGAAGTCGTTCGACGCCGAGCCGTGGGCCAGCGGGCCGGCCGACTGGTCGCGCTCCTCCTGGAGCGCGGCCGCGAGCTCGGTGGCCTGCTTGGTCATCTCGGTCAGCAGCTTCATGTTGTCCAGCTGCTGGATGTCGTCCATCGAGTCGTTGATGCGCAGCGCGCCCAGCGAGGTGGCCGCGACCACCGGGAGGGTGAGCAGCGCCACCAGACGCGTGGAGATGCGCCAGTTGCGCAGGGCTACTCGCGGGCCCGGGCCGGCCGCGCCGCGTGGCGGCTTCACCGGTGGTGTGGTCGGGGCGGCCGGTCCCGACGACGTGGACGAGCCGAGGCGCCCGGAGCGCTCACCGCCATCGCCGGACAGGCCCGGGTTCTGGGCGTGCTGGGGCGAGGAGCTGCCGGCCGTCGGGCCAGTCCCGCCGCGCGGCTCCGGCTCCGCCGAAGCACTGCCATCCCTCTTGAAACGTCCCTGCACTAGCGTCGCAACCTCTGGACCAGGCGCCCTTCCGCGTGAACGGAGGACGGTGTCGGCGTCGTAGGGGGCGTCCTGAATACGCACCCTGATGGTCGTGAGTGACCGGCGCTGGCTCCCCCATTCCCGCCGCCACTCGGCGCTTCTCTGCGCCCCCTGTGCGCCGGATCGATCCTGCGGCGGTCCGTGGAATTCCAGCACAGTGCCGGATCTCCAACAAGGCCCATGGGTCAGGCCGTGACCTACGTGACAGCACGTGAGTGCGAAGTCACCAGCTGTGTCACATGATCTCCTCCATAACGGACTTATACCCGCGAGTCTCCGGGGGGTCGGAGGTGTCCCAGTCGCCATGATCAGGAGCGGAATGATGCCTTCAGTGACGCAATGTCCGTTTCGCTGGAATGGATTACGGGCCCGCTATGACCGGTTTGCCGGTAGAGCCGTGAGGAAACTCACACGCGGATCCAGGGGTGTTCGCGGCTTCGGCTGGGAATCGCGTGTTTAGCCTGGCGCTTTACATTGATGGCAAATCCGACAACCCGCGCCGATGGCTGAGCCCCTGGGATCGCCTGGCGCACGCACAGAACAGGGCCTCGTAAGAACCGTGAAGACGACGATGATGTTCCACAAGATCGCCAACCCGCGGCGCACAACGCTGGCACACCTGAACGACGCGGACGAACTGCGGACCCTGGAGCAGCCGGACCACTCCGTCGATCTCCCGGAGCAGACCGCGAACCCCAAGCGTACGGTCCTGATGGAGGTCCCCGTGGCCGCCCAGGCTTCCCCTGCCGAGTAGCCGGTGCCGGGTGGCGGGTGAGGCTCTCCGGGTGAACGGGGAGCCTCGTTCGGTTGTCCACTCGTACCGCGTACGGCGCCGGTGTATCTCGGCGAGCTTCCCCGGCGACCGCCGACCCGATGATCACGCCCCCCGACCGGTTAGCCTGGAGCGTCCAGCGTCGGCTCGCGGGCAAGCCGGTCGGCCGACACGCACACCAGTTCAGTGAGGGGCGCAAGGAACCCGTGCGCATCGCCAGATTCTCCATCGACGGGAACGTCGCCTTCGGCGCGGTAGAGGGCGACAAGCCGGACGAGCTCGTCCTCGACATCATCAAGGGCATCCCGTTCGCGGACTTCGAGCTCTCCGGTACGAAGGTCCCGCTGGCACCTTCCGCTTCAAGGACAAGGGTGCGGCTGCTGCCCCCGGTGCTCCCCAACAAGGTCGTGGCCTTCGGCCGCAACTACGCGGACCACGCGAAGGAACTCGGCAACGAGGTCCCCGACACTCCGTTCGCCTTCTTCAAGCCCTCCACCTCGGTGATCGGCCCCGGCGACGAGATCCAGTACCCCTCCTTCTCCGAGGACCTGCACCACGAGGCCGAACTGGCTGTCGTCATCGGCCGGATGTGCCGCGAGGTCCCGCGCGAGCGCGTCAAGGACGTCATCCTCGGCTACACCTGCGCCAACGACATCACCGCCCGCGACGTCCAGAAGCGCGAGAAGCAGTGGGCCAGGGCCAAGGGCTTCGACACCTCCTGCCCGCTCGGCCCCTGGGTGGAGACGGACCTCGACCCGTCCGACCTCACGATCCAGCTCACGGTCAACGGGCATCAACGCCAGCTCGGCCGCACCAGCGAGATGATCAACTCCATCGAGGATCTGATCGTCAACATCACCGAGGCCATGACGCTGCTCCCCGGCGACGTGATCCTCACGGGCACCCCGGCAGGCGTCGGGCCGCTCACCGTCGGCGACGAGGTCGCCGTCACCATCGAAGGCATCGGCACTCTCACCAACAAGGTTGTCAAGCGTGGCTAGCGCACCCGCCCCCGCCGTCCGAGTACGGTTCTGCCCCTCGCCCACCGGTAACCCCCACGTGGGCCTGGTTCGCACCGCCCTGTTCAACTGGGCGTTCGCCAAGCACCACCAGGGCACCCTGGTCTTCCGCATCGAGGACACCGACGCGGCCCGCGACTCCGAGGAGTCGTACGACCAGCTGCTCGACTCGATGCGCTGGCTGGGCTTCGACTGGGACGAGGGCCCCGAAATCGGTGGCCCGCACGCGCCCTACCGCCAGTCGCAGCGCATGGACCTCTACAAGGAGGTCGCGGGCAAGCTCCTTGACGCCGGCCACGCCTACCACTGCTACTGCTCCCAGGAGGAGCTGGACACCCGCCGCGAGGCCGCCCGCGCCGCCGGCAAGCCGTCCGGCTACGACGGCCACTGCCGCGACCTGACCACCGAGCAGGTCGCCGACTACCAGGCCCAGGGCCGTACGCCCATCGTCCGCTTCCGCATGCCCGACGAGACGATCACGTTCACGGACCTGGTCCGCGGCGAGCTGACGTTCACGCCGGAGAACGTGCCCGACTACGGGATCGTACGAGCGAACGGCGCCCCGCTGTACACGCTGGTGAACCCGGTCGACGACGCGCTGATGGAGATCACCCACGTCCTGCGCGGCGAGGACCTGCTCTCCTCGACACCCCGCCAGATCGCCCTGTACAAGGCGCTGATCGAGCTGGGCGTCGCGCAGCGGATCCCGTCCTTCGGGCACCTGCCCTATGTGATGGGCGAGGGCAACAAGAAGCTGTCCAAGCGCGATCCGGAGGCGTCGCTCAACCTGTACCGCGAGCGTGGCTTCCTCCCGGAGGGCCTGCTCAACTACCTTTCCCTGCTGGGCTGGTCGCTCTCCGCGGACCGGGACATCTTCACGACCGACGAGTTGATCGCGGCCTTCGAGATCTCGGACGTGAACCCCAACCCGGCGCGCTTCGACCTCAAGAAGTGCGAGGCGATCAACGCCGACCACATCCGTCTGCTGGATGTGAAGGACTTCACGGAGCGCTGCGCCCCGTGGCTGAAGGCCCCGTTCGCCCCCTGGGCCCCGGAGGACTTCGACGAGGCCAAGTGGCACGCGATCGCCCCGCACGCCCAGACCCGCCTCAAGGTCCTCTCCGAGATCACCGACAACGTCGACTTCCTGTTCCTACCGGAGCCGGTGTCCGACGAGGCGAGCTGGACGAAGGCGATGAAGGAGGGCAGCGACGCCCTGCTCCGCACCGCCCGCGAGAAGCTGGAGTCCGCGGACTGGACGTCCCCGGAGTCCTTGAAGGAGGCCGTCCTGGCCGCCGGCGAGGCCCACGGCCTCAAGCTCGGCAAGGCCCAGGCCCCGGTCCGGGTGGCCGTCACCGGCCGCACGATCGGCCTGCCCCTCTTCGAGTCCCTGGAAATCCTGGGCAAGGAGCGGACGCTGGCCCGCGTCGACGCGGCACTGGCGAAGCTGACGGCGTAGCCCATACGTCCGTGAGGTGCGGCGCCCCGGTGTGGGGTGCCGCACCTTCGTCGTTCCGCCGGACGGGCCGCGGATCCCCGCGTTACCGTCGGACCATGAGCATTCGGGCCGTGGTCTGGGACGTCGACGACACCCTCTTCGACTACACCACCGCCGACCGGGTCGGCATGAGCGGGCATCTCGCGGTTGAGGGCCTGCTCGACGGGTACGACAGCGTCGATCAGGCCATCGGGCGGTGGCGGGAGATCACGGACCGGCAGTGGGCGCGCTTCGCGGCGGGGGAGGCGACCTTCCAGGGGCAGCGCCGGGACCGCGTACGGGTCTTCCTGGACGACTCCACCATGAGCGACGCTGACGCCGACGCGTGGTTCGAGCGGTACATCGGCCACTACGAGACCGCGTGGACCCTCTTCCCGGACGTCCTGCCCGCCCTGGACACGCTCGCCGCCAGTCACCGACACGCCGTGCTCTCCAACTCCAGCATCCATGTCCAGGACCGCAAGCTGCGCGTCCTCGGTGTGCACGACCGCTTCGAGGTCATCCTGTGCGCGGCGGAACTCGGCGTCTCCAAGCCGGCCGCCGGCGCCTTCCTGGCGGCCTGCGACGCCCTGGAACTGGCCCCGCGCCAAGTGGCGTACGTCGGCGACCATCCGGAGATCGACGGACGGGGCGCGGCCGACGCCGGACTGCTGTCGGTCTGGATCGATCGCGGGGGTGTGTACGCGACCGTCGCCCCGCCCGTCGGTCCTCGCCGGATCGCCTCCCTGGCCGAACTCCCCGCGATCCTCGGCGCGGATACCCGTTTTGGAGCCCCGTCCACCTTCGGGTAATGTTCTTCCTGCGCCGCCGGGAGCGGACCGAAAGGTTCGGAGCCGGAGGCGCAAGCTAAACAAGATTCCCGCTGGGGATTGCGTTTCAGTGGCCTATGGTGTAATTGGCAGCACGACGGTTTCTGGTTCCGTTAGTCTAGGTTCGAGTCCTGGTAGGCCAGCTCGCAGAGCTCATCTGCAACCGCGGAGATCAACTCCGCAAAGCCCCCGTTGTGTAGCGGCCTAGCACGCTGCCCTCTCAAGGCAGTAGCGCCGGTTCGAATCCGGTCGGGGGTACAGATCCTTCCCGCGGGAACAATCCGGGTCGCACCCGTTGTTTCTGACGCAGGATCGCTAGGGCCCCCGTTGTGTAGCGGCCTAGCACGCCGCCCTCTCAAGGCGGTAGCGCCGGTTCGAATCCGGTCGGGGGTACGAACTGGTTTGAACCACATTGGTCTATGGTGTAATTGGCAACACTACGGTTTCTGGTACCGTCATTCTAGGTTCGAGTCCTGGTAGACCAGCTCGGGTTCTGCGGAAACGCAGGATCGCTAGGGCCCCCGTTGTGTAGCGGCCTAGCACGCCGCCCTCTCAAGGCGGTAGCGCCGGTTCGAATCCGGTCGGGGGTACGCAAGAAGAAGGCCCTCCACTTCGGTGGAGGGCCTTCGGCGTTCCGGGGTCCGGGTGTCGGACGGCTCACTCGAAGCCGTATCTCCGCGCCGACTCCTCCTCCTGCGCAAGCCGGCGCAACGCCTGGAGCATCGGCTCGGCGAGGACCGCGCCGATCACCGCGACCTCCGCCTTCTCGGCCTCCGAGGGCTGCGTCTCCACGAAGTCCAGGTCGAGAACCGCCGCCCGGTGCATCAACTCCGCGTAGGGCAGCATCCGTTCGGACGTCCAGTCGTAGCCGAGCCGTCGAAACGCCGCCACCGCGACGACCAGTGAGCGGTGCGCGGGCGAAATGGTCACCAGGGCCTGCGCGTTGCCCCAGCCCAGCTTGTCCAGCAGCTCGCCCACCTCGCGGTGCGCGGCCCGCACGTACTCGTCGTCCTCGTCCGGCTCCGGTACGTGCGGCAGCGCCCACAGGGCCGCGCCCATCCGCATCGTCCGGCCCAGCGACTCGTCGTCGACATGTCCCATGACCTCGCGGACCTTCGCCACGGGGAGTCCGCCGACCTGGATCATCGCGCGCACCAGCCGCAGCCGCCGTAGATGCTCCTCGTCGTACTCGGCGGTCGTCGTGTTGACCTGGCGGCCCGCCGCCAACAGGCCCGCGCGCAGGTAGTACTTGATCGTCGCGGTGGACACCCCGCTGCGCTCGCTGAGTTCGGCCAGCCGCATCTCTTGCGTCCCTTCTCGGATAACGGCACTATCCAAGCATGCCGCACTCGGATAGTGCCGCTCACCAACAGGGGGTTCCATGTTCGGGAAGCCAGTCGCCGCGGGCCGTACCACCGCGTCCGCGGAGGGGGACGTGGTCGTTCTGCTGATCGGTATGCGCATCAACCACTTCTGGGCCGTCCATCACTGGATGCCGGTGCTGACCGCGATGCCGCGGATGCTGCGCGAGCTGGGGAAGGCACCGGAGCGGGGGTTGCTCTCGCATGTGCTGCTGACGGCTTCGCCGCGGACGTACTACGTCGTGCAGTACTGGGAGTCGAAGGAGAAGCTGTACGCGTACGCGCACTCCCCGGAGATGCTCCATCGCAAGGCGTGGGCGATCCTCAATAGCAAGGAGAAGGCGGGGAAGGTCCGGCAGCACGTGGGGTTGTGGCACGAGGCGTATGTCGTGCCGGAGGGGGCGTACGAGTCGATCTACGCCGACATGCCCGCGTTCGGGTTGGCGGCCGCGCACGGGCAGGTACCGGTCGCCGCGCGCGGGCGGTACGCGAAGGAGCGGTTCGCTCATCGGTCGGGGAAGTCCGTGGACGCCTAGGGGTGATCCGAACGACAGACCCTGGGCGCCGTGGGGTCCGTCCCATGGCGTGGGCGCGGGTCCGTCGTGGTTGCTCGCGCGGTTCCCCGTGCCCCTTCGAGGTGGGGCATGTCCCCGTTGGTTCAAGATCTGCCGCGGCGTTGAGGCTGGTCCTGAAGCGGTCGGGATACGGCCTTTCCGTGCTGCTCAGCCCGTGCGGCGCAGGGCCTCGGAGAGGCGCGCGGCGGCGTCGATGACCGCCTGGGCGTGCATACGGCCCGGGTGGCGCGTCAGGCGCTCGATCGGGCCGGAGACGGAGACGGCGGCCACCACGCGGTTGGAGGGACCGCGTACGGGTGCGGAGACCGACGCGACACCCGGCTCGCGCTCGCCGATCGACTGGGCCCAGCCGCGGCGCCGTACGCCCGACAGGGCCGTGGCCGTGAACCGGGCGCCCTGCAGGCCCCGGTGCAGGCGCTCCGGCTCCTCCCAGGCCATCAGGATCTGCGCGGAGGAGCCCGCCTTCATCGTGAGCGTCGAGCCGACCGGGACCGTGTCCCGAAGGCCGGACAGGCGCTCCGCCGCGGCGACGCAGATGCGCATGTCGCCCTGGCGGCGGTAGAGCTGCGCGCTCTCGCCCGTGATGTCCCGGACGTGGGTGAGCACCGGGCCCGCGGTGGCGAGGAGGCGGTCCTCGCCGGCGGCCGCGGCCAGCTCGGCCAGCCGAGGGCCGAGAATGAAACGGCCCTGCATATCCCGCGCCACCATGCGGTGGTGTTCCAGAGCCACGGCCAGCCGGTGGGCCGTGGGTCGTGCCAGCCCGGTCGCCGCGACCAGACCCGCGAGGGTGGCCGGACCGGACTCCAGAGCGCTCAGGACAAGGGCTGCCTTGTCCAGAACGCCGACGCCGCTACTGTTGTCCATGAAACGATACTCGCGTCTCACTCTGTGAAACGCAAGTCCAATTTTGCGTGGAACACGCCACCCTGGAAGACACAGCGGCCCATAGAGCAAGGGCCCGGCGGCGGATGCCCGGACACAGGGGCGCGGGCGCCGCTTCCTCAAGATCTCTAGTTGGGCCGGCTCGCCACTTGCCGGCCGGAGGGAAAGCGATGGGTAGGACACTCGCGGAGAAGGTCTGGGACGACCACGTCGTCCGGCGCGCCGAGGGCGAGCCCGACCTCCTCTTCATCGATCTGCACCTGCTGCACGAGGTGACCAGCCCGCAGGCCTTCGACGGCCTCCGCAAGGGCGGTCGCCCGGTCCGCCGGCTCGACCTGACCATCGCCACCGAGGACCACAACACTCCGACCCTCGACATCGACAAGCCCATCGCGGACCCGGTCTCCCGGGCCCAGCTGGAGACGCTGCGCAAGAACTGCGCCGAGTTCGGGGTGCGGCTGCACCCGCTCGGCGACGTCGAGCAGGGTGTCGTGCACGTCGTCGGTCCGCAGCTGGGTCTGACCCAGCCCGGCATGACCGTGGTCTGCGGCGACTCGCACACCTCCACCCACGGCGCCTTCGGCGGTCTGGCGTTCGGCATCGGCACCTCCCAGGTCGAGCACGTACTGGCCACCCAGACGCTGCCGCTGGACCGGCCCAAGACCATGGCCATCACCGTCAACGGCGAACTGCCCGACGGCGTCACCGCCAAGGACATGATCCTCGCGATCATCGCCAGGATCGGTACCGGCGGCGGTCAGGGCTACGTCCTGGAATACCGCGGCTCCGCCATCGAGAAGCTCTCGATGGAGGCCCGGATGACCATCTGCAACATGTCGATCGAGGCCGGCGCCCGCGCGGGCATGATCGCCCCCGACCAGACCACCTTCGACTACCTCGAGGGCCGCCCGCACGCGCCCAAGGGCGAGGACTGGGACGCGGCCGTCGCGTACTGGAAGACGCTGAGGACGGACGAGGGCGCCGAGTTCGACGCCGAGGTCGTCATCGAGGCCGCCGAACTGGCGCCGTTCGTCACCTGGGGCACCAACCCCGGTCAGGGCGCGCCGCTTTCGGCCGACGTCCCCGACCCTGCTTCGTACGAAGACGCTTCGGAGCGCGTCGCCGCCGAAAAGGCCCTGGAATACATGGGGTTGGAGGCCGGACAGCCGCTGCGCACCATCAAGGTGGACACCGTCTTCGTAGGTTCGTGCACCAACGGCCGTATCGAGGACCTGCGCGCCGCCGCCGAGATCGTGAAGGACCGCAAAGTCGCCGACGGCGTACGGATGCTGGTCGTCCCCGGCTCCGCGCGGGTCGGTCTGCAGGCCGTCTCCGAGGGCCTGGACGTCGTCTTCAAGGAGTTCGGCGCCGAGTGGCGGCACGCGGGCTGCTCGATGTGTCTGGGCATGAACCCGGACCAGCTGGCCCCGGGGGAGCGTTCGGCGTCCACCTCCAACCGCAACTTCGAGGGCCGGCAGGGCAAGGGCGGTCGTACGCACCTGGTGTCGCCGCAGGTCGCGGCGGCCACCGCGGTCCTGGGCCACCTGGCCTCCCCGGCCGACCTGTCCGACGCCGAGACCCGTACGCCCGCTGGAGTCTGAGAGTCATGGAAGCATTCACCACGCACACCGGTCGGGCCGTCCCGCTGCGCCGCTCCAACGTCGACACCGACCAGATCATCCCTGCTCACTGGCTCAAGAAGGTCACCCGGGACGGGTTCGAGGACGGGCTGTTCGAGGCCTGGCGCAAGGACCCGCAGTTCATCCTCAACCGCCCCGAGCGGGCGGGCGCGAGCGTCCTGGTGGCAGGCCCCGACTTCGGCACCGGATCCTCCCGTGAGCACGCCGTCTGGGCGCTGCAGAACTACGGTTTCAAGGCCGTCGTCTCGTCCCGCTTCGCCGACATCTTCCGCGGCAATTCGCTGAAGAACGGCCTGCTCACGGTGGTTCTGGAGCAGAAGGTCGTGGACGCGCTGCAGGACCTCGCGGAGAAGGACCCCGAGGCCGAGATCACGGTGGACCTGGAGGCCCGCGAGGTGCGCGCCGAGGGCATCACCGCGGCCTTCGAACTCGACGAGAACGCCCGTTGGCGGCTGCTGAACGGCCTGGACGACATCTCCATCACCCTCCAGAACGAGCCCCACATCGCCGCGTACGAGGCCAAGCGCCCGTCGTACAAGCCGAGGACGCTCCAGATCTGACCGAAGTGGTCGACGGAAGCAACTGAACAGGTCGAGTTTCGGCCACCGTGACACCCTCGCTGTACCCCTGATCAGCCCGATCGGGGGTACAGCCATGTCTGCACCCGAACGGCCCTGCCCACGCGTGGGTGATCTCTCAACTTCCCACGTTAAACGGGTTGTTGACGGGGTACGCGTGATGTGAAGCCGCGGCTTCCCCATGCGCCGGGAAGGCCGTTTGAGGCGGCAGTTGCACCCTGAGCGGGCGACAACTCGCCCCAGATGGCACAATCTGTGCATGGAACACGACGGCCAACTCCAGCTGTATGCGGCAGTCGCGGACCGACTCAAGGAAGCGCACGCAAGGGTGCGCGCACTGCAAGTCCCGGAGGGCGTACGGATGGCGCTGACCCGGAAGCTGCTGGTCATTACGGCCGCGGCCAAGCACGATCTCGCCGATGCGGCAAGGCGTCTGGAGGGGTTCATGGCAGACCTCGACGCGGGTCGATTCCCCGAAGAGGGACGCTGAACAAGTTCAGAACAGCCGAGTTCGTTGCGGCGCACGGGTGATTAGCCCGTTTCGTGTTTGATTTGCGGTATATATCTGCCTAACGTGCGAAAACGCTTGAACATTTCGTTCTGGCAATGTCTCCGAAGGGGAAGACGTGAACAAGGCGCAGCTCGTAGAAGCGATTGCCGACAAGGTGGGCGGCCGCCAGCAGGCCGCCGACGCCGTCGACGCGGTCCTGGACGCCATCGTCCGCGCGACCGTCGCGGGTGACCGGGTCTCGGTCACCGGGTTCGGTTCGTTCGAGAAGGTCGACCGTCCGGCCCGTTACGCCCGCAACCCCCAGACGGGCGAGCGGGTTCGGGTCAAGAAGACCTCGGTGCCGCGCTTCCGCGCGGGGCAGGGCTTCAAGGACCTGGTGAGCGGCTCGAAGAAGCTCCCGAAGAACGATGTCGCCGTCAAGAAGGCGCCCAAGGGCAGCCTGACCGGCGGGGCTTCCGCGACGGTCAAGAAGGCCGCGGCCAAGAGGGCCACGACCAAGGCGGCCGCGGCGAAGAAGACCACCGCGAAGAAGACGACGGCCAGGAAGACCACGGCCGCCGCGAAGAAGACCACTGCGAAGAAGGCGCCCGCCAAGAAGACCACGGCGACCGCCAAGACCACCGCCGCGAAGAAGACGACCGCGAAGAAGGCGACGGCCAAGAAGGCTCCGGCGAAGAAGGCGACGGCCAAGAAGGCCCCCGCCAAGAAGTCGACCTCTCGCACGACCACCGCCAAGAAGGCCACCGCCCGCAAGAGGTAGGGGCACAGGGGCACTCACGCGCCGGGCCGGACTCCGCAGGGAGCCCGGCCCGCGGCGTGTTCAGGGACGCCTGGACGGGGCTTCGCAGGTGTTTTCAGAGCGTCTTCGAGGACGGCATTCAGAACGGCGTTCAGAACGGCTTGGAGGGCGGCGTTCAGAACGTCTGCAGCGTCACCAGCGTGATCCGGCGGCCCTCGCCCTCGCCTTCCGTCTCGATGCGTACCCGCTGCCCGGGCCGCAGCAGCCTCAGTCCGCCCGCGTCGAACGCCGGGGCGTCGAAGGGCACCGGGGTGCCGTCGTCGAGCAGCACCTGTCCGCTGCGGCTTTCGGAGTCGTACGTATATGCGGTGGCCTGCATGACGGCAGCCTACTGCCCGGGGATCAACAGCCGCGCGGCCTGAGCCGTGCGGGGCCCCACCCCCAAGGCCAACGCGGTGCGCAGGTCGGCGCCGGTGTCCACGTCCTGCCGTACGGAATCCACCGCGTCGAGGACGAGTTCGGCGGCTCCGGAGGTGCGATGGCGAGCTCGGGAATCCATGCCGAAGGCGGGCCGCAATTCCCAGCCCTCCCGGGCGGCCAGCAGAGTGGTGCCGATTGCGGCGGCGTCCGGGAGAAAGGCGCGAGGGAATTCCATGGCCGCCTCCAGGACTCGGGCCAATTCCAGGGGACGCAGCGCCGGCAGATCCGCGTTCAGGGCCGCCACGGCGCTTTCGGGGCGTGCGGAGCGTACGACGGCCGCAGCGTGCGCCAGAGCCGCGTTGAGGCCGCCGTGCGGCTCGTCGGAGACGATGTGCGCGCCCAGCGCGCCCAGCTCACGACCGGCCAGGGCGTCGTCCGTGACGACTGCCACATCCTTCACCGCCGGGCAGGCCAGCGCGGCCGCGACGGTGTCCTGGGCGAAGGCGAGGGCCAGCCCCGGGCGCAGCAAGTCGGCGGCGGTGTCCGAGAGCCTGCTCTTGGCCCGCGACAGGGGTTTCACGGGTATGACCAACGTCCACTGCACGAGCGTTCCGTCCCTCTCTTGTAGTGGCCATTGTTACTCAGCCGTCACCGGTCCACCCGGTCGGCGGGGAGTCGGGGCGTACGGTGTTCTCGACAGACCGGCGGCCTGGGGCGACACTTGTGCGGCCCCCAGGCACTAGAGGAAGGTGTCCGCGTGACCCGCCGCAGAATCGGGTTCTGGTACCGCTTCGCAGCGGTCCTCTGCAAACCGCCGCTGGTGGTTCTGATCAAGCGGGACTGGCGCGGAATGGAGCACATTCCGGCTGACGGTGGATTTATCACCGCGGTGAACCACAATTCGCACATCGATCCCTTCGCCTACGCGCACTTTCAGTACAACACGGGCCGTGTTCCGAGATTCCTTGCGAAGAGCGGCCTTTTCCGGAAGGGATTCATGGGGGCCGCGATGCGCGGCACCGGGCAGATCCCCGTCTATCGCGAGAGCACGGACGCGCTCAGCGCCTTCCGGGCCGCCATCGACGCCGTGGAACGCGGTGAGTGCGTCGCCTTCTACCCCGAGGGCACCCTCACCCGCGACCCGAACGGCTGGCCCATGACCGCCAAGACCGGTGCCGCCCGGGTCGCTCTGCAGACCAAGTGCCCGGTGATTCCGGTGGCCCAGTGGGGCGCCAACGAGGTGTTGCCGCCGTATGCCAGGAAACCCGATTTCCTGCCGCGCAAGACCCACCGCGTGCTCGCCGGGCCCCCGGTGGACCTGCGGCCTTTCTACGACCGGGAGATGACCCCGGAGCTCCTCAAGGAGGCGACCGAGGTCATCATGGCCGCCGTCACCCGCCAGCTGGAGGAGATCCGCGGCGAGAAGGCGCCCGCCACGCCCTACGACCCGCGCCACGAGCGGATCGAGCAGCGGCGTCGGACGCGGGCGCAGACGCAGATGCCGGCACAGCGGAAGATCGGACAGGAAGAGGGGCAGGGCACGTGAGCAAGCCGGTCAAGGCGGCCGTCTTCGGCACCGGATCGTGGGGGACCGCCTTCGGTATGGTGCTCGCCGACGCGGGGTGCGAGGTGACCCTGTGGGGTCGGCGCGCCGAAATCGCGGAAGCGGTCAACTCGACGCGTACGAACCCCGACTACCTCCCCGGTGTCGAACTCCCGCAGAATCTGCGGGCGACGTCGGACGCCGCCGAGGCCGCGCGTGACGCCGACCTCACCGTGCTCGCCATCCCCTCCCAGACACTGCGTGCCAACCTCGCCGAGTGGGCACCGCTGCTCGCGCCGGACACGGTCCTCGTGTCGCTGATGAAGGGCATCGAACTCGGTTCCGCCATGCGGATGAGCGAGGTCGTCGAGGACGTCGCCAAGGTGGGCCCGAGCCGCGTCGCGGTGGTCACCGGGCCCAACCTGGCCCGGGAGATCGCCGCCCGGATGCCCGCCGCCGCCGTGGTCGCGTGCACCGACGAGGGCGTCGCCCAGCGGCTCCAGGCCGCCTGCCACACGCCGTACTTCCGCCCGTACACCAACACCGACGTGGTGGGCTGCGAACTCGGCGGCGCGGTCAAGAACGTCATCGGCCTGGCCGTCGGCATCGCGGACGGCATGGGACTCGGTGACAACGCCAAGGGCTCGCTGATCACGCGCGGGCTGGCGGAGACGACCCGTCTGGGGCTGACGATGGGCGCCGACCCGCTGACGTTCTCCGGACTCGCCGGGCTCGGCGACCTGGTCGCGACCTGTTCCTCGCCGCTGTCGCGCAACCACACCTTCGGCACCAACCTCGGCAAGGGCATGACTCTCCAGGAGACCATCGCGGTCACCAGGCAGACCGCCGAGGGCGTCAAGTCCTGTGAGTCCGTGCTGGATCTGGCCCGCCGGCACGGTGTCGACATGCCCATCACCGAGACGGTCGTGGGAATCGTCCACGAGGGCAAGCCTCCCGTGGTCGCTCTCAAGGAGCTGATGTCGCGCAGCGCGAAGCCGGAACGACGCTGAGCCAACCCCCGGGGCGGACGCTGTCTCGGGGCCCTACCACCGGGTACCCTCAACGCGATATGAGCACCGAGAACCTCCCCCAGAACCCTGAGCAGCCGCCTCGCAAGCCGCGCGTGGCCGTCGTGTTCGGCGGGCGCAGCTCCGAACACGGGATCTCCATGGTCACTGCCGGAGCCGTCCTCAAGGCCATCGACCGGACGAAGTACGACGTCCTGCCGATCGGCATCACCCGGGACGGCCGGTGGGCGCTCACCGCCGACGATCCGGAGCGGATGGCGATCACCGAGCGCCGTACGCCCGATGTCGAGGAACTCGCCGAGTCCGGCGAGGGCGGCGTGGTGCTGCCCGTCGACCCCACGAACCGCGAAGTCGTCTACGGCGAGCCCGGATCGGTGCCCAAGGTGCTCGGCGAGATCGACGTGGTCTTCCCGGTGCTGCACGGCCCGTACGGCGAGGACGGCACCCTCCAGGGCATGCTGGAGCTCTCCGGCGTGCCGTACGTGGGCTCGGGTGTGCTCGCCTCGGCCGTCGGCCAGGACAAGGAGTACATGAAGCGGGTGTTCACCTCCTTCGGGCTCCGGGTGGGCCCGTACGTGGTGATCAGGCCGCGCGAGTGGGAGCGGGACGAGTCCGCCGCCCGCAAGAAGATCGTCGACTTCGCCGGCGAGCACGGCTGGCCGCTGTTCGTGAAGCCCGCGCGCGCGGGCTCGTCGATCGGCATCACCAAGGTCGACGACCTGGCGGGCCTCGACGAGGCGATCGCCGAGGCACAGCGGCACGACCCGAAGATTCTGGTGGAGGCGGCGCTGCGGGGCCGCGAGATCGAGTGCGGGGTGCTGGAGTTCGAGGACGGCCCGCGCGCCTCCGTCCCCGCGGAGATCCCGCCGCCGGACACGCACGCCTACTACGACTTCGAGGCGAAGTACATCGACTCGACGCCCGGCCTCGTCCCCGCGCCGCTGACGCCCGAGGAGACGGCCCGGGTGCAGCGGCTCGCGGTGGAGGCCTTCGACGCGGCCTCCTGTGAGGGCCTCGTCCGCGCGGACTTCTTCCTCACGGAGGACGGGGAGTTCGTGATCAACGAGATCAACACGATGCCCGGCTTCACGCCGATCTCGATGTACCCGAAGATGTGGCAGGCCAGTGGGATCGAGTACGGCGAGCTGGTGGACCGGCTGATCCAGGCGGCGCTGCGTCGTTCAACGGGCCTGCGCTGACGCGGTTCCGCGCCCGGTGAAGCACTACCGGAGCACCACCGGTGAGGTACCCCTAGAAGGCGATCCCCTCGGGGATCGCCTTCTTGACGGCCGACGCCAGATCGATCAGTACCCCGGAGCTGTCCGGTCCCTTCGGCACCGTCACCTCGACGTACACGCGTCGGTTGGCCGTGGTGAAGCGGTTCCCCCCGCCGTCCCGCTTCTCCATCAGCCAGTCGACGCCGTCCACACCACCGGCGACCGCGTCCGGGTCGGATCCCTCCGCCACCTTGGGGTCGATCATCTTCGGCGGCTGCAGGACACCGCAGCGCAGTATGATCGCCGGGCCTCCCCAGCCCGCGGTCAGTGCGGAGGCCGGATCGGGGTCGTGGCGGCTCTCACCGTCCACAGTCGACGGCAGTACCTTGTCCAGGTCCCGGCACAGCTTCGTGGCCTTCGCACTCGGACGGGGAACCGCCGCCGAAGCGGTGTCGTCTGCCGAGGAGCAGCCCGCGACCGTGATCAGCACGGCGATCGCGGGCGGCCCGATGAGAACGCGGCACCGGTGAGGGAAGAAGTTCACCGGTCAAGGGTAGACGGGGGCTACAGATGGACGACCGGACAGGTCAGGGTGCGGGTGATGCCGTCCACTTGCTGGACCTTCGCGACCACCATGCGGCCGAGATCGTCCACTGTGTCGGATTGGGCGCGCACGATGACGTCGTACGGTCCCGTCACGTCCTCGGCCTGGATGACTCCAGGGATCTTGCTGATCGTCTCGGCGACGGTCGACGCTTTGCCGACCTCCGTCTGGATCAGGATGTACGCCTGTACCACGGAACCTCCAGGGCGGCCACGAGGATCATGTGGGGAAAAGGAACGCCACGGTATCGCGTCGCCGCTTGTCGCGGGGAGACCTGCGGGGACCAGGACGCTCGCGCCGGGGCATGGGCACGACAGAACTTGACGGTTACCTCGACCGTATCGAGGACACTGGTGACGCGCGAGCGGGCACGGACAGGCACAGAAGGGGCGTAAGGGCAATGAAGGGCACTGTTGGTGAGCTTGGGGAGTTCGGGCTCATCAGGGAGCTCACCTCCCGTCTCACCACCACGCCGGCGGTCCGGGTCGGCCCCGGCGACGACGCCGCGGTGGTCGCCGCGCCCGACCGACGGGTCGTGGCCAGCACCGACATCCTCCTGGAGGGGCGGCACTTCCGCCGCGACTGGTCCACCGCCTACGACGTGGGCCGCAAGGCGGCCGCGCAGAACCTCGCGGACATCGCCGCCATGGGCGCCGTACCGACCGCGCTGCTGCTCGGTCTGGTCGTCCCCGGTGAACTCCCGGTGACCTGGGCGAGCGAGCTGATGGACGGCCTGCGCGACGAATGCCAGGTGGCCGGCGCCTCCGTGGTCGGCGGGGACGTCGTACGCGGCGACACGATCATGGTGTCGATCACCGCGCTCGGCGACCTGCGCAACAACGAGCCGGTCACGCGGGGAGGCGCACAGCCCGGTGACCTCGTCGCGGTGACCGGATGGCTGGGCTGGTCCGCCGCCGGGTACGCGGTGCTGTCCCGGGGGTTCCGTTCGCCGCGTGCCTTCGTGGAGGCGCACCGGCGCCCCGAGCCGCCGTACCACGCGGGTCCTGCCGCGGCCGGGCTCGGAGCGACCGCCATGTGCGACGTGAGCGACGGGCTGATCGCCGACCTCGGGCACATCGCCGAGGCCAGCAAGGTCCGTATCGACATCCGCTCCGGCGCGATCGACATCCCGTCCCAGATGAACGACATCGGGCAGGCTGTCGGCGTCGACCCCATGCAGTGGGTGCTGACCGGGGGAGAGGACCACGCGATCGTGGCCACCTTCCCGCCGGACGTGAAGCTGCCGGCCCGCTGGAAGGTGATCGGCGAGGTGCTCAACCCGTCGGCGCTGCCCCAGGTGACGGTCGACGGGGCGCCGTGGACCAAGAAGGGCGGCTGGGACCACTTCGGGGACATCGAGTCATGAGCGCGCCGCCCAGGGTACTGACCGTCGCGGGTTCCGACTCCGGGGGCGGCGCCGGGATCCAGGCCGACCTGAAGACCATGCTCGCGCTCGGCGTGCACGGCATGAGTGTCGTCACGGCGGTCACCGCGCAGAACTCCCTCGGTGTGCAGGGGGCTTGGGAGCTGCCGGTGGAGGCGGTGCGGGCGCAGTACCGCAGCGTCGTGGACGACATCGGCGTCCAGGCGGTGAAGACGGGCATGCTCGCCTCCGCCGAACTCGTGGAGGCGGTGGCCGAGTTGATCGCGGGCACGGATGCCCCCGTCGTCGTCGACCCGGTCGGGGTCTCCAAGCACGGGGACCCGCTGCTGGCCGCGTCCGCGCTGGACTCCGTACGGACGAGGCTGCTGCCGGTGGCCGCCGTGGCCACCCCGAATCTCGACGAGGTGGCCCAACTCACCGGTGTACGGGTCGAGTCGGAGGACCAGCTGCCGGAGGCGGCGGCGGCCGTGCTGGCCTACGGGCCCCAGTGGGTGCTCATCAAGGGCGGGCATCTGACCGGCGACGCCGTGGACCTGCTCACGGACGGCTCCGAGCAGTACTGGCTGCGCGCGCCGCGACACGACAACCGGCACACACACGGCACGGGCTGCACCCTCGCGTCGGCGATCGCGTCACAGCTGGCGAAGGGGCGTACCGTGCCGGAGGCGGTGGCGGCGGCCAAGGAGTACGTCACCGGGGCGATCGCGGCCGGGTACGCGCTCGGCGGGGGCATCGGGCCGGTGGACCACGGCTGGACCTTCCGGCCTCAGGAAGGGTGAGCAGGGCGGGGTCTCCGGGGCCCCGTGATGCCGTCGGCGGCGCGTACGTCCGGAGTGCCGAAGGAGGCCGAAGCGCATTCGGGGAAGTCTGGCGGGTGGCGGGACATACCGGCGTGGGAGCATGCTAAAAGCCGGTCCACACTCGGTGGACCGGCTCAGAGCAGCGAACCAGCAGTGGCCGCGCGCTTAGCTGTGCGTCAGCGCGAGACCTTGCCGGCCTTGATGCACGAGGTGCAAGCGTTCACGCGCTTCGGCGTCCCGCTCACCACGGTACGCACGCGCTGGATGTTCGGGTTCCAGCGACGGGGCGTACGGCGGTGGGAGTGCGAGATGTTGTTGCCGAAGCCCGGCCCCTTGCCGCAGACGTCGCAGTTGGCAGCCACGGGTCACTCCAAAGACTTCAGATGCACTTACGGTGGATCCCGGCATGCCGGGATCGAGATCGTAGGATCAGAGATCTGAGTGGCGCTGCCAGGGGGATGGCCCGATGTGGATCGGGCAACCGGAGCAGCATACAACGACTGCGCCAGCAGAACGAAACTACCATGGCTGATCAGGGCTCCGCTCCAGGCCCTCTTCCGGCGGACACCGCCCCGAGGTCTACGCTGCGTCCCACGTCAGGCAGCTCAAGGAGGCGTAGGTGGCGCAGGTGCCGCTGACATTCTTCGATGCTCTCGCGGTGCGCACCTGGTGCTCTCTCGCGCTGGCCGCCCTCGGACGGGCGCGCGAGGAGATCGACGCGATCAACGTCTATCCGGTGGCGGACGGGGACACCGGCACGAACCTCTATCTGACCGTGGAGTCCGCGGTCGGGGCCGTCGAGGCGGTGTTCGCGGGGCACGAGGCGGGCCGGGGAGCCGCCGGAGGGCCGACGCTCGCCGATGCCGTCCGGGCGATGGCGCACGGGGCGCTGATAGGCGCGCGGGGCAATTCGGGGACGATCCTCGCGCAGCTGCTGCGGGGTATGGCGCAGGTGCTCGCCACCGACGGTGAGACCGCTCACACCGAGGGGCGGAGCCTCGGGCTCGCCCTGCGCCACGCGGCGGACTCCGCCCGCCAGGCCGTGGCCCACCCCGTCGAGGGAACGGTCCTCACGGTCGCCTCGGCCGCCGCCGACGCCGCCGCGGCGGCCGAGGGCGACTGCGCGACGGTGGCCCGGGCCGCCTACGAGGGAGCGCGCACAGCCCTCGCCGCGACCCCGGGTCAGCTGGCCGTCCTGGAGCGCGCCGGCGTGGTCGACGCGGGCGGGCGGGGCCTGGTCGCGGTCCTCGGGGCCCTGGTGGAGACGTTCACGGGGGAGGCGCCGGTTGGGACGACGGGACCTTCCGCATATGTCGCCCACGCCACCGCGGGGCACGGCGACCCGGCGGGATCCGCTGCCACCGCGCCCGAGTCCGAGTCCGGTGCCGACGCCGTGCACGCGCGCGTGCCGCACCCTGAGCAGGCGGGACCCGGCGGTCGGACGCCTCCCGCGCGCGGGCCCGCGGACCCGGCGGGGGAGCTCGGCGACGCGGGGGAGTGCGCGGACGGGCCGCAGGTCCCCGGGCAGAGCGGGCCGGCCTTCGAGGTGATCTACCTCCTGGAGGCGCGGGACGAGGCGGTCGCGCGGCTGCGGACCCGGCTCGACGCCCTCGGGGACTCGCTCGTCGTGGTCGGCGGCGACGGGCTGTGGAACGTGCATGTGCACGTGGACGACGCGGGCGCCGCCGTGGAGGCGGGCGTCGAGGCCGGGCGGCCGTACCGGATCCGGATCACCCACTTCGGACTCGGCGACGTGCACACCACCGGTGCCGAGCGGCCGGCCAGGGAGCGGGCCCAGCGCGCGGTCGTGGCCGTCGTGCCCGGCGAGGGACTGGCGGGGCTGTACACCGAGGCGGGCGCGACCACCGTCCTCGCGCGCCCCGGGGAGCCGCCCGCGAGCGGGGAGCTGGTGGAGGCCGTACGGCGGGCCCACGCGCGTGAGGTGGTGCTGCTGCCGAACGACGCGGATCTGCGCCACACCGCCGCGGCGGCGGCCGAGCAGGCCCGCACCGAGGGCATCCGCGTGGCACTGATCCCGACCCGCTCCGCGGTCCAGGGCATCGCCGCGCTCGCCGTGCACGAGCCGGAGCGCCGCTTCGACGAGGACGTCGTGACGATGACCTCGGCGGCGGGAGCCACTCGGTACGCCGAAGTCGTCGTCGCGGAGCGGCAGTCCTGGACCATGGCAGGCATCTGCCAGGCCGGTGACGTCCTCGGGCTCATCGACGGCGACGTGGCCGTGATCGGCGCGGACGTCGGGGCGACCGCGGAGACGGTTCTCGACCGCATGCTCTCGGCCGGCGGCGAACTGGTCACCCTGGTCCTCGGCGACGAGGCCCCGGCCTCGGTCGCCGACCACCTGGAAGCCCGCGTACGGGAGTCGTACCTCGCCGTCGACACGGTCGTGTACCAGGGCGGGCGGCAAGGGGCCGTGCTGCTCATCGGCGTCGAATAGCCCCCGGCCCAGCCCAGCCCGCCCGCGTCGACTAGCCCGCCGCCTGTTCCTTCACCACGCCGAGCAGTTGCCGGGCCTCGGACCGGCGGGCCCGCGCGGTCTCGTCGGCGATGTCGTCGGCGGCGTCGGTGTTGTCGTCGGCGGCGTCGGTGTACGCCGACAGCACCGCACGCGCGCGTGCCGCCGCGTCCGCGGGGCGGCCCAGGTCGGACTCCAGCCATCCCGCGGCGAGTTCGGCGCCGGTCCGGCTGGACAGGGCGTCGGTCCCGAGGGCGGCGAAGACGACGATCGCCTCCGCCACCTCGGACAGGGCCTCCTCCAGCACCGCCCGTATCGAATCGTCCTCGGCGTCCTCGGCCACGGAACGGGCGAGCAGGTCACCGAACTGCCGGTGCGTGTGGCCGAGTTCGCCCAGCAGTCGCTGCCTGGCCTCCTCGTCGTCCGCCACCGCGCCCAGTGCCGCCTCGCACTCCCGCACCGCGACCGTCATCAACTCCCGCGCCGCCCGGGCCTCGTCCTCGGTGCGCAGCGCGAGCCACGCACGGGCCCGCAGCGAGCGGACGAGGCCGTGCACGTTGCCGAGCTCGCGCCACAGCTCACCGGCGCGCGTGTAGGCCAGGTCCGCCTCGGCGGGCAGTCCCGCGTGTCCGAGGGACTCGGCGGCGAGGTGGGCGAGCGTCGCGTGGTCGTGCTGCTCCGGCCAGTGCCGGGCGATCTCGGCCGCCTGCAACCGACGTTCGGCGGCCTGGTGGTGTTCGCCGAGTTCGCTCAGACAGTCGCCCAGCCACCACTGCGTCTGCACGATCGCGCCGTCGCCGTGCGTCTCGGCGCCGAGGTCGGTCAGCGCCGACTCCAGCACCTCCGCGGCCTCCGCCCACCGCCCCTGCCGCAGCAGGAACCCGCCGAGCTGGTGCCGGGCCAACGCGCCGAACGTCGGCCCCTCCCCGGCCTCGTCGGCCCAGTGCGCCGCCTCCAGGGCGTGCTCGGCTGCCTCCTCGGACAGTCCCCGGCCGCCGACGACCTCGGCCAGCTGGAGGTGCAGCTGCGCCCGTCCTGTCGGCTCCAGGTACGGTCCACCGTGCTCCAGGGCGCACCGCAGCGCCCGTTCCGTCTCGGCCAGGTCGCCGAGGTGGTGGGCGAGCGCGGCTAGCCTGGCCTCGTACTCCACGGCGAACCACGGCAGTCCCGCGCCGACGAAGTCCTCCGCCGCCCGCGCGAACAGTTCCCGGGCCGCCGCCACGTCCCCGGTCTGCGCGGCCAGCTCCGCGAGCATCGCCAGCGCCTCGGCGGCCCGCGAGGCGAGCCGGACGTCGTCGCCGGTGCGCCCCTCGACCAGCGCCAGCACCTCCCGGGCGGCACCCTCCGCCTCGGCGAGCACCGAGCCGAAGGAAGGGCCACCGGCCGTACTCAGGCCGCCCAGGGCCCGGTCGGCTCTGGCGGGGCCCACCGGGAGACCGTCGGTTCCGGCCGGAGCCTCCACCGGGCTGCCGGCGGCCGCGTCGGCCACCACAGGGTCCTGAAGCGGCCCGTCCGCCTCGTGCACCCGCCGCATCAGGATCCGCGCCCGCCCCATCAGCACGGACGCCGTCTGCCGTACGCCCGTACCGTCCTCGGCGTAGAGCGCGAGGACCTCGTCGTAGGGACCCTCGACCGCCGCGAGCGCCTCGGCCACCTCGCCCGTGAGGGCGTGGACGTAGGCCGCACGCGCGCGTGCCGCCAGTGCCTCGCCGGGGTCGCCCGCCTCCGTGTACAGCTCGGCGGCGCGTTCGAACAGTGCGATGCCCTCCGGGCCCCGATCCATCGCCTGGTGGTCGGCGATCTCGGCCCGGTCACGGGCCTCCAACTCGACGCCCTCCGCGGCGCGCGCGACGGCCGCCCACGCCTCGGTCGCGTGCGGCTGCAAGGTGTCCGAGAGCCGCCGTGCCTCGACGAGCAGCGCGGGCAGATCGGGTACGTCGGGCCGGCCGGGCTCCTCCGGGGAAGCGGCCACCGGCGCCGGGGCCACCACGGCCGTCCGCGCCGAACGCACCCCCAGCGGCAGCCGCTCGGCCAGCGGCCGCTGCGCCATACGCGCGCGTGCCCGCTCACTGACGTGTCGCGTGCCATTGCGTTCGTCGAAGCGGGCGGCCAGCGCGAGCGCCTCCCCGCGCGCGTGGGCGGCGAGGTCCCGCGCGGTCCACGCCCGGTCGCCCGGTCCGGGCACCCGCCGCGCGCCGAGTCCCAGTTCGGTCAGCCGGTCCATGAGCAGGGCGACCACGGCCATGAAGTCCAGCCCGCTGCGCGGATGCCCGCCCTCCGTGAAGTACGTCGGCCGCTCCGCGAGCAGCTCCAGGCCGCGTGCCTCGTTCCCGGTCAGCGCGCAGAACTCGACGTGGTCCGCGTAGGCGCCGCGCATGCTCTCCATGGCCCGCACGAGCCGGAAACCCCGCAGATGGTGGGCCCGGGCCTCGTCGACGCGGCCCAGCCGCAGCAGGGGCGCAAGGGACGACGCGAGGACCGTGTGCGGCTCGTGCGCGCAGGTGAACTCGCCCGCCAGGACCGGGCCCCACAACTCCAGCGCCTCGCCGTCCCGGCCCCGCTCCGCCTGCCACCAGCCCTGCCCGTGCAGCTCGCACGCGTGGCAGTCGGCCATGGTGTCCCGGTCGGCGGCCAGCCAGGCGGTGTACGCCCGCTCGGCCCGCGCCATGTCCCCGATGTGCGCGGCCACACTGAACTCGGCGCCGCGCACGGCCCGTTCGGAATGACCGGCGAGCCGGTAGCGGTGCTCCATCTCGCCGAGCCACTTCTCGATGGACGCCAGCGGAATGTGCGGCTGGTCGAGCATGCCGGCCGACATCCACTTGAAGACCCAGTGCAGCGAGTGCGTCTCGTACTCGTCGAAGTCCTCGGGTCGCTCGTCCCACATGCGCAACAGGCGCGCGAAGGGGACGAACATCTTGTCCTTCTCGGAGCTGTAGTTGTAGACCTTCAGCTGGTGCCCGAGCGCCTCGACCACCGCGAGCGGGATGTTCAGCCGCTCCGCCTCGGCGAGCAGCTGCTCCGCGCGCGTGTTGCGGGCCGGTCCCTCCGGCTGCTCGGAGTTCTCCGCCATCGCCTGGCGGAGGTCGTCGAAGTCCTTGATCCGACTCATGGGTGACCGTCCTCGCTGTGCGTGGCCCACTCCAGGAGGCCGATGAACGCCCGGTTCAGCAGTGCCGAGTCCGCGGGCCTGAGCGGCCGTTGCGCCATCAGCAGCGCCTGCCCGTACAGAGACTCCGTGGCGGTGCCGATCAGTTCCGGGTCGCCGAGTGAACTGATGCGCCGGATCAGCGGGTTGTGATGGTTGAGCACCAGACGCGCGCGCGGGGCGCTGCCGCGCAGCGAGCCGAGGATGCCCGCCCACAGATCGTCGGCCTGCTCCGCCGCCTCTGCCCGGGCCTGCTCGTGCCGGGCCGCCCGGTCGTCCAGGTGCAGCGCGGGCACCGAGAGCGGGTGGAAGGCCCGCAGGACGACGTCACATCCGAGCGGGTCGAGCGTGGCCCGCGCGGCCGACAGGAAGCCGGACAGCGCCAGTTCCTCGGCCGGATCGACCGAGTCCAGGTGCGCGGTCACGGTGTCGGCGTCCAGCTCGGCGACGACCGTCCCCGGCCGCACCGACGGCAGTGCCTCGACCAGTTCGCTGTCGTACGTGTAGCCGCCGTTGATCACCCCGACGCCCTGCGCGGACGCGATCGGCGCGACCTGCCGGTACTCCTCGACGGTCCGCGTGAAGTGCACGACCGGGTGTCGCCGCGCGAACTCCTCCAGGGACAGCTGTCCGTCGGTCGTCTCGAAGGGCAGCCACGGCAGCATCGTGCGCAGCATGTCGCTGTCATGCCGCGCCAGCGACTTCACGCCCAGGTGGTGCACGGCCAGGAAGTCCGCCAGCCGCTCCGGATCGCCGGCCGCCAGGCTCGTCAGCCAGGACCGGATCCGCTCACCCAGCGCCTCCCGTACCGCGGCCAGCGTCTCGTCCTCGTACAGCGACTCGCGTGAGGCCGTGGGCCGCAGGCTGTCGGTGTCCAGGACGCAGCGCACGAAGAACGCCCAGTCGGGCAGCAGCTGTTCGCCCCGCTCGGTCAGCAGCATGCCCTTCAGGTGCACGCGGTGCCCCGCCCGCTGGACCGGGCTGACCGCCGACGGCAGGACGTACGCCACCCCGCGGATCCCGGCGAGCGGCACGGCCAGGTCGATCGCGTCCAGCGGAGTGAACCCGAACAGGTCGTGACAGTGCCGCGCCAGCGCCACCCGGCGGCCCGCGGGACTCGGGTACGCCCGGTCCCAGGGCGCGGGCAGATCGGTGACCGCCTCCTCGCCCACCCGCACGTCGTACGGCAGCAGCGCCCCGAAGTCCCGCGCCAGCGCCAGGACGCGCTCCTCGGTGAGCCACTCGCCGGCACCGGCCCGTGCCGTCAGGTGCACGGTGGTGCCCGGTTCGGGCCGGGCGGCGTCCGGCAGCGTCCGCACGGTGTACGAACCGTCGTCGCTCGCCGTCCACTCCACGGGCGGGGCGCCCGGCGTACGAGCGCTGCGGCTGACCACCCGGATCCGCTCGGCGACCACGAAGCAGGCGAGCAGCCCGATGCCGAACTGCCCGAGGAAGTCGGCGCGGACCTCCTGGAGCCCCTCGGCCCGCTTGGAGCTGCGCCCGATGGTCGCCAGCAGGGTGTGCACGTCAGACTCGCTGAGCCCCACGCCCGTGTCCTCGACACGCAGGGACCCGCCCTCGGCGTACAGCCGCACCCGGGCAGGGGCGTCCGGCTCCTCGGCCCGCCGGGCGGTGATCGCGTCCACCGCGTTCTGCAGCAGTTCGCGCAGATAGACCTTGGGACTGGAGTAGAGGTGATGGGAGAGCAGGTCCACCAGGCCGCGGAGGTCGACCTGGAACGTGTGAGGTGACTGGGGTGCCTGGGATGACTGTGAGGTCTGGGAGTCCATCGTCACGGCGCCGGTGAGGGACGTGCACGGCGCGGGGTCGGGCGGTCCCGGTGAGGCGGTGACCGCGAGGGGCAGGGCCGGGAGCGCGTCATCCTACGGCTCCAACCAGCCGTCTGACCAGGGGTTTCCCGGTACGTATACGGGAATGTCAGTGGTGTGGTGTGCAATGGATCTCGTGCCCGCGCTGAAAGAACCACTGGAACAGCCACTGAAGTCAGTGCTCGGCCCCGCCACCGCGAAGGTGATGGCCGAGCATCTCGGCCTGCACACAGTCGGCGACCTCCTGCACCACTACCCGCGCAGATACGAGGAGCGCGGCCAGCTCACCCACCTCGCCGACCTCCCGATGGACGAGCACGTCACCGTGGTCGCCCAGGTCGCCGACGCCCGTCTGCACACCTTCGCCTCCGCCAAGGCCCCGCGGGGCAAGGGCCAGCGCCTCGAGGTCACGATCACGGACGGCAGTGGCCGGCTCCAACTGGTCTTCTTCGGCAACGGCGTTCACAAGCCGCACAAGGATCTCCTGCCGGGCACCCGCGCGCTGTTCGCGGGCAAGGTCTCGGTCTTCAACCGCCGCCTCCAACTGGCCCATCCGGCGTACGAGTTGCTGCGCGGCGCCGACGGGGAAGCAGCGGAGGCCGTGGACACCTGGGCCGGCGCCCTCATCCCGCTCTACCCCGCCACCGCCAAGCTGGAGTCCTGGAAGATCGGCAAGGCGATCCAGACCGTCCTGCCGAGCGCCCAGGAAGCCCTCGACCCGCTCCCGGACTCCCTGCGCGAGGGCCGCGGCCTGGTCTCCCTGCCGGAGGCCCTCCTCAAGATCCACCGTCCGCACACCAAGGCCGACATCGAGGACGCCCGCGCCCGCCTCAAGTGGGACGAGGCCTTCGTCCTCCAGGTCGCCCTCGCCCGCCGCCGCCACGCCGACGCCCAACTCCCGGCCGTCCCCCGCAGACCGGCCCCCGAGGGCCTCCTCACGGCCTTCGACGCCCGTCTGCCCTTCACCCTCACCGAGGGCCAGCAAAAGGTCTCCAGGGAGATCTTCGACGACCTGGCCACCGACCACCCGATGCACCGGCTGCTCCAGGGGGAGGTCGGTTCCGGCAAGACGCTGGTCGCGCTGCGCGCCATGCTCGCCGTCGTCGACGCCGGAGGGCAGGCCGCGATGCTCGCGCCCACCGAGGTCCTCGCCCAGCAGCATCACCGCTCGGTCGTCGAGATGATGGGGGAGCTGGCCGAGGGCGGGATGCTGGGCGGCGCCGACCAGGCCACCAAGGTGGTGCTGCTGACCGGCTCCATGGGGGTCGCGGCCCGACGGCAGGCACTGCTCGACCTGGTCACCGGCGAGGCCGGGATCGTGATCGGCACACACGCGCTGATCGAGGACAAGGTGCAGTTCCACGACCTCGGGCTGGTCGTCGTCGACGAACAGCACCGCTTCGGCGTGGAACAGCGCGACGCCCTGCGCGGCAAGGGCAAGCAGCCGCCCCACCTGCTCGTCATGACGGCCACGCCCATTCCGCGCACCGTCGCCATGACGGTCTTCGGCGACCTGGAGACGTCCGTCCTCGACCAGCTCCCGGCCGGCCGCTCACCGATCGCCAGCCATGTAGTGCCGGCCGCCGACAAGCCCCACTTCCTGGACCGGACCTGGGAACGGGTGCGCGAAGAGGTCGAGAACGGCCATCAGGGCTATGTCGTCTGCCCCCGCATCGGCGACGAGGAGGACGACCCCAAGAAGGCCGGCAAGAAGAAGTCCCCCGAGGACGAGGCCGAGAAGCGCCCGCCCCTCGCCGTCCTCGACGTCGCCGACCAGCTGGCCAGGGGCCCTCTGGGAGGCCTCAAGGTCGAGGTCCTGCACGGCCGTATGCCTCCCGACGACAAGGACGCGGTCATGCGCCGCTACGCCGCCGGGGAGACCGACGTCCTGGTCGCCACCACGGTCATCGAGGTCGGCGTCAACGTCCCCAACGCCACCGCGATGGTGATCATGGACGCCGACCGTTTCGGTGTCTCCCAGCTGCATCAGCTGCGCGGCCGGGTGGGGCGCGGCTCGGCCGCCGGTCTGTGTCTCCTGGTGACCGAGATGCCCGAGGCGAGCCCGGCCCGCCAGCGGCTGAACTCCGTCGCCGCCACCCTCGACGGCTTCGAGCTCTCCCGCATCGACCTCGAACAGCGCCGCGAGGGCGACGTCCTCGGCCAGGCCCAGTCCGGCGCGCGCACCAGCCTCAGGATGCTCGCCGTCATCGAGGACGAGGAGATCATCACGGAAGCCAGGCAGGAGGCGGCAGCCGTGGTGGCGGCGGACCCGGACCTGGAGCACCTGCCCGGCCTGCGGACGGCACTGGAGGCCCTTTTGGACGAGGAGAGGGAGCAGTACCTGGAAAAGGGGTGAGTGGACCCACTCAGGGGCGCGGGGAACTGCGCGACCAGCCACACTGAACCTACAGATGCCCACAACCAAGGACCACAGATGACCCGCGTGATCGCCGGCACAGCCGGCGGACGTCGCCTGGCCGTCCCGCCAGGGACCGGCACCCGCCCCACCTCCGACCGCGCGCGCGAGGGTCTCTTCTCCACCTGGCAGTCGCTGCTCGGCGGCCCGCTGGACGGCGAGCGGGTCCTCGACCTGTACGCGGGCTCGGGCGCCGTCGGCCTGGAGGCCCTGTCCCGGGGCGCCGGTCACACCCTGCTGGTCGAGGCCGACGCCCGGGCCGCCCGCATCGTCCGGGAGAACGTGCGGAACCTGGGCCTGCCCGGCGCCGAGGTCAGGGCGGGCAAGGCCCAGGTGATCATCCAGGTGCCACCGGAGCAGCCGTACGACCTCGTCTTCCTCGACCCGCCGTACGCTGTCTCGGACGCCGATCTTCGGGAGATTCTGATCACACTCCGCACCGGGGGCTGGCTCGCGCGCGAAGCCCTCGTCACCGTGGAGCGCAGCACCAGAGGCGGCGAATTCCACTGGCCGGACGGCATCGAAGCGCTCCGGTCCCGTCGCTACGGCGAGGGAACGTTTTGGTACGGTCGCGCCGCCTCTACGTGCGAAGACGCACGATGACCGGACCGGAGAGCGAGGGATCTCAAGTGCGCCGCGCCGTCTGTCCCGGGTCATTCGACCCGATCACCAACGGACACCTCGACATCATTTCCCGAGCCTCGCGTCTGTACGACGAGGTCTATGTGGCCGTCATGATCAACAAGTCCAAGAGAGGCCTGTTCGAGATCGACGAGCGGATCGACCTGATCCGCCAGGTCACCGCCGAGTACGGGAACGTCCGGGTGGAGGCCTTCCACGGCCTCCTCGTCGACTTCTGCAAGCAGCGCGACATCCCGGCCATCGTCAAGGGCCTGCGCGCGGTCAGCGACTTCGACTACGAGCTGCAGATGGCCCAGATGAACAACGGCCTCTCCGGCGTGGAGACCCTCTTCGTACCCACCAACCCCACCTACAGCTTCCTGTCCTCCTCTCTGGTCAAGGAGGTCGCGACCTGGGGCGGAGACGTATCCCATCTGGTGCCGCCACTGGTCCTGGAGGCACTCGCCGAGCGGCTCCGGCAGGACTGAGCCGCTGACGGGCCGTCAGCCGGTGTCCGCCGGTCGCCTCCTGGCCTTACAGTCGTTCCGTCCGTCTCCAACACAGCTGTAGAGAGTGGCGAGCACAGGTGGACGTGCAGAAGAAGCTCGACGAGATCGTGTCCGCGGTCTCCGGTGCCCGGTCGATGCCCATGTCGGCCTCGTGCGTGGTCAACCGCGCCGACCTGCTCGCGATGCTCGAAGAGGTGCGCGCGGCCCTGCCCGGCTCCCTGGCGCAGGCCCAGGAGCTGATCGGTGACCGTGAGCAGATGGTCGAGCAGGCCCGCCAGGAGGCCGAGCGGATCATCGGGCAGGCGCACGCCGAGCGCGGCTCCCTGATCTCCGACACGGAGGTCGCCCGCCGCTCCCAGGCCGAGGCCGACCGCATCCTCGCCGAGGCCCGCCAGGAGGCGGAGGAGGTCCGCGCGGAGGCCGACGAGTACGTCGACTCCAAGCTCGCCAACTTCGAGGTGGTCCTCACCAAGACCGTCGGCTCGGTCGGCCGCGGCCGGGAGAAGCTCCTCGGCACCGGCCCGGGCATCGACGAACAGGGCTACGAGGACGAGGACGCCCCCGAGCGCAGCCACGACCCGGAGACCCTGCGCCGCAGTGCCGACGAGTACGTCGACGTCAAGCTCGGCGCCTTCGAGGCGGTCCTCGCCAAGACCCTGGAGGCCGTCGGCCGCGGCCGTCAGAAGCTGCACGGCCGGATCGCCAGCGACGACCTCGGCGCCCTCGCCGACGACCTCTCCACCGTCCAGCACTCCAGCGACGCCGACTACCTCGCCGACCTCGCCGCCCTCACCCAGCGGGAGACCGCGGCGGCCCCGGTCCAGCAGCCCGTACCGCAGCAGTACGACCAGCAGGACATGCAGCCGGCCTACGGCTATCAGCAGCAGCCTGACACCTACGGCAGCGGCTACGAGCAGCAGTACACGGGCCAGCAGGACCCGTACGGCTACCAGCAGGCCGACCCGTACGCCTACCAGGGCTACGACGGCCAACAGGGCGCCTACGACCCGCACCAGGCCCAGCACGCCCACCAGGCGCAGCCGGACCACCAGGGGCAGCCGGAGCACCAGGGCTACGTCCCGCAACAGGCGCACGCCCTCGACGAGACCAGTCTCTTCGACACCGGCATGATCAGCGCGGAGCAGTTGCGGGCCTATGAGCAGGGGCGCGGAAACGGCTGAGCCTCCTCTCGGAGGAGGGGTGCCGACCAGGAGCGCACACCGGATTGGGCCATGAGCGAAAGGTCCAGTATCCTGGCTCTTCGGTCGCGTGTACGTCCGCGATCAACGCTGCCCGGGAACACCGAAGGGCAGCGCCCCCGAGCTCAGCAGATCGAAAGTTGGAATGGCTCTGAACGCCCGCCTCGACCACCGCAACCCCCTCGTGTTCGACACACACGAGCTGGGTCGGCGGCCTGGTGCGCTGCAGCGCCTGACCCGCACGATCGACGCTCCCAAGGATCTCGGTATCCAGGAGGTCATCGGAGTGCCGGAAGGCGCCCCGATGAAGCTCGAACTCCGACTCGAGTCGGTCATGGAAGGTGTGCTTGTCACAGGCACCGTCCGTGCGCAGGCCGAGGGGGAGTGCGTAAGGTGTCTGGAGCCGCTGGAGCTGAAGCTCGAAGCGGACTTCCAGGAGATGTTCTCGTACCCTGACGCCGACGACCGGGGCCGCCCCAAGGCGGAGCCGGCCGACGACGCCGAGGAATCCCCAGAAGACGAGGACAGGCTCTTTATCGAGGACGGTCTGTTCGACCTCGAATCCGTGCTGCGTGACGCGGTGGTGCTCGCACTTCCGATGCAGCCGGTGTGCCAGGAAGACTGTCCCGGCCTGTGCTCCGAGTGCGGAGCGCGGCTGGCGGACGACCCGGACCACCACCATGACGCCGTCGACATTCGTTGGGCGGCACTGCAGGGACTCGCCGGTTCACTCGGAGACGGCGAGAAGGACGACATGAGCGGCGCCGAATCGGGCGTCGACGAGAAGCAGGAGAAGTAGCCGTGGCTGTTCCGAAGCGGAAGATGTCGCGCAGCAACACGCGCCACCGCCGGTCGCAGTGGAAGGCTGCGGTCCCCACCCTGGTTGCGTGCGAGCGCTGCCACGAGCCCAAGCTGCAGCACATCGCGTGCCCGGCTTGCGGCACCTACAACAAGCGCCAGGTCCTCGAGGTCTGAGCGGCCGGTGAGAGGCACAGTGTCCACGCCCAAGAAGAACGGGTCCCGCGTGAGCGGGAGTGCCCCGGCGGACAACACGGCCTCGTCCCACACGCTGTTGGAAGGGCGGCTCGGGTACACACTCGAGTCCGCCCTTCTGGTGCGTGCGCTGACCCACCGTTCGTACGCGTACGAGAACGGCGGTCTGCCGACCAACGAACGCCTGGAGTTCCTCGGGGACTCCGTGCTCGGCCTCGTGGTCACGGACACGCTGTATCGCATCCACCCCGACCTGCCGGAAGGCCAACTGGCCAAACTGCGGGCCGCGGTGGTCAACTCGCGTGCGTTGGCGGAGGTCGGCCGCGGGCTCGACCTGGGTTCCTTCATCCGGCTCGGCCGCGGTGAAGAGGGCACGGGCGGCCGGGACAAGGCATCCATCCTCGCCGACACCCTGGAAGCGGTGATCGGCGCGGTCTATCTCGACCAGGGACTGGACTCGGCGGCGGAGTTGGTGCACCGCCTGTTCGACCCGCTGATCGAGAAGTCCTCGAACCTCGGAGCCGGCCTGGACTGGAAGACCAGTCTCCAGGAGCTCACCGCGACCGAAGGCCTCGGTGTCCCCGAGTACCTGGTCACGGAGACCGGCCCGGACCACGAGAAAACCTTCACTGCTGCCGCCCGCGTCGGAGGCGTCTCGTACGGCACCGGCACCGGCCGCAGCAAGAAGGAGGCGGAGCAGCAGGCCGCGGAATCCGCGTGGCGGTCCATCCGGGCCGCGGCGGACGAGCGCGCCGAGACGGCGGTCGAGCAGGCCGTCGAGGACGACGAAGGACCGTCGTCCGTCTCCGCCTGACCGAACAAGCGCAGCCGAGCGCCCGCCCCTGGGCTTCTGTCCCGGGGTGGGCGCTCGTCTCATACACCGGTTCGTGACGGGAGAGCCCCATGCCCGAGTTGCCCGAGGTCGAGGTCGTCCGGCGTGGCCTGGCACGGTGGGTCGCCCACCGTACGGTCGCCGAGGTCGAGGTGCTGCATCCGCGTGCGGTACGCCGTCATGTGGCCGGCGCGGACGACTTCGCGCACCGTCTCAAGGGCCACCGGATCGGCACGCCCAGCCGCCGCGGCAAGTACCTGTGGCTCCCCCTGGAGGACACCCACCAGGCGATCCTGGCCCACCTCGGCATGAGCGGCCAGCTCCTGGTCCAGCCGCACGCCGCACCCGACGAGAAGCACCTGCGCATCCGGATCCGGTTCGCGGACACGCTGACGCCGGACGCTTCGGCGGCGGAATCCACCGAACTCCGTTTCGTCGACCAACGCACCTTCGGCGGCCTGTCGTTGCACGAGACGAGCCCCGACGGCCTGCCCGACGTGATCGCGCACATCGCCCGCGACCCCCTCGACCCGCTCTTCGACGACGAGGCGTTCCACCAGGCGCTGCGCCGCAAGCGAAGCACCCTCAAACGGGCCCTGCTGGACCAGTCGTTGATCAGCGGTGTCGGCAACATCTATGCGGACGAGGCCCTTTGGCGCGCCCGACTCCACTACGAGCGCCCGACCGCGAACTTCACACGCCCGCGCACCGCCGAACTCCTGGGCCACATCCGGGACGTGATGAACGAGGCCCTCGCCGTCGGGGGCACGAGTTTCGACAGCCTCTATGTCAACGTCAACGGCGAGTCGGGCTACTTCGACCGGTCGCTAGACGCGTACGGGCGCGAGGGTCTGCCCTGCAAGCGCTGTGCCACACCGATGCGCCGACGGCCGTGGATGAACCGGTCCAGCTACTTCTGCCCGCGCTGTCAGCGCGCGCCGCGCGTCTCGTCGTAACGCTCCCGGGCCACGAGGATGTCGTCCATCCTGCCCTCCACGAAGTGGATCAGGGCCAGCAGGCGCTGGGCGACCTCATGGCCGAGGGGGGTCAGCTCGTAGTCCACCCGGGGTGGGTTCGTCGGCTGGGCCTCGCGGTACACCAGGCCGTCGCGCTCCAGGGCCTGCAGTGTCTGGGACAGCATCTTCTCGCTCACGCCGTCGACCCGGCGGCGCAGCTCGTTGAAGCGCAGCGAGCCCTGGTGCAGGGCGCCGAGCGTGAGCCCGCCCCAGCGTCCCGTGATGTGCTCCAGCGTGCCGCGCGAGGGGCAGGCCTTGGCGAACACGTCGTACGAGAGGTCCTGCGCCTCCGTGCGCTCCTGGGTGATGTCCATATTCCAAGCGTACGCGAGCACAGCGCTAACCGACAGGTTGCACTAACCATGGGTTAGTGCAACCTGGTGGTCGCTAGTACCCGAAGTCCTGCGTCCACCACGGACCGCCCGACCCGAGGTGCACACCGACCCCCAGCGTCTTGTAGTCGCAGTTGAGGATGTTGGCCTTGTGGCCGGGGCTGTTCATCCAGGCCTTCATCACCGCGGCCGCGTCGGTCTGACCCCGCGCGATGTTCTCGCCGCCGAGGTCGGTGATCCCGGCCTTCGCCGCACGGTCCCACGGCGTCGCGCCACTCGGGTCCGTGTGGTCGAAGAACCCCTCCTTGGCCATGGCGTCACTGAAGTCCTCGGCGAGCTCGGACAGTGCGCTGTTGGCGGACAACGCGCTGCAGCCCACCTTCGCCCGCTCCTGGTTGACGAGCTTGAGCACCTCGGCCGCGGCCTGGGTCTCGGCGGACACGGTCACCGGGGCGCTGGTTTCCTCCGGCGTCTTCGTGGCCGCGCGCGTAGGGGTGGTCTCCGGCTTCTTGCTGGGCGTGGTCTCCGGCTTCTTCGGTGGCGCCTTGGTGGGCGTCGCCGTCGCGGACGACGTCGAGGGGGAGGGCGTGGGGGAGACGGTGCGGTCGGCGCCGCGGCTGGTCGAGGTGGAGTCCTCGCGGCTCTCGGCGCTGCCGGAGGTGCCGCCCTGCTCGGCCGTGCTGTTGGTCGGTGAGCCGGCGGCCTGCACGTTGCCGCCGCCGTTGTTGGTGTCCCCGCCGATCCGGTAGTTGTCGAGGCCGGGCACGGCACCCGTGGCGACCGCGACCGTCCCGAGCGCGACCGCCGCGGAGACCCCTAGCAGACCGGTCTTGACCGGCGTCGACGTCCTCCTCTTGCGGCGACGGGACCCCCCGGACCGGGAACCTCCGTCAGGCCTGAAGCCGCCGCCACGGGACGACCCGGCGTCCGTGCCGAAGACCGTGGCGTAGTCCTCTTCCGTCGCGAAGAGATACGCGGCACTGCGTGCGGAGGTCTCGGACGTCTCGGACGTCTCGGTGTATGTCTCGGGGTTCAGATAGGGAGCTGTGCCCGTGGGGTGGCCGTTTTCGGCGTACCCGTTCTGCGGGTCCTGGACGTAGGGGTCCTGGACGTAGGGGTCCTGGACGTAAGGGTCCTGGACGTAGGGGTCCTGCGGGTCCTGGGCGTACGAGTGCTGCGGGTCCTGAGCGTAAGAGTTCCGCGGCTCGTAGCCGAAGCTGTACGAGTCCTGCGGGTCGTGGCTACTCCGGTACGAGCCCTGCGATGGTGCGACCCCCGTGGCGCGGCCCGTGGCGGCGCGGCCGGCGGCGGAGCGTCGGTGGCGTCCCATGTCCTTGCCTTCCTGGTCCTGGCGGTCGACGCGTCCCCCCGGTCAACCAAGGTCACAAAACTCACACGATGAAGTGAGTTTCGTATGAGATTCATTGGGTGGGGACGGTACCGCATGGCGCCCGAGGAGGAAGTGTCCGGAGAGACATTGCCCGGTTAGGTTGCACGCATGAGTGACGATGTACGGCTGGTTGCCTGGGTGCGGGGACGCGTCCAAGGTGTGGGTTTCCGCTGGTTCACGCGGGCCAAGGCGCTGGAGATCGGCGGCCTGAGTGGCTTTGCTCTCAATTTGGCCGACGGCCGGGTCCAGGTGGTCGCCGAGGGCCCGCCCACGGGGTGCCAGGGGCTCCTCGACTGGCTCCAGGGTGACGACACGCCCGGACAGGTGGATGGCGTCACAGAGATCTGGGACACACCTCGCGGGGGCTATGACGGGTTCGCCATCCGCTGAGCCGGTTCTGTGAAACAGCCCGGCGGAAGGGGAGGGGCATGCCACTGGCAACTGCCCGGAGCAGAAAGAGCCTGGTGGTCACCAAGAACCCCTTGCGGTGGCAGGCTCCGCGGGTAAGGGTGATCGCCTCACCCCGAGGGCCCCGTGGGGAGTCGCAGCGCCGCCGTTCCAGGCCGCGTGGACCTGGGTTGCCCGCCAATACGGGGCGTGATCGTGTTGACCGTCAAACTTTTTGGTGAGACGCTGAAAGCACCCCGCGCACCTTAGCTGTTTGGCATGGAAGAACGGCAGCACAACTCAACAGTGCCAAGCACCGCGGGTGCGAATCCCTCACGACCCACACCGCTTCGGTCGGTCACTCATTGTGGAGGACCATCCATCATGGCAAAGGCGCTTCTCGGTTACGTCGGCGGCTCCGACCCTCGACTCCTCGCCGAGATGCGACGGCTCCAGCAGCGCGTCCAGGACCTGGAATCCGAGCTTGTACGGATCCAGGCGGAGAACGACGCGCTCGCGGCTGCCGCTTCTCACGACAGGATCATGGAGAGCATCGACGCACACCAGGCGGAGCCCGCGCTCACCTGATCACTGCATCGCTCCACGACAGCTCACGCAGTGGTTGGGCAGCCTGTATCAACCGCTAAGTTGTCAGAGTTGCAAGGGACGCTTCGGCGTCCCTTCTTTCTTTCCCCCGCCTTCTTTGCCCCCGCATCCTTTCACCCTCTTCAACGTCTGATGTGCCCTGCACGTTCATGGGTGAAACCGCGGCTTCATGGAGTGACCGGCTTCATGGAGTGAGACACCCCCGGAAGGTAGAGTCCAGCGGCGTGCACCTCAAGGCCCTGACCCTCCGGGGGTTCAAGTCGTTCGCCTCGGCGACCACGCTCCGGTTCGAACCGGGGATCACATGTGTCGTCGGACCGAACGGCTCGGGCAAGTCCAATGTGGTGGACGCGCTCAGCTGGGTGATGGGCGAGCAGGGTGCCAAGTCACTGCGCGGCGGCAAGATGGAGGACGTCATCTTCGCCGGCACCACCGGCCGCCCCCCGCTGGGCCGCGCCGAGGTGTCCCTGACCATCGACAACTCCGACGGGGCGCTGCCCATCGAGTACGCCGAGGTCACCATCACGCGGATCATGTTCCGCAACGGCGGCAGCGAGTACCAGATCAACGGCGACACCTGCCGGCTCCTCGACATCCAGGAACTGCTGTCCGACTCCGGCATCGGCCGGGAGATGCACGTCATCGTCGGCCAGGGCCAGCTCGACTCCGTTCTGCACGCCGACCCGATGGGCCGCCGCGCCTTTATCGAGGAGGCCGCGGGCGTCCTCAAGCACCGCAAGCGCAAGGAGAAGGCGCTGCGGAAGCTGGACGCGATGAAGGCCAACCTCGCGCGCGTGCAGGACCTGACGGACGAGCTGCGGCGCCAGCTCAAGCCCCTCGGCCGGCAGGCCGCGGTCGCCCGACGGGCCGCCGTCATCCAGGCCGACCTCCGCGACGCCCGCCTCCGTCTCCTCGCCGACGATCTCGTACGACTGCGGAACGCGCTGCGGGCCGAGGTCGCCGACGAGGCCGCGCTGAAGGAGCGCAAGGAGACCGCGGAGCTGGAGCTGAAGAGGGCCCTCCAGCGCGAGGCACTCCTGGAGGACCAGGTACGGCAGCTCGCGCCCCGGCTCCAGCGCGCCCAGCAGACCTGGTACGAGCTGTCCCAGCTGGCCGAGCGGGTGCGCGGCACGATCTCTCTGGCCGACGCGCGCGTGAAGAGCGCCACCTCCGCACCCCCCGAGGAACGGCGCGGGCGCGACCCGGAGGACATGGAGCGCGAGGCCGCCCGGATCCGTGAGCAGGAGGCCGAGCTCGAGGCGGCCCTGGAGGCGGCCGAGCACGCCCTGGAGGACACGGTCGCGCACCGCTCCGAGCTGGAGCGCGAACTCGCCCAGGAAGAACGGCGTCTCAAGGACGTGGCCCGGGCCATCGCGGACCGCCGTGAGGGTCTGGCCCGGCTGAACGGCCAGGTCAACGCGGCCCGTTCGCGGGCGGGCTCCGCCCAGGCCGAGATCGACCGGCTGGCCGCCGCCCGGGACGAGGCACAGGAGCGGGCTGTCGCCGCGCGGGAGGAGTACGAGGCGCTCCAGTCCGAGGTCGACGGACTCGACGCCGGCGACGCCGAACTCGCCGAGCGGCACGAGGTGGCGAAACGTGAGCTCGCCGAGGCCGAGGCCGGGCTCACCGCGGCCCGGGAGTCGGCCACCGCGGCGGAGCGCGGACGGGCCGCGACCCAGGCCCGCCACGAGACGCTTGCCCTGGGACTGCGCCGCAAGGACGGCACCGGCGCGCTGCTCGCGGCGAAGGACCGCCTCGGCGGCCTGCTCGGCCCGGCCGCCGAACTGCTCACCGTGACCCCTGGACACGAGGTCGCCCTGGCCGCGGCCCTCGGCGCCGCCGCCGACGCCCTCGCGGTGACCACCCCGGCCGCCGCGGCCGACGCTATCCGTCTGCTGCGCAAGCAGGACGCGGGGCGGGCGGCGCTGTTGCTGAGCGGCGCCGCCGACGACGTACCGCGGGAGGACCGGACCGACGGGCCGCCGTACGCGGCCGACCTCGTCCGTGCCCCCGCCGACCTCATGCCCGCCGTACGACGCCTGCTGCGGGGGATCGTCGTCGTCGGCACCCTCGAGGACGCCGAGGACCTCGTCTACGCGCGCCCCGACCTCACCGCTGTGACCGCCGAGGGTGATCTGCTCGGCGCGCACTTCGCGCAGGGTGGGTCCGCCGGGGCGCCGAGCCTGCTCGAGGTGCAGGCGTCCGTGGACGAGGCAGCCGCCGAGCTGGAAGAGCTGGCCGTGCGGTGCGAGGAGCTGACCGGTGCGCAGCACGCGGCCGTGGAGCTGCGCCGGGAATGCGTCGCGCGGGTCGAGGAGCTGGGAGAGCGGCGCCGGGCCGCCGACCGGGAGAAGTCGACGGTGGCCCAGCAGCTGGGGCGGCTGTCCGGGCAGGCGCGCGGTGCCGCCGGAGAGGCCGAGCGGTCCGTAGCCGCCGCCGCTCGGGCACAGGAGGCACTCGACAAGGCCCTCCAGGACGTCGAGGAACTGGCCGAACGGCTCGCCGTGGCCGAGGAGATGCCGGTCGAGGAGGAACCCGACACGTCGGTACGCGACCGGCTCGCAGCCGACGGGGCCAACGCCCGGCAGACCGAGATGGAGGCCCGCCTCCAGGTCCGTACGCACGAGGAACGGGTCAAAGGGCTTGGCGGGCGGGCCGATTCGCTCGACCGGGCCGCCCGCGCGGAACGCGAGGCACGCGCGCGTGCGGAGCAACGGCGGGCGCGTCTCAGACACGAGGCCGCCGTCGCCCAGGCCGTGGCCTCCGGTGCCCGGCAGCTGCTCGCGCACGTCGAGGTCTCCCTCACGCGCGCCGATGAGGAGCGCACCGCCGCCGAGGCCGCCAAGGCCCGACGGGAGCAGGAGCTGACCGCCGCCCGTAACGCGGGACGGGACCTCAAGGCAGAGCTCGACAAGTTGACGGATTCAGTCCATCGGGGTGAGGTACTCGGCGCCGAGAAGCGGCTGCGGATCGAGCAGCTGGAGACCAAGGCGCTGGAGGAGTTCGGTGTGGAACCGGAGGGGCTCACGGCCGAGTACGGACCGCACCAGCTGGTGCCGCCCTCGCCCCCCGCCGAGGGCGAGGAGCTGCCGGAGGACCCGGAGCATCCGCGCAACCGGCCGAGGCAGTTCCACCGGGCGGAGCAGGAGAGGCGGCTCAAGGCGGCCGAGCGGGCGTACCAGCAGCTCGGCAAGGTCAACCCGCTCGCCCTGGAGGAGTTCGCGGCACTGGAGGAACGCCACCAGTTCCTCAGTGAGCAGCTGGAGGACCTGAAGAAGACCCGCGCCGACCTGCTCCAGGTGGTGAGGGAGGTCGACGAGCGCGTCGAGCAGGTCTTCACCGAGGCCTACCGGGACACTGCCCGCGAGTTCGAGGGTGTGTTCAGCCGCCTGTTCCCGGGCGGTGACGGGCGCCTGATCCTGACCGACCCCGACAACATGCTCACCACGGGCGTGGACGTCGAGGCGCGTCCGCCGGGCAAGAAGGTCAAACGGCTCTCGCTGCTCTCCGGCGGTGAGCGGTCGCTGACGGCCGTGGCGCTGCTCGTGTCGATCTTCAAGGCCCGGCCCAGCCCGTTCTATGTGATGGACGAGGTCGAGGCGGCGCTCGACGACACCAACCTTCAGCGGCTGATCCGCATCATGCAGGAGCTGCAAGAAGCCTCCCAGCTGATCGTGATCACGCACCAGAAGCGGACGATGGAGGTCGCCGACGCGCTCTACGGCGTCTCCATGCAGGGCGACGGTGTGTCGAAGGTCATCTCGCAGCGCCTGCGGTAACTCTGTGCGCTTTTGCAGCTATCGCCACCTGCACCTCTTGATGGCTTCACTTATTGAACACATGGCCGCAGGTGGGCCGTCTCACAATCCACAGCAAACCCCCCGTTGACTTCGAAACTTGAAGGCATAGTCTCTGCAACGTTGCTTTTACCTTCAAGTGGTGGGCAGCATCACGCTGTGCGCCACTGGAGGGCCGTCCCCACGCCGGCAGCGTTGCCGCCCGAGGAGTACACGTGACCAGCACAGCGCAGGCACACAATTCAGGAGCCGCTTCGGCTCACCCCGATCATCTCGGGCACGTCATCTTCATCGCGGCGGCGGCCGCGATGGGCGGTTTCCTCTTCGGCTACGACAGCTCCGTGATCAACGGTGCCGTCGAGGGCATCCGGGGCCGCTACGACATCGGGTCGGCGGGCCTGGCACAGGTCATCGCCATCGCCCTGATCGGCTGCGCCATCGGCGCCGCGACCGCCGGCCGCATAGCCGACCGCATCGGCCGCATCCGGTGCATGCAGATCTCCGCCGTGCTCTTCACGGCCAGCGCCGTCGGTTCCGCACTGCCCTTCGCCCTGTACGACCTCGCCTTCTGGCGTGTCGTCGGCGGCTTCGCCATCGGTATGGCCTCCGTGATCGGCCCCGCCTACATCGCCGAGGTCGCCCCACCGGCCTACCGCGGCCGTCTCGGTTCCTTCCAGCAGGCCGCGATCGTCGTCGGCATCGCCATCTCCCAGCTGGTCAACTGGGGCCTGCTGAACGCGGCCGACGGCGACCAGCGCGGTGAGCTCATGGGCCTGGAGGCCTGGCAGGTCATGCTGGGCGTCATGGTGATCCCGGCCGTCCTCTACGGTCTGCTCTCCTTCGCGATCCCCGAGTCCCCGCGCTTCCTCATCTCCGTGGGCAAGCACGAGCGCGCCCGCGGCATCCTCGAAGAGGTCGAGGGCGACAAGATCGACCTGGACGCGCGCGTCACCGAGATCGAGCACGCGATGAAGAGCGAGCACAAGTCGGCCTTCAAGGACCTGCTGGGCGGCGGCTTCTTCTTCAAGCCGATCGTCTGGGTCGGCATCGGCCTCTCGGTCTTCCAGCAGTTCGTCGGCATCAACGTCGCGTTCTACTACTCCTCGACGCTGTGGCAGTCGGTCGGCGTCGACCCGACGGACTCGTTCTTCTACTCGTTCACGACGTCGATCATCAACATCGTCGGCACCGTGATCGCGATGATCTTCGTGGACCGCGTCGGCCGCAGGCCGCTGGCCCTCGTCGGCTCCGTCGGCATGGTGATCGGCCTCGGACTGGAGGCGTGGGCGTTCTCCTTCGACCTGGTCGGCGGCAAGCTGCCGGCCGCCCAGGGCTGGGTCGCCCTGATCGCCGCCCATGTGTTCGTGCTGTTCTTCGCCCTGTCCTGGGGTGTGGTCGTCTGGGTCTTCCTCGGCGAGATGTTCCCGAACCGGCTGCGCGCCGCCGCCCTGGGCGTGGCCGCCTCCGCGCAGTGGATCGCCAACTGGGCCATCACCGCGAGCTTCCCGTCGCTGGCCGACTGGAACCTCTCCCTGACCTACGTGATCTACACGGTCTTCGCCGCGCTCTCCATCCCGTTCGTCCTCAAGTACGTCAAGGAGACGAAGGGCAAGACCCTGGAGGAGATGGGCTGAGCCTCCTGCCGAGGCCCCGTGAACTCGGGGAGAAGGGCCAAGTCCCCGCTGCCCCTCTCCCCGTACCGTCCGCCGCCCCGGCTCGGCCACCGACCGAGCCGGGGCGGCGGTCTTCCCATGTCATGTCACCCGATGACGCGTCGGGAGGCGGTCAGCCCGCCAGCCCCGGCAGTACCCGCTCCGCGAACAGCCGCAGACTGCGCCACCCCTCGTCCAGTGGCATCCCGCCCGCCAGCGGATGCAGCACGAGGCTGTCCAGGCCCTGGGTCACGCACTCGTCGGGCGTGAGGATCCGGTAGACGCCTTCCGCACGGAGTTCGTCCACCGTCGTGGCCGCGGATCGCACGGCCGAGCGGATGTCGCCGGACTGCCAGGAGGCGTACGTCCGCGCCTCGTGCAGGAAGTGTTCGCCGTACGCCGCCCACGCCTGGTCCGGGTCCTCGGCGAGGTGCAGCAGGGGCGTCTCGGCGGCGGGCATCATCGTCCAGCCCTCGGTGCCGTACTCGACCAGTCGCTCCTTGTAGTACGCCTCCAGCTCCGGCAGATGCGCGCTGGGGAAGAAGGGCAGGCCGAGCCGGGCGGCCCGGCGGGCGGCGGCCTTCGAGGAGCCGCCGACCAGGAGCAGCGGGTGCGGGTCGGAGTACGGGCGCGGGGTGACCCGTACCGTACGGCCCCGGTACGTGAACTCCTCGCCGGTCCACGCCCTCAGTAGGGTCTCCAGGACCTCGTCCTGGATCCGGCCCCGGCGCTTCCACTCCACGTCGAACAGGGCGTACTCCTCGGGCCGGTACCCGATCCCGGCGACGGTGACCAGCCGTCCGCCGCTCAGCAGATCCAGTACGGCGATGTCCTCGGCCAGGCGCAGCGGGTCGTGCAGCGGGCCGATGATCGCGGAGACCGTCACCGCGATCCGCCGCGTGGCCCCGAACACCGCGCCCGCGAAGGCGAACGGCGAGGGCAGCCAGTTGTTGCCGGCGCCATGGTGTTCCTCGGTCTGCACGGTGGTGATCCCGTGTTCGTCGGCGTAGGCGGCCATCTCCAGCGCGGCCCGGTACCGGGCGCTGAGCGAGGCGGGGGTGGCGCCGGGCTCGACCAGGTTGAAGCGGACGACCGTGACGGGCATGGGGAGTCCCCCTTCACGCGGTGGACGGGCGGCGGATGGGAAGGGGACGGTAGCTGACGGTGCGTCAGACAGCCAGAGGTGCGGGCATCTCTGCGGGGGCCGGTTCCGGGACCGGCCCACCGGCCCCCGCCGGGCCGCTGGAGTCGATCGCCTTTCTTTGGAGGAAGGCACAAGCTGGGTTCGATCGGGCCCATGGCTGATACTGGGTGGGTTATGGAAATCGTCATCCTTGCTGTAGTCATCGCCGTGGTCGTGCTCGGTGCGCTCGGCGGGCTGGTCGTCGGCAGCCGGCGCAAGAAGTCGCTGCCCCCGCCGCCCCCCTCAGCGCCCGACATCACCGCCCCTCCGGCCGAGCCGCACGTCGGCGACGAGGCCGAGACACCGCGCGACGAACCGCGCCGGACCATAGAGGAGGTGGATCTCCCGGACGGCTCGGCCCCGGTCGTCGTCGAGGAGCCCCCTGCCGCAGAAGCCCCCGAGATCGAGGTTCCGGAGCCCACGGCCGGCCGTCTGGTCCGCCTGCGCTCCCGGCTCTCCCGCTCGCAGAACGCGCTCGGTCAGGGGCTGCTCACGCTCCTGTCGCGCGAGCACCTCGACGAGGACACCTGGGAGGAGATGGAGGACATCCTCCTCACCGCCGACGTCGGTGTGCAGCCCACCCAGGAGCTGGTCGACGGGCTGCGGGAGCGGGTGAAGGTGCTCGGTACCCGTACCCCGGACGAGCTGCGCGCCCTGCTGCGCGAGGAGCTGCTCAAGCTGGTCGGCACCGACTTCGACCGCACGGTCAGGACCGAGCCGGAGACCAGCAAGCCCGGCATCGTGATGGTCGTCGGCGTCAACGGCACCGGCAAGACCACCACCACCGGCAAGCTCGCCCGGGTGCTCGTCGCCGACGGCCGCAGTGTCGTCCTCGGTGCCGCCGACACCTTCCGTGCCGCCGCCGCCGACCAGTTGCAGACCTGGGGCGACCGGGTCGGCGCGCACACCGTGCGCGGGCCCGAGGGTGGTGACCCGGCCTCCGTCGCGTTCGACGCGGTCAAGGAGGGCAAGGAGATGGGCGCGGACGTCGTGCTCATCGACACCGCGGGGCGGCTGCACACCAAGACCGGTCTCATGGACGAGCTCGGCAAGGTCAAGCGGGTCGTCGAGAAGCACGCCCCGCTGGACGAGGTGCTGCTCGTCCTCGACGCGACGACCGGCCAGAACGGTCTGGTCCAGGCCCGGGTGTTCGCCGAGGTCGTCGACATCACCGGCATCGTGCTGACCAAGCTGGACGGCACGGCCAAGGGCGGCATCGTGGTCGCTGTGCAGCGCGAGCTGAAGGTGCCGGTGAAGCTGGTGGGTCTGGGCGAGGGCGCGGACGACCTGGCGCCCTTCGAGCCGGAGGCGTTCGTTGACGCCCTTATCGGAGAGTGAGCACCGCTCCTCCGGCTGTCCGTGTGCGCCACCCGCGCATACGTCCAAGGCGCCCGCCCCGACCGCACCTCGGGGGCGGGCGCCGCGTTGTGTACGGCTCGGTGCTCGACGTGTACGGCCAGGGGGTGTCGGTCGGATCACCCCGGATCAGGCCGCGGCGAGGTGCCGTGCCAGGTGTCGCGGACCCGAGGGGATCCGAACGACACCCCCTACGCGCGCGACCGGTGGGCCACGTAGGCCAGCGTCCCCAGCAGCAGCCTGGCCGCCGGTGGCTTCGTCGCTGTGTCCAGGGCCGGCGGGCGCAGCCAGCGCACCGGGCCCAGGCCGGCGCGGTCGGACGGCGGGGCCGTGATGTGCGTGCCGGGGCCGAGGCCACGTAGGGCCAAGGAGGTCGGGTCGTCCCAGCCCATGCGGTAGAGAAGCTCGGGAAGGTCGACCGCGGTGCCGGGCGCCACGAAGAAGTGGACGCGGCCTTCGGGGGTCGCGGTCACCGGGCCGAGGGGCAGGCCCATGCGTTCCAGGCGGACCAGGGCGCGGCGCCCCGCGGACTCGGCCACCTCGATCACGTCGAACGCCCGGCCCACCGGCAGCATCACCGCGGCGCCGGGGAACTCCGCCCAGGTCCGGGTCACCTCGTCGAGCGTGGCGCCGGCCGGGACCGGGGGAGCGAAGCCGAGGGGGTGGGCGCCGGGGGTGACGCAGTCGGCGCGACCGCACGAGCAGGCGCCCGCCGCGGCGCGCGCGCCCGGTACGACATCCCAGCCCCAGAGTCCGGTGAACTCGGCCACGGAAGTGCAATCCGACGAGCGGCCGCGCCGACGCGAGCCGGTGCGGATCTCCCGAATGCCGCCGATCGTGAAGCCCATGCCACCTCCAACGTGTCCCGCGCCCCCGTGGTTACGCGACGAACGCGAGACGTGACTCTCCGTCGCCACTTTCGGGTTCATGCCGCGTGCGGAGGTGCCCTGGGTGGTGCGCTCGGCCGCGTGCGCCGCTGAGTGCATCGCCCCGCCCACTCGCGCTCGTTCACTGTCAAGTGAATCGTCTGGCGGTCACCGGGAGTTCATTCGAAGGGGTGGCGAATGGTGGCGTTTCCGGGATCGCCGTGGCTGGACGCGTGATCGTAGGATTACTTTGAGTGCACGAGTCCTGGGGGCACATGCCCTTCCGGGTATGCCGGAGGCAACCTGGCTTCCCGTTCGAAGGATGACAACCGCCGGACGGGAGGCCGTATTTACCGGCATTCTGATAAGGCTTGGCGCACTCAGTGACAAGTGGTCTCAGGGATGGGGGCGTTCCAGTGAGCGGCAACGGCGGTAGCGGGACGGGCGCGATGACCGCGACGAACACGGACAAGCGCCCCAACGAGCTGCTCACCTCGTGGTTCGTGCGCAGCGGCTGGTCCAAGGGCGAGCTGGCGCGCCAAGTCAACCGCCGGGCCCGCCAGTTGGGGGCCAACCACATCTCCACCGACACCTCGCGCGTGCGGCGCTGGCTGGACGGCGAGAACCCCCGCGAACCCATCCCCCGCATCCTGTCCGAGCTGTTCTCCGAGCGGTTCGGATGTGTCGTCTCCGTCGAGGACCTCGGACTGCGCACTGCCCGGCAGTCACCCTCCGCGACCGGCGTCGACCTGCCCTGGACGGGCCCGCAGACCGTGGCCCTGCTCAGCGAGTTCTCGCGCAGCGACCTGATGCTGGCGCGGCGCGGCTTCCTCGGAACCTCGCTGGTCCTGTCCGCGGGCCCGTCCCTCATCGAGCCCATGCAGCGCTGGCTGGTGCCCGCGCCCTCCGCCTCGCGCCAGGAGCCCGAACCGGTCCCGGCCCCGGCCCGCCGCGGCCGGCTGTCCAGGCCCGAGCTGGAGCTCCTGGAGTCGACCACGGTGATGTTCCGCCAGTGGGACGCCCAGTGCGGCGGCGGCCTGCGCCGCAAGGCGGTCGTCGGCCAGCTGCACGAGGTGACCGACCTCCTCCAGGAGCCCCAGCCCGAGACCACCACCCGGAAGCTGTTCAAGGTGGCCGCCGAGCTCGCGGAACTGGCCGGCTGGATGTCGTACGACGTCGGACTGCAGCCCACCGCGCAGAAGTACTTCGTCCTCGCCCTGCACGCCGCCAAGGAGGCGGGCGACAAGCCGCTGGGCTCGTACGTGCTGTCCAGCATGAGCCGCCAGATGATCCACCTCGGACGCCCCGAGGACGCCCTGGAGCTGATCCACCTCGCGCAGTACGGCAGCCGGGACTGCGCGAGCCCGCGCACCCAGTCCATGCTGTATGCGATGGAGGCCCGCGCCTACGCCAACATGGGGCAGCCCGGCAAGTGCAAGCGGGCCGTCCGGATGGCCGAGGACACCTTCGGCGACGTCGGCGAATGGGACGAGCCGGACCCCGACTGGATCCGCTTCTTCTCCGAGGCCGAGCTGTACGGCGAGAACAGCCACTCCTACCGCGACCTCGCCTATGTCGCCGGCCGCAGCCCCGCCTACGCCTCCCTCGCCGAGCCCCTGATGCAGCGGGCCGTCGACCTGTTCGCCAAGGACGACGAGCACCAGCGGTCGTACGCACTGAACCTGATCGGGATGGCCACCGTGCACCTCCTCCAGCGGGAGCCCGAGCAGGGCACCGTGTCGGCCGCGCAGGCCATGCAGATCGCCAAGAAGGTCCGCTCCGAGCGCGTGAACACTCGTATCCGAAAGACCGTCGACACGGCCGTACGCGATTTCGGCGATCTCGCCGAGGTCGTGGACCTCACCGACCAGCTCGCCGTGGAGCTGCCCGAGACCGCCGAGGCGGTCTGACGGGGTGGCGCCACCCCATAGCCCCGGCCGCGGCCGGCCCTCCCGAACTGCCCGACTCGGCTCCCCCATGCCAGGTCATCGGAAGGCCGACCGCGGCCGGCCTGCTTCCTTCACCGAAGGTTGCGCCACGATAACGATCGACTCGGCCGACATCCGCCAGTTCATCGACGCGTAACACACACGGCACCTTCGTCACGGCGGCGAAACAACGAGGGGCTTCCATCGAAACCGCGCTGCGCCAATCTCATGGCGCATAACCGGCCCACCCCTCAATACCGCTCAGGCTTCGCCCGCACGGGGCCGTACCAATGACGAGGAGACGCCGATGGCATCAGCCGCCATCACGCTTGCGGCGGACGCACCCACGCTGTCGTCCGCCAACACAGGCTTCATGCTTATCTGTTCCGCCCTGGTGCTGATCATGACACCGGGCCTGGCCTTCTTCTACGGAGGCATGGTCCGGGTCAAGAGCACCCTGAACATGCTGATGATGAGCTTCATCAGCATCGGGATCGTCACCATCCTGTGGGTGCTGTACGGCTTCTCCATGGCCTTTGGTACTGACTCCGGCAGCGTCATCGGCTGGACCTCCGACTGGGTCGGCCTCAGCAACGTCGGCCTGACCGACCTGTGGCCCGGGTACACCATCCCGATCTTCGTCTTCATGGTCTTCCAGATGATGTTCGCCATCATCACGCCCGCCCTGATCAGCGGCGCTCTGGCGGACCGCGTCAAGTTCACGGCCTGGGCGCTGTTCGTCGCCCTGTGGGCCACGGTCGTCTACTTCCCGGTCGCGCACTGGGTCTGGGGCGCCGGCGGCTGGGCCTTCGAGCTGGGCGTGATCGACTTCGCCGGTGGTACGGCGGTCCACATCAACGCCGGTGCCGCCGCGCTCGGCGTGATCCTCGTCATCGGCAAGCGCGTCGGCTTCAAGAAGGACCCGATGCGTCCGCACAGCCTGCCGCTGGTGATGCTCGGCGCCGGTCTGCTGTGGTTCGGCTGGTTCGGCTTCAACGCCGGTTCGTGGCTCGGCAACGACGACGGCGTCGGCGCGCTGATGTTCGTCAACACGCAGGTCGCCACCGCCGCCGCCATGCTGGCCTGGCTCATCTACGAGAAGATCCGCCACGGCGCGTTCACCACCCTGGGCGCGGCCTCCGGCGCGGTCGCCGGTCTGGTCGCCATCACCCCGTCCGGTGGCGCGGTCTCCCCGCTCGGCGCGATCGCGGTCGGCGCCATCGCCGGACTGCTGTGCGCCATGGCCGTCGGCCTGAAGTACAAGTTCGGCTACGACGACTCGCTCGACGTCGTCGGTGTCCACCTCGTCGGCGGTGTCGTCGGCTCCCTGCTGATCGGCTTCTTCGCCAGCGGCCACGGCCAGTCCGATGTCGAGGGTCTCTTCTACGGCGGCGGCCTGACCCAGTTCTGGAAGCAGTGCGCCGGTGTCTTCGCGGTCCTCGCCTACTCGCTGATCGTCTCCGCGATCCTCGCCTTCCTGATCGACAAGACGATCGGGATGCGGGTCACCGAGGACGAAGAGGTCGCCGGCATCGACCAGGCCGAGCACGCCGAGACCGCATACGACTTCAGCGGCGCCGGCGGCGGCGCCGCCCGGACCGCCGTCCCGGCTGCGGCCCCCGGCACCTCGAGCAAGAAGGTGGACGCATGAAGCTCATCACCGCCGTCGTCAAGCCCCACCGGCTCGACGAGATCAAGGAAGCCCTCCAGGCCTTCGGGGTCCACGGCCTGACGGTCACCGAGGCGAGCGGCTACGGTCGTCAGCGGGGCCACACCGAGGTCTACCGCGGTGCCGAGTACACCGTCGACCTGGTCCCCAAGATCCGCATCGAGGTGCTGGCCGAGGACGACGACGCCGAGCAGCTGATCGAGGTCATCGTCAAGGCGGCCCGCACCGGCAAGATCGGTGACGGCAAGGTCTGGTCCCTGCCGGTCGAGACGGCCGTACGGGTCCGGACCGGCGAGCGCGGCCCGGACGCGCTCTAAGCGAAGAAACGACAGGAGCCCCTGGGTGACGAGTACCGACGTGCGCAAGGAAGCAGAGAACTCGGGACCCAGCGGCTACGCGGCGGCCCGGCTGCGCCTCCTCACCGAGGGGGCGCAGTCCGGGCCGCCGCGCCGTACGGCGCTGTCCGCACTGACGGACGACTGGCTGTCGGGGCTGTTCGGCGCGGGAGCCGAGGGCCTGCGCGGGGTCTCCCTGGTCGCGGTCGGCGGCTACGGCCGTGGGGAGCTGTCCCCACGCAGCGACCTGGACCTGCTCCTGCTGCACGACGGCAGCGACTCCGGCGTGGTCGCCGCGCTGGCCGACCGCATCTGGTACCCCGTCTGGGACCTGGGCCTGGCCCTCGACCACTCGGTCCGCACTCCCGCCGAGGCCCGCAAGACGGCGGCCGAGGACCTCAAGGCGCAGCTGGGTCTGCTGGACGCCCGTCACCTCGCGGGTGACCTGGGACTGACGGCCGGCCTGCGGACCGCCGTCCTCGCCGACTGGCGCAACCAGGCACCGAAACGTCTCCCCGAGCTCCAGGAGCTGTGCGCGGAGCGCGCCGAACGGCAGGGGGAGCTGCAGTACCTGCTGGAGCCCGACCTGAAAGAGGCGCAGGGCGGCCTGAGGGACGCCACGGCACTGCGCGCGGTCGCCGCCTCCTGGCTGGCCGACGCCCCGCGCGAGGGCCTCGACGACGCCCGGCGCCGGCTGCTCGACGTGCGGGACGCCCTGCACCTGACGACAGGCCGCGCGACCGACCGGCTCGCGCTCCAGGAACAGGACCAGGTCGCGGCCGAGCTCGGCCTGCTCGACGCCGACACGCTGCTGCGGCAGGTGTACGAGGCGGCGCGGGTCATCTCGTACGCCAGTGATGTCACCTGGCGCGAAGTGGGCCGCGTGCTCAGGTCCCGCGCGGTCAGGCCGCGCCTGCGCGCCATGCTGGGCGGCGGCAAGCCGGTCGCCGAACGCTCGCCCCTCGCGGAGGGTGTGGTGGAGCAGGACGGCGAGGTGGTGCTCGCCCGTGCCGCGCGCCCCGAGCGCGATCCCGTCCTCCCGCTGCGTGCCGCGGCCGCTGCCGCCCAGGCCGGCCTCCCGCTCTCCCTGCACGCCGTACGGCGTCTGGCCGCCGCCGTGCGCCCCCTGCCCACGCCCTGGCCCGCGGAGGCGCGCGAACAGCTGGTGACCCTGCTCGGGTCCGGCCCGTCCACCATCGACGTCTGGGAGGCGCTGGAGGCCGAAGGCCTGATCACCCGGCTGCTGCCCGACTGGGAGCGGGTGCGCTGCCGCCCGCAGCGCAACGCCGTGCACATCTGGACCGTCGACCGGCACCTCATCGAGACCGCCGTGCGCGCCTCCGAGTTCACCCGGCGCGTCCACCGCCCCGACCTCCTCCTGGTCGCCGCGCTGCTGCACGACATCGGCAAGGGCTGGCCCGGCGACCACTCCGTGGCCGGCGAAATCATCGCCAAGGACGTGGCCGCCCGCATCGGGTTCGACCGCGCGGACGTGACCGTTCTCTCCACCCTCGTACGCCATCACCTGCTGCTCGTCGACACGGCCACCCGGCGTGACCTGGAGGACCCGGCCACCGTGCGCTCGGTCGCCGAGGCGGTCCGCTCGCAGAGCACGCTGGAGCTGCTGCACGCGCTCACCGAGGCGGACGCGCTGGCCACCGGCCCGGCCGCCTGGTCGTCCTGGCGGGGCTCGCTCGTCGCCGACCTGGTCAAGCGCGTCTCCGCGGTCCTGTCCGGCGACACACCGGAGGACCCCGAGGCCGCCGCGCCCACCGCCGAGCAGGAACGGCTCGCCATCGAGGCGGTCGCGACCGGCGGCCCCGTGCTGGCGCTGCGCGCGCAGACCGAACCGCCCACCGAGGAGCAGTCGTCCGGCGATCCGGAGCCGCTCGGCGTCGAACTGCTCATCGCCGTACCGGACAGGGGAGGTGTGCTGCCCGCCGTGGCCGGTGTGCTCGCCATGCACCGCCTCACCGTCCGCACCGCCGAACTGCGCGCCCTGGACCTGCCGGACGGTGTCGACGGCTCCGTGCTGCTGCTGAACTGGCGGGTCGCCGCCGAGTACGGCTCCCTGCCGCAGGCCGCGAGGCTGCGCGCCGACCTCGTACGGGCCCTCGAAGGGTCGCTGGACATCGCGGGCCGCCTCGCCGAACGGGACGCCGCGTATCCGCGCCGCAGGGGTGTTGTCGCGCCCCCCGCGCGCGTGAAGGTCGCCCCGGCCGCGTCCCGGCTGGCGACAGTGATCGAGGTCCGTGCCCATGACGCCCCCGGTCTGCTGCACCGGATCGGGCGGGCGCTGGACGAGGCGAAGGTACGGGTGCGCAGCATGCACGTCTCGACGCTCGGTGCCAACGCCGTGGACGCCTTCTATGTCACCGGCCCCGAAGGGGCGCCGCTGCCCGGCGCGGAGGCGGCCGGGGTGGTGCGGAGACTGGAGGAGACACTGCGCGGCTGACCGGCCGGGACCCGGTCTTCGACCGACCGTGACCCGGTCCGGTGGAGGCGGGATACCCTGGAGGGCGATTCGAAGCCTGCCACCGACGACCCCGAGGACCGCGAGCGCCGTGTTCGATACTCTTTCCGATCGCCTCTCAGCGACCTTCAAGAACCTGCGCGGCAAGGGACGGCTCTCCGAGGCGGATATCGACGCCACCGCGCGCGAGATCCGCATCGCGCTCCTTGAGGCGGATGTGGCCCTGCCGGTCGTCCGGACGTTCATCAAGAACGTCAAGGAGCGTGCCCTCGGCTCCGATGTCTCCAAGGCGCTGAACCCGGCCCAGCAGGTCCTGAAGATCGTCAACGAGGAACTCGTCACGATCCTCGGCGGCGAGACCCGGCGCCTGCGCTTCGCCAAGCAGCCGCCGACCGTGATCATGCTGGCGGGTCTGCAGGGTGCCGGTAAGACCACCCTCGCGGGCAAGCTCGGCCACTGGCTGAAGGAGCAGGGCCACTCGCCCCTCCTGGTCGCCGCCGACCTCCAGCGCCCGAACGCCGTGAACCAGCTCAGCGTGGTCGCCGAGCGCGCGAGCGTCGCCGTGTACGCGCCCGAGCCGGGCAACGGCGTGGGTGACCCGGTGAAGGTCGCCAAGGACTCCATCGCGTTCGCCAAGTCCAAGGTCCACGACATCGTGATCGTGGACACCGCCGGCCGCCTCGGCATCGACGCCGAGATGATGCAGCAGGCCGCGGACATCCGGGACGCGGTCTCGCCGGACGAGATCCTGTTCGTCGTGGACGCGATGATCGGTCAGGACGCGGTCAATACCGCCGAGTCCTTCCGGGACGGCGTCGGCTTCGACGGCGTGGTGCTCTCCAAGCTCGACGGTGACGCCCGCGGTGGTGCCGCCCTGTCGATCGCCTCGGTCACCGGCAAGCCGATCATGTTCGCGTCGAACGGCGAGAACCTCGGGGACTTCGACGCGTTCCACCCGGACCGGATGGCCTCCCGCATTCTCGACATGGGTGACCTGCTCACCCTGATCGAGCAGGCGGAGAAGACGTTCAGCCAAGAAGAGGCCCAGAAGATGGCCTCCAAGCTGGCGTCCAAGAAGGGCCAGGAGTTCACGCTCGACGACTTCCTGGCGCAGATGGAGCAGGTCCGCAAGATGGGCTCCATCTCCAAGCTGCTCGGCATGCTCCCGGGCATGGGCCAGATCAAGGACCAGATCAACAACCTGGACGAGCGCGATGTCGACCGCACGGCCGCGATCATCAAGTCGATGACCTCGGCCGAGCGCCAGGAGCCGACGATCATCAACGGCTCGCGCCGCGCTCGTATCGCCAAGGGTTCCGGTGTCGACGTCAGCGCCGTCAAGAACCTGGTCGAGCGGTTCTTCGAGGCTCGCAAGATGATGTCCCGTATGGCCCAGGGCGGCGGCATGCCCGGTATGCCGGGGGTTCCGGGCATGGGCGGCGGCCCCGGCCGGTCCAAGAAGCAGCCGAAGCAGGCCAAGGGCAAGCAGCGCTCCGGCAACCCGATGAAGCGCAAGCAGCAGGAGCAGGAGGAGGCCGCGCGCCGTGCCGCCGCGGCTGAGGGTGGCGCCTTCGGCGTGCCGGGCCAGCAGGCCCCGCAGGACTTCGAACTGCCGGACGAGTTCAAGAAGTTCATGGGCTGACGGCTGTTGTACGCGGCTCAGTACTGAGCCCGTCCGTACGTCGCCGGGGGTGCCCCTCCTTTCCCGGAGGGGCACCCCCCGTGCGTTCCCGCACACCGGGGGAGCAGGGCGACCCCGCAGGTCGGCACCGCACCCGGAGCCGGTCGTCCGGCATCGTGACTTTCCGGCCAATCTGCTCCTGAGGGACACCGACGCCGAGGTCAAGATCCGACAAGGTCCGACAAGGTCTGCCAAGGTTTAAGGGACCCGCGCGATCAGGTACCGGAACACGTTCGGCATCCACACCGTGCCGTCCCGGCGTTGATGCGGATGCAGCGCCTCCGTCAGTTCCTTGTCCACCTGAGCCTGGTCCGTCGCGGAGATCGCCGCATCGAAGAGCCCCGTCGACAGCAGCCCCCGTACGGCGCTTTCGGTGTCGGCGTACCCGAACGGGCAGGCGACCCGGCCGGAACCGTCCGGCTCGAGGCCGGCCCGGTGGGCGACCTCCTCCAGGTCGTCACGGAGAGCGGGGCGCCAACTGGCCGTGCCACTGGCCGTGCCACTCGCCGATCCGCGCAGAGGATCCGCCAGCTTGGTGGCCACCCGCAGCACGGACGTCGTGGCGCAGCGCTCCGGCGGGCCCCAGCCGGCCAGCACCACGGGCGCCCCCCGCTCGGCCAGCGGTGTCGCCGAGGCGAGCAGCTCACCGAGTCCCTCCGAGTCGCCCGCGAGACATCCGATGGGCTCGAAGGCCGTCACCAGGTTGTACGCGGGCGACCGCGCGTCGGCCGCGTCCTCGGGCGTTCCTCCGACGAGCCGGGTGTCTCCACGCGCGTGCGTGCCCCTCGCCTCCGGCAGCAGCCGCTCACGCGCGAGGGCGAGCCGTTCGCAGGAGTCGTCGACACCGGTGACCGCGGAGCCTCTGGAGGCCGCCATCAGCAGGGCCAGCCCGGAACCGCAGCCGAGCCCCAACACCCGTGTGCGCGGACCCACTTCGAGTCGCTCATGGACGGCCTCGTAGAGCGGCACCAGCATCCGCTCCTGGATCTCGGACCAGTCACGCGCGCGTGCACCGAGGTCCGGACGGAAGGCCTTTCCCGTATCGGGCCGGTGCTGCCGCACGAGCGTAGGTGTCATAGGTAAGCGCCCCAATCCGCCGAGAGTTTCTCCTGTGCCCGTTTCCTTGGCCCCCGTGCAGTGCGCTCGCACTTCCCCCGTATGCCAGGTAACTCCGCACTCGACCGTGCGTCCAGGGTTTGTCGACCCCGGCTTGAGGGTGGACTGTGCCAGTGGCGAGATTTCACATTCCGGCAACCTGGACCCGTACCATCGCGCCATGGCAAAGGCACCCGTTCTCACCCCGCGGGCGGAAGATTTCCCGCGCTGGTACCAGGATCTGATCGCCAAGGCCGAGCTGGCCGACAACGGGCCGGTGCGCGGCACCATGGTGATCCGACCGTACGGGTACGGACTGTGGGAGCGGATGCAGGCCGAGATGGACGCCCGGATCAAGGCGACGGGCACGCAGAACGCGTACTTCCCGCTGCTGATCCCGCAGTCCTACCTCACCCGCGAGGCGGACCACGTCGAGGGCTTCGCGCCGGAACTCGCGGTCGTCACCCACGGCGGCGGCAAGGAGCTGGAGGAGCCGGCGGTGGTCCGCCCCACCTCCGAGATGATCGTCAACGACTACTTCTCGAAGTGGGTGCAGAGCTACCGCGACCTGCCTCTCCTGATCAACCAGTGGGCGAACGTGGTGCGTTGGGAGCTGCGTCCCCGTCTGTTCCTGCGGACGACCGAGTTCCTCTGGCAGGAGGGCCACACCGCACACGCCACCTACGAGGACGCCCGCGACTTCGCCTCCCACATCCACCGCGAGGTCTACGAGGACTTCATGGTGAACGTCCTCGCGATGGACGTCGTACCCGGCCGTAAGACGGTCAGGGAGCGGTTCGCCGGCGCCGTCAACACCCTCACGCTCGAAGGCATGATGGGTGACGGCAAGGCCCTGCAGATGGGCACCAGTCACGAGTTGGGCCAGAACTTCGCCAAGGCCTTCAACACCCGGTACCTGTCGAAGGAGGGCACGCAGGAACTGGTGTGGCAGACGTCCTGGGGATCGACCACCCGCATGATCGGCGCCCTGGTGATGATGCACGGCGACGACAACGGCCTGCGTGTCCCGCCGCGGCTCGCCCAGACCCAGGTCGTCGTCCTCGCCATCAAGGGCGACGACACGGTTCTGGCCAAGGTCCGCGAGATCGGCGATCAGTTGCGGGCGGCGGGTCTGCGCGTCCACGTCGACGACCGCACCGACACGCCGTTCGGGCGCCGCGCCGTCGACTGGGAGCTCAAGGGCGTGCCCGTACGCGTCGAGGTCGGGCCCCGTGACCTGGAGAACGGCACCGCGATGCTGGCGCGGCGGATCCCGGGCGGCAAGGAGGCGGTGTCCCTGGACGCGTTGCCGGGACTGCTTCCCACCGTCCTGGAGGAGGACCAGGCGCTGCTGCTGAAGCAGTCCCGCGAGCGCCGGGAGTCCCGTACCTCCGACGTGTCCACGATCGAGGAGGCCGTCGAGGTGGCCGGCGCCGGCGGCTGGGCGCGCATCCCGTGGGCGGTGCTCGGCGAGGAAGGCGAGGCCAGGCTGGGCGAGCACGCCGCGACCGTACGGTGTCTGGTCGCCGAGGACGGGTCGGTGCCTGAGGCCGACGAGACGCCCGGTAACGTCGCGATCGTCGCGCGCGCTTACTGAGGTAGCGCCCTCCGGCGGCAGAGCGACCGAAACGTCCCTTGCGCAACGGCTGACCACAGGTACCCCGGCGCGTGGGAGCGATCTACGCGCCGGGTCGTACGTCAGCTACGCACCAGCTTGCTATGAGCTGTGAGGCTTCTCCGTAGATCGGCGCACCCGCCCTCGTCAGGACGCATCAGTGCCAACTGACGGGTACGTGCAAATTATTTGGGATGGCCCGGAATAGGAACACAGCGGCACCCTGGCTCGTTGTCATTACGTGAGCACGACACAGACACCACCTGTTCTCGCCGCAGAGCTGGCACAGGCGTGGGCCGACATTCAGCGGTACCACCCCGAGCTGCCAGATCTTGCCGCGCCAGAGTCCCTGATCGGGGAGTCGTCGTCCGCGTGCGGTCACGAGCTCTCCTTCGAGCGACTGCTTCACGAGGCAGTCCATGGCATCGCCGCCTCGCGCGGTATCCGCGACACCTCCCGCGCCGGCCGCTACCACAACCGCAGATTCCTCGCGATCGCCGAGGAGATGGGCCTGGACCACCCCGAGGAGCCGCACCCCAGCAGCGGTTTCTCCCTGGTCACGCTCACCCCCGAGGCGAAGCGTCGTTACCGCCCGACCATCGAGCGCCTCCAGCGGGCCCTCAAGGCCCACACGGCCGCGACCACCGAGGACACGGCCCGCTCCTTCCGCGGTCCGGCCGCCCGCCACGGCTCCTCCGGTGGCGGCGTCCGCGTCAAGGCCGTCTGCGACTGCGGTCGCAACGTCCGGGTCGTCCCGTCGGTCCTGGCCCAGGCCCCGATCGTCTGCGGCGGCTGCGGGAAGCCGTTCAGAATCCCGGAGGTCGTGGGCGCGGCGGCGAGCTGACGCGTCCGCCCGCGCGAACCGACGCCCCCGCGCGATCGAGTACCGGCATCTCGTGGCTGCCGGTCGAGCCTGAGGCGTGGGCGTGGGGGGGGGGGGGGGGGGGCGGGCGCCCCCCCCCCCCCCCCCCCCACGGCGCCGGCCTCGCGACTTCGCGACTTCGCGACGGCACCCGAAGCGCCGGGTGCCTCTCGGACGTGCCCGGCTCCACCCATCCCCGGTCCAGTGCGGCCCGCGGGGTGTGGCACAATGGCTAGCTGTACTCGACAGCCGCACAGGACCCCTCTCTCCTCCGGCTGACGCGTCCGTCGGGCACTCGGGTACCGCAACCCCACGCGGCCATCTCGCCGTGCCCAACCACGTCAAAATCAGGAGAACCCACTCCCGTGGCAGTCAAGATCAAGCTGAAGCGTCTGGGCAAGATCCGTTCGCCTCACTACCGCATCGTCGTCGCCAACTCGCGCACCCGTCGTGACGGTCGTGCGATCGAGGAGATCGGCCTGTACCACCCGGTGCAGAACCCCTCGCGCATGGAGGTCGACGCCGAGCGCGTCGCCTACTGGCTCTCCGTCGGCGCCCAGCCGACCGAGCCCGTGCTCGCCATCCTGAAGAAGACCGGCGACTGGCAGAAGTTCAAGGGCGAGCCCGCCCCGGCTCCGCTGCTGCAGCCGGCCGAGAAGGCCGCGCGTCCGTTGTTCGAGGCTCTCGGTGGCGACGACGAGGGCAAGGGTGAAGCGATCACCCAGAAGAAGAAGGCTGAGAAGAAGGACGAGGCTCCTGCCGAGTCCCAGTCGACCGAGGCCTGAGCACCATGCTCGAAGAGGCGCTTGAGCACCTCGTGAAGGGCATCGTCGACAACCCTGACGACGTGCAGGTCGCCTCGCGTGACCTGCGTCGTGGGCGCGTGCTGGAGGTCCGGGTCCACCCGGACGACCTCGGCAAGGTGATCGGCCGCAACGGCCGCACCGCGCGCGCCCTGCGTACCGTCGTGGGCGCCATCGGCGGCCGCGGTGTCCGTGTCGACCTCGTCGACGTGGACCACGTCCGCTGACGCATCGCAGCACCGGCTCGGGCCGGGGAGGGCCACTGGGCCGTCCCCGGCCCGTAGTCGTAGATCAGGAGAGACAAGCACAGTGCAGCTGGTAGTAGCTCGGATCGGCCGTGCCCACGGCATCAAGGGCGAGGTCACCGTCGAGGTCCGCACCGACGAGCCGGAGCTGAGGCTCGGGCCCGGCGCGGTACTGCTCACGGACCCCGCCTCGACGGGCCCGCTCACCATCGAGACCGGCCGCGTCCACAGCGGCCGCCTCATTCTGCGTTTCGAGGGCGTGAAGGACCGCACCGCCGCCGAGGCGCTGCGCAACACCACCCTCATCGCGGAGGTGGATCCGGAGGCGCTCCCCGAAGAGGAGGACGAGTACTACGACCACCAGCTGATGGACCTGGACGTGGTGACGAAGGAAGGCGTCGAGGTCGGCCGTATCACCGAGATCTCGCACCTGCCCTCGCAGGACCTGTTCATCGTGGAGCGCCCGGACGGCAGCGAGGTCCTGATCCCCTTCGTCGAGAAGATCGTCACGGAGATCGACCTGGAGGAACAGAAGGCCGTCATCGACCCCCCGCCCGGCCTGATCGACGACCAGGCCGACGACGACGAAGCCGCCGACGGAGACAGCGCGGCCTCGCAGGAAGAGTCCTGATGCGCCTCGACGTCGTCACGATCTTCCCCGAGTACCTGGAGCCCCTGAACGTCTCCCTCGTCGGCAAGGCACGCGCGCGTGGACAGCTGAACGTGCACGTGCACGACCTGCGGTCCTGGACGTACGACCGCCACAACACGGTCGACGACACCCCGTACGGCGGCGGCCCGGGCATGGTCATGAAGACCGACCCCTGGGGCGACGCGCTGGACTCCGTCCTGGCGGACGGCTACGAGACGGGTTCCCACGCGCCCGCCCTGATCGTCCCCACGCCCAGCGGCCGTCCCTTCACCCAGGAACTCGCCGTCGAGCTCTCCGAGCGCCCCTGGCTGGTCTTCACGCCCGCCCGTTACGAGGGCATCGACCGCCGGGTGATCGACGAGTACGCGACCCGGATGCCGGTGTACGAGGTGTCCATCGGCGACTACGTCCTCGCCGGCGGCGAGGCGGCCGTACTCGTCATCACGGAGGCCGTGGCGCGGCTGCTGCCCGGCGTTCTCGGCAACGCCGAGTCCCACCGCGACGACTCCTTCGCGCCCGGCGCCATGGCCAACCTCCTGGAGGGCGCCGTCTACACCAAGCCGCCCGAGTGGCGCGGGAGAGGGATCCCCGACGTGCTGCTCAGCGGTCACCACGGCAAGATCGCCCGCTGGCGCCGCGACGAGGCCCTTAGGCGTACGGCGGCCCACCGGCCCGATCTCATCGAGCGCTGCGACCCCAAGGCCTTCGACAAGAAGGACCGCGAGATGCTCTCCATCCTGGGCTGGGCACCCGACCCGGCGGGGGAGCCGTACGGCCGATTTTGGCGCAGACCAGAGGGCATGGAACAATAGGGCGCTGTTGTGCGCCGTCCGGCGTGCGCCCCTGCCGCAGGGGGACACGACGCTCGCCCCGACGTGGACAGCATCCTTCCGAAACCTATGTGCCGTTGATGACCTGTGGCATCAGCGAAGAAAGCAGACGAAATGTCTCACCTGCTCGACACCGTCGACAACGCGTCGCTGCGCAGCGACGTCCCGGCCTTCCGCCCGGGTGACACCGTCAACGTCCACGTCCGCGTCATCGAGGGCAACCGCTCCCGTGTGCAGCAGTTCAAGGGCGTAGTCATCCGTCGCCAGGGCGCCGGTGTCCGCGAGACCTTCACGGTCCGCAAGGTCTCCTTCTCCGTCGGCGTGGAGCGCACCTTCCCGGTGCACACCCCGATCGTCGAGAAGATCGAGCTCGTCAGCCGCGGTGACGTGCGTCGCGCCAAGCTCTACTACCTGCGCGAGCTGCGCGGCAAGGCCGCGAAGATCAAGGAGAAGCGCGACAACTGATCTGGCGCGGGAGTCCACAGAAGGGCCGGATAGCATCTGGCCCCGATGGACACCGAAGCACAGCAGACGGAGCGCGACCGCTCCTCCCGCCTTTCCGATGCCGAGGAGATCTCGGACACCGGAGGGCCGGAGGGTCGGTCGCGTTTCGCGTTGGTGTCGCGGACCGCCGCATGGCTGCCCGGCGGGCGGATCACCCTGACCCTGCTGCTCTGTCTGCTGTTCCTGCTCGTGCTCGGCAAGTTCGTCGTGCAGCCCTTCCAGATTCCCAGCGGATCCATGGAAAACGGATTGAGGATCGGGGACCGCGTTCTCGTAAATAAGTTGGCGTACCGTTTCGGTGCCGAGCCGCGGCGCGGCGATGTTGTCGTGTTCGACGGAACCGGGTACTTCGGGGACGCCGACTACGTCAAACGCGTTGTGGGTGTGGGGGGAGACCACGTGGTCTGCTGCGACAAGGAGGGGTGGATCGAGGTGAACGGTCGGTCCGTCGACGAGTCGACGTTCCTGTACCCGGGTGACAGTCCGTCCACGGTGGCCTTCGACGTGGTGGTGCCCCAAAGCACTCTCTTCGTCCTCGGTGACCATCGCAGCCACTCCAGCGACTCCCGTGACCACCTGGGCTCCCCGGGCGGAGGGATGATCCCCGTCGACGGCGTCATCGGCCGGGCCGACTGGATCGTGTGGCCCGCCGGCCACCGCTCCCGACTGCACCGGCCCGCCTCCTACGCGCGCGTGCCCGCCGTCGAAGAAGGCGCGAGCGAGCCGACCACCGTGGCGGGCGCCCATGGGTAACCGCGGCAGACCGCGCGGCGTGTCGACCAGCGCGGCCGACAACCTGCTGCCCACCGGCTCCCGGCGCTCGTCCGCCGGTGCCGGGGGCGGCGGACGCAGCCGTGCCGATCGGCGCAAGCTCCAGCAAAAGGTCAAGCGGCGCCGCAGGCGCTCCGCCGTCAAGGAGATTCCGCTCCTCGTAGGCGTCGCCGTCCTCATAGCGCTCGTCCTGAAGACCTTCCTCCTCCAGGCGTTCGTGATCCCGTCGGGCTCCATGGAGCAGACGATCCAGATCGGCGACCGGGTCCTGGTCGACAAGTTCACTCCGTGGTTCGGCTCCAAGCCCGAGCGCGGGGACGTCGTCGTGTTCAAGGACCCCGGCGGCTGGCTCCAGGACGAGCAGTCGGCCACCAAGAAGGACGACCCCATCGTCGTCAAGCAGGTCAAGGAGGGGCTCACCTTCATCGGCCTGCTGCCGTCCGACGACGAGAAGGACCTGATCAAGCGAGTCGTCGGCGTGGGTGGCGACCGCGTCAAGTGCTGTGACGCGCAAGGACGGGTCACCGTCAACGGCGTCCCCCTGGCCGAGGACTATCTGTACCCCGGCAACGCCCCGTCCTCGACCCAGTTCGAGATCACCGTCCCGCAGGGACGACTGTGGGTGATGGGCGATCACCGGGCCAACTCCGCGGACTCCCGCGCGCACCAGGACACCGACTACGGCGGCACCGTCTCCGAGAACTCGGTGGTGGGGCGGGCCATGGTCATCGCCTGGCCCTTCGGTCACATGACCAAGCTGAAGGAGCCGAAAACCTACGCTTCCGTGTCCGACTCGGTATCCGGGTCGACCGCGGCCGCTCCGCCGTCGCTTAGGGTTGCACCCGACGATCCGAACGGATCGGTTCGACTCCCGAGCCCTGCGGAACTCCCGCTCGTTATGGGAGTGGTGGGCCTGCGCCGTGTATGGGGCAGGCGGCAGCGGCACAGAGTAAGGAGTTGGCGTGGGGGATGTGGCGGTTGGCGCACGGTCCGGGCACGACGGCGAGGAGCACCGCGGACGCCCCGCGGAGACAGCCGCCCCGGCCGCGGACAGCGCCGTGACCCCCGGGAGTGACTCCGGGGCGGCCGAGGACGGCCCGGTCACCGAACAGAGCGGAACGGGCGGACGGGGGCCCGGTGACTCGGCTCCCGCGGCGAAGAAGCCGCGCTCCTTCTGGAAGGAGCTGCCCATCCTGATCGGTATCGCGCTCGTGCTCGCGTTGCTGATCAAGACGTTCCTGGTGCAGGCGTTCTCGATCCCGTCGGACTCGATGCAGAACACCCTCCAGGAGGGTGACCGGGTTCTGGTCGACAAGCTCACCCCGTGGTTCGGCTCCGAGCCCGAGCGCGGCGAGGTCGTGGTGTTCCACGACCCCGACAACTGGCTGGCCGGCGAGCCGACGACCGACCCGAACGCGGTGCAGACGTTCCTCAGCTGGATCGGCCTGATGCCGTCCGCCGAGGAGAAGGACCTGATCAAGCGCGTCATCGGCGTCGGCGGCGACACCATCTCCTGTGATGGCTCCGGCCCGTTGACGGTCAACGGCAAGGCGCTGAACGAGACGGCGTACGTCTACCCCGGCAACACGCCGTGCAGCGTCGACGACCAGGGCGGCCAGTTCACGGTGAAGGTGCCCAAGGGCTACATCTGGGTGATGGGCGACCACCGGCAGAACTCGCGTGACTCGCGCTACAACCAGAGCGACGAGCACAAGGGCATGGTGCCGGTGAACGAGGTCGTCGGACGGGCCGTCGTGAAGGCCTGGCCGATCAACCGCTGGGGCACCCTGCCGGTCCCGGACACCTTCGACCAGAGCGGCCTGAACACGCAGTCGGCGGCCTCTGCCGCGCTCACGGTCGCCCCGACCGGGATCGCCCTCGTCGGGGTCGTACCCGTGGCCCTGTGGCGGCGCAGGAAGACCGAGGCCGCCGACGAGACCCGCTGAGGCACCGCTGAAGCAGCGGTGGATCTGGGTCGTACGACATGACTTTCCCGTCGTACGGTCAAGTCTCTTCAAACCCTCGGGCCGTGGTGACCTTGGTCGGGCCGCAGGGCTGACCGGGTCAGGTACCGCCGGGTAGGGTGCGGACCCATGGGTGGCGAGAGCACGACACGTACGGCCCCGCGCCGCGGCGGCACAGGAACGGGCCCGGTGGGCAGCCGGACCGGACAGCGACTGTCCGGAGTGGCCGTCGCACTGGGCCTTGTGCTGTTCCTGCTGGGATTCGGCTGGGGAGTGGTGGTCTACCGGCCGTACACCGTGCCCACCAGCTCGATGACCCCGACGATCGACGCCGGGAACCGGGTCCTGGCCGAGCGGACCGACGGTGGAGACATACGCCGTGGCGATGTCGTGGTCTTCAAGGACACGTCCTGGGTGACCAACGCCCTGGTGGTCAAGCGAGTGGTCGCCGTCGGCGGGGACACGGTGTCCTGCTGCACCAAGGGCAGGCTGACCGTCAACGGCAAGCAGATCGAGGAACCGTATCTCCCGGCGGGCAGCGTCGCCGAGAGCACGAACTTCCCGGAAGTGACCGTGCCGAAGGGCCGGCTTTTCCTCCTCGGTGACGAGCGCGAGGGCTCCCTGGACTCCACGGCCCACCTCACGGACGCCGCCCAGGGCACGGTGTCGCAGAACGCCGTGACGGCTCGTGTGGACGCTGTCGTGTGGCCGCTGGACGGCATGCTGGAGCGGCCCACCGGCTTCGAGACACTCGGCGCGCTCTCCACACCGGGGCCGCTTCGTACGATCCTCGTCCTGATCGTCGTCGGCGGGGTGCTCGTCCTCGGCGGTGGCGCGTACGGCCCGATCGCCAAGCGGATGGGCGGCCGCTCCCGGACCCGGACGGAGCCGGCCGGTGCCCGCTGAGGCGGCGGACGACGGTTTCCACGAGGTCGCGTACACGGGCGGACTCCGCAAGGTCGCCCGGGTGGTGCTGCTTGATCCGCGCGACCGCATCCTGCTCCTGCACGGCCACGAGCCGGACGACCCGGCGAACGACTGGTGGTTCACGCCGGGCGGCGGTCTGGAGGGCGACGAGACTCGTGAGGAGGCCGCGCTCAGGGAACTCGTCGAGGAGACCGGCATCACCGAGGTCGAGCTCGGCCCGGTGCTGTGGCGGCGGATGTGCTCCTTCCCGTTCGCCGGCCGCCGCTGGGACCAGGACGAGTGGTACTACCTGGCCCGCACCACCCAGACCGCCACCCGGGCGACGGGCCTGACCGAGCTGGAGCGCCGCAGTGTCGCCGGAGCGCGCTGGTGGACGTGTCGGGAACTGAGCCAGGCACATGAGACGGTGTATCCGACCAGACTCGCCGAGCTGCTCCGGAGGCTGCTCGACGAAGGTCCCCCGGCCGGGCCCGTGACCCTGGACACCGAAATCGCCTAGGGGCTCGCGGGGCTGGCGCACAATGGTGGGATCGCACGGCTGAAGGGGAACATGCCATGAGCGCCGAGGACCTCGAGAAGTACGAGACCGAGATGGAGCTCAAGCTCTACCGGGAGTACCGCGATGTCGTCGGTCTGTTCAAATACGTGATCGAGACCGAGCGGCGCTTCTACCTCACCAACGACTACGAGATGCAGGTGCACTCAGTTCAGGGCGAGGTGTTCTTCGAGGTGTCCATGGCGGACGCCTGGGTGTGGGACATGTATCGGCCGGCGCGTTTCGTGAAGCAGGTCCGGGTCCTCACGTTCAAGGACGTGAACATCGAGGAGCTGAACAAGAGCGATCTGGAGCTGCCGAGCGGGTGAGCTTCCCCGTGGGGGTGGCGGAGTTTTCCACAACCGGCGGGTAGCCCACCAAGATCAACTCGGTCGGTCTGTTTGCGTGACGGTTGGTGCCGGAGGTGGTGCCGACATGAACACGCATCAGGCGCGCGGTAACACGCATCAGGCACGCAGTGCACTCGGCAGGTACGGCGAGACGCTGGCCGCGCGGCGGCTGGTGGAGGCCGGGATGACGGTCCTGGAGCGCAACTGGCGCTGCGGCAGGACCGGCGAGATCGACATCGTGGCGCGGGACGGTGACGTCCTGGTCGTCTGCGAGGTCAAGACGCGGCGGGCAGGGCTCTTCGAGCATCCGATGGCCGCGGTGACCTCCGACAAGGCGGAGCGGCTGCGCGGTCTCGCGGAGCGCTGGATCCACGCCCACGGAGGAGCGCCACCCGGCGGCGTCCGTATCGACCTGGTGGGCGTCGTCCTGCCCAGCCGTGGCGCGCCCGTCGTCGAGCACGTCCGGGGGGTGGCCTGAGATGGGGTTCGCACGGACCTGCTCGGTGGCGCTGGTGGGCGTCGATGGCGTGGTGGTCGAGGTCCAGGCCGACCTCGAACCGGGAGTCGCGGCGTTCACGCTGGTGGGGCTGCCGGACAAGAGCCTGACCGAGAGCCGGGACCGGGTGCGGGCCGCGGTGGTGAATTCCGGCGGCGAATGGCCACAGAAGAAACTGACGGTGGGGCTCAGCCCCGCATCGGTACCGAAGGCGGGATCCGGGTTCGATCTCGCCGTCGCCTGTGCCGTTCTCGCCGCCGCGGAGCGGATCGATCCGCGGGTGCTCACCGACATCGTGATGATCGGCGAGCTGGGTCTCGACGGACGGGTGCGGCCGGTCCGGGGCATTCTCCCGGCGGTGTTGGCCGCGGCCGACGCCGGTTACGAGCAGGTCGTCGTGCCCGAGTGCGCCGCCGCCGAGGCATCCCTGGTGCCGGGCGTCTCCGTACTCGGGGTGCGCAGCCTGCGGCAGCTGATCGCGGTCCTCGCGGACGAGCCCGTGCCCGAGGAGGAACCGGACGAGACAGGCCGCCCGGACCCGCTGCTCGCCGGACTGCGGATGCCGGGCACCGGTGCGGCCACGGGCATGCACGGCATGGGTGCCGCCCAGCTCGACCACGGCCACGACCTCGCCGACGTGGTGGGCCAGATGTCGGCACGCACGGCGGTGGAGGTCGCCGCGGCGGGCGGACACCACCTCTTCCTGTCGGGCCCGCCAGGGGCCGGCAAGACGATGCTCGCGGAGCGGCTGCCCGCGATCCTGCCCCGGCTCAGCCGGGAGGAGTCCCTGGAGGTCACGGCGGTGCACTCGGTGGCAGGGCTGCTGCCTCCGGGCAAGCCCCTGGTCGACGTCGCCCCCTACTGCGCCCCGCACCACTCGGCCACGATGCAGGCGCTGGTTGGCGGCGGTCAGGGCATCGCGCGGCCCGGGGCGGTCTCACTGTCTCACCGAGGTGTCCTGTTTTTGGATGAAACGCCAGAATTCACCAGTCGGGCCCTGGACGCTTTGCGGCAGCCCCTGGAGGCGGGGCACGTGGTAATCGCGCGCAGTGCGGGGGTGGTGCGCTTCCCGGCGAAGTTCCTGATGGTGCTCGCGGCCAACCCCTGCCCGTGCGGACGCTTCTCCCAGACGGACGACATGTGCGAGTGCCCGCCCTCGGTGATCCGGCGCTATCAGGCCCGGCTGTCCGGCCCACTGCTCGACCGGGTCGACCTCCGTGTCGAGGTGGACCGGGTCACCCGCGCCGAGCTGACCGGGCGCGGCGCCCGAGGGGAGTCGACGGCGACCGTGGCCGACCGGGTCCGGGAGGCCAGGGCGCGGGCACTGGCCCGCCTGGCCGGTACCCCCTGGCGCACCAACAGCGAGGTGCCCGGGCGTGAGCTGCGCGGCCGCTGGTATGCCGCGGCCGGAGCCATGGACGAGGCGGAGCGGAATTTGGAGCGGGGCGTGCTGACCGCGCGCGGGCTCGACCGAGTCCTGCGGGTGGCCTGGACCGTCGCGGACCTGGTGGGACACGACCGACCCGACGCGACGGACGTCGCCCTGGCCCTGCAACTGCGTACCGGTGTGCCACGCGGTGTGCCCATGGCCATCGGGGCACTGACGTGAGCGTCGACGGCGATCCGGGCGATGGGCTGCTCGACCGTGTGTTCCTCACCCGAGTCTTCGAGCCCGGCGACGAGGTCGCCGGGCGGTGGGTGCGGGAGTTCGGGGTGGACGATGTGGCGAGAAGGCTGCGGGCGGGCGAGGAGGCGCTGCCCGGGGTGAGCGATAAGCGGTGGGCCGGGCTGCTGGCCCGGGCCGGGCGGGCCGAACCCCGGCAGGACCTCGCCGCCGCTCGGGAATGCGGGGTGCGGTTCGTCGGCCCGGGTGACGCCGAGTGGCCGGGGCAGCTCCACGACCTCGGGGACGCGCGGCCCCTCGGGCTGTGGGTGCGCGGGCTGCCCAACCTCAGGATGTGGGCGCTCAGATCGGTGGCAGTGGTCGGCGCCCGCGCCTGCACCGAGTACGGCGCCCACATGGCCGCCACGCTCGCCGCCGGCCTCGCCGAGCGCGGCTGGGTCGTGGTGTCCGGCGGTGCCTACGGGATCGACGGAGCCGCCCACCGGGGTGCCCTCGGCGCCGGCGGCGCCACCGTCGCCGTGCTGGCCTGCGGGGTCGACCGGCCCTACCCGCGCGGACACGCCCAGTTGATCACCCGGATCGCGGAACAGGGGCTGGTGGTGGGGGAGTTGCCGCCCGGGGAGCATCCGACGCCGAGCAGGTTCGTGCTGCGGAACCGGGTGATCGCCGCGCTCACCCGGGGCACCGTGGTCGTCGAGGCCGCCTATCGGAGCGGTTCCCTGGTCACCGCGCGGGCGGCGCAGCGGTTGGGCCGACACACCATGGGTGTGCCGGGGCCGGCGACCAGTGGTCGGTCCGCCGGTGTGCACGAGCTCCTGCGGCAGGACGCGGTGCTGGTCACCGACGCCGCGGAAGTCGTCGAACTGGTCGGCGACATGGGGGAACTGGCCCCGGACCGGCGCGGGCCCGTGCTGCCGCGTGATCTCCTCGACGCCGCCGCCCGGAGAGTCCTGGCCGCGCTGCCGGGGCGCGGCGCGGCGACGGCCGACGAGATCGCACGCGGCGCGCAGACCACCCCCGACGACGCGATCGCGAGACTGTACGAACTCCGAGCACTTGGTTACGTCGAACGACACGGCGACGGCTGGAAGTTGACACGCCAGTCGATGATCTCCGTACGCGGCGGTCGACATGGGTGCTGACCGAGTGTGTTCGGCCGTCCGGGGGAACCCGGAAGCCCTTGCAGATTCCCGCAGTTGGCCCGATGCCGCCATCACGCAGAGCGATGGATGTGACGTGGCGGAGTGTCCAGCGGAACGTATCCGCGCACGGCCCGGGCGATGTCCTTCGCGCACCGCGACACTTCAGTCACGCTACGCTCACCAGGATTCCGACGCAGACAGGCAACTCGGCATCAGACCGACAGCTCACCCAGGCAGCACCACTTCACTGCAGAACGGCACAAGGCGACGAATGCCCCAGCACACCTCCGGGTCCGACCGGGCGGCGATCCCCCCAGCCGCCCGCGAGGGTGGCAGCGTGCGGCCGCCCGCTCCCTCGACGCTCGACGAGCTGTGGCGGTCGTACAAGGCGACGGGCGACGAGCGCTTACGCGAGCAGCTGATCCTGCACTACTCGCCGCTCGTGAAGTACGTGGCGGGGCGGGTGAGCGTAGGCCTGCCGCCCAACGTGGAGCAGGCGGACTTCGTGTCCTCCGGCGTCTTCGGGCTGATCGACGCGATCGAGAAGTTCGACATCGACCGGGAGATCAAGTTCGAGACGTACGCGATCACCCGGATCCGGGGCGCGATGATCGACGAGCTGCGGGCGCTGGACTGGATCCCGCGGTCGGTGCGGCAGAAGGCGCGGAACGTCGAGCGGGCGTACGCGACGCTGGAGGCGCGGCTCAGACGGACGCCGAACGAGGGTGAGGTGGCCGCCGAGATGGGGATCGCGGTGGACGATCTCCATGCCGTCTTCAGCCAGTTGTCACTGGCGAACGTGGTGGCCCTGGAGGAACTGCTGCACGTCGGCGGCGAGGGCGGTGACCGGCTCAGCCTCATGGACACGCTGGAGGACACCGCCGCCGACAACCCGGTCGAGGTGGCCGAGGACCGGGAGCTGCGGCGGTTTCTGGCGCGGGCGATCAACACCCTGCCCGAGCGGGAGAAGACCGTGGTGACGCTGTACTACTACGAGGGGCTCACGCTCGCGGAGATCGGGAACGTGCTGGGGGTGACCGAGAGCCGGGTGAGTCAGATCCACACCAAGTCGGTGCTTCAGTTGCGGGCGAAACTGGCCAGCTTTGGTCGTTGACCTGGCCGAACGTCGACCGGTCGGGGCAGAGACTCCCGTCGGGGGTGGTCCGTCCGTAAAGTGGTTGACGTGCCAAGGATTCGAGCGGCCTCCGTGGCCGAGCACCGGTCGATGCAGCGAGCCGCCCTGCTGGACGCGGCTCGTTCCCTGTTGTCCGAGGGCGGGACGGAGGCGCTGACCTTCCCCGCTCTCGCCGAGCGGACGGGCCTCGCGCGGTCGTCCGTCTACGAGTACTTCCGGTCGCGGGCCGCCGTGGTCGAGGAACTGTGCGAGGTCGACTTTCCCGTCTGGGCGGCGGAGGTGTCGGCGGCGATGGCCGCGGCGGACGAGCCGGAGGCCAAGGTCGAGGAGTATGTGCGCCGGCAACTGGCGCTGGTCGGTGACCGGCGGCACCGGGCCGTGGTGGCGATCTCCGCGAGCGAGCTGGACGCGGGAGCCCGGGAGAAGATCCGGGCCGCGCACGGGGGACTGGTCGCGATGATCGTCGAGGCGTTGGCGGAGATGGGGCACGAGCAGCCCCGGATGGCCGCGATGTTGCTGCAGGGGGTCGTGGACGCGGCTGTGCGGCGGATCGAGCTGGGCGCCGCGGAAGAACCTGCGGTGATCACTGAGGCCGCGGTGGGAATGGCTTTGCGGGGGGTACGGGGCTGACCTCGGCCCCGGTCACGCCGACGATCCAAGCGCCGTCCGCGGGTGCGCCCTGCGAACATGCGGCCTGCTGCGCCGGCGGAGTGTATCCACGGACCGCGGCTTGCGCACCCGCGCGACGGCGGCGAGCCCCGCCCCACCGGGCCTGCGGCCAATGCGCCCGCCCCGCCCCACCCGGCCTGCGGCCAATCCACCCGCCCCGCCTCCTCGGCAGCCGAAGCACCCGCCCCGCCCCGCCCGCCCCGCAGTCAGCGCACCCCCGGCAGCCAACGCCCCCCCGCCGCCTACGAAGGCACCGGCACGCCGAGCACCGGCAGTAGGCGTGATGGGCCCCGGCTCAGTAGCCATGGTGGGAGCAGGGACAGTGGGTCCAGGTAGGTCTTGGCTCTCAGCAGGCCCCAGTGGACGCAAGGGGTCGTGCAGTGGGAGCCCGTCGGCTCCACTGTGCCCAGGATCGCGCCCGCGGCCACCTCCTCGCCCTTCCTCACCGAGGCCCGGACCGGCTCGTACGTTGTCCGGAGCGGAGGATCGCCGGTCCCGGTCAGCTCCACCGAGACCACGCCCTTGCCCGCCACCCGGCCCGCGAAGGACACCCGGCCCGCCGCCACCGCCCGTACCGGAGCGCCGGGCATGGCGGACAGGTCGACGCCTCGGTGGCCGCGACCGTATGTCGTCGCCGGGGGTTCCCAGGCACGCAGGACGGCCGGACGGTCGCCCACGGGCCAGGCGCGGCCGATGGCCGGTACCGACGTGTCCGTGGCCGCCGGGGCGAGGGTGATCGGACGGTCGCCGGGCCGGGTCGGGCAGGTCAGCAGTGTCGCCGTGAGCAGCGACAGGGACCCCAGTAATGCCAGAAACCTCAGCCACGTATCCGTCCGTGTGCCCGCACATCGTTTCGCTCGCATGCCCGAACCGTCTCGTATGCGCCCTGTTCGTGGCCGGGGCCTGTGGACCACTCCCCGGTTGTGGACAGTGGCGTCACCCGGGGGTCCGCGGGTCCCGTACACTTCCTTTGGCGATCCGGGTCACCGGGTCGACTTCGCACGCCCCGACATCCAGCCGGTTTCCGGCCGGTGTCAGCGCTCCTCGGTCCTTTGCGGCACGGCGCACGCGGGCGTCAGGCGCGGGTGCTATCCGGCATCCGCGGCACAACCGAGAAACACAAGGAGAACGGCTATGGCCGTCGTAACGATGCGGGAGCTGCTGGAAAGCGGCGTCCACTTCGGTCACCAGACCCGTCGTTGGAACCCGAAGATGAAGCGCTTCATCTTCACGGAGCGCAACGGCATCTACATCATCGACCTGCTCCAGTCGCTGTCGTACATCGACCGCGCCTACGAGTTCGTCAAGGAGACCGTCGCCCACGGCGGCACGGTCATGTTCGTCGGCACGAAGAAGCAGGCGCAGGAGGCCATCGCCGAGCAGGCCACCCGCGTCGGCATGCCCTACGTCAACCAGCGCTGGCTGGGCGGCATGCTCACCAACTTCTCGACCGTCTACAAGCGTCTGCAGCGCCTCAAGGAGCTCGAGCAGATCGACTTCGAGGACGTCGCCGCGTCGGGTCTCACCAAGAAGGAGCTTCTCGTGCTCTCGCGCGAGAAGGCCAAGCTGGAGAAGACCCTCGGTGGTATCCGCGAGATGCAGAAGGTGCCCAGCGCCGTCTGGATCGTGGACACCAAGAAGGAGCACATCGCGGTCGGCGAGGCCCGGAAGCTCAACATCCCGGTCGTCGCCATCCTCGACACCAACTGCGACCCCGACGAGGTCGACTACAAGATCCCGGGCAACGACGACGCGATCCGCTCCGTCACCCTGCTCACCCGTGTGATCGCGGACGCGGTCGCCGAGGGCCTCATCTCCCGCTCCGGTGTCGCCACCGAGGGCAAGGGCGACAAGGCCGCGGGCGAACCGCTGGCCGCGTGGGAGCGCGACCTGCTCGAGGGCGAGAAGAAGGCCGACGACGCTGAGGCCCCGGCCGCCGCCGAGGCGGAGAAGCCGGCTGAGGTCCCTGCCGACGCCGAGGCCGAGAAGCCGGCCGAGGCCGCCGCTGAGGCTCCGGCCACCGAGGCTCCGGCCGCCGAGGCCCCCGCTGCCGAGGCCCCCGCCGCCGAGGCCGAGAAGCCCGCCGAGGCCCCTGCCGCGGACGCCGAGCAGGCCTGACCCTCACCACCTTCGGGTACTGGACGGCGGGGGCCCACAAAGCCCCCGCCGTCCGGCACCGGTAGATCTTCAGACTTCGAGAGAGATTCCAGAATCATGGCGAACTACACCGCCGCCGACGTCAAGAAGCTCCGTGAGCTCACCGGCGCCGGCATGATGGACTGCAAGAAGGCGCTGGACGAGGCCGAGGGCAGCGTCGACAAGGCCGTCGAGGCGCTCCGCATCAAGGGCCAGAAGGGCGTCGCCAAGCGCGAGGGCCGCTCCGCCGAGAACGGCGCTGTGGTCTCGATCATCGCCGACGACAACTCCTCCGGTGTGCTCGTCGAGCTGAAGTGCGAGACGGACTTCGTCGCCAAGGGTGACAAGTTCCAGGCCGTCGCCACCGCGATCGCCGAGCACGTCGCCAAGTCCTCCCCGGCCGACCTGGAGGCGCTGCTCGCCTCCGAGATCGAGGCCGGCAAGACCGTCCAGGCGTTCGTGGACGAGGCCAACGCCAACCTGGGCGAGAAGATCGTCCTGGACCGCTTCGCGCAGTTCGCGGGCGGCTTCGTGACGGCGTACATGCACCGCACGATGCCCGACCTGCCCCCGCAGATCGGTGTCCTGGTCGAGCTCGACAAGCCCAACGCCGAGATCGCCAAGGGTGTCGCCCAGCACATCGCCGCCTTCGCGCCGAAGTACCTCTCCAAGGAGGACGTGCCGGCCGAGGTCGTCGAGTCGGAGCGTCGTGTCGCCGAGGAGACCACCCGCGCCGAGGGCAAGCCCGAGGCCGCCCTGCCGAAGATCGTCGAGGGTCGCGTCAACGGCTTCTTCAAGGACGCCACGCTGCTCGGTCAGCCGTACGCGCTCGACAACAAGAAGTCCGTCCAGAAGGTCCTGGACGAGGCCGGTGTCACCCTGAAGCGCTTCACGCGCATCAAGGTCGGCATCTGAGTCCGTACCGCGCTCGACGCGCGACCCCGATAAGGTCGTAGCAAGTCGTCCGCGTACGCTCCCACGGACGCGTGCGTGGGGGACGACAGCAGATCTGACGAGGAGGCCATTGCCGAGAATGGGATGCGAACGACACCCCACCGGCAATGGCCTTCTTCGCATGTGCACCACGTGAAAGAGGCGGGATCTCCATGACCACCAAGGCCCAGAAGAGCGACGACGGCAAAGTGAGCGGCCGGTTTCTGCTGAAGCTGTCCGGAGAGGCCTTCGCCGGCGGCGGCGGCCTGGGTGTCGACCCGGACGTGGTGCACAAGATCGCCCGAGAGATCTCGGCGGTCGTGCGGGACGGCGCGGAGATCGCGGTCGTGATCGGCGGCGGCAACTTCTTCCGCGGCGCCGAGCTCCAGCAGCGCGGCATGGACCGGGCCCGCTCCGACTACATGGGCATGCTCGGCACCGTCATGAACTGCCTCGCCCTCCAGGACTTCCTGGAGAAGGAGGGCATCGACAGCCGCGTGCAGACCGCCATCACCATGGGCCAGGTCGCCGAGCCGTACATCCCGCTGCGTGCCGTGCGCCACCTGGAGAAGGGCCGCGTGGTCATCTTCGGCGCCGGTATGGGCATGCCGTACTTCTCCACCGACACCACCGCCGCCCAGCGTGCCCTGGAGATCAACGCCGAGGCGCTGCTGATGGGTAAGAACGGTGTGGACGGGGTCTACGACTCCGACCCGAAGACCAACCCCGACGCGGTCAAGTTCGACGCCCTCGGCTACGGCGAGGTCATCACCCGTGACCTCAAGGTCGCCGACGCCACCGCCGTCACACTGTGCCGCGACAACAAGCTCCCGATCCTCGTGTTCGAGCTTCTGGCGGAGGGCAATATCGCCCGCGCCGTCAAGGGTGAGAAGATCGGCACGCTCGTGGGTGACCAGGGCAGCCGGGACTGACAACCCGTTGAACCACCCCGTCCGGGGGACGGACGGGACGGACCCTCGCCGGGGGATGGACAATGTCCTGCCGGTCGGGAACCGTGCAGAAGGAAGACGCGACGCAGCCGGCCGCCGCCCTCACCAAGGAACCGCAGCCGGGCCTACTCAAGACACGCAGGAGCAAGTGGTGATCGAAGAGACCCTCCTCGAGGCCGAGGAGAAGATGGAGAAGGCCGTCGTGGTCGCCAAGGAGGACTTCGCCGCGATCCGCACCGGCCGTGCGCACCCGGCGATGTTCAACAAGATCGTGGCCGACTACTACGGCGCGCCGACGCCGATCAACCAGCTGGCTTCGTTCTCCGTGCCGGAGCCGCGCATGGCGGTCGTGACCCCGTTCGACAAGACCGCGCTGCGCAACATCGAGCAGGCGATCCGCGACTCCGACCTGGGCGTCAACCCGAGCAACGACGGCAACATCATCCGAGTGGTGTTCCCCGAACTCACCGAGGAGCGCCGCCGCGACTACATCAAGGTCGCCAAGAGCAAGGGCGAGGACGCCAAGGTGTCCATCCGCGCCGTACGCCGCAAGGCCAAGGACGCCATCGACAAGCTGATCAAGGACGGCGAGGTCGGCGAGGACGAGGGCCGTCGTGCGGAGAAGGAGCTCGACGACACCACCGCGAAGTACGTCGCTCAGGTGGACGAGCTCCTCAAGCACAAGGAAGCGGAGCTGCTCGAGGTCTGATGAACGACTCTTCCTGGGGAGCGCCGCCACACACCGGGTACTGGGGGCCGTCCGACCAGGGGCCTGTCCAGGGGGCTGCCCCGGCGGGTCCCACGTACGATGCGCATGACGCGCAGCACACTCGCCCCATGCCCATCGTGCCTGACGTACCCGCGTATGGCGGTGACCAGGATGACGACCGGGGGGCCGCTCCGTCGGGCGGCTCCTTGTTCCGCGACGACATGCCGCAGACGTCGCCCTACGGGGCGGCGCCGCAGAATCCGGAGCCCATGCCCGACGCCCCGCAGCCGGCGTCCGCGCCGCAGAAGAAGAGCGCGGGCCGTGATCTGGGTGCGGCCATAGGGGTCGGTGTCGGACTGGGTGTGGTGATCGTCGCCTCGCTCTTCGTCGTCAAGGCCGTGTTCGTCGGCGTGATAGCGGTCGCCGTAGTGGTGGGCCTGTGGGAACTGACCAGGCGGCTGGAGGAGCGCAAGGGCATCAGGGCGCCCCTCGTGCCCCTGGCGGTCGGCGGCGCTGCCATGGTCGTCTCCGGTTACGTCCGTGGGGCGGAGGGCGCCTGGGTCGCGATGGCGCTCACCGCGCTGGCTGTCCTGGTCTGGCGGATGACGGAACCGCCGGAGGGCTACCTCAAGGACGTCACCGCGGGCGTCTTCGCGGCCTTCTACGTCCCGTTCCTGGCCACCTTCGTCGCCATGATGCTCACGGCCGACGACGGTCCGCGTCGCGTCCTGACGTTCCTGCTCCTGACCGTCGTCAGCGACACCGGCGCGTACGCCGTCGGCTGGCGCTTCGGCAAGCACAAGCTCGCCCCGCGCATCAGCCCCGGCAAGACCCGCGAGGGCCTGCTGGGCGCGTTGTCGTTCGCGATGGTGGCGGGCGCGCTGTGCATGCAGTTCCTGATCGACGACGGCACCTGGTGGCAGGGTCTGCTGCTCGGCTTCGCGGTCGCGGCCAGCGCCACGCTCGGCGACCTCGGCGAGTCCATGATCAAGCGGGACCTGGGCATCAAGGACATGGGCACGCTGCTGCCGGGCCACGGCGGCATCATGGACCGGCTGGACTCACTGCTGCCGACGGCTCCTGTGGTGTGGCTGCTGCTGGTGATCTTTGTCGGGTCGGGTTGATCGTCGTGGACCGTCGGCGTACGGCGTCGTAGTACCTGCTTGTCGTAGTACCTGTTTGTCGTACGGCGTTTTCGTGGGCCCCCGCTTCGGCGGGGGCCCTGCGCGTTCCGGGGAACCGGATTCGCGCGAGCGGCGAAGTACGGGTGAAAGCCCAATTCTTCGGAGCGTGTGAATCGACGAAAGGAGCCCCGATGACCGTCGAACCAGGCGTCAGAGTGGGGCAGGACAGTGACGCCTCGGTGGTCGAACGGTCGTGGGATGAGCCCGAGGCATTCGCCGCGCTCTTCGACCGCCATGCCGACTCGGTGCACAGATACGCGGTGCGCCGACTCGGTGCGGAGGCGGCCGAGGACGTGATGGCAGAGACGTTCACCACCGCGTTCCAGCAGCGATTCCGGTACAACACGGAGCTGGCCGACGCCCGCCCGTGGCTGTTCGGTATCGCGACCAACCTCATCAGCCGTCACCGGCGCGCAGAGGCCCGGCGTCTGAAGGCGATCGGTCGGCTGCCATCGGGCGCCCTGGGCGACCAGGCCGAGGAGACGGTCGCGGACCGGGTGGCGGCGCGGGTCAGCGCGCAGGCGGTAGGCCGCGAACTCGCCGGCGCGCTGGCCCGGTTACCCGCCCGCCACCGGGACGTGCTGCTGCTGGTCGCCTGGGCCGACCTCGGCTACGGGGAGGTCGCACGCGCCCTGGTGGTGCCGGTGGGGACGGTCCGGTCGCGGCTGCACAGGGCTCGCAGGAAGGTTCGTGAGGCATTGGGCGGATCCGATCCGACTGCTTTTCGAGAGGAATCCGACGATGAATGAACTCAAGCTCCTTAGGGAGTGGGACGAGGACGCGCCGCCTCTCGCGGACTCCGCCCGGGCCCGGGCCCGCTTCCGTCTGTATCAGGCGATGCAGGCTCCCGCCGCCTCCCCGGCCGTTTCCCGCCGTCCGCTGCTGCGGATCGCGGTGGCCGCCGTCGCCGCGGCGGCGGTGACCACGGGCGTGGTGGTCGCCGAGAACTCGGGGACCTCGCCTCGCACGCGGACGGTGAGTGCGACCACCGTGCTGCGGGGCGCGGCGGCCGAGGAACGCAGGCTCGAAAAGTCGATCGCACCGCGCGACGACCAGTTCATCTACACCAAGGAGATCATCAAGGAGAGCCCGGTCGGAGGCGGCCGGAGCAAGACGTACGTCGACGAGAGCTGGAACTCGGTCGACGGCTCCAAGAGGTCGTACGTCAGCGAGCTGGAGCACACCCAGTGGGTCCCGCCGTACCAGCCGGGTCAGGGCAACTGGCCGCCGCGCCGGTGGTCCCAGCTGAAGCAGCTGCCCACCGATCCGGACAAGCTGCCGATCGCACTGCGTGACGGGCGCGGAAAGCCGGACTACGGCCGGCCGACGAAGGCCGACGAGTGGCCGATCGTCCAGTTCCTCCTCTCCGGCCTGCTCCGCGACCCGGTTCTGCCGAAGGGGTTGCGGCCTGCGGCGTTCGAGGCGCTCGCCACCGTCCCCGGGGTCAAGGTGCTGCCGGGCCAGACGGACGCGGGCGGCCGCGCGGGCATCGGCATCCAGTACGTGGGCCCGCCCAACACTCCCTGGGCGGACGGGGAACGGGTGCTGGTCTTCGACGCGAAGACGTACCAGTACCTCGGCACTCGTGACCAGCGCAAAGTCGGAGCAGTGACCTACGAGCAGTGGTCATATACGGCCGCCCACGGGGTGGTGGACCGGGTGAAGCAACGCCCCTGAGCGGCCGTTCCGCGATCGCCCTCCGGAACCGCTCGGCGCCCCGGGTACCTCACCGGGGCGCCGAGCGGTCGCGACGGACCCGATCACGTCGACGACGCCCTGGCGATGATCCTTGAGGCTGAGTCCTGGGCACCGGAGCATGGCAGATCTGGCCGATCGGCAGCCAACGGCCTTGCCCGGTCGCCCGGTTGCCCGGACAGGGGCGGCCCTGAAATCACTTCGACCGTGCTCGCCTCGTCCGGTACGGTCGCGGGATTGTGTTCACTGCTGGGAGCCCATGGATTTCGCGTGTGGCCTTGCCGGCAATTCCCAGGCTGAAAGCGGGTTTCGTCATGGCATGTCGTATCAGTGAGCTCGTGCTCGGTTGCCGCGACCCTGAGGTGCTGGCGCGGTTCTGGTGTGAGGTCCTGGCCTACGTCGTGCTCGATCGCGAGGACGACGGCACGCTGGAGATCGGGCCGCGTGAAGGGTTCGGTGGTCCGCAGCCGACGATCATCCTCAGTCGCAGGGATGAGCCGGAGCAGGGGAAATCCCGGCTGCACATCGATGTCAACGCGACTGACCGCGATCAGGACGCCGAGCTCGAACGCCTTCTGAAGCTCGGTGCGCGCCCGGCCGACATCGGCCAGACAGGCGAGGAGCAGTGGCATGTCCTGACCGACCCCGAAGGCAATGAGTTCTGCCTGCTCAAGGCCCGCCTCAGCCCCCTCTGATGTACATCGGCCACGCCTCGGCACCAGATGCCTGAGGTGGGCTCGGCTGCGAGGCAGACTTCACTGGACGGGCCGCGTACTTGCAGATCGCGGACGACTTCAAGCGCCGGATCCGCGACGGAGTGCTCACACCGGGGGACAAGCTCCCCTCAGAGTCGGACCTGATGGCGCAGCACTCCGTATCTCGCACCGTCGCCCGACAGGCGATCTCGCGTCTCCGCGAGGACGGTTACGCCATCTCCCACCAGGGCAAGGGAAGCTTTGCCGCGTTGCCGGGCGAAGGTGGTCCCGCCAAGCGCAGCCCAGAGTTCGAACAGATCACTGAGTTCCTGTCTGAGGTCCGCCAGGATGTGCGCCGCCTTGCGGAGCGGATGGACCAGCTGGAGGACCTGGTTCGCCAGCAGGCTCAAGGGCGATGACCAAGGCGTCAGCTCGACGTGCAACTTCTGCCAGCTCCTCACCAAGTCCCCTTACCTGGTCGATTAGTTCTCGCTTCTCTGCCGCGCTCAACACGGTCGCAGCCCCTTCGTTGCCCTTTCGATCTGACAGCCTCTCGGCTTGTAAGCAACGCTAGGACCGGACGCACTCACCACCCTGGAAAAACTCTCCGGGCCGTAGAGAGAGACGGGTGGACGCTCTTCCCATGCGAGGAATGACGACGAACCTGACGATCGGTGAGCGAGTTGCTTGGTACCGCCGTAGGCGCGGCATGTCCCAGGAGGTCCTGGCCGGGTTCGTCGGCCGGACGGTTGACTGGCTGAGCAAGGCGGAGAACAACCGGCTGGAGCTGGACCGGCTCTCGGTCATCAAGACTCTGGCCGACGCTCTCGACGTGTCCCTTGGCGACCTGCTCGCCGAGCCGACGCTCATGGAGTGGACCTCCGACAGCGGCAACCTCACAGTGCCGGCACTCCGGTCGGCGCTGATGAACTACAGGCAACTCACGCCCTTGTTGGGAGTGCCGATCGAGGGCGAGCCCACGCCCCTGGATGAGCTTCGTACCAGCGTCGTCGAGATCATGGACGCCTACCAATCCTCCCGCTGCGGCTTCGCGACCCGCCGCCTGCCTCTGGTGCTCGCCGACGCTCTCATCGCAGCGCAGTCCTACGACGGCCGCGACCGTGAGCAGGCCAACGAGCTGTTGTCGCTGACGTACCAGAGCGCTGCCATGGTCCTCGGGAAGGTGGGCGAGGTGGATCTCGCCTGGATCGCCGCCGACCGAGGATTGAGCGCGGCGCAGCAGTCCGCCAACCCGGCGGTCATCGGGTCCCTCTTCCGCTCTGTCGCTCACTGCCTTCTGTCGACCGGGCGTTTCGATGCTGCCGTACAACTCATCGGCGACGCCTCCGACTACCTTCGCCCCGGCCTCTCCGGAGCCAGCCCGGAGTTCCTGTCGATCTACGGGACGCTCTTCCTCGCCGGTTCCATGGCCGCAGCCAGGGCTGACGAGCGCTCGACCGTACGCGAGTTCCTCACCGAGGCCGACCAGGCCGCCCGCCAGCTCGGTCGGGACGCGAACCACATGTGGACCGCCTTCGGCCCGACCAACGTAGCCATCCAGCGGGTAGCCACCGCGGCCGAGCTGGGTGACATGCAGGTAGCCGCAGACCTGGGGCCGCGTATCGACACCAGCAGCCTCCCGACGGAGCGACGCACACGACACAACATTGAGGTAGCCCGCGCTCTCAGCGCCCACAACCGCGTCGACGACGCCCTGGCGATGATCCTGGAGGCGGAATCCTGGGCACCGGAGCAGGTACGGAGCCACTACCTGGCCCGCGAACTCGTACTGACATGGGTGCGCAACCAGCGAGGCCGACCGAGCCGGGGCATGGCAGATCTCGCCGATCGGCTACACGTGGTCTAGGTGGGTTCGCTCGGCTGCATGGCAGCGAACGAGCACGAAGCGAAGATGGCGCATCCGCGTATGGCAGCGGGTGCGCTTTTCTTTGATGCCGGCGGGCGCGTCCTCATGGTGGAGCCCACGTACAAGGACTACTGGGACATCCCCGGGGGCTACGTCGAGACCGGTGAATCTCCACTCCAGGCTGCCAGCCGCGAGGTACAGGAGGAACTCGGGATCACGCCGACACTCGGCCGTCTCCTGGCTGTCGACTGGGCGCCCAACGCCACCGAGGGCGACAAGGTGTTGTACCTGTTCGACGGCGGCGAGCTTGCCCCGGAGGCCGTTGAGGACGTCCGCCTGCAAGCCGAGGAACTGAAGAGCGTCGTGTTCGTGGCCCCGGGCGAGATCACGGATCGGACGATCCCCCGGTTGGCCCGACGGATCCTTGCGGCGATCGAGGCCCGAGCGGCAAGCGCCCCGGTGTACCTGGAGCATGGCCAGGCGCCGGACGACGTAGCGGCGTAGCCGAAACGAAAGCCCCAGATCCCTGTCGAGTCTCAGTTGATGGTTGACGGGTTGGCGTCGGGTGATGCTTGACGTCTGCCCTAGACGATCTTCCGGCGGTTGTGTTCGCCGGATTTGCGGACGACCACCTTCTTGGTGACGCGGGGGACGGTGGTGATCAGTTCGGTTCCCTGGAAGATGCGGATGGTGTCCTCGCTCAGGTGGGCGGTGACGATCTGGCGGGCATGGCCGCGGCCGAGCTGGATGCGTTGTCCTGCGACCACGAAGCCGCCGGTGCTGCTGGCGGTGCGCTCGGCGATCTGCTCGCCGGGCGGAGGCAGCAGTGGTGGTCCGGCCGGACGGCCGCCTTGCAGACGGCTGCAGGCCGACGGCGGCAGCGGGCTGGGCAGGGTGGCTTGCAGGGTGCGCTGTTCGTCGAGGACCTGTAGTACTCGCCCGTCGAGGCGCAGGGTGACCCGTTGTCCGGCGAACGGCCAGCCGATCAGGACCTTGTCGCCGCCCAGGCCGACGTAGCCGACCGCGTTGACGGTCCGGTCCACCTCCACCACCTTGGCGGAGTCGGCGGCCGGGCCGGGGTCATCTGGCCAGGGCCCGGCTGGTCGGGCCCTGGCCAGCAGGGCTTTGAGGTCCCGGCCGGACAGCTTCGAGGGCAGCGTCTTGTGCCGTGCCCCGCCGATGAGCACGTGCCGCCGGTTCACGTCGATGCGCAAGGTGACCGGGGTGCCGGCCAGGGCCGGGCCGAACCAGACCTGCTGCCCGCGCAGGCTCAGGTTTCCCGAGGCGGGAACCTGCCGCTTCACCTCGATCGCACCGATCTCCCCCTCGGCCAACGGCCAGGCCACCGGCGCCGTTTCAGGCGGCGAGGGATCCGGCGGAGCCGCACGGGTAACCAGGTCGAGGCGGGCAGGCAGGACCACCGGCAATACAACGGGCTCGGACCGCGGCTGTGGGACGAACCTGCTCGCCGGGACGGCCATGTCCAGTGATTGATGCGGCCGCATCCGCTTGTAGTCCTCGAGCCACACGTCCACCGCCGCCTGCGCCGACACCAGATCGGTGAACGGCGCGGAGTCGTCGAGGAGTTCGCGTCTGAGTGTCTGGTGGAACCGCTCGATCCTCCCGGTGGTGGTCGGGGACTGCGGCTTGGTGAGGCGGTGGGTGATGCCGTTCTCCCGGCAGATCCGGTCGAACACGTCTCCCCGGGCCGTCCGGAGCCGAACCGGGCGGTGAACTGCTTGCCGTTGTCCGTCAGCACCTCCTCGGGCACTCCGAACCGCAGCAGGGCCTCGCCGAAGGCCCGGCAGACCGCGCGGGCGGTGGCCCGTTCGACCACCTTGGCGATCACCATGAACCGTGAGTGGTCGTCGATCCCGGTGACCATCTTGCACTCGCCGCCGCCCGCGAGCAGGATGTCGCCGACGATGTCCATCTGCCACAGTTCCATCGCCGCAGACCGTTCCCACCTGCGGTAATCCGAGCGGCGCCGCCTGCGGACCCCGGGTTCGATCAGAGCGTTGCGCACCAGGACCCGATAGACCGTCGCCGGGGAGGGCACTGGCGTGACGCCTCTGCGTTCCAGCTCGTGCACCAGGCGGCGCGGACCCCAGCCGGGATGCCGGCGCCGCAGCTCACACACCACCGCCTCCACCGCCCCGGGATCCGGTACGGACACGAGACCGGACGATGAGACCGGTCCGCCAATCCCGGCAGGCCCGACTGCACGTACTTGCGCACCCACCCGTGCACCGACTGCCTCGACACCCCATACCGGGCCGCGACTTGACTGACCGGAACCCCCGCGGCGACCTCCATCACCGCGTGATACCGCTGCTCGACCACGCTCACTCCACCAGCACGGCCCGGCCCTCCCTATGCGCCACATCCAGGCGCACAGCCAAGCCGAGGCAAGCGGTGTCAAACATCAAGTGAGGCCACAGCGTCAAGCATCTATCGAGACAAGACAAAGCCCCAGATCCCAGCGGGATACAACTTTCCCTACTTCATCAAGGCCCGCGCACAGCGCGGGCGCGCGCCGCCTCTGCGGCGCGGCCTGCCTCTGTCTTCGCCCCGGCTGGCCGCGCCCGGCGGCGCGCTAGCGAGCTGCGGGCATGAAGCGGGAGACACTCTCTGTGGCTGGGGCGGTCGGCTCCACGGCTTTAGGCAGCCACTTTGGGGCGAGCCTCTAAGATCATGGCCCCAACGTCGTGCTTTAACGGGCAGGTCCACAGACTGCCCGACGCGCCGGAAGCTTACGGGGCCATGATCACTCGCCCCAAGGCAGCTCCAGCCCAAAGCCGCTCCGCCGACCTCCTTTATCGACTTACTGACTGAATTCGCTAGTAAACCCTCTTCTCGATTTCCCGTACGAGAGATTCCACCTCTGCGTGATTGGCAGGGTCACGATGCCAAATTGAGAAGGCTACGCGCAAGCAATATTGCCAATCATTGCCAGTCCTTCGGGCCAAGACCTCAAGCCATCTATGATGATCCAACCCAGCCAGTTCAGCCAAGTAGACGTTAATAGATGTCTGTGTGCATCCCAGCGCCTCTGCCAGTTCTCGCGGCTGCATAACCGCCTTCTTCATTATCACTTGCTCCGGCGGCTCCGTGCCAGGGAGGAACAAGGCGTAGCGCCCAGCTCCCTTTCCTTCCAGTTTCCCCCTCTGGTCGCCGTCGATAACCGCAACAGCGCGAAGTCTTCGCGAATTAGAGGTAGCATTCGCCGCGATCAATACATCATTCCATGAACCGACGTCGATCAACTCCACTTCATTTCCGCCGATGAAGCCGTGTGTCGAGAGCATTAGCTTAAGGAGCTCACGCGCCGCTTCGTCTTCCACGAAGACAATCCCGCGCAGTGGGCTTTCAACCCCCAGCGTGTCGCGTAAATCTGAGATGCGTGAAGGCTGAAGAAGTAGAGGGGTTTCATTACCGCGAACGCATATGCGGACGAAATCGAGCGGCACTCTAATGATGAAGACCGGAGAATGTGTCACGGCGATGACTTGTACCTGGGAAGCGCGAGCAAGGCGAGCCAGGTCATCCACCAGTGGTGCATGTCCACGAGGGGCAATGCTTGCCTCGGGCTCATCCAGGATCACCAAAGAGTTATCGTATGGGTGCCTTACAAACCAGCGCATCCTGTGCACTGAGAGTTCTCCGTAGCTCATGGAAAACGAGTCAATCCATCGATCCCCTCTCCGGGCGCGTACGTAGGGAAAGATTGGCGCCCCATTCTCAACTCGAACTGGATGATAAACGACTTCCTCATACGTAACGCCAAGGATATCTCTGAGGGCGTCCAGGTCTTTCCGCGATTGAATCCAGTCATCCCCTTCGCGGAATTCCATGATGTCCTGCCTTCGGGATTCCTGAAAGAACATCGAAATCTCGGAGGGCACCTCGAATGTATTGTGAATGTCAGGGTACACCTCTGGCGTGCTTTCCCCCCTTATTGTGGGAGTCCCTAGGTTGACCGCGTATGAGATTCGATCCTCTCTTTTTCGTAGTGTGACTTGCACGAATCCGCCAAGTTCGAATCCCTCTCTTTTTGTACCGAAAAAGGGGGGGGTGGCCATTGCCCCATGACCCGGATTGAAGTGACTCGGAAATGCACTTCAGTAGTGTGCTCTTCCCGGATCCATGCAATCCTGAGATTACCGTGAAAGGGGCGAGGGTGACGAGCTGTCCCGGGAATGGTGAATCGGCGTCGAATTGCAACGACTCAACTTGAACCAGTGGGAGGAATTTCCTCATGCTCTCCCAGAGTTTGAATGATGCGTGCGACATCTCGCCCATTAACCCCCGCCTAAAGATGGTCCGGCCGACCCTGAGGGTCCATGTTAATCAATCCTGTTGTCGCTGCGGCCGAATAAAGAAGGCTTGAGGGGTGACGATGAGGAAGACCGCCACTGGCAGCTCCCTGGGCCGACCCTGGGCCGCCCGAGGCCGACCACCGCCGACAACCGGCACCCACAGGTGACCACCCCCACCCCGCTCCGGCCTGGGCCCCCGGAGTTGATCTGCGACACTGGACGGGTTATGCCTGCACCCGGAGAACTCACATTCGTCGCCCCCCGCGGAGCCAAGAAGCCGCCGCGGCATCTCGCCGACCTCACGCCCGCCGAGCGGAAAGAAGCGGTGGCCGCGGTCGGGGAGAAGCCGTTTCGTGCCAAGCAGCTGTCGCAGCACTACTTCGCGCGGTACGCGCACGACCCGCAGGAGTGGACGGACATCCCGGCCGGTTCCCGTGGTCGGCTCCAGGAGGCGCTGCTTCCGGAGCTGATGTCGGTGGTGCGGCATCTGTCGACCGACCAGGACACCACCCGCAAGACGCTGTGGCGGATGGTCGACGGGACGCTCGTCGAGTCGGTGCTGATGCGCTACCCGGACCGGGTGACCATGTGCATCAGCTCGCAGGCGGGGTGCGGGATGAACTGCCCGTTCTGCGCGACCGGGCAGGCGGGTCTTGACCGGAACCTGTCCACCGCCGAGATCGTGCACCAGATCGTGGACGGCATGCGGGCGCTCAGGGACGGCGAGATCCCCGGGGGCCCGGCACGGCTCAGCAACATCGTGTTCATGGGCATGGGCGAGCCCCTCGCCAACTACAACCGGGTCGTCGGCGCCATCCGGCGGCTCACCGACCCCGAGCCGGACGGTCTCGGGCTCTCGCAGCGTGGGATCACCGTCTCGACGGTCGGACTCGTCCCGGCGATCAACCGCTTCACCGACGAGGGCTTCAAGTGCCGGCTCGCCATCTCGCTGCACGCCCCCGACGACGAGCTGCGCGACACCCTCGTCCCCGTGAACACGCGGTGGAAGGTGCGTGAGGTCCTGGACGCCGGCTTCGCGTACACGGAGCGGTCCGGGCGCCGGCTGTCCATCGAGTACGCGCTGATTCGGGACATCAACGACCAGGCGTGGCGGGGCGACCGACTCGGGCGGCTGCTCAGGGGCAAGCCTGTGCACGTCAATCTCATCCCGCTGAACCCGACGCCCGGGTCGAAGTGGACGGCCTCCCGCCCCGAGGACGAGAAGGCGTTCGTCGAGGCCATCGCCGCCCATGGTGTGCCGGTCACCGTACGGGACACCCGTGGGCAGGAGATCGACGGGGCGTGTGGTCAGCTCGCCGCGACCGAGCGGTAGTGTGGCGTTCGTAGGTACATCTTCATATTCCGACAGGGGAGCGCCACAGCGCTGAGAGTGCGGCACCGGCCGCAGACCCTCTGAACCTCGCCCAGGTCATTCTGGGTAGGAAGTTCGGTCACTACTCGAGCTGTTGCGCCCTGCCCGGGAATCCTCGGTCTGCCCGAGGGCCCGGGCAGGGCCGCGTCTCTTCCTGGTCACCCCAGGAGGATCCAGTGAGCATCACCCAGAAGGCCACGGCCCTGGTCGTGGGACTCGGACTCGTCACGCTCTCCGCGTGCGGGTCGGGATCGTCCGACGACGGTAGCGGCGGCGACTCCAAGACCGTGACCCTCGTCAGCCACGATTCATGGGCCGTGTCGAAGAACGTCCTCGCGGACTTCGAGAAGCGGTCCGGCTACAAGGTCAAGGTCCTCAAGGACGGCGACGCCGGCCAGGCCGTCAACAAGGCCATCCTGACCAAGGACAACCCGCAGGGCGACGTCTTCTTCGGCGTCGACAACACCCTCCTGTCCCGGGCGCTCGACAACGGGCTCTTCCAGCCGTACGAGGCGAAGGGCTCCGACCTGATCCAGCCCGAGTACCGGGCCGACCAGGACAAGCACCGCGTCACGCCCATCGACACCGGCGACATCTGCGTCAACTACGACAAGGCGTACTTCAGCGAGCACAAGCTGGCCCCGCCCAACTCCTTCGACGACCTGGTCAAGCCGGCGTACAAGAACCTCCTCGTCACCGAGAACGCCTCCACCTCCTCCCCGGGGCTGGCGTTCCTCCTCGGGTCCGCGGCGAAGTACGGCGATGGGGGCACCTCCCGCTCGAGCGAAGCCGAGAGTGGGGGAGGCTGGACGGGCTACTGGAAGAAGCTCAAGGCCAACGGCGTGAAGGTGGTCGACGGCTGGGAGCAGGCCTACAACGAGGAGTTCTCCGGCTCCGCCGGCGGCAAGAAGGCCAAGGCCGACAGGCCGCTGGTCGTCTCCTACGCCTCCTCACCGCCCGCCGAGGTGATCTACGCCGACCCGAAGCCGAAGACCGCGCCCACGGGCGTCGCCGCCGGCACCTGCTTCCGCCAGGTCGAGTACGCGGGCCTGCTGAGCAACGCGTCGAACACCAAGGGCGGCAAGGCGCTCCTCGACTTCCTGCTCACCAAGGAGTTCCAGGACGACATGCCGCTGAACATGTTCGTCTACCCGGTGCGCAAGGGCGCCCAGGTGCCGGCCGAGTTCACCGAGTACGGGCCGCAGGCCAAGGATCCCGAGACGCTGGACCCGGCCCGGATCGCCGAGAACCGTGACCAGTGGGTCAAGTCGTGGACCTCGCTCGTACTGAAGTGACCCGGCGTTCCAAGGGGAACGCGGCGCGGCTCGGGCTGGTCGCCGTGCCCGTCGCGTTCTTCGCGGTGTTCTTCGCCTATCCCGTGGCCGCGATCGTCACGCGAGGCCTGAAGGTCGACGGGGTGTGGCGGCTGGGGCGGATCGCCGACGTGCTCGGGCAGTCTGACGTCCGGCACGTGCTGTGGTTCACCGCCTGGCAGGCGCTCGCCTCCACCGCGCTCACCCTGTTGGTCGCGCTGCCCGGCGCGTATGTCTTCGCCCGGTTCGACTTCCCCGGCAAGCAGGTTCTGCGGGCCGTCGTCACGGTCCCCTTCGTGCTGCCGACGGTCGTGGTCGGTACGGCGTTCCTGGCGCTGGTGGGGCGCGGCGGGCTGCTGGACGAGCTGTGGGGCGTACGCCTTGACACCACCGTGTGGGCGATCCTGCTCGCGCATGTCTTCTTCAACTACGCGGTCGTCGTACGGACCGTCGGCGGGCTCTGGGCGCAACTCGACCCGCGCCAGGAGGAGGCCGCGCGGATGCTCGGCGCGTCCCGGCTCGCGGCCTGGCGGCGGATCACCCTCCCGGCGCTCGCGCCCGCCGTGGCGGCGGCGGCGCTGATGGTCTTCCTGTTCACCTTCACGTCCTTCGGCGTGGTGCAGATCCTGGGCGGGCCGACCTTCTCGACCCTCGAAGTGGAGATCTACCGGCAGACCTCGGAGATCTTCGACCTGTCCACGGCCGCCGTGCTGACGATCATCCAGTTCGCGGCGGTGGGCGCGGTTCTCACGCTGCACGCGTGGACCGTACGGCGCCGGGAGGCGACCCTGCGGCTGGTGGACGCGTCCGTCACCGCGCGCCGGCCGCGCGGGGCGGGTCAGTGGGCGCTGCTGGCCGGCGTCCTCGGCTCGATCGTCGTACTGCTCCTGCTGCCGCTCGCGGTGCTGGTGCAACGGTCCCTGGACGCAGCCGACTTCGGCTCCTACCGGGCGCTGACCCGTGACGACGGCGGGCTCTTCCTGGTCCCGCCGATCGAGGCGATCGGCAACTCGCTGCGGTACGCCGTCGCCGCGACCGCCATCGCCGTGCTGATCGGTGGGCTGGCCGCGGCCGCGCTGACACGACGGGACGCGGGTCGTTTCGTACGGGGATTCGACGCGCTGCTGATGCTGCCGCTCGGGGTGTCCGCGGTGACCGTCGGGTTCGGGTTCCTGATCGCGCTGGACGAGCCGCCGCTGGACCTGCGGTCCTCGTGGATCCTGGTGCCGCTCGCCCAGGCGCTGGTCGGCGTCCCGTTCGTCGTGCGGACCATGCTGCCCGTGCTGCGGGCGGTGGACGTACGGCTGCGGGAGGCGGCGGCGGTGCTCGGGGCCTCTCCGTGGCGGGCGTGGCGCGAGGTGGATCTGCCGATGGTGCGGCGGGCGTTGCTGATCGCCGCGGGGTTCGCCTTCGCGGTGTCGCTGGGGGAGTTCGGGGCGACGGTGTTCATCGCGCGGCCGGACAACCCGACGCTGCCGGTCGCCGTGGCGCGGCTGCTGGGCCGGGCGGGCGAGGTCAACTACGGCCAGGCGATGGCCCTTTCGACGATTCTGATGATCGTGTGCGCGGTGGCGCTGCTGGTCCTCGAACGGCTGCGCACCGACCGGACCGGGGAGTTCTAGATGCTGTTGAGCCTTGAGGACGCGACCGTACGGTTCGGTGGGCGGGCCGTGCTGGACGAGGTCGGCCTCGGTGTCGCCGAGCACGAGATCGTGTGTGTGCTCGGGCCCAGCGGCAGCGGCAAGTCGACGCTGCTGCGGGTGGTGGCCGGGCTGCAACCCCTGGACGGCGGGCGGGTGTCGCTCGACGGCCGCGACCAGGCGGGCGTTCCCGCGCACAAGCGGGGCGTCGGGCTGATGTTCCAGGACCACCAGCTGTTCCCGCAGCGGGACGTGGGCGGGAACGTGGCGTTCGGGCTGCGGATGCATGGCGTGGCGAAGGGTCAACAGGACGAGCGGGTACGGGAGTTGCTGGAGCTGGTCGGGCTGCCGAGGGCCGGGCGGCGGGCCGTCGCCTCGCTCTCCGGCGGCGAGCAGCAGCGGGTGGCGCTGGCCCGGGCGCTCGCGCCGCGACCCCGGCTGCTGATGCTGGACGAGCCGCTCGGCCAGCTGGACCGGTCGCTGCGGGAGCGGCTGGTCGTCGAACTGCGGGAGTTGTTCGGGCGGTTGGGGACGACCGTGCTGGCCGTGACGCACGACCAGGGTGAGGCCTTCGCGCTCGCCGACCGGGTGGTGGTGATGCGGGACGGGCGGATCGCGCAGTCCGGTACGCCACTGGAGGTGTGGGAGCGGCCGGTGGACGAGTTCGTGGCGCGGTTCCTGGGCTTCGAGAACGTCGTCGAGGCCGTGGTGGGCGGGGAGGCCGCGGACACGCCGTGGGGGAAGGTGCCGGTGCCCGCCGGGGCCTCGCCGGGGGAGCGCCGTGTGCTGGTGCGACCGGCCGGGGTGCGGCTCGTGGCCGCGGACGCGGGGCTGCGGTGCGTGGTGGCCGCGCGGACCTTCAAGGGCACGCATGTCGCCGTGCGGTTGCGCCCGGAGGACGGCGGGCCGGGCCTGGAGGCGGCATGCGGGCTGCGGGGGGCGCCGGGAGTGGGGGACGTGGTGGGAGTGGAGTTCGACGTGGCCGAGGTTGTCGTGCTGGGTTGACCGGCGGTGCGGTTGTACGGCTGTACGGCGTTGCGGCGGTGCGGCGTTGAGGTGGCCGGCGTCGCGGCGACCGGCGATACCGCGTTGCGGGCCTTCGCCCCGGGCCGGTCAGGTCGCGGCACCCGGACTGGTACCCGGACCGGCACCTGACCGCTACCGAGGCACAGAGCTGTGGCCCGCCCCGGACGGGACGGGCCACAACGGTGTCGGTACGACGCGGGCGTCAGCGGCCGCTGTTCGCCCCACGACGACGGAAGCCGAAGAAGACGGCGCCGCCGCCGATGGCGACCAGGGCGGCCGCGACACCGGCGATGACGCCAGTGTTGGAGTTCGCACCGGTCTCGGCGAGGTTGGAGTCACCGGCCGCGGGGGACGGGGCGTTGCTCACGGTGCCCGCCGGGGTGGTGCTCTCGCCCTCCGAGGGCGTCGCGCTCGGGGTCGGGCTGTCGGTCTCCTCGGCCGGGGTCGAGGCGGAGTCCGACGGCGTCGGGGTGGGCTTCGGGGTCGGGGTGTCCTCGGTCTTGCAGGCCGTGGACGGGGTGGTCAGGTTGGGCTTGATGTCCTCGTCGACCTGGTTGCCGGCCTTGACGTGGACGCGGTAGACAGCGTTCGGCTGCCAGTCTTCGGCGAAGGTGATGGTGACACCCTCGCGCGAGCCCTTGACCTCCTGCTCGCCGACCTTCTTCGCGTCGGCGCCGTTCTCCTCCAGGAAGACGGAGATGACGGCCGGGACACCGGAGGGGTCCACGTCGGTGACCGTGATGACACCCTTCGTGCCGTCACATTTGGCCTCGGCGGAGAACTCGCTGATGTTGCAGGCCAGCGCGCTGCCGGCGGCGCTGAGCGCGAGCGCGGCCGAGGCGGAGGCGACACCGAGGATGCGCGCGGTGCGTACGGCGGTACGACGGGATATGGACAGGACTGCCACGTTTGTCCTTCACGGGAAGCGCAAATGCGGGGGGTGGAGGGGGTGGTGAGGTGATGTCACCATCACATCAGCGCCCCCAGGAGACTCACAGGTTTATAAGTGCTGCATAAGTAGTGTCAATGCATATGCAGGTTACAGGCGTTGGCTTTGCCGTCTTATTAACCACCGAGACGTTTCAGCGCCTCCGCGGCCTCCTCGATCCGGTCAACCAGGGCTATTCGGGCCTCCATCGACCGATCCCGCGCGAGCGCCCGCAACAGCGGCCACGTGGGCAGCTTCTCCGTCCAGTGGACCCGGTCCACGAGGACCATCGGCGTGGGCTCGCCCCGCGACTCGTAGTAGTTCGGCGTCGCGTTGTCGAAGATCTCCTGTACGGTCCCGGCGGCGCCCGGCAGGAACACCACGCCGGCGGTGGAGCGGGCCAGCAGGCCGTCCTCGCGGGTGGCGTTGGCGAAGTACTTGGCGATGTGGCCGGCGAAGGCGTTCGGCGGCTCGTGGCCGTAGAACCAGGTCGGGATGCCGACGGAGGGCCCGCCCTTCGGCCAGCGGCCACGCACCTCGAAGGCGGCCCTCGCCCACTCGGTGATCGAGGGCGTGAAGGTGGGCGCCTTGCCGAGCAGGCGGAGTGCGTCGGTCAGCATCTCGTCGTCGTACGGGGCGGCGTACGCGCCGAGGTTCGCCGCCTCCATCGCTCCCGGGCCGCCGCCGGTGGCGACCGTGAATCCGGCGCGGGCCAGCTCCCGGCCGAGCCGCGCGGCACCGGCGTACTCCTCCGTCCCGCGTGCCATCGCGTGGCCGCCCATCACCCCCACCACCCGCGCCCCGCACAGGAGTTCGTCGAGGGCGTCCGAGACGGCGTCGTCGTGGATCGCGCGCAGCATCGAGGCGAATATGTCGCCGTCGGCCTTGGTCTGCTGGAACCAGGCGTACGCGCGGGCGTCCGGTGTGGCCTCGTAGCCGTCCGACAGGGAGGCGAAGAGGTCGTCGGGGGAGTAGACCAGGCCCCGGTACGGATCGAAGGGCAGGTCGGGCACGGGCGGGAAGACCATCGCCCCGTCCGCGCGGACCTTGACGGCGGCGTCCTCGCGCATCCGGCAGCCGAGGAAGACCGCGCCTGCCGTGTCCGTGCCGAGCAGTTCGCGCGTACGGTCCGTCAGGTCGACGGCCTGGACGCGGAATCCGGCGAGCGTGCCGCGCGCCGAGACGGTCGCGTCGAACTCCTCGAGCGTCTCGATCTCGCGGTCGTTGTGGTGGGCCGCATGGGCGGGCATCATCTGCACCCGCCCATGCTAGGCGGCGGGGTTTCAGCCCTCGACGGCCGCCGGATCCATCCAGACGACCTCCCAGGTGTGGCCGTCGGGGTCGTCGAAGGAACGGCCGTACATGAAGCCGTGGTCCTGCGTCTCGCCCGCCGGGGAGCCGCCGGCCGTGAGCGCCTTCTCGACCAGCTCGTCGACCTTCTCGCGGCTCTCGGCGCTCAGCGCGATCAGCACCTCGCTGGTTCTGGTCGCGTCGGCGATCTCCTTCTTGGTGAAGGTCGCGTAGAAGGACTTGGTGAGCAGCATGGCGACGATGCTGTCGCTGATCACGACGGAGGCCGCGTTCTCGTCGCTGAACTGCGGGTTGATCGTGTAGCCCAGCTCGGTGAAGAACTTCTTCGAGGCGTCGAGGTCGTTCACGGCCAGGTTGACGAAGATCATCTGCTGGTACGTCGAGGTCATCGGTCTCTCCCATCGGGTGCGAGCTGTTCGGTGGGTAGACGGCGCGTCCCACCGGAACTCATCGGCCGTCGGGGATTTTCCTCGTACGGGATTCGCGTGCGGGCTCGGCAGGGGGCCCTGTGGGCCTACGTGCGGCCTACGTGCGGTCTTCGTGCGGCCTTGGTGCGTGCGGTCAGCGAAGCAGGGGGAGCGCCGCCAGTTCGGCCACGACGAGGGTGAGCGGGCCGAACAGGGCCAGCAGCGCGCCGACGCGCAGGGCGGCGGCACTGCGCAGCGTCGTGCTGGGTGCGCCGAGCCGTAGCAGGGCGGCCGTGGTGTCGGCGCGGGCGTGCTTGGCCTCCACGGCGGCGGTCAGGAGGGTCGCCACGGTGCAGCCGGTCACCAGGAGCAGGCCGAGGATGGTCAGCGGGCCGAAGGAGGGGTCCGCCGTGTCGTACAGCGCGCTCATGGCGTACGCCCCCGAGGTGACCGCGCAGACGAGGCCGAGGGGGCGGCCGATGCGGGCGGCCTCCGTCATGAGGACGCGACCGGCGAGGAGGCGGAGGGCGCCGGGGCGGGCGGCCTGGAGGAGCCGTCCGCAGAGGTGGGTGAGGCCGGGGCCGGCCAGGGCCAGACCGAGTGCGGTGAGGGTCCAGCCGACGAGGATTCCGGCGGGGCCGGCTGTGGTGAGGCCGCCGGGGATGGTGAGGGTGGGGACAGGGGCGGAGGTGGGCGCGGTGCGGTTGGCGTAGGCCTCCACGGCCAGGCCCGCGGCGAGGATCGCGATGCCCCAGGGAAGGCCTCGGGGGGCGTCCTGGGGAGCCGGGGGGAGGCTGCCGCGGTCCAGGTCCGCGGTGTCGGTGTCGGGGGTGGAGCTCACCGCCGTGGCGGGTTCGCCCGCCCGGGTCGGCGAGGTGGTGCCGTCTTCCCTCGGGTCGGGAGCCGCACCGGCGACCGGCCTGCCCGCGTCGCCCGCGTCGCCCGCGTCGCCCGTGTCCTGAGAGCGCCGGCTGTCCGGTTCCGGACGAGCCCGGAGGCGGGTGCCGAAGCGGCCGTACGCTCCGAAGCTGTCCCGTGTCGCGGGATCGCCGAACGACCCGAAGCGGCGGAAGGCCCGGATCGCCGCCGGGGCCGCCGCCGGCCGGTCGTCCCGTGGTCGCGACACCAGGCCCACCGCCAGCGACGCGAACACCGGGACCAGGGCCAGCAGGGTCAGAGCGGCGGGGAGCGGCAACGGCTCGCCCGCCGCCAGGAACTCCGCTGCCGCCCCGTCGAACGGCATGCCCGTCAGGTCGCCCCGGAGGTGGAGGAAGACCAGCAGGGCGAGCATGGAGCCCAGCGTGCAGGAGAGGGCCGTCGTGGTGGCCGAGACGGCCATCAGGCGGGCCGGGCCCAGACCGATCGCCGAGAGGCCGGTACGCGGTCTGGCGGCCGGGTCGGTACGGGCCACGGCGACCGCGAAGTACACCGTCGTGGCCAGCGGGGTCACGCACCAGGCCAGCCGGAGGAGCGAGCCCGCCGGGTCGTCCGGGTGGCTCATCGCGTGGCCGAGGGTGCAGAGCAGGAGGAAGCCCGTGCCGGCCGATGCCGCCGCCACCAGCAGCCGGCGGAGCTGGACGGCCGGGTGGGCGCCGCGGGTCAGACGGAGAGCGAGCACGTGGCCCGGCCTTCCGTCTCCGGGACCGGGGGCAGGTGCACGGTGTTCACGCGCCGCCCGTCCAGCAGCGACACCGTGCGGTCGGCGAGGGCGGCCGTCTCCGCGTCCTGGGTGGCGAGTACCACCGTGATGCCGTGCGAGCGTGCCGCCGTGGTGAGCGTGCGCAGGACGTGGGCGCGGTCCACGCGGTACAGGGGAGCCGTCGGTTCGTCGGCGAACAGCACCGTGGGGGCCGGGGCCAGGGCCCGCGCGATGCATACCCGCTGGCGCTCGGACTGGCGCAGTTCGTGCGGGCGCTTGCGGGTGCTGTCGCCGACGTCCAGGCGCTCCAGCCACTCCAGCGCGGCCGTCTTGGCACGGCGACGGCTGGTGCCGCGCAGCATCAGGGGAAGGGCGGCGTTCTCCCAGACGGTGAGCTCCGGGACCAGCACCGGGAACGGGTCGATCCAGCCGAAGCGGTCGCGACGCAGCCGCTCGCGGGCCATCGGGCCCATGGTGTGGACGGGCGCGCTGTTGAACCAGACCTCACCGCGCTGCGCCGGGACCAGTCCGGACAGGCACCCGAGCAGGGTCGTCTTGCCGCTGCCGCGCGGGCCGCTGACGGCGAGGATCTCGCTCTCGCGGACGCCGAGCGAGACGCCGGCCAGCGCGGGTGAGCCGTCGTGGTGCGTGAAGTGCAGGGACCGTGCCCAGAGCACGTCGTTGTCCGGCGGGGCCTCCATGGGCGTACACCTCGTTCAGATCAGAAATGCCGTGCGCGGTTGGCGAAATCCCCCGTGCGGGGGAACGAAGGCAGGGCCGATCGGTCACTCGCACGGTAGGCAGTCCCCAAGGGCAGGCCGCACAGCATGCGGCCCCGGGCGCCCGTTTCTCACTCGAACGGGCGGCACCGGGGCCGTGATTGATCTTCCTTAACGAAGATCCCTTCGGAAGATCAGACCTTCGTCCACGCCTCCGTCAGCGTCGCGCGCAGGATCTGCTCGATCTCGTCGAAGGTCTCCTGATTCGAGATCAGCGGCGGGGCGAGCTGGACGACCGGGTCGCCGCGGTCGTCGGCCCGGCAGTACAGGCCGTTCTCGAAGAGGGCCTTGGAGAGGAAGCCGTACAGGACGCGCTCCGTCTCCTCGTCGTTGAACGACTCCTTGGTGTGCTTGTCCTTGACCAGTTCGATGCCGTAGAAGAAGCCGTTGCCGCGGACGTCGCCGACGATCGGCAGGTCGTGCAGCTTCTCCAGGGTCGAGCGGAAGGCGCCCTCGTTGTCGAGGACGTGCTGGTTGAGGTTCTCGCGCTCGAACAGGTCGAGGTTGGCCAGGCCCACCGCGGCCGACACCGGGTGGCCGCCGAAGGTGTAGCCGTGCAGGAAGGTGTTGTCGCCCTTGTAGAACGGCTCGGCCAGGCGGTCCGAGATGACGCAGGCGCCGATCGGGGAGTAGCCCGAGGTCATGCCCTTGGCGCAGGTGATCATGTCCGGGACGTAGTCGAACTTGTCGCAGGCGAACGTCGTGCCCAGGCGGCCGAAGGCGCAGATGACCTCGTCGGACACGAGCAGGACGTCGTACTGGTCGCAGATCTCGCGCACCCGCTGGAAGTAGCCGGGCGGCGGCGGGAAGCAGCCGCCGGCGTTCTGCACCGGCTCCAGGAAGACCGCGGCGACCGTGTCCGGGCCCTCCATGAGGATCTGCTGCTCGATCTGGTCGGCGGCCCAGCGGCCGAAGGCCACGGGGTCGTCGCCGAACAGCGGGGCGCGGTAGATGTTGGTGTTGGGGACCTTGTGCGCGCCCGGGACGAGGGGCTCGAACGGTGCCTTCAGGGCCGGCAGGCCGGTGATGGACAGGGCGCCCTGCGGGGTGCCGTGGTAGGCGACCGCGCGCGAGATGACCTTGTACTTGGTGGGCTTGCCGGTCAGCTTGAAGTACTGCTTGGCGAGCTTCCAGGCGGTCTCGACGGCCTCGCCGCCACCGGTGGTGAAGAAGACCTTGTTGAGATCGCCCGGCGCCTGGTCCGCGAGACGCTCCGCGAGCTCCACGGCCTTGGGGTGGGCGTACGACCACACCGGGAAGAACGCCAGCTCCTGCGCCTGCTTGAAGGCAGCCTCGGCGAGCTCCACGCGGCCGTGTCCGGCCTGGACCACGAACAGACCCGCGAGACCGTCGAGGTAGCGCCTGCCCTTGTCGTCGTAGATGTAGGTGCCCTCACCCCGGACGATCGTCGGGACGGGGGAGTTCTCGTACGAGGACATGCGGGTGAAGTGCATCCACAGGTGGTCGTACGCGGTCCTGCTGAGGTCCTTGGAGCTGTCGGTGCTCACGATTATCGGGTTCCCCACATGTAGGTCTGCTTCTTGAGCTTGAGGTAGACGAAGCTCTCGGTGGAGCGCACTCCGGGGATGGCTCGCATGTGCTTGTTGATGACCTCAAGGAGGTGGTCGTCGTCCTCGCAGACGATCTCCACCATCAGGTCGAAGGAGCCCGCGGTCATCACCACGTACTCGCATTCCGACATGGCGCTCAGGGCGTCGGCCACGGACTCCACGTCACCCTCGACGTGAACGCCGACCATCGCCTGTCTGCGGAAGCCCACGGTGAGCGGGTCCGTGACGGCGACGATCTGCATCACGCCCTGGTCGAGCAGCTTCTGGACGCGCTGGCGCACGGCCGCCTCGGAGAGGCCGACGGCCTTGCCGATGGCGGCGTACGGCCGGCGGCCGTCCTCCTGGAGCTGTTCGATGATGCCGAGGGAGACGGCATCCAGATGCGGGGTGCCGCCGTTCCTGGACTCGCGGCTCTCCCGTGAGTCCCTGGGGTCTGCGCTTCGACTGGCCACGAGCTCACTGTGCACGACGTCTCGACAGTTCCGCAAGGTCGAGGCGATGAAATTCGTTGTTTACGTGACTGAGACCTGCGGATTTCGCAGTGATGGCGGGATCGGGGGTGTTGAAAACGTGGCTCTGCCGATTAGGGTGGGTATCTCAGTGAGTGGACAGTTCAACCTTGACAGGAGGCCGGCAGTGAGCACCGAGCTGCGTCGTCTGCGCAACCACATCGACGGTGAGTTCAAAGACGCCGCCGACGGACGGACCACCGACGTGGTCAACCCCGTGACGGGCGAGGCCTACGCGACCGCACCGCTGTCCGGTAAGGCGGACGTGGACGCCGCGATGGCGGCCGCCGCCGCGGCCTTCCCGGCCTGGCGCGACACGACCCCCGCCGCGCGCCAGAAGGCCCTCCTGAAGATCGCGGACGCGTTCGAGGAGCGGGCCGAGGAACTCATCGCGGCCGAGGTGGAGAACACGGGCAAGCCGATCGGGCTCACCCGCTCCGAGGAGATCCCGCCGATGGTCGACCAGATCCGCTTCTTCGCGGGTGCGGCCCGGATGCTGGAGGGGCGCAGCGCCGGCGAGTACATGGAGGGGCTGACCTCGATCGTCCGACGTGAGCCGGTCGGCGTCTGCGCGCAGGTCGCGCCGTGGAACTACCCGATGATGATGGCCGTGTGGAAGTTCGCGCCGGCGATCGCGGCGGGCAACACGGTCGTGCTCAAGCCGTCGGACACCACCCCGGCGTCGACGGTCCTGATCGCCGACATCATCGGATCGATCCTGCCCAAGGGTGTCTTCAACGTCATCTGCGGCGACCGTGACACCGGCCGGCTGATGGTGGAGCACCCGACCCCGGCGATGGCCTCCATCACCGGGTCCGTGCGCGCGGGCATGTCGGTGGCCGAGTCGGCGTCCAAGGACCTCAAGCGCGTCCACCTGGAGCTGGGCGGCAAGGCGCCCGTCGTCGTCTTCGAGGACACCGACGTCGCCAAGGCCGTCGAGGAGATCTCCGTCGCCGGCTTCTTCAACGCCGGCCAGGACTGTACGGCCGCCACCCGCGTCCTGGTCCACGAGGGCGTCCACGACGAGTTCGTGGCCGCGCTGGCGAAGACGGCGTCGGAGACCAAGACCGGTCAGCCCGACGACGAGGACGTGCTGTTCGGCCCGCTCAACAACCCGAACCAGCTCAAGCAGGTCGTCGGCTTCATCGAGCGGCTGCCCGCGCACGCCAAGGTCGAGGCGGGCGGTCACCAGGTCGGCGACAAGGGCTACTTCTACGCCCCGACCGTCGTCTCGGGCCTCAAGCAGGACGACGAGATCATCCAGCGGGAGGTCTTCGGCCCGGTCATCACCGTCCAGTCCTTCTCCGACGAGGACCAGGCCGTGGAGTGGGCCAACGGCGTCGAGTACGCCCTCGCCTCCTCCGTGTGGACCAAGGACCACGGTCGCGCGATGCGGATGTCCAAGAAGCTCGACTTCGGCTGCGTGTGGATCAACACCCACATCGCGCTGGTCGCGGAGATGCCGCACGGCGGCTTCAAGAAGTCCGGCTACGGCAAGGACCTCTCGGGTTACGGCTTCGACGACTACACGCGGATCAAGCACGTGATGACGTCGCTGGAGGCGTAGTCCGTACGGCGTGACGCGCGGCCCCGGACGGGAGTTGACCGTCCGGGGCCGCGGTGTTCCGCCCGCAGAAGGGCCCTAGGACTTCGCCCGGACCAGCCCCGCGTCGTACGCCGTGATCACGGCCTGGATGCGGTCGCGGGCGCCGATCTTGGCGAGGACGCGGCCGACGTGCTTCTTGACGGTGGACTCGGTGAGGACGAGGCGTTCGGCGATCTCGGTGTTGGTCCAGCCCTGGCCGATGGCGACCAGGACCTCACGTTCGCGGTCGCTGAGGGTGCGCAGCCGGGGGTCTTCGGCCGCGGGGGCGTCCGCGGGTGCGAGGACCTGGTGGGCGTAGGCGTCCAGCAGGCGTCGGGTCAGGCGGGGGGCCACGACGGCGTCGCCGGTGGCGACGGCGTGGATGCCGGCGACGAGTTCCTCGGGGCGGGCGTCCTTGAGCAGGAAGCCGCTGGCGCCGGCCCGCAGACCTTCGTAGGCGTACTCGTCGAGGTCGAAGGTGGTCACGATGAGGACGCGGGAGCGGCCGCCGGCGGCGATGATGCGGCGGGTGGCCTCGAGGCCGTCCATGCCGGGCATGCGGATGTCCATGAGGACGACGTCGGGGCGCAGGCGCGCGGCCAGCCGGACCGCCTCGGCGCCGTGCTCGGCCTCGCCGACCGGTTCCAGACCGGGCGTTCCTTCGAGGAGCATGCGGACGCCCATGCGCTGCAGTGGCTGGTCGTCCGCGATCAGCACGGTGGTCATGGCAGAGGGTCTCCTGGTGCCGGCGGGTTGGGTGCGGCGGGTACGTCGAGCACGACGTCCACCATCCAGCCATGGCCGGCCTCACGGGGCCCGGCGATGACGGTGCCGCCGTACATGGCGGCCCGCTGGCGGATGCCGACCAGGCCGTGCCCGGGGTCGTCGGCACGCGATTGCGACACCGCTCGTGCCGGCGCGCCGGGAGGCGTGCCGGTGTCGGTGACCTTGATCCGTACGGTGCCGGCCTCGGCGGTGACGGTGACGTCGGCGGTGGTGCCCGGGCCGGCGTGCTTGAGCGTGTTGGTGAGGGCTTCCTGGACGACGCGGTACACGGTGAGCTGTACGCCGCCGCTGAGGGAGTCAAGATCACCCACGGTCCGGTAGGTCACCGCCGGTCCCGCCGCGCGCACCCGCGTCAGCAGCGGGTCCAGATCCCCGATGCCGGGCTGCGGACTGAGTATCCGTACGTCGTCCCGCTCCTCGCGCAGGACGCCCAGCACGCGGCGCAGTTCGCTCATGGCCTGGCGGCCGGTGTCGCCGAGGATGCGCAGGGCCTCGGTCGACTGCTCGTTCCGGTTGGCGGCGAGGGTGGCGGCGCCGTCGGCGAGGCTGACCATGACGGAGAGGTTGTGGCCGACGATGTCGTGCATCTCGCGGGCGACCCGGGAGCGTTCGGCGGCGGCGGTGAGCCGGAGGCGCTGGTCCTGCTCGATCTCCAGGCGGCGGGCGCGGTCTTCCAGTGTCGCCAGGTACATCTGGCGGATCCGCAGGGTCAGGCCGATGGCGACGGCCGCGGTCGTCGTGCCCAGCAGGAAGAAGCTGCCGAGCAGCGGATGTTCGATCGGTACCAGGACGAAGGCGGCCAGCAGCAGTTCGACGGCGGTGAGTCCGACGGCCCAGCCCAGTACGCGCAGGGAGCTGTTCCGGGCCAGGGTGTAGAGGGCGATGAGTGCGCTGATGCCGGTCGGCAGCCAGATCCCCAGTGACCACTGGACGAGGGACACCGACGCGATCACGAAGTAGGTGACGGCGGGAGCCTTGCGGCGCCACCACAGGGGGATGACGAGCGCGGCGACCAGGACGAACAGGACCGCGGCCGGCAACTGGTCGCGGGTGTCCTTGTCCCCGAAGGGGGAGTCGCCGTTGCCCCGGAGCAGGTTGGGCAGCGTGATGGCCAGGACGATCAGCACCACCGCGGTGTCGAGCAGCCACGGAAGCCGGCGGTCGAGCCGTCGCCTGCGGCTCTGGTCGCGCAGCAGCCGCCCCAGGAGCGGATGCGCCCAGACGGCGTCGAAGCCGGAGGACGACGGGGCCGCCTCCCGGGCGGTGTCCGCGGGGGCTGCCGCGCGGTGCGGGCTCATGGACACCATTGTCCTCGTGCCCGGCTCAGGCGTCGGTCTTGACGAGTCGGTAGGCCGCCCCGGCGAGCGCCAGGGCCACCCAGCCGGCGAAGACCGCGAGTCCCGTGCCGGGTGAGAGGGCGTCCGAGGACTGGTGCAGGGCGTAGACGGCCGAGCCGGCGTTGCTGGGGAAGTAGGGGCTGAGGGTGTCGTACCAGGAGTCGGGCAGCAGGGACGCCAGGCCGGGCAGGATCAGCAGGATGCCGGCCAGGGCGGCGATGGCTCCTGCGGACGAGCGCAGCAGCACGCCCAGGGCCACGCCGAACACGGCGACCAGGCCGAGGTAGAGGCCGGCGCCGGCCAGGCTGCGCAGCACACCGTCGTCGCCCAGGGACAGCGCGATCTTCTCGCCGTCCAGGCCGGGGACGCCCAGCTGGAACGCGGCGAGTGCGCCGAGGGTGGTGAGAACCAGGGCGATGGGGCCGATCACGGCGGCCTTCGACCACAGGACGGGCAGCCGTCGCGGAACCGCCGCGAGGGTGGCGCGGATCATGCCGGTGCTGTACTCGCCCGCGGCCAGCAGCACCCCCAGCACGCCCACGGCCAGCTGCGCGAAGGACACGCCGGTCAGGGCCAGGCTGACCGCGTCGCTGTCACCGGAGCCCGATCCAGGCCCAGGGGGCCCGCCGGTCCCCACGGCGTCGGGGCTGTAGGTGTAGCTGGAGATCGCCCCGAAGAGGACCAGCAGGAACACGGCGACGCCCAGGGTGATCCAACTGGAGCGCAGTGACCAGAACTTGGCCCATTCCGAGCGCAGCACCCGCGGTCCGGTCACCTTGTACCGCGTGGGGGAGACGGGTGTCCTGGGCTCGGGTGCCGCGGAAAGGTTCGGGCGCTCGCCCGAGCCCCGGCTGCGGCCGCGACTGCGGCGGTGTGCGGTGGTAGGCATCAGGCGGCCTTTCGTTCGGTGTCGGCCGGACCGCTCTGGTACTCGACGACATCGCGGGTGAGGTCCATGAACGCCGCCTCCAGGGAGACGGACTGCGGGGTGAGCTCGTACAAGGCCACCCCGTGCTCGGCGGCGATCGCCCCGATCTCCCGGGCGTCGCGTCCGGTGACGATCAGTTCCTCGGCGGAGGAGGAGCTGATCGTGACGTCCGGGCCGGCCAGCAGCGAGCGCAGCCGCACGGCGTCGGCGGTGGCCACCTTCACACCACCGCCTCCGGCCTCCCGGGTGAAGTCGTCGACCGTGGTGTCGGCGAGCAGCCGCCCGCGCCCGATGATCACCAGGTGGTCGGCGATCAGCGCGGTCTCGCTCATCAGATGCGAGGAGAGCATCACGGCCCGGCCCTCGTCGGCCAGAGAGCGCAGCAGGTTGCGCACCCACAGCACGCCCTCGGGGTCGAGGCCGTTGACCGGTTCGTCGAGCATGACGATCGCCGGGTCGGCCAGGAGCGCCGAGGCGATGCCGAGCCGCTGGCCCATACCGAGCGAGAAGGCGCCCACCCGCTTGCCGGCCACGCTGGTCAGCCCGGCCAGCTCGATGACCTCGTCCACCCGTCGGCGCGAAATGCCGTGGGTGTAGGCGAGCGCCATCAGGTGGTTGAAGGCGCTACGCCCGGGGTGGACGGACTTGGCCTCCAGCAGGGAGCCGATCTCGTGCAGCGGCGCGGCGTGCCGGGCGTAGGAGCGGCTGTTGACGGTGACCGAGCCCCTGGTCGGGGAGTCCAGGCCGATGATCATGCGCATGGTGGTGGACTTGCCCGCGCCGTTGGGGCCGAGGAAGCCGGTCACCTCGCCGGGCTTCACGGTGAAGCTCAGGTTGTCGACCACCGTCTTGTCGCCGTACCGCTTCGTCAGTTCGCGCGTTTCGATCATGGGAGTGGGCCTTTCCTGCCTGAACTCGGCCGCGGATGCACCGCGGTGTCTGCGTTCGAACCTAGGAGCGCGGCAGGCCCGATCTCTGGGACCCCGGGGGAATCTTCGGGCGGTGAGTGGTACCGGGGTACTACTCACCCCGGCGCAGGGATCGCGACCCTCCGCTGACTTCGGGGTGAGGAACGCCGTACCCCGATCCCGGCGCGCCCGCCGCGCGACGGCGTAGCCGGGGCACAGCGTCCTCTCGGCTGGTTCCCCGGCGGCTGACCTCGGCCTCCCAGGTCGTGCGGCAAGGATCGGCGGCGTCCTCCACCTTCCGTCGACGACCGGCGGTGTCCTCCGCCTTCCGTCGACGGGAGGACTGACAGCGGACTCCCCGTCAGTTCCCAGCTTTCTCCCCGCGTTTCCCCTGCCGCGCCGGTCAGAGTCGACCGCGCCTGCCGACAGAGAGCGGGCGCGCACGGGAGCCGCCCCACCGCCCCCCATCGCCTGAGGAACCCATGACGCATACAAGCAGTGGCCTGCGTACGGCTCGGCGTTTTCAGCTGCCGGTACCGGCCGGCGCCCATGGACCGACCGCCACGCGCACACCGACCGTGGAGATCGTCGTCCCCGTCTACAACGAGGAACGCGCCCTGCCCGGCTGTGTCCGCACGCTGCACGCCCGGCTGCGCGACGAGTTGCCCTATCCCTGGCGGATCACCGTCGCGGACAACGCCAGCGTCGACCGCACCCTCGCCGTGGCCGAGGAGCTCGCCGACGCGCTGCCCGGTGTCGGCGTCGTCCATATGGAGCGCAAGGGCCGCGGTCTGGCGCTGCGCACCGTGTGGGGTGCGAGCGACGCCGACATCGTCGTCTACATGGACGTCGACCTCTCCACGGGCCTGGACGGGCTGCTGCCGCTGATCGCCCCGCTGGCCAGCGGCCATTCCGACCTCGCCATCGGCAGCCGCCTCGCGCCCGGCGCCCGTACGGTGCGCGGCCCGCGCCGCGAGCTGATCTCCCGCTGCTACAACGCGTTGATCCGCCACACCCACGGCGCCCGGTTCAGCGACGCCCAGTGCGGATTCAAGGCCGCCCGCACCGACGTGCTGCGTCCGCTGTTGGCCAAGACCCAGGACGACGCCTGGTTCTTCGACACCGAACTGTTGCTGCTCGCCGAGCACAACGGACTGCGCATCCACGAGGTCCCCGTCGACTGGGTGGAGGACGTCGACACCCGGGTGGACGTCGTCACGCTCAGCCCGCTCGACGAGCAGGCCAAGGGCGCCGAACTCGACGTCGTGGAAACCGTGGGAGATCCCGACCGCCTGCTCCAGGTCGTCACCAACCTCCTGTCCAACGCACTCGTCCACACGCCTCCCGGAACGCCTGTGGACGCACGCGTGGGCACGGCCCGCGCGGGGGCGGAGACGGGCGGCACCGACCGCCCCGGCCGGACTAGCGCCTCCCCGCCCCTGCCCGAGGGCACGCCGGTCTGTGTCATCGCCGTCGTCGACCGGGGGCCCGGCCTGCCACCGCAGGAGGCCGAGCGAGTCTTCGAGCGCTTCTACCGCGTCGACCCCTCCCGCTCCCGTGACCACGGCGGCAGCGGCCTCGGCCTCGCCATCGCCACGGCGATCGCCCAGGGGCACGGCGGCCGACTCGAGTTGGACACCGGACCAGGTGAGGGATGCACGTTCCGTCTGGTCCTCCCGCTGGGCGACGCCGCCCGGCCGGCCTGACGGCAGGGTGTTCTCGGCGCTCACGGGAACGCCCGGCTCGCCCCCGCTACTTGAGCGCCGCCCGGGCTATCCGCTCCGTCACGGGGTTCATGTCCTCGCTCTTCGCGTCCGTCGCGCCGACGGACACGACCAGCGTCCGCGAGAGGTCACGGGTCGCGGCGATCACCGTGCCGTAGCCGTACCGGGCGCCCGACTTGAGCCAGTAGACCCGGCCCTCGAACTCGAGGCGCTGCAGACCGGCGCTCATGTCGGCGCCCTCGATGCCCCTCGGGACGGTGAACATCTCCTTCAGCTGCGGCCGCGGCACCAGGTCGCCGCCGAAGAGGCGGTTCACCAGCCGCTCCAGGTCGGCGGTGGTGGAGATCATGTCCCCGGCCGCCCACCGGTCGGCATGGTTCCAGTCGGTCACGTCGACGAAGTCCGTCGTGCCGTCGGCCCGCTTCACGAGCTGGTAGCCGAGGTTGTGCGGGCCGCGGATCGCCGGGTCGGTGCCGGGGAAGTACGTGTCCCGCATCCCGGCGGGCAGCAGTACGCGCCGAGTGGCCTCCGAGGCGTACGAGTGGTGGGTCACCTTCTCGATCAGCAGGCCGAGGACCGTGTAGTTGATGTTCAGGTAGTGCTGCTGCTTCCCCGGACGGAACTCGGGTCCTTTCGCCACCGCCGATGCCACGACCTGGCGGGGCATCAGTGTGTCGAAGCGGTGCGCGTACACCTCGTCGAAGGTGTCCCCGAGTGCGTCTCCGGGCTGGATGCCACTGGTGTGGTTCAGCAGCTGCCGTACGGTGATCGGCTTGAACTTCCGGGTGAGCAGGCCCGGGAGGTAGTGCTGAACGGGCGCGTCCAGGCGGATTCTTCCCTCCGCCGCGAGCTGCAGGACGACCGCCGCCGTCACCACCTTCGTCGTCGAGCCGGCCCGGAACCGGGCGTCCGGGTCCGCCGCCCCGCCGCTCTCCAGGTCGTGCACGCCCGCGCTGCCCCGCCAGGTGCCGTCGGTGCCGCCGACCCGGACGAGGGCGAAGGTCGCGTCCTTGTCCGGGAGGCCGCCGAGCGCGGCGCGCAGGGCGGCGGTGTCCAGGTCGCCGGTCGTCGTGGCGTGCGCGGCGGCCGGGGCGGGCGAGGTCGCGGCGAAGGCTGGGACCGCCAGCGGGCCCGCGCCGAGGGCGAGAACGAGGGACGCGGCGAGGAGGGTCGTGCGACGGGAGGTGCGCATGCGGCTGCTCCAGAGGTCTGGCGGGCAGGTGGTTGTGATCATCCTCCGGGCGTACGGCGTCCACCGGATCGTCGGCGAGGAGGGTTCCCGCCCCTGACCCGACCCCGACCAAGTGCCGTACAGAACAAGGGAGTTGTCAGGGGAGACCCCTAAGGGCGGGAAAAACTGTTATCCCGGCGGCCTTCACGCCGTCTCCGCACTGTGATGCCGGACATACGACAGTCCCGGCCCGCCTGAGAGGGTGCGTGCACAAGAAATCCGACCTCGACCGTCACACCGGTCACCGAAAGGGCATCGTGGACACGCGGCACTGGAGCTCCACCATCGCGGCGGCGCAGGACGGTGACCGGCAGGCGCTGGACGAGCTGGTCGCGGGCTGGCTGCCGCTGGTCTACAACATCGTCGGCCGGGCCCTGAACGGCCACGCCGACGTGGACGACGTCGTGCAGGAGACCATGCTGCGGGCCGTCGGCAACCTCGGTTCGCTGCGCGACCCGGACAGCTTCCGGTCCTGGCTGGTGGCGATCGCCATGCGGCAGATCCGGGACCGGGCCCGCCGCCGGACGCCCGCCCCGCTGGACGAGTCGACACCGCACGAGGCCGCCGACTTCGCCGAACTCACCGTGCTGCGCCTCCAGTTGGAGGGGGAGCGGCGCGAGGTCGCGGAGGCGGTGCGCTGGCTCGACGACGAGGACCGGCAGTTGCTGTCCCTGTGGTGGCTGGAGGTCGCCGGCGAACTCACCCGGCGTGAGCTGGCCGCGGCCGTCGGCATCAGCAGGCAGCACGCCGCCGTGCGTGTCCAGCGGATGAAGGAGCGCCTGGAGACCTCGCGCGGCATCGTCAGGGCCCTCGACGGCGCCTGCCCGGACCTGCGCGAACTGACCGCCCGCTGGCCCGGCCGCCCCGACTCCGTGTGGCGCAAGCGGCTGGCCCGGCACATCCGCGGCTGCGGGTACTGCGGCGACGCCCGCGAGTCCGTCGTACCGGCGGAGCGCCTGCTCGTCGGGATCGCGCTGGTCCCGCTCCCGGTCGGCTTCACGCTCTCCCTCGCCCTCGGCGGCAAGACGGCCGTGGCCGCCACGGCCGCCGGCACCTCCGTCGGCTGGTCCGCCAAGGTGCTGAGCGCGCTCACCAAGCCGGCCGTCGCCGTGACCGCGGGCGCGACCTTCGTCGCGGGCGGCGCGTACGTCGTCACCCGGCCCCCGGACCCCGCCCCGCCCCCGCGCGCGGCCGTCACCGCCCCGAGCCGGACGGCCACCTCCGCCCCGCCACCGCCCTCGGCCTCCCCGACTCCCACGGCCCCGCCGTCACCGACCCGGCCGAAGAAGACCGACCTGTACGGCACCGTCGTCGACGCCGTCGACCGGGCGCCCGACCCGAACGCCGAGCCGGCCGCCCTGCCGCACCGGCCCGAGAGCGGCATCACCAGCAGCGGCGGCGCGCACGCCACCATGAACCACCGCGGGGACAGCGTGAAGCTCAGCGGCCGGGGCTATGTCCTCGTCCGCTGGCAGATATCGCCGCAGTACCGGGCCGGCGGCCTGGTCATGCCGGCCTGGACCGGTCTGCGGGGCGAGCTCTTCCATGTCGCCTCGGGCGGCGGCCGGCGCATGGACGACCCGGTCGGCGCCACCGACGGTTCCGCCACCGGCATGGGCGACTCGGCCACCGGCTACGCCGTCCTGCCGTCCGGCACCCAGCAGATGTGGCAGAACGAGTACTTCTACGTCGACGGCAGCGTCACCCTCACCGTGAACGAGCGCGGCGCCGACTACGGCCTGAACGTCTTCCCGTCGAGTTTCGACGCCGTGGAGAAGGACGTCACGACGGGCCCCGACCGGGGCGCGAAGCGCTACGGCCTGGTCCGCGACACCGGCAAGGACGACGCACCCGTGCCGCAGTACGTCACGCGCGCGACCCCGGCCGATCCGGCGACCGTCTCCCAACGCTCCCGCGTGTAGCTCCCCGGCTCCGGTGGCCGCGGGGCCCGCGATCAGTCGCCGTCGCCGTCGCGCGGAGCGCTGTCGCGTAGGGCGCCGTCACGCAGGGCGCACAGGATGTCGACGCGGTTGGTGGTGATCGAGTCGACGCCCATGCCGACGAGGCGGCGCATGGAGCGCAGGGTGTCGGGGGTCCAGACGGAGAGCAGACAGCCGTCGGTGTGGACGCGCTCGGCCAGGGCGCGATCCACCAGCCCGAAACGGTAGTTGAGCCAGCGCGGGCGCACCGCGTCCAGCAACGCGGGCCGGGGCGGGGCCAGCGAGGTCCAGGTCAGCGCGATCTCGGCGGCCGGGTCGGCGGCACGCACGGCGAGCATGGCCGGGGCGCCCGCGCAGTAGTACACCCGGTCCCGCGCCCCGCACTCCCGCACCACGTCCGCGACCCGGCGGGCCGCCCGCACGTCCGGCGTGCCCGGCAGGTCGAGCAGCACCCGGCTGCCGTCGGTCGCGGTCAGCGCCTGAGCGAGTGTCGGTACCCCGCCGTCCGTGAGCCCGCGCACCTCGTCCGCCGACAGCGACCGCAGTGGCCGTTCGTGCTCCCACAGCCGCTTCAGCGTGTCGTCGTGCAGCAGGACGGGCACGCCGTCCCGGGTGAGCCGTACGTCGATCTCGACCGCGTCCGCGCCCCGCCGGAGCGCGGACCGCAGCGAGTCGACGGTGTTCTCACGGACGCGGTAGGGGTCGCCGCGATGGGCCACGGCGGTCAGCTTCTGCATGCGCCCATTGTGGTCGGGTCAGGGGGCGAGCCAACCAGAGGTGTACGTGTCGATCTCGTCCTTGATGCGGGTCTTGCCGGCCTCGTCGAGGAACGAGACCTCGACCGCGTTCTTCGCCAGCTCGGCCAGTCCACGCTCGTCGAGGTCCAGCAGCCGGGCGGCGACGCCGTACTCGTTGTTGAGGTCGGTGCCGAACATCGGCGGGTCGTCGGAGTTGATCGTGACCAGCACGCCGGCGTCCACGAAGTCCTTGAGGGGGTGCTCGTCGAGCGTGCGCACCGCGCGCGTGGCGATGTTGGAGGTCGGGCACACCTCCAACGCGATCCGGTGCTCGGCGAGATGGGCGAGGAGCTTCTCGTCGCGTGCGGAGCTGGTGCCGTGTCCGATGCGCTCGGCACGCAGGTGGGTGAGCGCGTCCCACACCGTCTGGGGGCCGGTGGTCTCGCCGGCGTGCGGAACGGAGTGCAGGCCGGCGGCGATCGCCTGGTCGAAGTAGGGCTTGAACTGCGGCCGGGGTACGCCGACTTCGGGCCCGCCGAGCCCGAAGGACACCAGGCCCTCCGGACGCAGACGCTCGTCGGTGGCCATCCGTACCGTCTCCTCGGCGGACATCAGACCGGCCTCGCCGGGGATGTCGAAGCACCAGCGCAGGACCGTCCCGAACTCGGCCTCCGCCGCCTTGCGGGCGTCCTCGATCGCCTCCATGAAGGCGAGTTCGTCGATGCCGCGCCGGGTCGAGGAGAACGGGGTGATGGTCAGCTCGGCGTACCGCACCTGCTGCCGGGCCAGGTCCCGGGCGATCTCGTACGTCAGCAGCCGGACGTCCTCCGGCGTGCGGATCAGGTCGACGACGGACAGGTACACGTCGATGAAGTGGGCGAAGTCCGTGAAGGTGAAGAAGTCGACCAGGGCCTCGGGGTCGGTGGGGACCTTGGAGTCGGGGTGGCGGGCGGCCAGCGTGGAGACGATGCGCGGAGAGGCGGAGCCGACGTGGTGCACATGGAGTTCGGCCTTGGGCAACGACGCGATGAAGGCCTGCAGATCGCGTGGGGCACGGGCGTCGACGAGGTGCTCGGTCATGGGGGCCTCCCCGGGGCAGGGCGCCGGGCACCGGTCGGGTGCGGCGCGGGTGATCGGCTGATCGAGTGCGGTGACATCGTAGGCGGTGGGCGGGGTGGAGCCCCCTGCGGGCTGCGCCGGGACCGGCCGCCGAGGCGTGGTGGCCAGGCCGTAGCATGGCGGCAGGAACGACCTAGGGGGACATGGCATGACGGACGCAACTCAGCCGAGCGGGGAGGCCGGTGGGGGCCACGACCCCTGGGCGCCGCCGGAGAGCAGACCGTCCCTGGACAAGAACCAGGCACCCGGTTCCGGCCAAGCCCCGGGCACCGCCCCGGCCCCCGGTTCACCGCCCCCGTCCGTACACGACCAGGCCACGGTCACCTCGATGCCCGCCGACGGGTACGCGGCACCCGGCTACACCCCGCCCGGCTACCCGCCGCCCGGCACCGCCTCCCCGGGCGCGGACGCTCCCGGCGCCGCTCTGCCTCCGCCGCCCGTCGCCCCCACCGGCCCCACGCCTCCCGGCGGTTACGGATACCCGTCCTACCCCCCGGGCTACGGCTGGCCCGGTATGCAGGCGCCCCCGCAGAACGGCATGGGCGTCGCCGCGATGGTCCTGGGCATCCTGTCCTGCTGTCTGTTCTGCCTCTACGGCATCGTCTCGATCGTGCTCGGCATCCTCGCCGTGATCTTCGGCCTCAAGGGGAAGAAGCGGGCCGAGCGCGGCGAGGCCGACAACCACGGTCAGGCGCAGGCCGGCCTGATCACGGGCGTCATCGGCATCATCCTCGGTGTCGCGGTCATCGTCCTGATCGCCATCGGGATCACGGCCGCGATCAACATGGACGACGAGTACGACGACACCTACGGCGCCTTCCGGGCCGGTCCCGTGTCCGTGCTCACGAACGACTGAGGCATCAGCCGGAGCGACCGCCGAGCCACTGCCGAACCAGCCGCGGAAGCAACTGCCTGATCCACCTGGCGAATTCACCCGTCGAAACGGTGCCCCCCGAGGTGAGCTGGGCCATTACGATGCCCTGGCAGTCAACGAGGGGAGCAGTTCATGTCCGACGCCAATCCCGGATCCGGTGGGTTCGGGCCACCGCCGTCGCAGCCACCGCAGCCGCCGCAGCAGCCGGCCGGGGGCTACGCCTATCCGCAGTCCGGATCCGCTCCGGGGTACGGCTACCCGAACCAGGGGCAGTCCTACGCCAGTCCGGCCCCGTCGTACCCGGCCGCCGCTCCGGTGGGTGCCTACCCGCAGATGCCCGGCTACGGCATGGCACCGCAGCCGAGCAACGGTATGGGTACGACCGGTCTGGTGCTCGGCATCATCGGCGTCGTGTGCAGCCTGACGTTCTTCCTGTGGTTCTTCGGGGTCATCCTCGGGATCCTGGGGATCATCTTCGGCGCGATCGGCCGCGGCAAGGCGGGCCGTGGTGAGGCGACCAACAGGGGCGCGGCGACCGCGGGACTCGTCTGCGGGATCGTGGCCACCGTGATCCTCCCGCTGCTGGGGCTTCTGCTCTTCGCGAGCTTCATGAGCGCCTTCTGACACCGCGGCTGAGGCGGGGCGGGCCCGACGGCCGGTCCCGCCTCAGATCGTCCCGCCGGCGAGGTCCGTCCGGTCGGCAAGGTCCATCCCGCCGGCGAGGTCTGTACGGCCCCTGAGGTCCGTCCCGTTCACGAGGCCGGTCCGCAGCCGCTCCCGTGCCTCCATCAAAGCGAACCCGAGCAGGTTCGGCCCCCGCCACCGCTCCGGATCCGAGGCCGCCGCGTCGTCGGCGGCGAGGCCGATGCCCCACACCCGGTCCACCGGGCTCGCCTCGACGAGCACTCTCTCACCCGTGGCCAGCAGGAACTCCCGCAACTCGGGATGCGCGGCGAACTTGTGCACGCTGCCCTCGACCACGATCCCGAACCGCTCGCGCTCCCACAGCGCCTCGTCGAAGCCGCACACGAGCCGCCCCGCCTTCTTGGCCTCGGCGGGGTGCCCCGCCGCCAGCACCCGCTGCTCGGCCTCCGCGTCGTCGAAGAGCCGCGCTTTGCGCGCCATCATCCAGTGCTCGGCGCTCGCGTAGGACACGCCGGACACCGTGAACGGCGAGGGCCACCACTGGCTCAGACAGCTCGGCCCCACCCTGCCGTCGCTCCGCGGCCGGTGTCCCCAGAAGTGCAGATACTTGATCCTGGAGCCGGCCCGGACCTCGCTGACCAGCGCGTCCCGCGAAGCGATCTTCCCCGTGATCCCTTTCATGCACGCGAGTCTGGCAGGCACCACTGACATTCCGTCCTACCTTTTCGCGGCCGACTCGACACCTGGTCGACAGATTCCGTCGCGTAACCAAAAGGCAACAACGGAATCACTTGTTGGACGCCCTTTGCTCTGTCAGGATCGGCATTCAAATCGAGCTGGAGCTACGCCACCCGCCTCCATGAACGCGGGGCGAGGGCGGAGGAGAGCGGCATGCACAACCCGGGCACTGTCACCCCGGACCGGTTCGCGGCCCAGGAGCGTTTCGCGGAGGGCGCCCAGTTCATCGCGGGCCGTCTCACGAAGGGAACCTCCGGCCGCACGCACGCGGTTGTAGACCCCTCGACCGGCGAGGAGGTGTTTACGTACGAGCTGGCGGGCGTCGCCGACGTGGACGCGGCCGTGGCCGCCGCCCGGGCGGCCTTCCCGGGCTGGTCCTCGATCACCCCGGGCGAGCGCTCCGACGCCCTGCACCGGTTCGCCGCCGTGCTGGCCGACCGTGCCGAGGACCTCGCCCGTGCCGAGTCCATGCAGTGCGGCAAGCCCCTCAAGCTGACCCGTGAGTTCGACGTGCCGGGCACGATCGACAACATCGCCTTCTTCGCCGGTGCCGCCCGACACCTCCAGGGCCAGTCCGCGGGCGAGTACTCCGGCGACCACACCTCGTACGTCCGCCGCGAGCCGATCGGCGTCGTCGGCTCCATCGCGCCCTGGAACTACCCCCTCCAGATGGCCGCCTGGAAGATCCTCCCGGCGATCGCCGCGGGCAACACGATCGTGCTGAAGCCCGCCGAGCTCACCCCCCTCACCTCGCTGCTGTTCGCGCAGGCCGCCACCGACGCCGGGATCCCCGACGGTGTGATCAACATCGTCAACGGCGCCGGCCGGGTGGCCGGTGAGCACCTCGTCGGCCACCCGGACGTGGCGATGACGTCGTTCACCGGCTCCACCGCCGTCGGCAAGCGCGTCGCCGAGATCGCCACCGCCACCGTCAAGCGCCTCCACCTGGAGCTGGGCGGCAAGGCCCCCTTCGTCGTCTTCGACGACGCGGACCTGGAGGCGGCCGTCAACGGCGCGGTCGCGGGCGCGCTCATCAACACCGGGCAGGACTGCACGGCGGCCACGCGCGCGTACGTACAGCGTCCCCTCTACGAGGCCTTCGTCGAGCAGACGGCCGCCCTCATGGAGACCGTCCGCCTCGGCGACCCGTTCGCCCCGGGCACCGACCTCGGCCCGCTGATCTCGCATGTCCAGCGCGACCGGGTCGCCGGGTTCGTCGACCGGGCGCGCGGCTACGCGCGCGTGGTGACCGGCGGCGAGGCTCCGAAGGCGGATCTCGAGAACGGTGCCTACTACCGCCCCACCCTGGTCGCCGACGCCGCCCAGAACAGTGAGATCGTCCAGTCCGAGATTTTCGGGCCGGTTCTGGTCGTCCTGCCCTTCGACACCGACGACGAGGGCCTTCGGCTGGCCAACGACACGCCGTACGGGCTGGCCGCCTCGGCCTGGAGCCGGGACGTCTACCGGGCGAACCGCGCCACCCGGGAGATCAAGGCGGGCTGCGTATGGATCAACGACCACATTCCGATCATCAGCGAGATGCCTCACGGCGGGTTCCGGGCGTCCGGCTTCGGCAAGGACATGTCCGCGTACTCGTTCGAGGAATACACCCAGATCAAGCACGTCATGTTCGATAACACTGCGGCGCCCCGCAAGGACTGGCACCGGACGATCTTCGGGGATCGACAGGGATAACCGGCTGCCTGACCAGTGGCCGTATTATCACAAAAAGAACATTTGCCAAAAAGGGCATCTCCCGAAAGGGCACCACGGCATGGAGCAGTACGAGCCAGACCGCCTGTCCCCGGCCCAGGTGGCCGCTATGCGGCGCAGCCTCAGGAACGGCAGGGCCGCCATGACCCGGCGGTCCGTGCTGGGTGGCGCGCTCACGATCGGCGGTCTCGGGGCGCTGAGCGCCTGCGGCATCCCCGCGGCCGGGAGCACCCAGGGCGGTGTCTCCGCGGACGACCACTCGGCTCAGGAGAAGACCGTCAACTTCTCCAACTGGACCGAGTACATGGACGTGGACGAGAGCGAGAAGCACCACCCCACGCTCGACCAGTTCACCGAGCGGACCGGCATCAAGGTCAAGTACACCGAGGACATCAACGACAACAACGAGTTCTTCGGCAAGATCAAGCCGCAGCTCGCCGCCGGCCAGGACACCGGCCGTGACCTCATCGTCCTCACCGACTGGCTGGCCGGCCGCCTCATCCGCCTGGGCTGGGTCCAGAAACTGGACCCGGCCAACCTCCCGCACGCCTACGCCAACCTGTCGGACCAGTTCCGCAGCCCCGACTGGGACCCGGGCCGCGCCTACTCGTACGTGTGGCAGGGCATCTCGACGGTCATCGCCTACAACAAGAAGGCGCTCGACGGCGTCGAGGTGAAGTCCATCTCCGACCTGCTGGACAATCCCAAGCTCAAGGGCCGGGTCGGCTTCCTGTCGGAGATGCGCGACAGCATCGGGATGACCCTGCTCGACATGGACAAGGACCCGGCGAACTTCACCGCGGACGACTACGACGCGGTGATCGCCCGCCTCCAGAAGGCCGTCGACAAGGGCCAGATCCGCCGCTTCACCGGCAACGACTACACCTCCGACCTCACCAGCGGCGACTTCGCGGCCTGCGTCGCCTGGGCCGGTGACGTGGTCCAGCTCAAGGCGGACAGCCCGGACATCGACTTCCTGATCCCGGCCAGCGGCTACATGACGTCGACCGACAACCTGCTGATCCCCAACAAGGCGCGGCACAAGACGAACGCCGAGCGGCTCATCGACTACTACTACGAGCCGAAACCGGCCGCCGAGCTCGCCGCGTACATCAACTACGTGTGTCCCGTCGACGGTGTGAAGCCCGAGCTGGCGAAGATCGACAAGGACGCGGCGAACAACCCGCTGATCATCCCGGACCGGGCCATGGCCGCGAAGTCCCGCGCCTTCCGCTCACTGAGCTCGAAGGAAGAGACCGAGTTCGAAGAGAAGTTCGCGAAGCTGACTGGGGCGTGATCACCGTGAAGACGACCGACAAGACCGACCACGGCGGCGATGTCCGCCTCTCCGGCATCAGCAAGACCTACGGCTCGTTCACCGCCGTGCACCCGCTCGAACTGACCGTCCCGCACGGCTCCTTCTTCGCTCTGCTCGGCGCCTCGGGCTGCGGCAAGACCACCACCCTGCGCATGATCGCGGGCCTGGAGGAACCTTCCTCCGGCAGGGTTTTCCTCGGCGACCAGGAAGTCACCGATCTGCCGCCGTACAAGCGGCCGGTGAACACCGTCTTCCAGTCCTACGCCCTCTTCCCGCACCTGGACATCTTCGAGAACGTCGCCTTCGGCCTGCGCCGACGCGGCATCGGGTCGGTGAAGAAGCAGGTCGAGGAGCTGCTCGACCTGGTCCAGCTCGGCGAGCAGGCGCGCAAGAAGCCGCACCAGCTCTCCGGCGGCCAGCAGCAGCGCGTCGCCGTGGCCCGCGCGCTGATCAACACCCCCAAGGTGCTCCTCCTCGACGAGCCCCTCGGCGCCCTGGACCTCAAGCTGCGCCGCCAGATGCAGCTGGAGCTCAAGCGCATCCAGACCGAGGTCGGCATCACCTTCATCCACGTCACCCACGACCAGGAGGAGGCCATGACCATGGCCGACACGGTCGCCGTGATGAACGCGGGCCGCGTCGAACAGCTCGGCTCGCCCACCGACCTCTACGAGAACCCGCACACCACGTTCGTCGCCAACTTCCTCGGCACCTCCAACCTGATCGAGGCCGAGATCGACTCCAGGAGCGGCGACGACGTCGTCCTCAAGGCGGGCGGCGGCAAGCTGGTGCTGCCCGGGACGCGATGTTCCGCGCCGACGACGACCGGCGGCAGGGTGCTGGTCGGCGTCCGCCCGGAGAAGATCTCCCTCACCCACGCCGACCAGGCGGGCGAGATCCCCGAGGGCCGCAACCGGATCACCGGCAGGATCGCCGACTCCAGTTTCATCGGAGTCTCCACGCAGTACGTCATCGACAGCCCTGTCTGCCCCGAGTTCGAGGTCTACGCCCAGAACATCGACCGCGACGCCCGGCTCGTGCGCGGCGCCGAGGTCGTCCTGCACTGGAACCCCGCGCACACCTTCGGGCTCGACCCGGCCCAGGACATCGACGCCGGCATCGACATGTCGGAAGAGGCGGCCTGATGTCGACGCTCACCGAGGCGCCCCCGCCGCTCTCCCCGACGGCCCCGGCGCAGAAGCCCCCGCGCAAACGTGGCCGCCTGGTGCCGTACTGGCTGCTGCTGCCCGGCATCCTGTGGCTGCTCGTCTTCTTCGCGCTGCCGATGATCTACCAGGCCTCCACGTCCGTGCAGACGGGCTCCCTGGAGGACGGCTACAAGGTCACCTGGCACTTCGCGACCTACTGGAACGCGCTGAGCGAGTACTGGCCGCAGTTCCTGCGCTCGGTCCTCTACGCCGGATCCGCCACGATCCTGTGTCTGGTCCTCGGCTACCCGCTGGCGTATCTGATCGCCTTCCGCGCGGGCCGCTGGCGGAACCTGATCATGATCCTGGTGATCGCGCCGTTCTTCACCAGCTTCCTGATCCGCACGCTCGCCTGGAAGACGATCCTCGCGGACGGCGGCCCGGTCGTCGGCGCGCTCAACACGCTGCACGTCCTGGACGTCACCAGCTGGCTCGGCTGGACCTCCGGCGACCGCGTGCTGGCCACGCCACTCGCCGTCGTCTGCGGTCTGACGTACAACTTCCTGCCGTTCATGGTCCTGCCGCTGTACAGCTCGCTGGAACGCATCGACACACGCCTGCACGAGGCGGCGGGCGACCTGTACGCGCGGCCGGCCACGGTCTTCCGCAAGGTCACCTTCCCGCTCTCGATGCCCGGAGTGGTCTCCGGCACGCTGCTGACCTTCATCCCGGCGGCGGGCGACTACGTCAACGCGGACCTGCTCGGCTCCACCGACACCCGCATGGTCGGCAACGTCATCCAGAGCCAGTTCCTGCGCATTCTCGACTATCCGACCGCCGCGGCGCTCTCCTTCATCCTCATGGCCGCGATTCTCATCATGGTCACCGTCTACATTCGCAAGTCCGGCACGGAGGATCTGGTTTAAATGACCTTCGTCAAATGGCTCAAGCACCATCTCGTCGTCATCGCCGGACTGCTGACGCTCGGATATCTCCTGCTGCCGAACGTCGTTGTCACGGTGTTCTCCTTCAACAAACCGAAGGGCCGCTTCAACTACGAGTGGCAGCAGTTCTCCACGGACGCGTGGAAGGACCCGTGCGGGGTCGCCGACATGTGCGGCTCGTTGTCGATCAGCCTCCAGATCGCGGTGTGGGCGACGATCGGGGCCACGATCCTCGGCGCGATGATCGCCTTCGCGCTGGTGCGCTACCGCTTCCGCGCGCGGAGTTCGGTCAACTCGCTGATCTTCCTGCCGATGGCGATGCCCGAGGTCGTCATGGCCGCCTCGCTGCTGACCCTGTTCCTCAACATGGGCGCCCAGCTGGGATTCTTGACGATCCTCATCGCGCACATCATGTTCTGCCTCAGCTTCGTCGTCGTCGCCGTCAAGGCGCGCGTGATGTCGATGGACCCGAGCCTGGAGGAGGCGGCCCGGGACCTGTACGCCAGTCCCGCACAGACCTTCCTTCGGGTCACCCTGCCGATCGCCGCCCCCGGAATCGCGGCGGGCGCGCTGCTCGCCTTCGCGCTCTCCTTCGACGATTTCATCATCACGAATTTCAACGCGGGCTCGACCGTCACCTTCCCCATGTTCGTCTGGGGTTCGGCACAGCGCGGAACGCCCGTTCAGATCAACGTCATCGGTACGGCCATGTTCCTGGTCGCCGTACTTCTCGTCCTGGCCTCGATGGTCATCGGGAAACGCCGCACCAGGCAGAAGGCGTAACCGGAAGACCCCTGTAGGGAGTTGACATCATGGCCCCGAGCGCCATGAACAGGTGGACCAGATCCCTTTCCGAGGCCCAGCCGGTTCCGTACTGGCTGGACGACCCTGGCAAGCCCCGCCCCGAACCCGCGCTCACCGGCGTCGAGATCTGCGACCTCCTGGTCGTCGGCGGCGGCTACAGCGGACTGTGGACCGCGCTCCTCGCCAAGGAACGGGACCCCGGGCGGGATGTCGTGCTGCTGGAAGGCCGCGAGGTGGGCTGGGCCGCCTCCGGCCGCAACGGAGGCTTCTGTGCCGCCTCCCTCACCCATGGCCTGGCCAACGGACTGACTCGCTGGCCGGGCGAGATCCACAAGCTCCAGGAACTGGGCGCCCGCAACCTCGACGAGATCGAGAAGGCGGTCGCCCGGCACGACCTCGACTGCGACTTCGAGCGCACCGGCGAGATCGACGTGGCGACCGAGACGTACCAGGCGAGGGAACTGCGCGACTGGTACGAGGAGATGGAACGCGAGGGCTTCGCCGACGGCGTGGAGTTCCTGGACACGGAGGCGGTACGGGAACAGGTGGCCTCACCGACCTTCCGGGCGGGCCTCCACGACAGCCGGGGCGTGGCCATGCTCCACCCGGCGAAGCTCGCCTGGAACCTGAAGCGGGCGTGCGTCCGACTCGGGGTCCGCGTCCACGAGCACACCCCCGCCCTCACCCTGAAGCCGTACGGCGCCGGGATGGCCGTACGCACTCCGTACGGCCAGGTCCGCGCCCGCAGGGTCGCGCTCGGCACGAACATCTTTCCCAGCCTGGTCAGGCGCGTGAGGGCGTACACGGTCCCGGTCTACGACTACGCGCTGATGACCGAGCCCCTGAGCGCCGACCAGTTGGCGTCCATCGGCTGGAAGAACAGGCAGGGGCTGGGGGACAGCGCCAACCAGTTCCACTACTTCAGGCTGTCCGCGGACAACCGCGTCCTGTGGGGCGGCTACGACGCGATCTACCCGTACGGCGGCCGGGTGCGCGCCGAGTACGACGACCGCCCGGAGACCTACGCCAAGCTCGCCCGGCACTTCTTCACCTGCTTCCCGCAACTGGAGGACGTCCGCTTCACCCACGCGTGGGGAGGCGCGATCGACACCTGCTCGCGCTTCTCGGCGTTCTACGGCACGGCCCACCACGGGAAGGTGGCGTACGCGGCGGGCTACACGGGCCTCGGGGTCGGGGCCACCCGGTTCGGCGCGGACGTGATGCTGGACCTGCTGGCGGGGGAGTCCACGGAGCGCACCTCGCTCGAAATGGTCCGCAAGAAGCCCCTGCCGTTCCCGCCCGAGCCCTTCGCCTGGACGGGCATCGCCCTCACCAAATGGTCGCTCGCCCAGGCGGACGCGCATGGCGGCCGGCGCAACCTGTGGCTGCGCACGATGGACCGCTTGGGCCTGGGCTTCGACAGCTGATCCCACCTGGCTCTCCTCGAACTGGCCATGCACGAGGCGGCGGCGGGCCTGCCACGGTGCTAGGAGGGCCGGCCGGGCGTCCCCCGTCCGGGAACCCGCCCGAGGAACAGCCACAGCGACGAGAGCAGCACCGCACACAGACACCAACTGGCCAGGACATCCAGCGGCCAGTGGTAGCCGTGGCGGACCAGGCCGAAGGAGACGCCCAGGACGAGCAGGGCGCAGGTGGCGAGGAGGGCGCGGCCGGTGTGGGCGCGCAGCCGGGGCAGGAGGAGCAGGGTCGCGGAGCCGTAGGCGAGGGCGGCCGTGGCGGTGTGGCCGGAGGGGAAGTAGCCGGTGCCGGGGGGTACGGCCGGGGTTCCCGGGCGGGCGATGACTTCCTTCAGGGGGACGATCAGGGCCGGGGCCAGGGCCATCACGAGGGCGGCGGCGGTGGCCGGAAGCCACCAGCGGTCTGTACCAGCGCGGCGGGAGCGCCAGGCGACATGGGCCAGCGCGAGGACCAGGACCGGGACCGCGACCTGGACATTGCCCAGGTCGGCGAGGAGTTGGGAGATGCGGTCCGGGTGGACCAGGGCGCGGCTGGCGCGCTCGTCCACGCGCACCAGCGGGCCGTCGGCGACGACCTGCCAGGTGATCAGCGTGAAGAGGAGGGCCGAAAGCCCGAGCATCCCGAGAAGGAGGAAGGAGGCCGGCCGCCCCGGAACAGGGGGGGTGGTTCCGGGGCGGCCGATCGGATCGGATGGTCGCGCGCCCCGGGGGGTTTGGGGCGAGCGACTGTCCGATCGGTGAGGAGATCCGGAGCCAGAGGCCCCGTTTGTGTGCGCGAGGGCACGACCAGGTCGAAGCTGGGGAGGCCTCGGCCTGAACTCGCCCGCAGTTTCCCACGGACGGGGTGTATCTCTCATCTGGGTAGAACCTACGGCAGGGGGTGGGCTCACGACAGGCGGAATCGAGTCCTGTCATCTACCTCGCACACCTTCTTCACACCGTCTGCCGTTGGCGCGATCAGCTGTGCGGGGCGACCGTCAGATGCGCGCGAACGCCTGCTCGATGATGTCGAGGCCCTCGTTCAGCAGGTCCTCGCCGATGACCAGCGGCGGAAGGAAGCGCAGGACGTTGCCGTAGGTGCCACAGGTCAGGACCAGCAGGCCCTCCTGGTGGCAGGCCTTGGCCAGCGCGGCCGTCGCCGCCGGGTTCGGCTCCTTCGTCGTACGGTCCTCGACCAGTTCGATGGCGATCATCGCGCCGCGGCCGCGGATGTCGCCGACGATGTCGAACTTCTCGGCCATGGCGGCCAGACGGGACTTCATCGTCGCCTCGATCGCCTTCGCCCGGGCGTTGAGGTCGAGCTCCTTCATCGTCTCGATCGCGCCCAGCGCGCCCGCGCAGGCGACCGGGTTGCCGCCGTAGGTGCCGCCCAGGCCGCCCGCGTGCGCGGCGTCCATGATCTCGGCGCGGCCGGTCACCGCGGCCAGCGGGAGTCCGCCGGCGATGCCCTTCGCCGTGGTGATCAGATCCGGGACGATGCCCTCGTCCTCGCAGGCGAACCACTGGCCGGTGCGGCAGAACCCGGACTGGATCTCGTCGGCGACGAAGACGATGCCGTTGTCGGCGGCGAACCTGCTGATGGCGGGCAGGAAGCCGGTCGCCGGCTCGATGAAGCCGCCCTCGCCGAGCACCGGCTCGATGATGATCGCGGCCACGTTGTCCGGACCGACCTGCTTGGTGATCTGGTCGATGGCCTGCGCGGCGGCCTCCGGGCCCGCGTTCTCCGGACCGGTCGGCCAGCGGTAGCCGTAGGCCACCGGCACCCGGTAGACCTCGGGCGCGAACGGGCCGAAGCCGTGCTTGTACGGCATGTTCTTCGCGGTCAGCGCCATGGTGAGGTTCGTACGGCCGTGATAGCCGTGGTCGAAGACGACGACCGCCTGGCGCTTCGTGTACGCACGGGCGATCTTCACGGCGTTCTCGACGGCCTCGGCGCCACTGTTGAACAGGGCGCTCTTCTTGGCGTGGTCACCCGGCGTGAGCTCGGCGAGGGCCTCGGCGACCTCCACGTAGCCCTCGTACGGGGTGACCATGAAACAGGTGTGGGTGAAGTCGGCGAGCTGGGCGGAGGCCCGGCGTACGACGGCCTCGGCGGAGGCGCCGACGCCGGTGACCGCGATGCCGGAGCCGAAGTCGATCAGACGGTTGCCGTCGACGTCCTCGATGATCCCGCCGCCCGCCCGCGCGGTGAACACGGGCAGCACGGAGCCCACACCGGCCGCGACCGCGGCGGTACGGCGGGCCTGCAGCTCCTGCGACTTCGGGCCGGGGATGGCGGTGACGACGCGGCGCTCCTGCGGAAGTGCGGTCATGAGAGCTCCCTGAAGATATTGCGAACCGGAGTTTCCGGGTGGGCGTCTTTCGGACGCTTGAGGTCTTTTCTCGCAGGCTAGGACGGGGCATGGGGGGTGGGCATGCTCCATGTGGGCGGTGTCGGCGACACCTATTGTCCGCCGTGGACATGGCGCTGGACATGGCGCTGGACATGGCGGTGGATACGGCGGTGGACATGGCGGTGGATACGGCGGCCGGACCGCGCAGCACCGGCCACCCGGCCGCGTAACGGTGAACTCCCCTTCCGGGGGCGTTAGATTGACTCGCTGATGGTGGACGGAACGGCTGGTCAAGGGGCGAGGGCGAGGGCGATGAACAGCGACGGGACGCAGGACGCGCGGGGTACGCATGCGAACCCGGTGCCACGTCCGGCGGGGCCCCCGGAGGTGCCCGCGATGCCGCCGCGGCCTCCCGCGGCACCGGGCATGCCGCCGATGCCGGACGGCTCGGCCTTCCTCACCTGGCTGCGGGTACCCCGCCCGGAGGCGGCACCGGGCATGTGGCGGTTCGGACACCGGCCCCGCCCCGAGGAGGAGCCCGAACAGATCCCGACCCGGCAGCTGCTCAGCGGCGCGGTGATCGCGTTCCTGGTGGGCTGGCTGGTCTGGTCCCTGCTGTGGAACGGCTACCTCGGCGGCTGGTGGGTGCTGCCCCTGGAACTCTTCACCCCGGACTCCTGGCGGCACAGCGACGACCGCGTAGGCAACGCGGTCCTCTGGTACGGCTACTACACCCTGATCGCCTTCACGATCATGCTCGTCGTCGGCCGTCTCGGTCGCTGGGGCGAGATCTGGCGCCGCTTCGGCCCACCCGCCTGGAGCCGGGCCGCACCGACGCCCGAGCGAACCCGCACCCCCGAGCAGGACCCCGCCGAGTGGCCCGAGCTGCGGGCCGCCGGCGCCGCCGACGCCGCCGAACGGCTCGCCGCCGAGGCCCGCGCCGGGCTGATGCGGGACGTCGACCACGCCCGGATCACCCGCGCCTGGCAGGGCGTACGCGGTGGCCGGCACAGCCTCGCCACCTTCACCGGCGCCGTGCTCCAGGAGGGTGCCGCCGCCTGCCCGCACCCCTCCGGGGAACGCGACCTGCCGACCCGGCTCGCCCGCCACGACCTGGTCACCGGCCAGGTACGCCTCGGTGCCACGGCCGACGACGCCCGCAACCCGTACGCCTACCGCGGCACCGGCCTCGGCCTCGGCCCCGACCTGCTCGGCACCTCCCTGCTCGCCGTCGGGCCGGCCGGCTCCGGCAAGACCGGGACCGTGGTGCTGCCGCTCACCGAGTCCCTGTGCCTGCACGCGCTCGCCGGTCGGGCCGCCGTCGTCGTGGTCGGTGCCGCGGGCGCGGGGCTCGGCCCGGCCGACTCGTACGACGTCGTCGTACAGATCGGGAATCCGGAGTCGGTCTACGACCTCGACCTGTACGGCGGGACGAGCGACCCGGACGAGGCCGCTGCGGTGCTCGCCGAGGCGCTCGTCGGAGACCTCGCCGAACCCCACCAGGGCGGGGACACCCGCCGGTCCACCACCGTCCTCGCCCAGCTCCTCGGGCCGTTCCGGGCGGTCCACGGACGCTTTCCGTCCGTGCCGGAGCTGCGAGGGCTCCTCGACGGCGCTCCGGTGCCGCTGGCCGCGCTGCGCAAGGGCCTCGAGGACGCCGGACAGGAGTCGCTGCTGCGCGAACTGGACGCGCGGGAGCGGCAGATGGGGCACCCGGGGGATGTCGGCGGGGTGCTCGCCGACCGGGTCGCGCTGCTCGACCGGCCCGCCTTCGCCGGGTTCTTCGACACCTCCGGCCAGTCCCGGCCCTTCTCGCTGAAGGCACTGGACCACCCGGTGCGGGTGCGTGTCGACCTGCCCCAGCGCGGGCACGCCGACGCCTCGAAGATGCTGGCCCGGCTGGTACTGGCCCAGTTCACGGCGAGCGTCGCGGTACGGGACGACCGGTCGCTGTTCGCCTGCCTGGTGCTCGACGACGCGACCGGCGTGGTGACGCCCGAGGCGGTACGGGGCATCCAGCGGCTGCGGTCGGGCAACGCCGGGGTCGTGCTGACACTGCGCACCCTGGACGACGTGCCGAGGCCGCTGCGCGGACCGCTGCTCGGGGCCACCGGCTGCCGGATGGCGCTGTCCGGGCTCACACCGTGGGACGGGCAGGACTTCGCCGAGGTGTGGGGCAAGGAGTGGATCGACGCGACGGACGTCACGGACCGGCAGATCATCGCCGAGACCCCGGCGGGCAAGGCGCTCCACATGGTCCGACGGGTGATCACCGGGAAGGCGCCGACCGCGCGGGCCGTGACGGTGCGGCAGGTCGAGCGGGAGCGGTGGTCCGCGTCCGAACTGGCGCACGGGGTGCCGCCGGGGCACGCGGTGCTGTCTCTGACCAACGTGAAGGGGGAGCACGCGCCGCCGCTGCTGGTGGACCTACGGGGTTGAGGTGACGCGCGGACCGTACGGTGAGGCAGAATCACCATAGGTCGTTCATACATGGCGGCCAAAAGATCATAGAGATCACCACGGTCACACATACCTGAAGGCCTCATGCCCCCGACCCTCGCCTCGCTCGTCCATCACTCCGCGCTCAAGCTGACCGTGCGGGCGGGCGGCGACCGCCTGGACGTTCCCGTCCGCTGGGCGCACGCCAGTGAGCTCGCCGACCCCGTGCCCTACATGGAGGGCGGGGAACTGCTGCTGATCACCGCGCTGAAGCTGGACGCCGAGGACCCGGAGGCCATGGGGCACTATGTGCGGCGGCTGGTCGAGGCCGGGGTCGCCGGACTCGGGTTCGCCGTCGGGGTCAACTACGAGGAGACGCCCAAGGCACTGGTCGACGCGGCCGAGCAGGAGGGGCTGCCGCTGCTGGAGGTACCGCGCCGCACCCCCTTCCTCGCCATCAGCAAAGCCGTCTCGGCGGCGATCGCGGCCGACCAGTACCGGGCGGTGACCGCGGGTTTCGCCGCGCAGCGCGAGCTGACCAAGCAGACCCTCACGGCCGGCCCGGAGGGACTGCTCGCCGCACTCGCGTCCCAGGTGGACGGATGGGCGGCGCTCTACGACGCCTCGGGTGCCGTCGTCGCCACCGCGCCGGAGTGGTCGGGCCGCAGGGCCGCCCGGCTGACCGCGGACGTCGAGCGGCTGCGGGAGCGTCCCGCGCCCGCCTCGTCGGTGGTGGGCGGTCCCGGGCACGAGGACCGGGTCGAACTGCACTCGCTGGGCACCGGCCGCCGGCCCCGGGCTGCGCTCGCCGTCGGCACGGCCGCGGCGCTCGGTACGGCCGAGCGGTACGCCGTCCACTCGGCCATCGCCCTGCTGACGCTCACCACGGAACGCTCGCGGGCCCTGCACGCGGCCGAGCAGCGGGTCGGGGCGGCGGTGCTGCGCATGCTGCTCGCCGGTGAACCCGACCACGCCCGGGCGGTCGCCGGGGACCTGTACGGGGAGTTGCTCGACGCGCCCTTCCGGATGATCGTCGCCGAGTCGGCCTCCGCCGCGTCCGCCGCACGGGTCCAGGCCGACAGTCACGCGCGGGCGCGGCTCAGCAAGTCGACGGCCGCGACGCTGGCCGCCGCCGACGCCCAGGGCGATCCGCTGGCGTCGCTCACCGAGGTCCTGGAGTCGGCGGCCGCGCGGTCCGGGGAGACCGTGCTGGTCGTGCCCCAGGGGGACGGCGAGGGGGAACGGCTGGTGGCGCTGGCCGCGGACCGGGGCGCGGCGGTGGCCGCGTGCGCGGAGTACGCGGCGGCGCTGGAGGCCGCGCGGGAGGGGGGCGACACCGCGGCGGAGCAGGCCACCGGCACGGGTTCCGGACCCGGACCCGGACCCGGATCAGGATCGGGGACCGTCGGGTACGAGGACGAGCTGGTCGTGGGGCTGTCGGCGCCGGCCGGGCCGATCGCGGCCGCCGCCGCGTACAAACAGGCCGAGCAGGCGCTGTCGGTGGCTCGGCGGCGGGGGTGGGTGTGTGTCGAGCACGAGCAGATGGCGGCGGGGTCGGTGGTGCCGTTGCTCGCGGACGACGCGGTCAAGGCCTTCGCGGACGGCTTGCTGCGGGCACTGCACGACCATGACGCCCGGGGCCGGGGGGACCTGGTGGCCTCCCTGCGGGCGTGGTTGTCGCGGCACGGGCAGTGGGATGCGGCGGCCGCGGAGCTGGGGGTCCACCGGCACACCTTGCGGTACCGGATGCGGCGGGTGGAGGAGATCCTGGGTCGGTCGCTGGACGACCCGGACGTGCGGATGGAGTTGTGGCTGGCGCTGAAGGCGACGTCGTCGGAGTAGGCGCGGGGGTGTCGGTGCGGGTGCCGTTGCCGGGGCTCTCCCCGGGCGTCGTATCGCCCACCACACCCACAAGCCTCCACGGACGTCCGCCCCCACCCTGCCGAACCGGAGTATTACCACACACCACCTCTACACCCCGGCCAACCACAGCCCACCCACCCCCGCTCTACCGTGGAACGCACCGCACCACCCACCCCCAACGCGGAAGGGCCGGGACTCGTACATGCCCAACGACACTGTGGCGGCCACCCACGCCTTCTGGCTCGCCGGCCGCAAGGCCACCGGCGAGGACACCTTCTCCGTCACCTCCCCGTGGGACGGTCACCTCGTCGGCGAGGTCGCCGTACCGACCGACGCCCAGATCGAAGAGGCCGTGGCCGCCGCGTACGCCGTCCGCGAGGACTTCGCCGCCACCCCGGCCCACGTACGCGCCGCCGCCCTCGACCACGTCAGCAGGCGACTCGTCGAGCGCACCGAGGAGATCGCCCGGCTGATCTCCGCCGAGAACGGCAAGCCGCTCAAGTGGGCGAGGGGTGAGGTCGGCCGGGCCGTCTCCGTCTTCCGGTTCGCCGCCGAGGAGGCCCGCCGGTTCAACGGCGGGGAGGCCCAGCGGCTCGACACCGACGCCGGCGGCCAGGGCCGGCTGGCCCTCACCCGCCGCTTCCCGAAGGGCGTCGTGCTCGGCATCGCGCCCTTCAACTTCCCGCTCAACCTGTGCGCCCACAAGATCGCCCCGGCGATCGCGGCCGGCGCGCCGATCATCCTGAAGCCGGCGCCCGCCACCCCGCTCTCCGGCCTGGTCATCGGCGAACTGCTGGGCGAGACCGACCTCCCGGCCGGCTCCTGGAGCGTCCTGCCCGTCCCGAACGACCGGATGCCCGCTCTCGTCCAGGACGAGCGGCTCCCCGTGATCTCCTTCACCGGTTCCGAGAAGGTCGGCTACGCGATCATGGACTCGGTGCCCCGCAAGCACTGCACCCTGGAGCTGGGCGGCAACGGCGCGGCCGTCGTTCTCGGCGACTACGCCTCCGACGCCGACCTCGACTGGGCCGCCACCCGTATCGCCACCTTCTCCAACTACCAGGGCGGGCAGTCCTGCATCTCCGTGCAGCGGGTGATCGCGGACGCCTCCGTGTACGACCGTCTCCTGCCGCGTGTCGTCGCCGCCGTCGAGGCCCAGGTCACCGGTGACCCCAGTGACGACAAGACCGACGTCGGGCCGCTGGTCAGCGAGGACGCGGCGAAGCGGGTCGAGGCGTGGGTGCGGGAGGCCGTCGAGGCCGGGGCCCGGCTCCTCACCGGCGGCGAGCGGGACGGCGCCTCCTACGCGCCGACCGTCCTCACCGACGTACCGGCCGACACGACCGTCTCCTGCGAGGAGGTCTTCGGACCCGTCCTCACCGTGCGGAAGGTGGACGGGGAGGCGGAGGCCTTCGCGGCCGTGAACGAGTCCAAGTACGGCCTCCAGGCGGGGGTGTTCACCCACGACCTCCAGGTCGCCTTCCGGGCCCACCGCGCGCTGGAGGTCGGCGGTGTCGTCATCGGCGACGTGCCGTCCTACCGCGCCGACCAGATGCCGTACGGCGGCGTCAAGCAGTCCGGGGTGGGCCGCGAGGGCGTGAAGTTCGCGATGGACGACTACACGTACGAGCGGGTCCTGGTCCTGACGGGCCTCGCTCTCTGAGTCACTCCGCGAAGGGGCCCGGCACCGATGCCTTCCGGTGCCGGGCCCCTTCTCTGTGCCGGCTTGCTCCGGACCCTCAGCCGGAGAAGCCGACGTGCGCGAGCCGCAGTGCGCCGCGCAGTCTGAGGTGGACGTCGTGCACGCCCTCGGCGGTCAGCGCGGCGCCGAGGACGGTGTAGTCGTAGGGGCCGCTCCCGGGCGCCTCCGCCGTGAGGACGGCTAGTGCCGGGCCGCCGTCGAGGGAGATCTCCACCGTGCCCTCGCCCGCCGCCGACACGGTCACCGCCGTCACTCCGGCACCGAAGTCGCAGAAGCGGTAGGTCAGTTCACCGGTGTGGCCCGGCGCGGCCGTCACCGCCTCGCCCCGGGCCTTCGTACGGTCGACGATGTCCACGCCGCTCTGTTCGTCGAAGTCGGCCGCGTCCAGGCCGTGTTCGAGCACGGCGCGCGGGGCGGCGGGCTCACCGTCGAGCAGCACCGTCGTACGCAGCCGGACATCCTCACTGGAAGCGCCGGCCATGAGCTCGTACGGGCCCGGCTCCAGGCGCGGGCGACCCTGCGCCACATCCCAGAACTCCAGGGCGGACAGGGGGACTTCGAAGGAGAGTTCCGTCCGTTCGCCGGGTGCCAGTGTCACCCGGCGGTGTGCCACCAGCTCGCGGCGCGGGCGGGGGACCGACGGGTCCGCGGCGCGGGCGTAGAGCTGGGGGACCTCGTCGGCCGTCACGTCACCGGTGTTCGTGATCGTGAAGGAGACCTGCAGGGCCTCGGCGGCGACCCGCACCGCCAGATCGCCGTACGAGAAGGACGTGTACGACAGTCCGTGACCGAACGGGAACAGTGGTGTGCCCTCGAAGTAGAGGTACGTCTGGCGGCCGCCGATCACGTCGTAGTCGAGAAGGCCGGGCAGGTCGGCGTCGTCCGCGTACCAGGTCTGCGGGAGGCGGCCCGCGGGCGAGACGTCGCCGGCCAGCACCCGGGCCAGCGCGGTGCCGGCCGCCTGGCCGCCGTGCGCCGTCCACAGAACGGCGGGCAAAGCCTCGGTGTCGACCGCGTACGGGTAGGCGGAGGTCAGCGCGAGCACGGTGTTCGGGTTCGCCGCGCGGGCGGCGCGCAGCAGCCGCTCCTGCTGGACCGGCAGCCGCAGCGTCGTGCGGTCCTCGGTCTCGCGGCCGTTGATGTGCGGGTCGTTGCCCGCGACCACCACGACCACGTCGGCCTCCGCTGTGACCCGGGTCACTGCGTCCTCGCCGCTTTCGACGACGATGAGCTGGAACGTTTCCGGATTCTCGTCGGCAACCTTCACTCCGTCGGCGGCGACCGACACATGGCGGCCCGTACCGATGTGCCTGAGGAGGTGCCCGCTCTCATGGGATTCACACGGTTCCAACCGGAACGTCTCCTGGACGACCCAGCCTCCGGGCTGGTCGGCGGAGGCGCGCAGCCGGCCGTCCTCGGCCACCGAGAGATAGCGGCCGTCGGGCGCGCGCAGGGTCAGGACGCCCTCGCCCCAGTCGACGAGCGCGAACTCGGTACCGGCCGCGTCGGTGGTGAGCGGAGGCAGATCCGTGCGGCCCGCGAGCAGCGCCGGGTCCAGGGCGCCCTCGGCACCGCGCACCTCGTCGACCGCGTCCGCCGCCTCGGGGACATGCAGGAAGGTGCCGTCACTCGTCCTGAGGAGGACCCGGTCCACGCCCTCCGCGAACTCCACGCGCTCGGCGCCGAAGCGCTCGTACAGGCCCTCCAGCGGGGTCGAGCGGTGGATGAGGGTGCCGCTGTACCAGTCGAGCTTGCACTCGTCGGCGAGCAGACCGACCACGGCGATCCGGGTGTCCGGCGCCAGCGGCAGCACGCCGTCGTTCTTCAGCAGCACCACCGCCTGCTCGGCGGCCTCCCGCGCGAGCGCGCGGTGGGCCGGTGTGTCGAAGTCGCGGGTGTCCGCGTACGGGTCGTGGTGCGGGTCGAACTCGGCGAGCCGGAAGCGGACCGAGAGCTGGCGGCGCACGGCCGCGTCGATGTCGGCCTCGGTCACCAGGCCCTGTTCCAGGGCGCCCCGGACCCGCTGGACGATCTGCGAGCTGTCCGTGCCGTGGTCGGTGAAGCTGTCGACACCGGCCAGCAGAGAGGCCGCCGTGGCCTCCTCGTGGGTGTCGAAGTAGTGCTCGTGGTCGACCAGGTTGGAGGGCGCGCCGGCGTCCGAGCAGACCAGCAGTTCCTCGTCGGTCCAGGTGCGCAGGTACTCGCGCAGATAGGGCGAGACATGGTTCGGGCGACCGTTGACCAGGTTGTACGCCGGCATCACCCCGGCCGTGGCGCCCGCCTCGACCGTCTCGCGGAACGCCCGCAGGTCGTACTCGTGCAGTACCCGCGGGCGAACCGAGCTCGACGTGGTGGCGCGGTCCGTCTCGTTGTTGTGCGCCAGCCAGTGCTTGAGGACCGGCGCGGTGAGCCAGTACGTCGGATGGTCGCCGCGCAGACCACGCGTGTACGCGGTGGCGATGGCCGAGGTGAGCTTCGGGTCCTCCGAGTAGCCCTCCTCGTTGCGGCCCCACAGCGGGTGCCTCAGCAGGTTCACCGTCGGCGCCCAGATGTTGAGGCCGACACGGTCGTCGCGGGCGCGCATCGCGCGGGTCTCCTTGGCCACGGCCTCGCCGACCCGGCGTACGAGATCGGTGTTCCAGCTCGCGCCGAGGCCCACGGCCTGGGGGAACACCGTCGCCGGGCCCATCCACGCGACGCCGTGCAGGGCCTCCTGGCCGGTGCGGAAGGCGGCGACGCCGAGCCGCTCGACGGCCGGGGCGAACTGGTGCAGGAAGCCGGCCTTCTCATCGAGGGTCAGCCGCGACAGCAGATCGTCGATGCGCTTCGCGAACGGCAGGTGCGGATCGCGGAAAGGCGGCGTAGGCGGCGTTTGTGCGGTCACGTGGGGTTCCCCTTGCGATGGAGCGACGAAGCGCTTTCGAAGCGCTTCGATGCTCATTCGGCGCGGGGGTGAGTGTCAAGACACTCCAGGGCAACAAGTCGGACTCACCTACGACATTTCAAGCCGCGCAAGAGGCAGGTGGGATCCTCCAAGCCCCGGAGGAAATGTGGAAACCACTCTTGTGCACCCTTGGGTGTTCACTTAACCTCGCAGCAACATCGAAGCGCTTCGACTACTTCGACCACGAGGACTGCCCGCCGGACGGTGCGCGGACCACCGAGGATCAGAGAACCGCTTCGGCTCAGCCAGTTCCACTCAAGACACCGCAGCCGACGGCTCCACCGCCGGGTGTCCTGGTGCGCCATGAAGGGTTGACGCAATGACGCCGAACGCCGCTTCCGACACCTCCGGCCGCAGTCGGAGAAGCTTCCTCGCCTCCACGGCGGTCGCCGCCGCCGCGGTCGCGGGCGGGATGCCGCTGCTCTCCGCCTGCGGCGGTTCGGACAGCGGGTCGCGCGAGGGGACCACGTCGGGCAAGGACGCGAAGAAGATCCTGCCGGCCTTTGTGGCGAGCAACGTGGTGACGCCGGACATCCCGTCCAAGAACGGTTCGTCGATGGGCTTCACCGCCGAGCTCGAGGTCGCCACTCTCAAGACCTCGGTCGCGAAGAAGCTCGGCAAGGGCGGCGAGGTCACCATCATGTCGCCGTTCTGGGGCTCCCCGCCCAAGGGGAACAACCCCTACTACACGTCGATGAACGACATGATCGGCGTCGACGTCCAGTGGCGGAACCAGGACGGCAACACCTACGACCAGAAGCTCGGCGCGGTCCTCGCCTCCAGTGATGTCCCGGACGTGGTCGTCATCCCCGGCTGGAACATGATGGGCAAGATACCCAGCGCCATCGTCGGCAAGATGGCCGACCTCGGCCCGTACCTGTCCGGCGACAAGGTCAAGGAGTACCCGAACCTCGCGGCGATCCCCAGCGACGCCTGGCAGCGCTCCATCTTCGGCGGCAAGCTGATGGGCCTGCCGATGCCCGCCCCGTCCGTCCAGACCATCGTGCCCCTCTACCGCCAGGACATCTTCGACAAGAAGGGCTACGAGGTCCCGACGTCCGCCGACGAGTTCCTGGCCCTGTGCAAGGACATCACCAACGCCCGGGCCAAGGTGTGGGCCTGCGGTGACATGAAGTGGACCGCCATGAACACCTTCGGGGTGCTCGGGGGCGGGGAGAAGCCGCTCTGGTGGAACCTGGTCGACGGCAAGCTGATCAACCGCATCGAGACCCCGGAGTACCTCGAAGCCATCGAGTGGACGCGCAAGCTGTTCGCCGCCGGAGTCGTCCACCCCGACTTCAAGCTGGGCAAGAGCCAAGCGACCGACCCCGCCCCCAAGTTCGCCGCCGGCGAGTTCCTGATCTGGAACAACAACATCGTCAACTGGTACGGCCAGCAGGCCTCCCAGGCCACCCAGAACCCGGACTTCAAGGTCTGGGGCATGGACATCTGGGGCCACGACGGCGGTGACCCGACGCTGTACGCCCAGAACCCGGCCGGCATTTTCGCCTTCGTCAGCAAGAAGGCCTCCGAGTCCGTCATCCGCGACGTGCTGGCGGTCGCCAACGTCACCGCGGCGCCGTACGGCACCAAGGAGTGGATGATGACCAACTACGGCGTCGAGGGCACGCACTACACGATCAAGGACGGCGTCCCCGTCAAGAACGACAAGGGCAACAACGAGGTTCTCAACGCCTACGTCATGGTGGCGAGCCCGGCCGCGACCACCGCCCACCCCGACCTGCCGGACGACACCAAGGCGATGGTCGAGTGGGAGCAGCGGATGGGCGCCTTCACCAAGAAGTCGTCCTTCTGGGGCCTGCAGATCACCGAGCCCTCCCGCTACACCAACCTCGCCAACGACTTCGAGCAGCTCGAGAACGACATCATCCGCGGCCACAAGAAGCTGAGCGACATGCAGCAGGCCGTCTCCGACTGGAAGAGCAAGGGCGGCGACAAGCTGCGCGACTGGTACAAGAAGCTTCTCGACGAGAACGGCACGGCGGCGAGCTGACCAGGCTCTGAGGCAAGGAGAACGGCCGTGGCCAACAGCACGGTGCCTCGCAGCAGTGCCGAGGCCAGCACACCGGTGAAGATCCCGGTGGCGTCCGGCGACGCCACCGTCGCCCGGAAGGAACAGGGCTCGGGCAGGCTGAGCCTGCGGCTCAGGTTCAGACGCGACCGCGTCCTGATCCTCATGACGCTGCCGGCCGTCCTGCTGGTCCTGGTCTTCAACTACCTGCCGATCCTCGGCAACGTCGTCGCCTTCCAGGACTACGACCCCTACATCAGCGACAACGGCATCGTCTCCATCCTGCACAGCCCCTTCGTGGGCCTGGAGAACTTCCAGCGGATCTTCGAGGACGCGGCCTTCTGGAACGCCGTCCAGAACACACTGGTCCTGTTCATCATCCAGCTCGTGCTGTTCTTCCCGATCCCGGTCCTGCTCGCGCTGCTCATCAACAGCGTGGTCCGGCCCCGGGTCCGGGCCGTCGCGCAGGCGGTTCTCTACCTGCCGCACTTCTTCTCCTGGGTGCTGGTCATCGCCGTCTTCCAGCAGATGTTCGGCGGCGCGGGGATGCTCTCCCAGCTGCTGCGGCAGAACGGGTACGACGGCCTCGACATCATGACCAACCCGGACACCTTCGCCTTCCTGATCACCGCGCAGAGCGTGTGGAAGGACGCCGGGTGGGGGATCATCGTCTTCCTCGCCGCGCTGGCCTCGGTGCCCACGGACCACTACGAGGCCGCCGCGATGGACGGCGCCGGACGCTGGCGCCGCATGTGGCACGTCACGCTTCCCGCCCTGCGCCCGGTGATCGCCCTCCTCCTCGTGCTGCGCGTCGGCGACGCCCTGACCGTCGGCTTCGAACAGATCCTGCTGCAACGCGACGGCGTCGGAACGAACGCGGGAGAGGTCCTCGACACCTTCGTGTGGTGGAACGGCGTACGCAACCAGGACTTCGGCTACGCGGCCGCCGCCGGCCTGATCAAGGGCGTGGTCAGCATCGGCCTGGTCCTCGCCGCGAACAAGATCGCCCACCTCATGGGCGAGCAGGGGGTGTACGAGAAGTGACGTCCGTGATGTGGGAGCCGCGCCAGGACACCGAGCCGGCACAGGAGAAGGCGCCCCGCTGGTGGGCCGCGCCTGAGCGCCCGGCATGGGAGGAAGAACCCTCGAAGGCCGGCCTCGCGGGCAAGGGCATCGCCCTGACGATCGCCTGCCTCGCGGTCGTCTTCCCGCTGTGGATCGTGATCGTCACCAGCCTCTCCTCGCGGAAGACCATCGACGAGGCGGGCGGCCTCGTGATGGTGCCCAAGGGCATCACCTTCATCGCCTACCGGGAACTCCTCAGCGGCGGCCAGGTCACCCGCGCCACGATCGTCAGCCTCCTCATCACCCTGGTCGGCACGCTGTTCTCGATGGCGGTGTCCGTCCTGTGCGCCTACGGCCTGTCCCGCAGCGGATCCCTCGCCCACCGCTGGATCCTGATGACGATGCTGGCGACCATGTTCTTCAGCGCCGGCCTCATCCCCACCTACCTGCTGGTGCAGTCCCTCGGCCTGACGGACAGCTATCTCGCGCTGATCCTGCCGAGCGCGCTGAGCATCTTCAACATCCTGGTGCTGCGCGGCTTCTTCATGGGCATCTCGCAGGAACTCATCGACGCCGCGCGCATCGACGGCGCCGGGGACTTCCGGGTCCTCTGGCAGATCGTCATGCCGCTGTCGCGGGCGGTCCTCGCGGTGATCACGCTGTTCTACGCCGTCGGGTACTGGAGCGCCTGGTTCAACGCGTCGCTCTACCTGAACGAGCAGGACATGATGCCGTTGCAGAACGTCATGATCCAGCTGGTGCAGAAGCAGGAGGCGCCGGTGGGGCTCAGCCAGGCCATCAGGACCGGGCAGTTGTCCGGGCTGGCCATACAGATGGCGGTCATGGTGATGGCGCTGCTGCCGGTCGCCGTCCTGTCGCCCTTCGTCCAGAAGCACTTCAAGAAGGGGATGCTGACGGGTGCGGTGAAGGGGTGACCGGTTCGCCTCATCAGTGGGGTGCGTCGGCCGGCTGGCGGCTGCGGGTCGTACGTGGCTTGTCGCGCCCACGCGGCGGAGCCGCATATCAATGCAGCCCCGCGCCCCTAGGTCGGCAAGCTGCGGGCAGTCGTGCCGCTGGGGCGGCACGGGTGGGCGCGGCGGCACCCCGGCGGCGCCGGGCGGCGCGACCCACCCCCGTCCAGCACCAACACCCCGCATCCACAACCGACTTCTCGAGGTACCCCCATGCACGTCACCCGTCGCACCGTCCTCGCCGGCACCGCAGCCGCCGCCGCACTCACCGCCCTCCCCGCCGTGCAGGCCCGCGCGGCCACCGCCGCCGCCCCCGCCTACCGCTGGCGCAACGCCGTCATCGGCGGTACCGGATTCGTCACCGGCGTTCTCTTCCACCCCTCCGTACGCGGTCTCGCCTACGCCCGTACCGACATCGGCGGCGCCTACCGCTGGGACGACAGATCGGCCCGCTGGACCCCCCTCACCGACCACCTCGGCTGGGACGACTGGAACCTCCTCGGTGTGGAGGCGATGGCCGTCGACCCCGCCCACCCCGACCGCCTCTACCTCGCCCTCGGCACCTACGCCCAGTCCTGGGCCGGCGACGGAGCCGTGCTGCGCTCCGAGGACCGCGGCGCCACCTGGACCCGTACCGACCTCGCCGTGAAGCTCGGCGCCAACGAGGACGGGCGGGGTGCGGGGGAGCGGCTGCTCGTCGATCCGCGCGACAGCGACACCCTGTGGCTCGGGACCCGGCACGACGGGCTGCTCAAGTCCACGGACCAGGGCGCGACTTGGAGAGCGGTGAGCTTCCCCGCCACTCCCAGCGCCACCGGCCAGGGCGTCACCCTCCTCGTCGCCGCCGGCCGCGCCCTCTACGCCGGCTGGGGCGACTCCGACGGCACGGCGGGGTCCCCGAACCTCTACCGCACCGTCGACGGCACCACCTGGGAGGCCGTCCCCGGACAGCCCTCCGGCACCGCCGCCAAGGTCCCGATCCGGGCCGCGTACGACAAGAACACCCGCGAGCTGTATGTGACGTACGCCAACGCGCCCGGCCCGAACGGCCAGTCCGACGGCAGTGTGCACAAGCTGGCCACGGCGAGCGGCAAGTGGACCGACGTCACGCCGGTGAAGCCGGGCGGCACCACCACCGACGGCTCCGCCGACACCTTCGGCTACGGAGGCGTCGCCGTGGACGCCCGCCGCCCCGGCACGCTCGTCGTCTCCACCAACAACCGCTGGGCCGCGGTCGACACCCTGTACCGGAGCACGAACGGCGGCCGCACCTGGACGTCCCTGAAGGACTCGGCGGTCCTCGACGTGTCCGAGACCCCGTTCCTCACCTTCGGCGCCGACCAGCCCAAGTTCGGCTGGTGGATCCAGGCCGTCGCCGTCGACCCGTACGACTCGAAGCACGTCGTCTACGGCACCGGCGCCACCCTCTACGGCACCCGGAACCTGAAGCACTGGGCCCCGCGGATCCGCGGCCTGGAGGAGACCTCCGTACGTCAGCTGATCTCGCCCCCGGCCGGTCAGGCGCACCTCATCAGCGGCCTCGGGGACGTCGGCGTGATGTACCACGAGCGGCTCACGGCCTCGCCGTCCCGGGGCATGGCGACGAACCCCGTGTTCGGGACGGTGACGGGACTGGCCCAGGCCGCGGCCAGGCCGTCGTACGTCGTCCGCACCGGCTGGGGCGACCACGGCAACGGCGCCCACTCCGACGACGGCGGCAAAACCTGGGCGCCCTTCGCGGCCCAGCCCGCCATCGCCAAGGACGCCCCGGGACCGATCGCCGCCAACGCCGACGGCAGTGTGCTGCTGTGGACCTTCGTGCACTGGGACGGCACCAAGTACCCCGCCCAGCGCTCCACGGACAACGGAGCGACCTGGTCCGAGGTCTCCTCCTTCCCCAAGGGCGCCACACCGCTCGCCGACCCGGCCGACCCGGCGCGCTTCTACACGTACGACACCGGCAACGGAACGCTGTACGCCAGCACGGACAGCGGAGCCACCTTCACCGCGCGGGCGAGCGGACTGCCCGCCGGTGACAGCGAGTTCCAGCTCGCCGCGGCACCCGGGCGCTCCGGAGACCTCTGGCTGAGCGTGAAGTGGAACGGGCTGTACCGGTCCACCGACGGCGGGGCGACCTTCACCAAGGTCACCAGTTGCTGGGCCTCGTACACCCTCGGCTTCGGCAAGGCCGCCGTCGACGGCGACTACCCGGCGATCTACCTGGTCGGCTCCACGGAGGCGATCACCGCCGTGTACCGCTCCGACGACGGCGCGAAGACCTGGGTGCGGATCAACGACGACCGACACCAGTGGGGCTGGACCGGCCAGACGATCACCGGCGACCCACGCATCCACGGCCGCGTCTACGTCGCCACCAACGGGCGCGGCATCCACTACGGGGAGCCCGTCTGATGCCCGACCTGAACACGGTGACGAACGGCCGCATCCTCTACGGCGGCGACTACAACCCCGAGCAGTGGCCCGAGGAGACCTGGCCCGAGGACGTCCGCCTCATGAAGGCCGCCGGCGTCAACTCCGTCACCCTCGGCGTCTTCTCCTGGGCGAAGCTCGAACCCCGCCCGGGGGAGCGGGACTTCGGCTGGCTGGACCGGCTGATGGACCTGATGCACGCGGGCGGCATCGGGGTCGTCCTGGCCACCCCCACCGCCTCCCCGCCGCCGTGGATGGGCCATCTGCACCCCGACACCCTGCCCGTCGACCAGGACGGCCGCACCGAGTGGTGGGGCGGACGCCAGCACTTCTCGCACTCCAGCGCCACCTACCGCCGCTGTGCCGCCGCCATCACCGAGGACCTCGCCGCCCGCTACGGCGGCCACCCGGCCCTCACGATGTGGCACATCAACAACGAGTACTGCACCTACGACTGGAGCGACGAGGCCGCCGCCCGTTTCCGGGGCTGGCTCCAGAACAGGTACGGCACCCTCGACGCCCTCAACGAGGCCTGGGGCACCGCCTTCTGGAGCCAGGGCTACTGCGACTGGGCGGAGATCCACACGCCCCGCCACGCCCACTACATGAAGAACCCGAGCCAGGTACTGGACTTCAAGCGGTTCACGTCCGACATGCTCCTGGAGTGCTATGTCGCCGAACGCGACATCGTCCGCCGGGCCACCCCGCACCTCCCCGTCACCAGCAACTTCATGCCGCTGTGGGCCGGCCAGGACGCGTGGCGCTGGGCCGAGGAGGAGGACGTCGTCTCGGTCGACCTCTATCCCGACCCGCGTGATCCGCTCGGCGCGCAGAACGGTGCCCTCGTCCAGGACATGACCCGTTCGCAGGCCCGCGGTCCCTGGATGCTGATGGAACAGGCCGCCGGGCCGGTCAACTGGCGGGGCGTCAACCATCCCAAGCCGCGCGGTCTCAACCGACTCTGGTCGCTCCAGGCCGTGGCCCGGGGCGCGGACGCCGTCTGCTACTTCCAGTGGCGGCAGTCCCGGCAGGGCGCGGAGAAGTTCCACTCCGGGATGGTCAGCCACGCGGGGGAGGAGGGCCGGACGTACCAGGAGGTGAAGCGGCTCGGTGCCGAACTCGCCCGGATCGGCGCGGAAGTGACGGGGACTCACACACGCAACGACATCGCCGTCCTGCACGACTGGAACGCCTGGTGGGCCAGTGCCCACGACGGCCGGCTCTCCCAGCAGGTCGACCACCCCGACCTCGTCACAGCCTGGCACCGCGCCCTGTGGGAGGCCCACCTCACCACGGACTTCGCGCACCCCGAGCACGACCTGAGCGCGTACCGGCTCGTGGTCGTCCCGCAGGCGTACGCGCTCACGGACGCGGCGATCGACAACCTCCTCGCGTACGTCCGCGACGGCGGCACCCTCGTCTCCGGCTTCCTCACCGGCATCGCCGACGAGGACGACCGGGTCCGGCCCGGCGGCATGGACGCCCGCCTGCGTGAACTGTTCGGCATCCGCACGCTGCACGAGTGGTGGCCGCTGGACGCCGGTGAACAGATCGACTGCGACGGCTTCCGCGGCACCCTGTGGTCGGAGGAGATCGAGAAGACCGAGGACTCCGAGACGGAGGCCGCGTACAAGGGCGGCGAGCTCGACGGCCTGCCCGCCGTGCTCCGCAAGGGCCGCGCCTGGTACCTCTCGACGCTCCCCGAGCCGACGGCGATGCGCGATCTGATCGCCCGGATCGCCGGCGACGCGGGTGCCCGCCCCGCGCTCGACGCGCTGCCCGCCGAGGTCGAGGCGGTCCGCCGCGGTGACCTGCTGTTCCTCCTCCACCACGGGCGCGACTCGGTGACGGTCGAGGTGCCGGGCACCCACCGGGACCTGCTGACGGACGCGACCGTGACGGACGAGATCACCCTCGGCCGCTATGGAGTGGCGGTCCTGAAGCCATGACAGGGGGAGGCATGACCGAGGGAGCCATGAGCGACGGAGCCGGGGCCGAGGCAGGCATGACCACCGGTCCCGTCCACGGCACCTGGGAGCCGCGGCCCGCCGCCCGCTGGGAGGACGCCTTCCTGAGCGGCAACGGCCGCCACGGCGCCCTGGTGTTCGGCGATCCGAACGACGAGCGCGTCATCGTCACCCATCACACCCTCGTCCGCCCCAACGGCGGCGAGCACGCCCGCCCGCCCCAGCTCGCCGCCGAACTCCCCGCACTCCAGGACCGGCTGCTGGCGGGCGAGACCGCCGCCGCCGAGACCTTCACCGACGGCCGTGACCTCCAGTGGGTCCAGCCCTTCCACCCCGCCTTCCAGATACGGCTGCGGAGACCGAATCCGGCCGAGCCGCACGCCTACCGCCGCCAGGTCGACTTCACCAACGGCGAGGTGACGGCTCAGTGCGCGGGCCTGCGCAGCCGGGTCTTCGTCTCCCGTGCCGACGACGTCGTCGTCCAGCGCATCGACACCCCCGACCTGCACATCTCCCTCGACCACCGACTCCCGGGCGCCCCCCACGACCTCGCTGTCGGCCAGGGTGCCGTCCTCACCCCCGAGGGCGCCCTGCTCACCCTGCGCGTCCGCTACCCCGGCAGCGACCGCGCGTACACCGGCGTGACCCTGGTCGTGGTCTCGGGCGGCCGTACCACCCTCACACCCCCCGGCCTGCACATCACCGGCGCCGAGTCCGTGCTGCTGCTCACCCGGGTCCTGCGCCACCCGGACGGCCCGGACACCGCGAACGCCGACGAGACCGCCCCCAACGCCGACGAGACCGCCCCCAACGCCGACGGGATCGCACCGAGCAACCCGGACGCCCTGGCCCAGGCCCGCGCCCTCGGCGACCTGCTCCCGGCCGACGAGGACCCGTACACCGGCCTCCTGGCCCGCCACACCGCCCCACACCGCACGGCGTACCAGCGGGTGACCCTCGACCTCGACGCGGACCCCGCCGAACGCGCCCTGCCCGGCTCGGAGTTGCTCGCCCGCCCCGACAGCCCCGCCCTGCTGGAACGCCTCTTCGCCGCCGGCCGCTACCACCTGCTCTCCGCCAGCGGCCTGCTCCCGCCCCGCCTGGTGGGCCTGTGGACCGGGGACTGGAACACGGCGTGGGCGGGAGCCTTCACCAACGACGCCAACCTCAACCTGCAGACCGCCTCCGCCGCGGCGGCGGCCCTCCCCGAAGTCACCGAAGCACTCGCCCGCCTGATCGACCGTCAGCTGAGTGACTGGCAGGAGAACGCGCGTGCCGTCTTCGGCGCCCGGGGCGTGGTCGCTCCCGCGCACACCGACGGCGAGTCCGGACTGACGTACCACTTCAGCCGCGAGTACCCGCTCCACCTGTGGACCGCCGGCGCCGACTGGCTGCTCAAGCCGCTCGTCGACCACGACGAGACACGCGGCGAGCGGGACCCGCGCACCGCCCACGCGCTCGCCGAAGTCGCCCTGTTCTACGAGGACTTCCTCACTCGCACGGACCCCGACGGACACCTGGTCGTCGTCCCCTCCTACTCGCCGGAGAACCGACCGGCGAACGCGAGCTGGGGCGCGGTCAACGCGGCCATGGACCTCTCGGCCGCCCGGCACGCCCTGCTCACCGCCGCCACCTACCACCCGGACCAGCCGGAACGGGCGGACCGCTGGCGTGCGCTCGCCGACCGCCTCCCGCCCCACCGGACCAACGCCGACGGCGCCCTCGCCGAGTGGGCCCGGCCCGGCCTCGAAGACACCTACGACCACCGCCATCTCAGCCACCTCTACGGCGTCTGGCCGCTGGACGAGATCACCCCGTACGACACCCCGGACCTCGCGACAGCCGCCCACCGGGCGCTCGAACTGCGGGGCGCCGAGAACGACTCGGCGCACGGTCACCTCCACCACGCCCTGGTCGCCGCCCGGTTGCGCGACGGCGAACGGGTCACGCACGCCCTCAGCCAGGTCCTCAAGGGAGACTTCTTCCACGACTCGCTGATGAGCGCGCACTACCCGAACCGGGACGTCTACAACGCGGACGCCGCGCACACCCTGCCCGCGGTGCTCGTCGAGATGCTGGTGCAGTCGACCCCGGACCGGCTGGTCCTGCTGCCGGCGCTTCCGGCGGCGTACCCGACGGGTCGGCTGCGAGGCATCCGGACGCGGTTCGGGGCCGAGCTCGACCTGACCTGGAGCCCACAAGAAGCACACGCGGTGCTACGCCCCACGCGCAGCCACCGTGTCGAACTCAGGACTTCCTCCGGCACGCGACCGCTCGACCTCGTCGCCGGAGAAGACCACGTCCTCAGCCTGGGGACGTGGTGACTTCCCGTGATTCCCCTCAATCCATGGAAGGGACACCGTGACTCCGCCCAGAAAGGGGCTTCCAACTCAAAGGTTGCGGTCCAGCCCGAACCGTTCCCTTGCGGGATGAACGGAAATTAGCACAGGTCAGGGAAGCGATTCCCCCCCCACATCACCCAGGAGTGTCATGTCTGCACGTGTGTTCGGCAGGATCATGAAAGCTCTGATCGCCCCCGCGCTCGCGCTCGGCGCCACCGTCACACTCGCCTCCGCCCCCGCCTCGGCCGCCGTCTGGAGCTCCTGCGACCAGTGGGGCAACACGAGCCTGAACGGCTACACGCTCTACAACAACATCTGGGGCTCCGGCGCCGGCAGCCAGTGCATCTGGGCCAACTCCGGCACCAACTGGGGCGTCAACGCCAACCACCCCGACACCGGCGGCATCAAGTCCTACCCGAACTCCAAGAAGGTGATCAACAAGTCGATCACCTCGCTGGGTTCGCTCTCCAGCACCTACAACGTCACGGTCCCGTCGTCCGGCGCGTACAACACGTCGTACGACATCTGGGACACCGACTACGACTACGAGATCATGCTCTGGGTCAACAAGACCGGAGCCGTCGGCCCCCTCGGCACCTCGCAGGGCAACCTGACGCTCGGCGGCCACACCTGGACCGTCTACAAGGGCACCAACGGCGCGAACGAGGTCTTCTCGTTCGTGCGCACCTCGAACTCGACCTCCGGCACCGTGAACATCCTGCCGATCCTCAAGTGGATCAAGGACACCAAGGGCTGGTTCGGCAACGAGACCATCGGTGACGTCCAGTTCGGCTTCGAGATCACCTCGTCGTCCGGCGGCAAGGACTTCGCCGCCAACAACCTGACGGTCAGCAGCAGCTGACCCCTCCCGACCGCATGACAGTGCGGCCGGTCCCTCCCCCGTGGGGACCGGCCGCACTTCCGCGTCGGGCGCGCCTACTCCGCCACAGGCAGCCGTGCCCCGTCCCGCAGGAACAGCGGGATGCGGTCCAGCGGGGCGTCGACCGTCACGGCCGCACCGCCCTCGTACGTCTCCCCGGTCCACGCGTCCGTCCAGGTCGCGCCCGCCGGAAGGTAGGTGGTGCGGTCCGTGGCGCCCGCCGTGAGCACCGGGGCGACCAGCACGTCCCGGCCGAACAGGTAGGCGTCGTCTACCGACCAGCTCGTCCGGTCCTCGGGGAACTCCAGGAACAGCGGGCGCATGACCGGCAGGCCCTCCTCGTGGGCCTCGCGCATGACCTTCAGGACGTACGGCTTCAGACGCTCGCGCAGCCGCAGATACCGCTCCATGATCGCCCCGGCCTCCTCGCCGTACGACCACACCTCGTTGGGGCCGCCGGTCATCTCCGGGCCCAGCGGCATCGCCGGGTCGCGGAAGCCGTGCAGCCGCATCAGCGGGGACAGCGCGCCGAACTGGAACCAGCGGACCATCACCTCGCGGTACGCCGGGTCGTCCGGGTCGCCGCCGTGGAAGCCGCCGATGTCGGTGTTCCACCAGGGGATGCCGGACAGAGCGGTGTTGAGACCGGCCGCGATCTGGCGGCGCAGGGTCGGGAAGTCGGTGCCGATGTCACCGGACCACAGGGCGGCGCCATAGCGCTGACTGCCCGCCCACGCCGAGCGGTTGAGGGTGATCACCTCGTCCTCGCCGGACGCCACCAGGCCCTCGTGGAAGGTGCGGGCGTTGTCGGCCGGGTACATGTTGCCGACCTCGAGACCCGGGCCCGCCCAGTAGCGCAGGTTCTCCTGGAAGCCCGGCTTCAGCTCCGGCTCGCAGGCGTCCAGCCAGAAGGCCGTGATGCCGTACTGCTCCAGGTAGTTGCGCCGCACCCGCGACCACACGAAGTCCCGTGCGTCGGGGTTGGTGGCGTCGTAGAAGGCGACCTGGACGGTGGAGGCGACCTCCTTGTCCGGCCAGTCGGCGTGCGCCATCGGACCGTACTGGGTGCCGATGAAGTACCCGCGCTGCTCCATGACGGGGTGGTTCTCGCTGAGCGGGGACACGGACGGCCACACGCTCACCACCAACTTGACGCCCATGTCGTCGAGTTCGCGGACCATCGCCGCCGGGTCCGGCCACTGAGCCGGGTCGAACTTCCAGTCGCCCAGGTGGGTCCAGTGGAAGAAGTCGCACACGATGGCGTCGAGGGGCAGCCCGCGCCGCTTGTACTCCCGGGCCACGGCGAGGAGTTCGTCCTGGGTGCGGTAGCGCAGCTTGCACTGCCAGAAGCCCGCCGCCCACTGAGGCATCATCGGCGTACGGCCCGTCACCGCGCTGTAGCGGCGCTGGCCGTCGGCCGGATCGCCCGCGGTGATCCAGTAGTCGATCTGACGGGCCGAGTCCGCCACCCAGCGGGTGCCGTTGCCGGCCAGTTCCACGCGCCCGATCGCCGGGTTGTTCCACAGCAGGGTGTAGCCACGGCTGGAGGAGAGGACCGGGATGCTGACCTCGGCGTTGCGCTGGACCAGGTCCAGGACCAGGCCCTTCTGGTCCAGCCGGCCGTGCTGGTGCTGGCCGAGGCCGAACAGCTTCTCGTCGTCGTAGGCGGCGAAGCGCTGTTCCAGGCGGTGGTGGCCGTTGCCGACGGCGGTGTAGAGGCGCGAGCCCGGCCACCAGAAGTGGGCGCGGTCCTCGGCCAGCACCTCGAAGCCGTCCTCGGTGCGCAGGAAGCGGATCAGGCCCTCGGCGTGGACCTCGACGGTCAGTGTGCCGACGGTCAGCGACCCCAGGCCGTCCTCGATCTTGACGGTGGATTCGGTGAGGGGCGGCTCGTCGAGGAGTGCGCCCGGCAGTCCCTCCAGGACCGGCCCGCCGAGCCGGGCCCGGACCCGGACCGCGTCCGGGCCCCACGGCTCGATCCGTACGGTCTCCTGACGGCCGCTCCACTCCAGCGCGCCGTCCCGCTCGCGGAAGGCGCCGACGGTGGGTGACGACTGCGCGAGGCTGACCTGGGGCTGGTCCCCGGCCAGGTGCTGTGTTTCGGCGGGCTGATTCACGTGGGTGCTCCTTGGAGGAGGGCAGAAGCAGGGCAGGCAGACGGGGGGTGCGGCCAGACAGGGGCCCGGGCGGGGCACGGCGGTGCGGGGGTGCGGGGGTGCGGGGGTGCGGAGAGGCGAGGAGGAGGCGGCGAGGTCGGAGGGTGTCAGGAAACCGTGGACGGAGCTGGTCCCGTGCTCGTCCGGACCGTCAACTCGGGTGCGATCAGCACGACTTCGTCGCCGCCACTGCCGACGAGCTTGGCGATCAGGCGCTCCACGGCGTGCCGGCCCATCTCCTGGGCGGGGATGGCGACGGACGTCAGCCGCACCGAGGCCTGCACGGCGACCTGGTCCGGGCAGATCGCGACCACCGACACGTCCTCGGGGACGGCCCGGCCCTGCTGACGCAACAGGGCGAGCAGCGGCTCGACCGCCGACTCGTTCTGCACGACGAACCCGGTGGTGCCCGGGCGTTCGTCGAGCACCCGGGCGAGGGTCACGGCCATCGCGTCGTACCCGCCCTCGCACGGTCGGTGCAGCAGCCGTACGCCCAACTCCTGGGCGCGGGAGCGCAGTCCGTCGAGGGTGCGCTCGGCGAAGCCGGTGTGCCGTTCGTAGACGGCCGGGGCCTCGCCGATGACAGCGATGTCACGGTGTCCGAGCTTCGCGAGGTGCTCGACACACAGCGCCCCCGTCGCCCGGAAGTCAAGATCCACGCAGGTCAGGCCGGTGGTGTCGGCCGGCAGTCCGATGAGCACGGACGGCTGGTGGGTGCCGCGCAGCAACGGCAGCCGCTCGTCGTCGAGTTCGACGTCCATCAGGATCATCGCGTCGGCGAGCCCGCTGCCGGTGACGCGGCGTACGGCGTCGGGACCCTCTTCGCCGGTCAGCAGCAGGACGTCGTATCCGTGGGTGCGGGCCGCGGTGGCCACCGCGATGGCGATCTCCATCATCACCGGCACATAGATGTCGGTGCGCAGCGGGATCATCAGCGCGATGATGTTCGACTTGCTGCTGGCCAGGGCGCGGGCGCCCGCGTTCGGGTGGTAGCCGAGTTCGCGGATGCTCTGCTCGACCCGCTGCCGGGTGGTCGTGGAGATGGACCGCTTGCCACTGAGGACATAGCTCACCGTGCTGGCCGAGACTCCGGCGTGCTGGGCGACCTCGGCGAGGGTGACCATCCAGCTCTCCAAGCTTTGTGAAGCGCTTCGACAGTGCGCAATGCGAACAAGGGCGGGTGAGAGTGGTTCGACAGTAGCTTCAGAGAAGGTGGGTGTCCATAGGTTGTCGAAGCGCTTCGACAGCGACTTCCGGACGCGAGGCCGGGTTGCGGTTTCCTGCGTACCACGAGCGGCCGTCGGGGGCCATGGATCGGGGTGTCGGCGAGAGCGCGGGTCCACCGGCCCGAGCCGTTCATGACGCCGGTAATCTGAGCCGCTCATGACAGAGGGCGGGGGCAGATGGTGGGCACTTTACGGGTGGTCGCACTGGTGTGTCTGGTGGGCGCCGCGGTGACCGGTTGCGCGGACGGCACCGGCGCGCGGGAGCGTTCCGCCGAGCAGATGCTCGAGGACGCGAACGACACGATGAGTTCGCTCAAGTCGGTGACCGTCGCCATGACCGGCGGCGCGGGCTTCTCCATGCGGGTGACGACCGACCTCAGGAGCAGATGTACGTCCAAGGTGGCCTGGGGGAACGGAGCCCGCCTCGAACAGATCCGGATCGGTGAGACGGACTATGTCCGCCCGAATCGCACCTACCTCGAACGGTGGAAGGGCTCTGCGGTATCCGGAAGGGACGACCAGGAGCGCTGGATCAAGGTCCCTGCCGACAGCGCGGAGCCGGGGGACGGGCTCAGTGCGTGCCCCCGGGAGTTCGCCTCGTTCGGCAAGGCGACGAAGGGCAGGTCGACCGAGGTCGACGGCAGCCCGGCGATCGAGCTGGTGGTGACCGACAAGGCGGACAAGGGCGGCACTTACACCTTCCAGGTCGCCACCGAGGGCAAGCCGTACATCCTCAAGGTCGTCTACAAGGGCACCGGGGAAAGCACCACCACCTCGTACAGCGCCTTCGACGAACCCCTGGGCGTCCGGGCGCCGGCCGAGGCCGACGTGCTGGACGCGACCGCCGGTGACCTCATCGGCTGAACGGACGCTCCAGGGGTGGTGGGGTCGGGGCGGATCGGGTACATACGAACGGGTAGCACCCGTCAGTAACCAAACGGCCCCAAGATCCCGATTCGCGGCGAGGTGAGCCTCAATGTCCGCACCACCCACCCAACCGACCGTCACCGAGCGTGAAGCACGCCAGGTGGCGGAGGCAGCCCGGGAGCAGGACTGGCGTAAGCCCAGCTTCGCCAAGGAACTGTTCCTCGGCCGCTTCCGGCTCGACCTCATCCACCCCCACCCGATGCCGCCCGACGAGGACGCCCAGCGCGGCGAGCAGTTCCTCGCCAAACTGCGCGACTTCTGCGAGACGCAGATCGACTCGGCGCGGATCGAGCGGGACGCCCGGATCCCCGACGAGACGATCAACGGTCTCAAGGAGCTCGGCGCCCTCGGCATGAAGATCGACACCAAGTACGGCGGCCTGGGCCTCACGCAGGTCTACTACAACAAGGCCCTCGCCCTGGTCGGCTCCGCGAACCCGGCGCTCGGCGCGCTGCTGTCCGCCCATCAGTCGATCGGCGTACCGCAGCCGCTGAAGATCTTCGGCACCCAGGAGCAGAAGGACACCTTCCTGCCGCGCCTGGCCCGCACGGACATCTCGGCGTTCCTGCTGACCGAACCGGACGTCGGCTCCGACCCGGCGCGCCTGGCCACCACCGCCGTCCCGGACGGTGACGACTACGTCCTCGACGGGGTCAAGCTGTGGACCACCAACGGCGTGGTCGCCGACCTGCTCGTGGTCATGGCCCGCGTGCCGAAGTCCGAGGGGCACAAGGGCGGCATCACCGCGTTCGTCGTGGAGGCCGCCTCCGAGGGCGTCACGGTCGAGAACCGCAACGCCTTCATGGGTCTGCGCGGCCTGGAGAACGGTGTCACCCGCTTCCACCAGGTCCGTGTCCCCGCCGCGAACCGCATCGGCTCCGAGGGTGCGGGCCTGAAGATCGCGCTCACCACGCTCAACACCGGCCGACTGTCGCTGCCCGCGATGTGCGTGGGCGCCGGCAAGTGGTGTCTGAAGATCGCCCGCGAGTGGTCGGCGGCCCGGGAGCAGTGGGGCAAGCCGGTCGCGTTCCACGAGGCGGTCGGCTCGAAGATCAGCTTCATCGCGGCGACGACCTTCGCCCTGGAGGCCGTGGTCGATCTCGCGAGTCAGATGGCGGACGAGGACCGCAACGACATCCGCATCGAGGCCGCGCTCGCCAAGCTGTACGGCTCCGAGATGGCCTGCCTGATGGCGGACGAACTGGTCCAGATCCGCGGCGGCCGCGGCTTCGAGACGGCGGCGTCCCTGGCCGCCCGCGGGGAACGCGCGGTACCCGCCGAACAGATACTGCGCGACCTGCGCATCAACCGTATCTTCGAGGGCTCGACCGAGATCATGCACCTGCTGATCGCCCGCGAGGCGGTCGATGCCCACCTGTCGGTGGCCGGTGACCTGATCGACCCCGACAAGTCCCTGTCGGACAAGGCGAAGGCGGGTGCGAACGCGGGCGTCTTCTACGCCAAGTGGCTGCCGAAGCTGGTCGCGGGTCCGGGGCAACTCCCGGGCTCCTACAGCGAGTTCAAGCATGAGGTGGACCTCTCCGGACACCTGCGCTACGTCGAGCGCACCGCCCGCAAGCTGGCCCGCTCCACCTTCTACGCCATGTCCCGCTGGCAGGGCCGGATGGAGACCAAGCAGGGCTTCCTGGGCCGGATCGTCGACATCGGCGCGGAGCTGTTCGCGATGAGCGCGGCCTGCGTGCGCGCGGAACTCCTGCGCGCCACCGAAGACCACGGCCGGGAGGCCTACCAGCTCGCCGACGTCTTCTGCCGACAGTCCCGCATCCGGGTCGAGGAACTCTTCGGCCGCCTGTGGGCCAACACCGACGACATCGACCACAAGGTCGTCAAGGGCGTGCTCTCGGGCACCTACGAGTGGCTGGAGGAGGGCATCGTCGACCCGTCGGGCGAGGGTCCGTGGATCGCGGACGCGACACCGGGACCGAGCCGGCGGGAGAACGCCCACCGCCCGATCCGCTGACCGACCCATGACAGGACGCATCCCCTTCGGCCCCCCGTGCGGGGGACGAGGGGGACGCACTGTCCTCACACACCGTCCTTACGGCGACAATGGGGGGATGAGCGACAGTCCAGCCCCCTCAGGGCAAGGGTCGGAAGCCCCGTCCGCCCCGCGACGCCACGCACTCACTCTCGCCGCACCGGGCCCCGACCCGAGGGCTCCCGGTGCGAGGGTCGGGGCCCGGCACGCCGAGAGCACGCACCGGACGCCACAGGGCCCACCCTCCGGGCGGACGACGGGGCCCGCGACCCGCGCCCTGGCCGACCCGCACCTCGTCTACGACCCGGTCCCGGGCGACGGACCGAAGGACGTGGTGATCCTCGGCTCCACCGGCTCGATCGGCACCCAGGCCATCGATCTCGTGCTGCGCAACCCGGACCGGTTCCGGGTCACCGGGCTCTCCGCCAACGGCGGCCGGGTCGCCCTCCTCGCCGAGCAGGCGCACCGCCTCGGGGCGAGGACCGTGGCCGTGGCCCGCGAGGACGTCGTACCGGCCCTGCGCGAGGCCCTGAGCGCCCGGTACGGCGCCGAGCCGCTCCCCGAGATCCTCGCCGGACCGGACGCGGCCGCCCAGCTCGCCGCATCCGACTGCCACACCGTCCTGAACGGCATCACCGGTTCCATCGGTCTGGCCCCGACCCTCGCCGCGCTGGAGGCGGGCCGCACTCTCGCGCTCGCCAACAAGGAGTCGCTCATCGTGGGCGGCCCGCTGGTCAAGGCCCTCGCCGAGCCCGGTCAGATCATCCCGGTCGACTCCGAGCACGCGGCGCTCTTCCAGGCGCTGGCCTCCGGCAACCGCGCCGACATACGCAAACTCGTCGTCACCGCGTCCGGGGGGCCCTTCCGGGGTCGTACGAAGGCACAGCTGGCGGACGTCACGGTCGAGGACGCCCTCGCCCACCCCACCTGGGCCATGGGCCCGGTGATCACGATCAATTCCGCGACCCTCGTCAACAAGGGTCTGGAGGTCATCGAGGCGCACCTCCTGTACGACATTCCCTTCGATCGGATTGAGGTGGTCGTGCACCCGCAGTCGTATGTCCACTCGATGGTTGAGTTCACGGACGGATCCACGATCGCCCAGGCGACGCCCCCCGACATGCGGGGGCCGATCGCCGTCGGCCTGGGCTGGCCCGAACGCGTGCCCGACGCGGCGCCCGCCTTCGACTGGAGCAAGGCGTCGACGTGGGAGTTCTTCCCGCTCGACAACGACGCGTTCCCGTCGGTGAATCTGGCGCGACACGTGGGGCAGCTCGCGGGCACCGCCCCGGCGGTGTTCAATGCCGCAAACGAGGAGTGCGTGGAAGCCTTCCGGGCCGGCGCGCTGCCGTTCGACGGGATCATGGACACCGTGACCCGGGTGGTGGACGAGCACGGCACCCCGGACACGGGAACCTCGCTCACCGTCGCGGACGTCCTCGAAGCGGAGACCTGGGCGCGGACCCGGGCCCGGCAACTGGCGGCACAGACGGCGGAGGCCCGTGCATGACGACCCTGATGTTCATCCTCGGCATAGTGATCTTTGCCGTCGGCCTGCTGGTGTCGATCGCTTGGCACGAGCTTGGGCACCTGTCCACCGCCAAGCTCTTCGGCATCCGCGTGCCGCAGTACATGGTCGGCTTCGGACCGACGATCTTCTCCCGCCAGAAGGGCGACACCGAGTACGGCATCAAGGCCATCCCGTTCGGCGGCTACATCCGCATGATCGGCATGTTCCCGCCGGGCCCGGACGGCCGCCTGGAGGCCCGGTCCACCTCGCCCTGGCGCGGCATGATCGAGGACGCCCGCTCGGCCGCGTTCGAGGAGCTCAAACCGGGTGACGAGAACCGCCTCTTCTACACGCGCAAGCCCTGGAAACGGGTCATCGTGATGTTCGCGGGCCCGTTCATGAACCTGGTCCTGGCGGTGGCGCTGTTCCTCGGCATCCTCATGGGCTTCGGCATCTCCCAGCAGACCACCACCGTCAGCTCGGTCTCCAAGTGCGTCATCGCCCAGAGCGAGAACCGCGACGACTGTGAGAAGTCCGACGCGGCCTCCCCGGCCGCTGCCGCGGGCATGAAGGCGGGCGACAAGATCGTCTCCTTCGACGGGGTGCGGACCGACAACTGGAACAGGCTCTCCGACCTGATCCGCGCCAACCCCGACAAGGAGGTGGCGATCGTCGTCGACCGGGGTGGCCAGGAGGTGACCCTGCACGCGAAGATCGCCAACAACCAGGTCGCCAAGAAGGACTCCAACGGCCAGTACGTCCAGGGGCAGTACGTCACCGCGGGCTTCCTCGGCTTCAGCGCCGCCACCGGCATCGTGAAGCAGGACTTCGGCGACTCCGTGACCTGGATGGGCGACCGCGTCGGCGACGCCGTCGACTCCCTCGCCGCGCTGCCCGGCAAGATCCCGGCCCTGTGGGACGCGGCCTTCGGCGACGGCCCACGCGAACCGGACTCCCCGATGGGCGTGGTCGGCGCGGCCCGCGTGGGCGGCGAGATCTTCACCCTGGACATCCCGCCCACCCAGCAACTGGCGATGGCGTTGATGCTGGTCGCGGGCTTCAACCTGTCGCTGTTCCTCTTCAACATGCTCCCGCTGCTGCCGCTCGACGGCGGCCACGTCGCGGGCGCCCTGTGGGAGTCGCTGCGCCGCAGCGTGGCGAAGGTGCTGAAGCGGCCCGACCCCGGCCCGTTCGATGTGGCGAAGCTGATGCCGGTCGCCTACGTGGTGGCGGGAATCTTCATCTGCTTCACCCTGCTCGTCCTGGTCGCCGATGTCGTCAACCCCGTAAGGATCAGCTGACACACGGTCGTTGTCTTCCGCGACAACCCTCGAAGCGGCACCCTTCACTCGCGCAGTCGGTACGAGTGGAGGGTGCCGTTCGTCTCTCCGCCAGGGTGATCGGCCAAGGAGTGTGTCCTCCTGATCGGGGGCCACGCCCGGTCGGCCGCGAGGGGACGCCATCGGACGAACCGATGAGGCGCCACCGGACGAACCGATGGGACGCCGTGCGCCTGAGTTCACGCTCGTGCCGTAATCTCGAAGCTCGGAGCCCGCTGCTGACGGGACCGAACCTTGATCCACGACTTGGGGTTGCACAGCAGATGACTGCGATTTCTCTCGGCATGCCGTCCGTTCCGACCAAGCTCGCCGAGCGCCGTAAGAGCCGGCAGATCCAGGTCGGCTCCGTGGCGGTCGGCGGAGACGCCCCGGTGTCCGTGCAGTCGATGACCACGACCCGTACGTCCGACATCGGCGCCACCCTCCAGCAGATCGCCGAGCTCACCGCCTCCGGCTGCCAGATCGTCCGGGTGGCCTGCCCCACCCAGGACGACGCCGACGCCCTCGCGACGATCGCGCGCAAGTCGCAGCTCCCGGTCATCGCGGACATCCACTTTCAGCCGAAGTACGTCTTCGCGGCCATCGAGGCCGGCTGCGCCGCGGTCCGGGTGAACCCCGGCAACATCAAGCAGTTCGACGACAAGGTCAAGGAGATCGCGCGGGCCGCGAAGGACCACGGCACGCCGATCCGGATCGGGGTCAACGCCGGATCGCTGGACCAGCGCCTGCTCCAGAAGTACGGCAAGGCGACCCCCGAGGCCCTGGTCGAGTCCGCCCTGTGGGAGGCGTCCCTCTTCGAGGAGCACGGCTTCCGGGACATCAAGATCTCGGTGAAGCACAACGACCCGGTCGTGATGATCGAGGCCTACCGCCAGCTGGCCGCCGCCTGCGACTACCCCCTCCACCTCGGTGTGACCGAGGCGGGCCCGGCGTTCCAGGGCACGATCAAGTCGGCGGTCGCCTTCGGCGCCCTGCTGAGCGAGGGCATCGGCGACACGATCCGGGTCTCCCTCTCCGCGCCCCCCGTCGAGGAGGTCAAGGTCGGCAACCAGATCCTGGAGTCGCTCAACCTCAAGCAGCGCGGACTGGAAATCGTATCCTGCCCGTCCTGCGGCCGCGCCCAGGTCGACGTCTACAAGCTGGCCGAAGAGGTCACCGCGGGCCTGACCGGCATGGAGGTCCCGCTGCGCGTCGCCGTCATGGGCTGCGTCGTCAACGGCCCGGGCGAGGCCCGAGAGGCCGACCTCGGTGTCGCCTCCGGCAACGGAAAGGGCCAGATCTTCGTCAAGGGCGAGGTCATCAAGACCGTCCCCGAGTCGAAGATCGTGGAGACCCTCATCGAGGAGGCCATGAAGCTGGCCGAGCAGATGGAGGCGGACGGCGTGATCTCGGGCGAGCCGTCGGTGTCGGTGGCGGGCTGAGGGTCGCGGTTGCGGGCTGAGGGTCCTGGCTGAGGGCTGAGGGTCCCGGCTGAGGGCTGAGGGTCCCGGTGGCGGGCTGAGGGTCTCGGTTGCGGTCTGAGGGATTCGGTGACGGGCTGAGGGCCCCGGTTGCGGTCTGACGGGTTCGGTGGCGGGTTGAGGGTTGCGGTCCCGATTGCGGGCTGACGGGTTCGGTGGCCGGCTGACGGATTCGGTCGAGGGCCGACGCTTTCGGACAACGACCGGCGTGACTTTTCACGCACCGGTCCAGACAATCCCAGCCCGTCCGGCGTTTGAGGACGAGGCCCCTTCAGGGCCGAAGCGGGGGTCTGGGGGCGGCAGCCCCCAGGGAGTGGGACGGGCAGCCCCCAGGGCCGGAACCCCGGCAGACGGTTACGGACAAGCGGGCGCCAACACAGGGCGGCGCCGCTCAGCTTCCGCAGGTACAGTGCGGAGATCAGCAGACCCCAGTGTGAGGCCCCGCGCGTGTTGACCCAGACGACCTCCCGGGTCCTCGAACCGAGCGACCTGGACGCCGCGCTCGCCGTCCTCGACCGCGAGCCGGTCGCCAACGCCTTCGTGACATCCCGGATCCAGGTCGCGGGCCTCGACCCATGGCGGCTCGGCGGCGAGATGTGGGGCTGGTACGAGGACGGCATGCTGACGTCCCTGTGCTACGCGGGCGCCAACCTGGTCCCGATCTGCGCCACCCCGCGCGCCGTCCGGGCCTTCGCCGACCGGGCCCGCCGGGCCGGCCGCCGCTGCTCCTCCATCGTCGGCCCCGCCGAACCCACCTCCCAGCTCTGGCGGTTGCTCGAACCCAGCTGGGGCCCGGCCCGCGAGGTGCGCCGTCAACAGCCCCTCATGGTCGCCGACCGCATGACCACCGGCATCGCCCCGGATCCCTACGTCCGTCGCATCCGCAAGGACGAGATGGAAACGATCATGCCGGCGTGCGTGGCGATGTTCACCGAGGAGGTCGGAGTCTCCCCGATGGCCGGGGACGGAGGGCTGTTGTACCAGGCCCGCGTCGCCGAACTCGTCGGCGCCGGCCGCTCCTTCGCCCGCCTCGACCACCACGGCAAGGTCGCGTTCAAGGCGGAGATCGGCGCCGCGACCGACCGCGCCTGCCAGATCCAGGGCGTCTGGGTGGCCCCGGAGTACCGGGGCAGGGGCCTCGCCGCCCCCGGCATGGCAGCGGTCCTCAGCTACGCCCTCGCGGACGTGGCCCCGGTCGCCAGCCTCTACGTGAACGACTTCAACACGGCGGCGAGGCGCACGTATCGAAGGGTCGGCTTCCAGGAAGTGGGCGCGTTCATGAGTGTGTTGTTCTAGACGGACGGTGACCGCAGGACGTGCGCACCCCCCTGTACGCTCCCCGCATGGACCTCGTCATCGGCCCCTTGGACCTCTCCGCGCACGTGGACGAGGCCCTGGCAGTCCAAGCCATCGCCTTCGGACTCGGCCCCGACGAGATCGCCGTACGCCGCCAGATCGTCCTCCGTCACATGACCCACTCGGGAGCCAGGGCCCTCGGGGCGACAGCCGGAGCCAACCTCGTGGGGTTCGTCTACGGTATGCCGAACAACCGCACCCACTGGTGGTCCACCGTGGTGGAGCCGTATCTCCGAGCACGCCACTGCGACGACTGGCTCGACAACTCCTTCGTGATCACCGAACTGCACGTGCACCCCCGCTACCAGAACCGCGGCATCGGCCGGTCGCTGATCACCACGATCACCGACGCCGCCGTCGAACCCCGCTCGATCCTCTCCGCGATCGACACCGACAGCCCGGCCCGCGGCCTCTACCACTCCCTCGGCTACCAGGACCTCGCCCGTCAGGTCCTGTTCCCCAGCGCGCCGAAGCCGTACGCGGTGATGGGCGCCCCGCTGCCGCTCCGCAGGCGATAGCGCGGGGCCAATCGATTTCCAACGGGATGGACCCCCCGGCTAACCTCCTGGCATCACCCGCAATCAGCAGGAGTACGAGAACCATGGCGAACGCACCGGTCCAGCGCATGTCCCAGTTGTTGGCGAAGACGCTGCGCGACGACCCGGCGGACGCCGAGGTCCTCAGTCACAAGCTGCTCGTCCGGGCCGGCTACGTCCGCCGTACCGCGGCCGGTCTGTGGAGCTGGCTGCCGCTCGGCAAGAAGGTCCTCGCCAACGTGGAGCGGATCGTCCGCGAGGAGATGGACGCGATCGGCGCCCAGGAGGTGCTGCTCCCCGCGCTGCTGCCGCGCGAGCCGTACGAGGCGACCGGTCGCTGGGCGGAGTACGGCCCCGAACTGTTCCGCCTCCAGGACCGCAAGGGCGGTGACTACCTCCTCGGCCCGACCCATGAGGAGATCTTCACGCTGCTGGTGAAGGACCAGGCGTCCTCCTACAAGGACCTGCCGGTCATCCTCTACCAGATCCAGCACAAGTACCGCGACGAGGCCCGCCCCCGTGCCGGCATCCTGCGCGGCCGTGAGTTCCTGATGAAGGACTCCTACTCCTTCGACACGGAGGACGAGGGCCTCGCCCGGTCCTACGCGCTGCACCGCCAGGCGTACCAGAAGGTGTTCGAGCGTCTCGGCCTCGACTACCGCATCTGCGCCGCCACCGCGGGCGCCATGGGCGGCTCGAAGTCGGAGGAGTTCCTGGCCCCGGCAGGCGCCGGCGAGGACACCTTCGCCGACTGCCCGAACTGCGACTTCGCGGCCAACACCGAGGCGATCACATACGAGCTGAAGACGGTGGACGCCGACGGCGTGGCCGCGCTCGAAGAGATCCCGACCCCCGACACCCCCACCATCGAGACCCTCGCCGCGCACCTCGGCGTCCCGGCCTCCGCGACCCTCAAGAACCTCCTCGTGAAGGTGGACGGCGAGATCGTCGCCGTCGGCGTGCCCGGTGACCGCGAGGTCGACCTGGACAAGGTGGAGGCGCACTTCGCGCCGGCCGCGGTCGAGCTGGTCACCGCCGAGGACTTCGTGGGCCGCCCGGACCTGGTGCGCGGCTATGTCGGCCCGCAGAGCCTGGAGAAGGTCCAGTACATCGCCGACCCGAGGGTGGCGCCGGGCACCTCCTGGATCACGGGCGCCAACAAGGAGCACACGCACGCGAGGAACGTGGTCGCGGGCCGTGACTTCGAGGTCGACGCGTACGTCGACGTCGTGGTCGTCCAGGAGGGCGACCCCTGCCCGAACTGCGGCACCGGCCTCAAGCTGGACCGCGCCATCGAGATCGGCCACATCTTCCAGCTGGGCCGCAAGTACGCCGACGCCCTCAAGCTCGACGTCCTCGGCCAGAACGGCAAGCCGGTCCGGGTGACCATGGGCTCCTACGGCATCGGCGTCTCCCGCGCGGTCGCCGCCCTCGCCGAGCAGACCGCCGACGACAAGGGCCTGTGCTGGCCCGCCGAGGTCGCCCCGGCCGATGTGCACGTCGTCGCCGCGGGCAAGGCGCTGCAGACCGAACTCGCCCTCGACGTCTCCGACAAGCTGGCGGCCGCCGGACTGCGCGTCCTGGTGGACGACCGGGCCGGTGTCTCCCCGGGCGTGAAGTTCACCGACTCGGAGCTGATGGGCGTACCGCAGATCCTGGTGGCCGGACGGCGTTCCGCCGAGGGCGTGCTGGAACTGAAGGACCGCCGGACCGGTGAGCGCGAGGAGCTGACGGTGGACGAGGCGATCGCGCGCCTCACGACCGCCTGAGGAAACCTCTCGGAGAACCAGGGAACGAGGTGCCGCGGCCGGGGTGTTCGCCCCGGCCGCCACGATGCAGGCCGGCGCCACCGACGTCGAACTCCACGCCCACGCAAGCGAGTTCCGCACCGCGTCCGACGGCTGGGTGACGCTCTGAGGGACGCGGGCTGCCGTCACCCCTCAAAGCCACCCGGCGAACTCCAGCAACAACTCCGCGTCCTTCGGCCGCCCCACCCGAAGGGCCCGCACCCCGGACTCCACCGCCCGGAACAGCGTCCAGCCCCGCAGCCGCTCCTGGTCCACGTCCAGCGACTCCGCGAGCCGCTTCACCCGCCGCCGGGTCGTCGCCGCGCCCGACGGCGAGGCGATCAGGTCCTCCACCCGGTCCCGCACCAGCCGCGCCAGATCGAAGGCGCACTCGCCGACCACCGGATCGGGCCCCACGGCCAGCCACGGCATCCGCTCCCCGGCGAGCACCTTGCTCTGCCGGAACGTCCCGTGCAGCAGTCGTCGCTCGGGCGGCGCGGCCAGCAGGTCCGCACGGGCCGCGAGGGCCGCGTCCACCAGCGGAGCCAGCTCCGCGTCGGCGACGGCGCTCGCCCGCATCGCCCCGGCCTGCCGCCCGGTCCGCCCGGCAACCGTCTCGAAGGCATGGTCCCCGGGCTCCACCCACAGCCGCCGCAGCGTCCCCGCCGCCTCCAGCAGCGCCTTCGCCTCCGGCAGCGAGCGCACCGACACATCCGGATGCAGCCGCTCCAGGAGCAGCACGCCCTCCGCCACGAAGGGGTCGAGCAGCTGTACGGCGCCCAGGCCGGCCCACCGGACGAGCGCGGCCCGCTCGCTCTCCGGACGTGCCCGGGGCGGGGCCAGCTTCAGCGCCGCGGGCGTCCCGTCCGGCCGCCGCACCAGCACCACCAGGCTGCTGCGCCCACCGGGCACCTGCACCCGCTCCACCGTCGATTCGCGCAGCGCGACGGCCTGTCGGGCCGCCTCGGGCAGCTTCTCCAACCAGCCGTCACCGTCCGGTGCCGTCTCACCGAGCGCCCTCACCAGCCGCGGCGGCGGTTCGAAAGCCATGCGCGAGTCGTTCCCTTCCCGTACGGATCGAGCAGTACGTGCTACGCGGTGGGCGTCGCCGATGGCGACGCCGTAGCGGTCCTGGCCCGCTCGGCGAGCCCAGGGAAGGCTACGCTCTCGCCGCGCCAGCGCACCGCCCGCACCGCCGCCTCCCGCAGCGCCCCGGCCGCCGTGCCCCGCCGCTCGCCCGTGGCCGCCCGCACCAGATCGGAGTACACCCCGGCCATCCGGTCCTCCAGCTCGGCGGCCAGCCGCACCGCCGCGGACGAGTCCGGCACCGGGAAGGGCAGCGCGTACGCCGCCGCCGCGGACACCGGGGTGCCGTCCAGGTCCCGCACCTGGCGGACCAACGCGTCCCGCCGGGCGCGGTGGGCGTCGTACGCGGCCTTCGCCTCGGTACGCCGACCCTCCGGGACCCGGCCGCCGACGACCCCGTAGCCGTACACCGCCGCGTGCTCGGCGGCCAGTGCGGCCTGCAGGGCCGTCAGCTCCCGTTCCGTCTCCCGTTCCGTCACTTCGTGTCCTCCGTCAGCAGGTACGCGTGCGCCGCGCCGGCCGCCGCGACCGAGGCCAGCAGCCGTGCCAGTTCGCCCGGCACCTCGAGCAGCGCCTTCGCGCGCCGGTCCGCGAGCGACCGCTCGGCGGCGGCCAGTTCGGCGAGGGCGTCCCGCTCGGTCCCCGGTACGGCGGGCGACGGGGAAGCGGAGGGCGGAGGAGAGGCAGCGGCCTCGGATGCCTTCCCGGAAGCCCCCTGGGCAGCGCCCCCGAACGCCTCCGTGTGCCGCGCGACCGCCGCCCGCAATGGCCCCAGCCGGTCCGCCAGCGCGGGATACGCGGTGAGGACGGCGTCGTACCGCTCGGTCAGTCCCCGGCTGTCCCGGGCCGCACGCGCGCGTGCCCGCGCCGTGACCGACGGACTGCCGCCCGCGCGCTCCCCGGATCCGTCGGAACCGGCGGAGCAGCCCGCCGACAGGGCGGCGGCCCCGGCGGCCGAGACGAGCAGCGCTCTTCTGCGCGGCCCCGAGGGGGTGCGCGACGGTGGGGGGTACGGCACGGCAGACGTCCTCTGGAGCTCGTACGAACACACGGGCGGGGAGGGCGGCCCCGCCGGTGATCACGGTACCCGCGGACCGGCCCACCGACGCTCATCGCCGCCGCTCATCGGCGCAGCCAGAGCCCGCGCCGGGGCCCGCGCCGGGGCCCGCGGGCGCCCCGTGGACGGCAACACACCCTGGGACCGGATACCCTTTGACCAGACACGCGACGTTCCCCACAACAGCACACGCGGCCGAGGAGTCACCCGGATGAGCACCACCCAGAGCGAGAGGCTGCGAGAACTTCTGGAACCGCTCGTCGGCTCCCAGGGCCTCGATCTCGAGGAGATCGCGGTGGACTCGGTCGGACGCAAGCGTGTGCTGCGCGTCGTCGTCGACTCCGACACCGGTGCGGACCTGGACCAGATCGCCGATGTGAGCCGCGCGCTCTCGGCGAAGCTCGACGAGACGGACGCGATGGGGGAGGGCGAGTACACCCTCGAAGTCGGAACCCCCGGCGCGGAGCGCCTCCTCAAGGAGCACCGGCACTTCGTACGCGCCGTCGACCGACTGGTGAAGTTCCAGCCGCACGAGGGCGACGAACTGGTCGCCCGGATCCTCCAGGTCGACGACGAGGGTCTCGACGTCGAAGTGCCGGGTGTGAAGGGCCGCAAGGCCACCCACCGCAGACTCGCCTTCTCGGACATCGACAAGGCGCGCGTGCAGGTCGAGTTCAACCGCAAGGACAAGCAGGACATGACGGAAGAAGAGGAGGCGTAGCCGTGGACATCGATATGAGCGCCCTGCGGGGCTTGGTTCGGGAGAAGGAGATCTCCTTCGACCTGCTGGTCGGGGCGATCGAGTCGGCCCTCCTCATCGCCTACCACCGCACCGAGGGAAGCCGCCGTCACGCGCGCGTGGAGCTCAACCGGGAGACCGGGCATGTGACCGTGTGGGCGAAGGAGGACCCGGACGACCTCGAAGAGGGCCAGGAGGCCCGCGAGTTCGACGACACCCCGTCCGGCTTCGGCCGTATCGCCGCCACCACCGCCAAGCAGGTCATCCTGCAGCGGCTGCGCGACGCCGAGGACGACGCGACGCTGGGCGAGTACGCGGGCCGTGAGGGCGACATCGTCACCGGCGTGGTCCAGCAGGGGCGCGACCCGAAGAACGTGCTGGTGGACATCGGCAAGCTGGAGGCCATCCTGCCGGTGCAGGAGCAGGTGCCGGGCGAGACGTACCAGCACGGCATGCGCCTTCGGTCGTACGTCGTACGCGTGGCGAAGGGGGTGCGCGGTCCGTCCGTGACCCTCTCCCGCACACATCCCAATCTGGTGAAGAAGCTCTTCGCCCTGGAGGTGCCGGAGATCGCCGACGGTTCCGTCGAGATCGCCGCCATCGCCCGAGAGGCCGGACACCGCACGAAGATCGCCGTCCGGTCCACCCGTTCGGGTCTGAACGCCAAGGGTGCCTGCATCGGCCCCATGGGCGGACGGGTGCGCAATGTCATGGGCGAGCTCAATGGTGAGAAGATCGACATCGTCGACTGGTCGGACGACCCGGCCGAGATGGTCGCGAACGCGCTGTCCCCGGCCCGCGTCTCCAAGGTCGAGGTCGTGGACATGGCAGCCCGATCGGCACGGGTGACCGTGCCCGATTACCAGCTGTCCCTTGCGATCGGCAAGGAAGGGCAGAACGCCCGGCTCGCGGCCCGTCTCACCGGCTGGCGCATCGACATCCGGCCGGACACCGAGCAGCCCGGGGAATAGATCCAAGCCGCAGGTCGCTCAGATCACGACAGTTTGGTGCGCGGCAACTGTTCGATGCTTGCCCCAAAGGGGTGAGGTCGGTGCGGGGAGGTAGACTTAAGAGTGTCTGGCCGGACGCGTGCCCGCGCATGCCCTGAGCGCACCTGTGTGGGGTGCCGGGACCGAGCGGCCAAGAAGGACTTGCTGCGGACCGTGGCGATCGAGGGCGAATGCGTCCCCGATGATCGCGGTACGCTGCCCGGCCGGGGTGCGTATGTGCACCCCGCCCTGGTCTGTCTCGACCTGGCGATACGCCGTCGGGCGTTCCCAAGGGCGTTGCGCGCCCCGGGACCGCTCGACACCACGGCATTGCGCCGCTACGTCGAGCAGGCAACACCGTAAAAAGCGTCGCGCGGAACCCCGTGCGGCGCTGGTACCCCGCGAGTTGGAAGTAGGTCGAGATTGCGATGAGCACTCGATGAGCACGCGATGAGTACGCCCATGAAGTAGCGACGGTCCGGACGCAACCCGGACCTAAAAGGAGCGAAGTGGCTAAGGTCCGGGTATACGAACTCGCCAAGGAGTTCGGGGTGGAGAGCAAGGTCGTCATGGCCAAGCTCCAAGAACTCGGTGAATTTGTCCGTTCGGCGTCCTCGACGATCGAGGCGCCCGTTGTACGCAAGCTGACCGATGCCCTCCAGCAGGGCAACGGAGGCGGCAAGCCCGCCGCACGCAAGGCTGCCCCGGCCAAGCCGGGCGCCCCCTCTCCCGCGCAGGCCGCCCGTCCGGCAGCCCCGCGCCCGCCGGCCCCCAAGCCGGCCGCCGCCGAGAAGCCCGCGGCTCCCGCCGCGCAGGCCGCTCCCGGCCCCCGTCCCACTCCGGGCCCGAAGCCCGCGCCGCGGCCCGCCCCGGCGTCCCCGGCTCCGACCGCGCCCGAGTTCACGGCCCCCCCGGCGGCTCCGGCCGCTCCGGCCGCTCCCGCAGCACCGGCCGCCTCCGGCTCCGGTTCCGGCTCCGGCCCCCGTCCGGGCGCTCCGCGTCCGGCCGGTCAGGGTCAGGGCCAGGGCCAGGGTCAGGGTGCGCGTCCAGGCGCCCGTCCGTCCGGCCCCGGCCAGGGCGGCCAGGGTCGTGGTGACCGTGGCGAGCGTCCCGGTGGTCAGCGTCCGGGTGGCCAGGCGCCGCGTCCCGGTGCCCGTCCGGCCGGTCCCCGTCCGGGCAACAACCCGTTCACCTCTGGTGGCTCCACCGGCATGGCGCGTCCGCAGACGCCCCGTCCGGGCGGTGCCCCGCGTCCCGGCGGCCAGGGCGGCCCCGGCGGCGCTCCGCGTCCGCAGGGCGCCGGTCAGGGCGGCGGTCCCCGTCCCCAGGGCGCGTCGGGCGGTCCCCGTCCGCAGTCTCCGGGCGGCGCTCGTCCCAGCCCGGGCGGCATGCCCCGCCCGCAGGGCGGCGGTCCGCGTCCCGGCGGTGGTCCCGGCGGCGCCCGTCCGAACCCCGGCATGATGCCGCAGCGTCCGGCTGCCGGCCCCCGTCCCGGTGGCGGCGGTCCCGGTGGTCGCGGTCCCGGCGGTGCCGGTCGTCCCGGCGGTGCCGGCGGCGGTCGTCCGGGTGGCGGCGGCTTCGCCGGTCGTCCGGCCGGTCCCGGTGGTGGCGGCGGCGGCTTCGCCGGTCGTCCGGGTGGTCCCGGTGGCGGTGGCGGCGGCTTCGCCGGTCGTCCCGGTGGTCCCGGTGGCGGCGGCGGTCGTCCCGGCTTCGGCGGTCGTCCCGGTGGTCCCGGTGGCCGTGGTGGCACGCAGGGCGCCTTCGGTCGTCCCGGCGGTCCCGCGCGTCGCGGTCGCAAGTCGAAGCGGCAGAGGCGCCAGGAGTACGAGGCCATGCAGGCCCCGTCGGTCGGCGGCGTCATGCTGCCTCGCGGCAACGGACAGTCCGTCCGCCTGTCGCGCGGTGCGTCCCTCACCGACTTCGCGGAGAAGATCAACGCCAACCCGGCGTCGCTCGTCGCCGTGATGATGAACCTCGGCGAGATGGTCACTGCCACGCAGTCCGTCTCCGACGAGACGCTGAAGCTCCTCGCGGACGAGATGAACTACGTCCTCGAGATCGTCAGCCCGGAGGAGGAGGACCGCGAGCTGCTCGAGTCCTTCGACATCGAGTTCGGCGAGGACGAGGGCGGCGAGGAATTCCTCATGCCGCGTCCGCCGGTCGTGACCGTCATGGGTCACGTCGACCACGGTAAGACCCGACTGCTGGACACCATCCGCAAGACGAACGTCGTCGCGGGCGAGGCCGGCGGTATCACGCAGCACATCGGTGCGTACCAGGTCGCCACCCAGGTCAACGATGAAGAGCGCAGGATCACCTTCATCGACACCCCGGGTCACGAGGCGTTCACCGCCATGCGTGCTCGTGGTGCGAAGTCGACCGACATCGCGATCCTGGTCGTCGCGGCCAACGACGGCGTCATGCCGCAGACGGTCGAGGCGCTCAACCACGCCAAGGCGGCCGACGTCCCGATCGTCGTCGCGGTCAACAAGATCGACGTCGAGGGCGCCGACCCGACCAAGGTGCGCGGTCAGCTGACCGAGTACGGGCTGGTGGCCGAGGAGTATGGCGGCGACACGATGTTCGTCGACATCTCCGCCAAGCAGGGCCTCAACATCGAGAGCCTGCTGGAGGCCGTGGTCCTCACCGCGGACGCCTCGCTCGACCTGCGGGCCAACCCGGAGCAGGACGCGCAGGGTATTGCGATCGAGTCGCACCTCGACCGTGGCCGCGGTGCCGTCGCGACCGTCCTGGTGCAGCGAGGCACCCTGCGGGTCGGCGACACCATGGTGGTCGGCGACGCGTACGGCCGAGTCCGCGCGATGCTCGACGACAAGGGCGAGAACGTGGAAGAGGCGGGTCCCTCGACTCCGGTCCTCGTCCTCGGTCTCACCAACGTCCCGGGCGCCGGCGACAACTTCCTGGTTGTCGACGAGGACCGTACGGCGCGTCAGATCGCCGAGAAGCGTGCCGCTCGTGAGCGGAACGCCAACTTCGCCCGCCGGGGTGTCCGGTTCTCCCTGGAGAACCTGGACGAGGCCCTCAAGGCCGGTCTGGTGCAGGAACTCAACCTCATCATCAAGGGCGACGCGTCCGGTTCGGTGGAGGCTCTCGAGTCCTCGCTGCTCCAGCTCGACGTCGGCGAAGAGGTCGACATCCGCGTCCTGCACCGTGGTGTGGGTGCGGTCACCGAGTCGGACATCGACCTGGCGACCGGCTCCGACGCCATCGTCATCGGCTTCAACGTCCGCGCTGCGGGCCGCGCGGCGCAGATGGCGGACCGCGAGGGCGTCGACGTCCGGTACTACTCGGTGATCTACCAGGCCATCGAGGAGATCGAGGCGGCCCTCAAGGGCATGCTCAAGCCGGAGTACGAGGAGGTCGAGCTCGGCACGGCGGAGATCCGCGAGGTCTTCAAGTCGTCCAAGCTGGGCAACATCGCCGGTGTCCTGGTCCGCTCGGGCGAGGTCAAGCGCAACACCAAGGCGCGCCTCGTCCGCGACGGCAAGGTCGTGGCGGAGAACCTCAACATCTCCGGGCTGCGTCGCTTCAAGGACGACGTCACCGAGATCCGCGAAGGCTTCGAGGGCGGTATCAACCTCGGAAACTTCAACGACATCAAGATCGACGACGTCATCGCGACGTACGAGATGCGGGAGAAGCCGCGCGCGTAAGCGCTCGGACTTCCGAGACGGTCCGGTCCGGGGCCGGTCGACGGAGAGTTATTCCGTCGATCGGCCCCGGCCGTTCGTTGTACGGTTCTGATGTCCCTGCCACACGGATGGCGGGGCCATCGATCCCGGACCGGCGGGTGAACCGGTTACACACATGTATGTGGGGACTCTGTCCTTCGACCTTCTCCTCGGCGACGTACGGTCGTTGAAGGAGAAGCGCTCCGTCGTCCGCCCGATCGTCGCCGAGCTCCAGCGGAAGTACGCGGTGAGCGCGGCCGAGGTGGAACACCTGGACCTGCACCGGCGGGCCGGCATCGGCCTCGCGACGGTGTCCGGTGACGTGGGGCACGTGACCGACGTGCTGGACCGGTGGGGGGGGGGGGGGGGCGGCCCCCCCCCCGGGGGGGGGGGGGGGGTGTGGGGGGGGGGGGGGGGGGTGCAGCCCGGTCAGACCCCGGTTTTGGGCGACCCCCGTGGCGTGGGTGTTGT